>NZ_JBRKSZ010000008.1:795000-922500 GCF_056155945.1 Bacillus sp. GM2
TGGTAAGGTTCTTCGCGTTGCTTCGAATTAAACCACATGCTCCACCGCTTGTGCGGGCCCCCGTCAATTCCTTTGAGTTTCAGTCTTGCGACCGTACTCCCCAGGCGGAGTGCTTAATGCGTTTGCTGCAGCACTAAAGGGCGGAAACCCTCTAACACTTAGCACTCATCGTTTACGGCGTGGACTACCAGGGTATCTAATCCTGTTCGCTCCCCACGCTTTCGCGCCTCAGCGTCAGTTACAGACCAGAGAGTCGCCTTCGCCACTGGTGTTCCTCCACATCTCTACGCATTTCACCGCTACACGTGGAATTCCACTCTCCTCTTCTGCACTCAAGTTCCCCAGTTTCCAATGACCCTCCCCGGTTGAGCCGGGGGCTTTCACATCAGACTTAAGAAACCGCCTGCGCGCGCTTTACGCCCAATAATTCCGGACAACGCTTGCCACCTACGTATTACCGCGGCTGCTGGCACGTAGTTAGCCGTGGCTTTCTGGTTAGGTACCGTCAAGGTACCGCCCTATTCGAACGGTACTTGTTCTTCCCTAACAACAGAGTTTTACGATCCGAAAACCTTCATCACTCACGCGGCGTTGCTCCGTCAGACTTTCGTCCATTGCGGAAGATTCCCTACTGCTGCCTCCCGTAGGAGTCTGGGCCGTGTCTCAGTCCCAGTGTGGCCGATCACCCTCTCAGGTCGGCTACGCATCGTTGCCTTGGTGAGCCGTTACCTCACCAACTAGCTAATGCGCCGCGGGTCCATCTGTAAGTGGTAGCTAAAAGCCACCTTTTATAATTGAACCATGCGGTTCAATCAAGCATCCGGTATTAGCCCCGGTTTCCCGGAGTTATCCCAGTCTTACAGGCAGGTTACCCACGTGTTACTCACCCGTCCGCCGCTGACCTAAGGGAGCAAGCTCCCGTCGGTCCGCTCGACTTGCATGTATTAGGCACGCCGCCAGCGTTCGTCCTGAGCCAGGATCAAACTCTCCATGAAGTTTGATAATGACTACGCACATTCGCATGTGCGATTTATTTAATGAATTAACAGGTACGTTTGTCTTGTTTAGTTTTCAAAGATCATTTCCGCTTCGTTCAGCGGCTTTAATAATATAACATCAAGCTCACATATTTGTCAATAACTTTTCTCAAAATTATTTTTTGGAGCTTTTTCGTGTCAGCTGTTTATCAGCGACGAATAATAATATAACATGTTAATTCAAATCTGGTCAACCCTCTTTTTAATTTTTTTCTTAAGATGAATTATTGTTATGTTCTATTTTAAACAAGCATAGGATGAATACAAAGCAGCATGGACAAGGAGGAGTTTCTCTGTGAACCATTTTTATGTGTGGCATATGAAACGAATTAAGCAGTTAATCATTATTATGATAGCCGCTTTTGCGACAGCAAGCTTTTTTTATGTACAAAACCTGCTCCCTCTTCCTGTGTTTTCTACAGAAAGCGGAGCAAAAGCGGTATATAGAGGAGACTCAGATACAAACGAAGTCGCTCTTACCTTTAATATCAGCTGGGGAGATCAAAAGGCCATGCCTATTTTAGATACATTAAAAGCAAACGGTATTAAAGACGCGACCTTTTTTCTTTCAGCTTCATGGGCGGAGCGACATCCGGATGTCGTGGAAAGAATCCGTAAAGACGGTCATCAGATCGGGAGCATGGGCTATGCTTATAAAAACTATTCGCAAATGAAGAAAAGCGAAATCAAAAAAGACTTAACAAAAGCACAAAACTCTTTTCAAAAACTCGGTCTTGAGGACCTCACGCTTTTAAGGCCGCCGACCGGCCAGTTTAATAAAGACGTACTCGCTGTCGCTAAACAGTACGGCTATACCGTCGTTCACTACAGTATTAATTCGGATGACTGGACGAACCCGGGGGTTCAAAAGATCGTACAAAACGTAAATGAAACGGTGAGCGCTGGTGATATCGTGCTCTTTCACGCTTCAGATTCGGCCAAACAAACAAAAGAAGCCCTGCCTGAGATCGTGCACCACCTCAGAAGCAAGGGACTCAAAAATGTAACCGTCAGCGATTTAATCGCAAATACGGATGCAAAATCATCAGAAGTAAAATAGCAACCGGTCTAAGCGCGGGCCTGAAATTTTGGCAGCATTAAAAGTTGAAAAGCGTTGCAGGCTAATAAAGGAAGCAGCATTAAATAGAGCCAGTCCTCTTCATTGACCCTTAACGCCGGGAACCACTCCATCACAGTAAAAACAAACATTAGAAATAATGCGGAAACGAACGTTTTTTTAGAGGACTGTTTTTGCTTTGCATATGCGGCCGCAATGCTTACCGCTAAAATAAAGAGCGGCAGCCAAATATACGGAATGATGGAGCCTCCCCCTTTTTCAAAAAACAGAAAACGCAAGTAAACCAAATCAAACGCGACAAATACAATTAAAAAAAGCTGAATCGAGTTCCACAAAGAATGAGATCTGAAGATTTCCAGTGCAAAACGGTGAATCGTTAAGAAAATCACAAACCCCATTTGAGCAATCACGCTAAAGATCATGCCAACCCCGATAAACCAAAATAGAACAGAAAGAATCTCCAATACCTCGAAGGAAAGAAACAGCTCCTTATATCTTCCCCACTCAATGGCAAAACCGACAATACTTGTAGTCAAAGCTCCGACACCCAACACGGAAAAGAAAAATCGGACGAGATTACGGCTTTTCATTGTAGACTTCCCAACCCCTAAGTAAACGCTGTAGCAGCGATATTTTGTTATGTATAAATTTTTAAAAGACATTCATATTAAAGGTAAGACGAGTTTTCGAAAGGAGCTTAAGCATGTTCAAGACCACAATGCTATCGATAAGCTGTTTTCTGTTTCTATCTTTAACAGCTTGTGCTCCCACGGACCAAGCAGCTGAGATGGACTATGATCAAACCAAAAAGATGGTTGTCGATATATTAAAGACAGATGACGGAAAAAAAGCGATTCAAGAAATATTAAATGATGACAAATTAAATGAAACACTTGTGATGGATGAAAAAACCGTCAAAGAAACCGTTGAAAAAACAATGACCTCCAAAAAAGGAGCCGAATTTTGGAAAAAAGTCTTCGAAGATCCAAAATTCGCAGAAGGCTTTGCCAAAACACTTCAAAATGAACATGAAAAAGTGCTGAAAAAACTGATGAAAGATCCTGAGTACCAAAAAATGCTGATCCAGGTCATGCAGGATCCTGAAATGGCCAAAAAGTACAGTGAACTTGTCAGAAGCCAGGAATTCCGAACCCACCTGCAGGAAGTCATATCTGACACTCTGTCAAGCCCGCTCTACAGAAAGCAGTTTGAAGAGGAACTGAAAAAAGCTGCTTCTGAAAGCATGAAAGAAGAAATGAAAGGCGGCGAAGAAAAACAAAGCTAAGCCGCTTTTCATTCACTAAAAGCTTCTTCCGCGGAGGAAGCTTTTTCTGCTCTTTAAGCTTTTACGCCAATGCTTTCGTCGATTTTTTTGGCGATATCCAAATAAATGGCGCCGGTCGGGTGGCTTTCATCATAAACGGACGGCGCGAATTCGCTGTCATCCCAATCCGGCTGCTTCAGCGGAATTTTCCCCAGAATCGGAACGCCGAGTTCTTCTGCGAGCTTCTCGCCTCCGCCTTTGCCGAATACGTATTCCTTTTCGCCTGTTTTGACACTTTCGTAATAAGCCATATTTTCAACGATTCCCAAGATTTCATGATCGGTCTTCAAAGCCATCGCGCCCGCTCTTGCAGCGACAAACGCGGCAGTAGGGTGCGGTGTCGACACGATCACCTCTTTACAGCTTGGAAGCATTGAGTGAACATCAAGCGCTACATCGCCTGTTCCCGGCGGCAGGTCTAAGATAATATAATCGACATCTCCCCATTCGACCTCATGGAAGAAGTTATTCAGCATTTTTCCAAGCATAGGGCCTCGCCAAATGACAGGGGCATTGTCTTCAACAAAAAATCCCATCGAAATTACTTTGACACCGAATCTTTCAACCGGCACGACCTTTTCTCCTTCAATCGTCGGCCGTACAGTGATTCCCATCATATCCGGAACGCTGAATCCGTAAATATCGGCGTCGATTAATCCGACTTTCTTTCCGATTCGCGCCAGAGACACAGCCAAATTGACCGATACCGTCGACTTTCCGACGCCACCTTTACCGCTTGCCACCGCTAAAAACACAGGCTGTTTTTCACTATTCAGCAGAGATTGATCCTGCCCTTGGGCAGACTCTTGATAACTCATCACGACTTCTTCAGGCAGCTCTTCAAAACGCAGGCCGACCGTCTCTGCACCGGCTTCTTTCAACCGTATGACGATTTCCTGCTGAAGCTGCATTTGTTCGGCAGATCCCGTTTTTGCGAGCGCCACCTTTACGCTGACGTGCCGTTTTTCGGGTTTTATTTTAATTTCCTTGACGGCATCCAGCTCTCTGAGCGGCTTGTGAAGAAATGGCTCGTCCAAATCGCCGACTATTTTTTTTACATCGTCTTCTCGCAACATTGATCTCACCCTTTGTTGTATTCGTTTACAAAATAAGTATAGCATATCTTTCCTTATAGTGTCTTTGACACAAAAAGAAACCCTCTTATTCAGGAGGGTCTCTGTCTTCTGTAAAGTAACGCAATACGCCTTTATATACGGATGCCGCGATTTTGTCCTGATATTTGGGCTTGGCCAGCTGTTTTGCTTCTTTCGGATTAGACAAAAACCCGATCTCGACGAGCGCCCCCGGCTTTTTCACATTTTGCATCAAATAAATGCCGTGTATCCTCTTTGCCTTCCGCGTCGTGTTTTCAAGATTATGTCTTAATTCATCCTGAATAAACTTGGCGGCCCGTTCGTTTTCTTCATATTGTCCGTAAAAGAAGCTTTGCGCACCGCTCCATCGCGCGGAAGGAATCGCATTCAAATGGATGCTGAGGTAAAGGTCGGCTTCAGAATTGTTGATCACGTCGACCCTTTTCCGCAAGTCTTCCGCTTTCCTTCTGCTGAGTCCCTTCGTTTCTTCAGGAGCGAGATCATGATCGTCCTCCCGCGTCAACAACACTAAGGCGCCCTGTTCCTGGAGATAGTCCCTGATTCTAAGGGATACTTCAAGCGCCACGTCTTTTTCAAGGAGTTCACCGCTTGATGCCCCTCCATCCGCGCCCCCGTGTCCAGGATCAATATAAATGATCTTGCCGCTCAACGGAAGATTCCATGACCGCCAAGAATCATCATTGTGGAATTGATATTGAAATAAACATAATAAAACGACAAAGCCGAGTAAAAACCCGAGCCATTTTATTTTTTTCTTCATCCCTTTCCCTCCCGCTCGTCCTTACTACAACATATGGGACAAGGAAAGGAAATATGATTCAGCTTGGTCGCACTTTTACATAAATTATCTGAGCCGAAGCTTAAAGCGTCTTTCCCGCTCGCTGAAGCCTTCCTTCCACCAGCTTTGGATGAAGTATTCGCACGCATAATAAAGCGGTTCATGAGCCGCTTGAATATTAAAAGCCTCAGACCAGCTCACCGCATATTCATAAAGCTCGTGCAGAAGCTGTTTTTCTTCTTTTTCTGAGCGGACCATCGCTCGTTGAACGGGTTCTCCGTGATAGCCGAACTTTCCGTACTCGGCTCCCAGCAAATAGGCCTCAATGGCAAAATCGATGCAGCCGTCATACAAAATATCCGTGTGCTTAGAAAAAAAGTGAAAAAGAGGAGCAAAGCATTCCTCCGCAGAATTCAGCATTTTTTCCAAAGACAGTTCGCGCAGAAGCTTTTTTTCCAAATTGATCTGCTTCTTTTGTTTTTCATTGTTAAAAGATACGACCGTCCCCATAGAACCGCCTCCTTTTTACCTTGTATTGTGCAGTCAGGAGCCGGAAATCATGCTTTTCTAAGGAAGGGAAACGGAGGAAGAAGCCGAAAATATTAGGAACCGCGAGATGAAAAGCTATTCACTCACATAGCTGCTCCATATCTCCTCTTCTTCTTCAGACATCTCGCCAATTACTTTAGAGAAATCCACTTTTTTCTTGCATATGTCCTTCAATACATAAAATTGGTCAAAAGAACCGGTAAACTCCTCTAACGAAGACGACTGCGCCACCACTTTAAGGTTTGCGATTTCAGAACCATCCAATTCCAGTCTTTTCAGATGTTCCAAGCCGGCAAGAACGGTTCCGTCTTTAACGGACGAATTGATAAGTGTTAGTGTTTGAAGCGTATGAAGCGTGCCTAAGAAATCAACGTTTTCTAACGTAATATTTTCAACCGTTAAAGACCTTAATGTTTCCAAACCTGCTATCGCTTTTATCTCTTCTTCGGATACATGTTCACTTCCGCGTATATGTAATCGTTTCAACGTGCTGATTTGAGAAATATCGTTTATTTGCTTTTCGGTACAAACATTTACCTTTAAAAACTCAAGGTTTTTACAGTGACTGAGCGGCGTGTATTCTGCAGCTTGAATATCCGTCATATCCAATTCTCTCAAAGATGATAAATCCGCAAGCGGAGACAAATCGGTCACGCATGTTTTCTCCACATTTAAGTACTGCAGATGTTTCAATTGAGCGATTGGCGTTAAATCTGTTACCGGGTTATTTCCAAGATAAAGCTTTTTCAAAAAGATCATGCTTTGCAAAGGCGTTAAATCATAAATACGATTTGCACTTAAATTCAATTCCCTCATATCCGTACAGACTGATAGCGGTTTAATGTGTGTCAGCTCTCTGCCAGCTAAACGCAGCTTTATCTTGTTACAAAATGCTTCTGGACTTTCAGCCATCGTTTCCACAATCGCAGTCCAGCGATCGTCCAGCTGACGAAGCCATCTGTCCGCATGTTCAAGATCGGCTTCCTGCGGTCTTGCATGCAGCACCGGAAGTTCCATGGAACGGATGGCATCCAGGAAATGAAGCTCTTCCTCATTGCTGTAGCTCCAGCTGACGGCATCATCATATTCATCAATCGTATAATGACCATTTTTAAGCGTATTTGTTATATGGATCAGTAGATCTGTCACATGATGAGCAATCACATACTTTATTTCTTCGTCGCGTCCGAAATTGATCACTTGTCCGGCTTGCCCCTCCTCATCAGGATCAAGGTCTACGCCAATATGATTTCCTCCGTAATCCCTGCTAATCGGAATCCATCGGCGGTTCGCATATTTCTCTTTAATCCAACACGGCGGAACCGAATATGCATCGATCTCTTCCAATTCTTCATCTCCTTCAAGCCCCTTCCATATTCGCCACTCCGTGAGCATTTCTTGCAAGGAAAGAAAAGGAAGTCCGAAAAATAATCCGGGGCCCGATTCTTTTTCACCATTATGGGTAAGATAAAGCGCCCTGAACTCTTCAGGAAACGTGACTTCCATTTCATTTTCAGCTTTTCGAATGTCTTCCTCTGTTGCAGGAGGATTCAAAAACGGACGGAAATGTTGTTTTAATTCAGTACGCAACTGTTTCATTATTGTTTGAATCATCTTTTCTCTCCTTCATGCTTTGTAAGACTCATTACATCATGAATGTGTATCCTTGGCAATCCGGGAAGGGAAACAGAGCGAAAAGCCGAACATATTAGGAGAGGTGAGCATGAGATGAAAGGTTTGTTTCAGTATAATTGGCAAGTTCGCGATGAATGGTTTGACTGGTGCCTGAAGCAGCCGCCGGAGGAAATCGAAAAGAAGCGTTCAGGCGGTATGGAAAGCATTTTGAAAAACTTGTTTCATATTGTCGATGTTGAGGTGAGCTGGATGTATGCCATTTTAGACAAGCCGGACTTCACTCCCGAGTTTTCCGACTACCCGTCGATTCAGCACATTATCAGGTTTTCTGAAGCGTATCGTCCCGAGGTTGAGAGCGTGGTTTTTCATTTTTCCAGCGCAGCCGAACAGAAGCCTGTCAAAACGTCTTGGTCAGAAGATACCTATACACAAGGTGACATTTTAAGGCATTTGATCGCCCATGAAATTCATCACATCGGACAAATATCCGTCTGGGCGCGGGAGATGAACCGTGTTCCGGTATCCGCTTCATATGTAGGACGGCAGCAATAAAAAAGACCCCCAAGACAAAAGTCTTGAGAGCCTTTGAAACGCCAAAAATTAACGTTTTGAGAACTGAGGTGCACGGCGTGCGCCTTTAAGTCCGTATTTTTTACGTTCTTTCATACGTGCGTCACGAGTCAGTAGACCGGCACGTTTTAGAGTTGAACGGTATTCCGGATCTGCTTCAAGCAAAGCGCGGGCGATACCGTGACGGATTGCTCCGGCTTGACCGGATAAGCCGCCTCCATGAACGTTTACTAAAACGTCATAAGTACCAGCTGTTTCAGTCAAATTTAATGGTTGTTTGATATCTTCGATTAGAGCTGCAGATGGGATGTGCTCGCTGATTTCACGATTATTCACGATGATACGGCCTTCTCCTGGAACTAAACGCACACGCGCTACAGAGCTTTTACGACGGCCAGTACCGTAATATTGAACCTGTGCCAAATTGGTAACCTCCTTTTTAATTAACCGCGAAGTTCGTAAACTTCAGGTTTTTGTGCTTCGTGTGGATGCTCAGAACCACGGTATACGTTCAATTTTTTGAACATTTGACGACCTAGAGAACCCTTTGGAAGCATGCCTTTGATCGCAAGTTCAAGCATTTTCTCAGGGTAGTTTGTACGCATTTCAAGAGCAGTTCTTGATTTTAAACCGCCTGGATGTTGAGTGTGACGGTAGTAGATTTTGTCCGTTAACTTTTTACCAGTTAACTCGATTTTTTCAGCGTTGATGATGATCACATGATCTCCAGTGTCAACGTGTGGTGTGTAAGTTGGTTTATGTTTTCCGCGAAGGATAGATGCAACTTCTGTAGAAAGACGTCCTAGCGTCTTGCCAGCAGCATCAACAACTAACCACTTGCGTTCAATATTACTTGCGTTAGCCATAGGTGTTGTACGCATTAAATTTCCCTCCTAAATAAATCTGCCATTTTCAATAAACTTCAATTACGTTCTATTTCAAAACACAATAAGTTTCCGGGGCTTATCGTGGGGTTGAAATACATACCATATGATATCTTATAACTTTCTGTACTCTCTGTCAAGAAAATGTTACACCTGGTTTAGTTGTCATAGATAACACGCCATAAATACAAGCCGTGCGCCGGTGCAGTGCGCCCTGCGGCATCGCGGCTTCTGGCAAGAATCATCTTTTCAATGTCTCCAGGGGAAAATTTGCCGGTTCCTACATCAAGAAGCGTGCCGGCAATGATTCTAACCATGTTATACAAAAATCCGCTGCCTACAATCCTCATCTGCAGTCCGTCCCCTGTGTCAGACCATTCCAGTTCATAGACCGTTCTGACTTTGTCCTTCACTTCGGTTTTGGTTGCACAAAAGCTTGTGAAATCATGGGTTCCGACCAGATAGCGGGAGGCTTCTTTGACTTTTTCCATATCAAGGTCATACGGAACATGGTATGCGTAGTGGCGTTTAAAAACGTCCGGATGTCTGCCCCTGTAAATCATATACCGGTATTCTTTTCTTTTTGCAGAAAACCTCGCATGAAATTGATTATCGACAGCTTCCGCCTTGTGGACCGATATATCATCAGGCAGCAGGGCGTTCAAAGCATACGGCCATTTCGCCTCAGGGATGGATAGCGGACTGTCAAAATGAATCGTCTGTCCGACCGCGTGGACGCCGCTGTCGGTACGCCCGGATGAAACGACAGGAATACGCTCTTTCGCTTTATGGAGCGTTTGCAGCGCTTTTTCAAGCTCATCCTGCACCGTTCTTTGACCAGGCTGCACTTGGTAGCCGTAAAAAAGGTGTCCGTCATATGAAATCGTGCATTTCATTCTCATCGTCTATCACCTAAGTCCGCAATAAAATTAGCAATACGCCAAGACCAGCTAAAATGAGAAGCACGGAAGTATCCTTCCATTTCCACGTGAGCTGCCTGTATTTTGTACGGCCTTCCCCTCCTCTGTATCCTCGCGCCTCCATCGCGGTTGCAAGCTCTTCGGCTCTTTTAAAGGCACTGACAAACAGCGGAACAAGAAGAGGAACGATCGCTTTGACACGTTCTTTGACCGGGCCGTTCGTAAAATCGACGCCTCTTGCCATTTGTGCTTTCATGATCTTATCCGTCTCTTCGATCAGAGTCGGTATAAATCTGAGGGAGATGGACATCATGAGAGCGAGTTCATGAACGGGAAGCTTCAACTTTTTAAACGGACCGAGCAAATGCTCCAAACCATCGGTCACTTCGATTGGAGTCGTCGTCAATGTTAAAATCGTTGTGATCATGATGAGGTAAACAAAGCGCAGCGAAATAAAAATCCCTTGAACAAGCCCCTGCTCATAAATTTTAAACAAGCCGAAATCGGCGAGAACCGGTCCTTCCCTTGTCATAAAAATATGAAGCAGAAACGTAAACAGCACAATCCAGAACACCGGCTTCATCCCTTTTAAAAGGAATCGCACCGGAACGCCCGACAAAGCTGCGGCTGCGACCGTAAACAGGCCGAGCAGTGCATATGTTTCCGTATTATTCGCGAAAAAAACGATAAAGACAAAAAGGAAAATGGTTAACAGCTTTGTACGCGGATCAAGCCGGTGAATGATCGATGTCCCGGGTACATATTTGCCGATAATGATATTGTCCATCATAGGGCATTTTCCTCCTGAAAAAGAGCTTTAATTTCGGAGGCTGCTTCTTCAATCGTCAAGATCGGCGCTTTGAACGTAATGCCCAGCGTTTCTTCAAGACGTTTTTGGAATTTAATCGTTTCCGGTAAATCAAGCCCAAAGGCAGCGATATCGTCTTTCCTTGAAAAAAGCTCCCGCGGCGTCCCTTTTGCTTTGACCGTGCCTTTATGCATCACAATCAGTTCATCTGCATACGCCGCCGCATCTTCCATACTGTGCGTGACGAGAATCGTCGTCAGCTTCCTCTGCTTATGGAGGCTGTAGAACATGTCCATGATCTCTTTGCGGCCTCTTGGGTCAAGCCCTGCCGTCGGTTCATCGAGGACGAGTACCTCCGGCTCCATCGCCAGCACTCCCGCAATGGCCACGCGGCGCATTTGCCCGCCGCTTAGTTCAAACGGGGACCTGTCGGACAGCTCCTCATCCAAACCTACAAGCTTCAGCATTTCCCTCGCCTTTTCTTCCGCCTTCTCCCGGCTCATACCGAAATTGATCGGGCCGAATGAGATGTCCTTTAAAATTGTTTCTTCAAACAGCTGATGTTCAGGAAACTGGAAGACAATCCCGACCTTTTTCCGCAAAGCTTTTATGTGTTTATTCTTTTTGCCTGCTTCAAGAACGTCCCCGCCGAGGCGTATCTGTCCTTTTGTCGGTTTTAAAAGCCCGTTCAGATGCTGAAGCAATGTCGATTTTCCCGATCCTGTATGACCGATTACAGCGACATAGCTTCCCTCTTTAATCACGGCGTTGACATCATAGATCGCCAGGCGTTCAAAAGGCGTTTTCATCTGGTATCGGTGCTCTACATCTTTGATTTCAATGTCCATAGCTCATTCACCAATCCTTCTTGTGTCAGATGATCGCCTTTCAAAGCCAGACCGCTTTCCTTCAGCATTTGGCTGAGCTGAAAAGAAAAAGGCAAATCAAGCCCGATTTTTATCAGGTCTTGATTCAGACGAAAGACTTCCTGCGGCGTGCCTTCGGCAAATTTTCTTCCGCCGTTCATGACGATGATCCGGTCGGCCTTAGCAGCTTCGTTTAAGTCATGTGTAATCGAAATGACCGTAACCATTCCCTGGTCTTTCAGCCTTCTGACCGTATCCAGCACTTCTTCCCGTCCCATCGGGTCGAGCATGGAAGTCGCCTCGTCGAGAATCATGATGTCAGGCCGGGCGGCAAGCACTCCCGCAATCGCAACACGCTGCTTTTGCCCTCCAGAGAGATGGTGCGGCTCTTGATCGAGAAATTCTTGCATGTTCACCTGTTGAACGGCCCAATCCACCCTTTCCACCATGTCTTCTCTTGGAACTCCGTTGTTTTCTAAACCAAAAGCCACATCATCGCGGACGGTTGTCCCGACAAATTGGTTATCCGGATTTTGAAACACCATACCGACTTTTTTTCGGACATCCCAGACCGTCTCTTCCGTCAGCTGAATACCGCCGACTTCAATCGATCCTTCGTCAGGCAGGATTAGTCCGTTTAAAGCACGGGCGAGCGTCGACTTCCCTGAGCCGTTGTGACCTACGATTGCAAGCCATTCTCCTTTTAACACATGGAAAGATACATGATCAAGCGCAGGCCTGTCCGCATCTTTCTGGTAGCGAAACGTGATATCCTCTGCAGCGATTAATCGATCTTGATTCATTTGCCCGTCCGGCCTCCTCTCCTCTAAAGCTCTGCTTTTCTGACTATTCTTTTATCATAGAAAATTCCCCGGTATCTAAAAAAAGGGCATAGATCCAGTTAAAAACTGTCCCGCCCTTCTTTAGACACACAAAATATGTGATTAAACCAATTCGATGATAGCCATTGGTGCTCCGTCACCACGGCGAGGACCAAGCTTCATAATACGTGTGTATCCGCCTTGGCGCTCTTCATAACGAGGTGCTACATCAGAGAAAAGTTTTTGGAGTGCATCTTGGTCTTTCTCTGCATCTGCAACCTCATTGCGGATGTATGCAGCTGCTTGGCGGCGTGCGTGTAAATCTCCGCGCTTGCCAAGTGTAATCATTTTTTCTACAACAGAGCGAAGTTCTTTCGCGCGAGCTTCTGTTGTTTCAATTCTCTCGTTGATGATCAGGTCTGTTGTAAGATCACGCAGCATTGCTTTACGCTGTGCACTAGTGCGTCCTAGTTTTCTGTATGACATGTGGTGTCCCCTCCTTTATTGAAATACTCTATCTGAAATAAAAAACACACGAAAATCCTAGTTCACATGGAAACTAGTCAATCGTCTTTGCGAAGGCCAAGTCCAAGTTCTTCAAGTTTCGCTTTTACTTCTTCAAGCGACTTGCGACCCAGGTTGCGAACTTTCATCATATCTTCTTCAGTTTTGTTCGCAAGTTCTTGAACTGTATTGATTCCCGCACGCTTCAAGCAGTTGTAAGAACGGACTGAAAGATCGAGCTCTTCAATAGTCATTTCAAGAACTTTTTCTTTTTGATCCTCTTCTTTTTCAACCATGATTTCAGCATGCTGAGCTTCGTCGGTCAAACCGACAAAAATATTAAGGTGTTCAGTCAAAATCTTTGAACCAAGCGCAATTGCTTCTTTTGGTCCAGTGCTTCCATCTGTCCATACGTCAAGCGTAAGTTTGTCATAGTTTGTAATCTGACCCACACGAGTATTCTCAACTTGATAAGATACGCGAGAAACAGGTGTAAAGATGGAATCAATCGGGATGACGCCAATCGGCTGATCGTCTCTTTTATTCGAGTCAGCTGGTGTATACCCGCGACCTCTTTGAGCGGTTAAGCGAACTCGAAAACTCGCATTTTGGCCAAGAGTCGCAATGTGAAGATCAGGATTCAAAATCTCAACATCACTGTCGTGGGTAATATCAGCAGCTGTTACAACTCCTTCACCCTGAACATCAATCTCAAGCGTCTTCTCTTCTTCAGAGTAGATTTTCAGTGCAAGTTTTTTAATGTTTAAGATAATCGTTGTAACATCTTCAACAACGCCTTCGATCGTCGAGAATTCATGCAGTACACCATCTATTTGGATCGATGTTACAGCGGCACCAGGGAGTGAGGATAAAAGGATACGACGTAAGGAGTTACCCAAAGTTGTACCATATCCACGCTCAAGTGGCTCTACGACAAATTTACCATACTTGGCATCGTCGCTGATTTCAACCGTTTCGATTTTTGGTTTTTCAATCTCGATCATTTCATAAAACCCTCCTTCAAAACGTCGAAACCCCGGAAAGAATTTCTCTGATTCTATCCGAAATTCCCCATTGTTTAGTCCCGTATGTGCTCAGGCAACGAGTGTGCATTCGTTTTATAAATTAACTGTATCATAACCCATTATTGACAGGGACACAAAATCTATACAAACAAATTACACGCGGCGACGTTTTGGCGGACGGCATCCGTTATGAGGAACAGGCGTTACGTCTCTGATAGCTGTAACTTCCAGTCCAGCAGCTTGAAGTGCACGAATTGCAGCTTCACGGCCGGAACCTGGTCCTTTTACAGTAACTTCAAGAGTTTTAAGTCCATGTTCGATAGAACCTTTAGCAGCTGTTTCAGCAGCCATTTGTGCAGCGAATGGAGTGGATTTTTTAGAACCTTTAAATCCTAGAGCTCCGGCACTTGACCAAGAAAGAGCATTGCCATGAACATCTGTGATAGTAACAATCGTGTTGTTGAAAGTTGAACGGATATGAGCAATTCCAGATTCAATATTCTTTTTCACGCGGCGTTTACGCGTGTTTGTTTTACGAGCAGCAGCCATTGTTTAATTACCTCCCTTGCTTATTTTTTCTTGTTAGCTACAGTACGACGCGGACCTTTACGAGTACGCGCGTTATTTTTAGTATTTTGACCGCGAACAGGCAGTCCGCGACGATGACGAATTCCGCGGTAGCTTCCGATTTCGATCAGACGTTTGATGTTAAGAGACACTTCACGGCGAAGGTCACCTTCAACTTTCAATTTGTCAATCACGTCACGGATTTTACCAAGTTCTTCTTCAGTCAAATCACGAACGCGAGTATCTTCAGAAACTCCAGCTTCTTTTAAGATTTGCTGAGCCGTTGTACGACCGATTCCAAAGATGTATGTTAATGAAATAACAACACGTTTATCACGTGGGATATCTACACCAGCAATACGAGCCATCTCTCTCGCACCTCCTTAAAAATTATCCTTGTTTTTGTTTATGCTTTGGATTTTCACAGATCACCATTACTTTTCCTTTTCTGCGAATGACCTTACATTTTTCACAGATCGGTTTAACTGATGGTCTCACTTTCATGTGTTTCCAACCTCCTTCAATTTCCGGAGTGCTTTATTTGTAACGGTACGTAATTCTACCACGAGTTAAGTCATATGGAGATAATTCTACCGTAACTTTGTCTCCAGGTAAAATGCGAATGAAGTGCATGCGGATTTTACCAGATACGTGAGCCAAAACCGTATGGCCATTCTCAAGTTCAACTTTGAACATTGCGTTTGGCAGTGTTTCGACTACAGTACCTTCCACTTCAATTACATCGTCTTTCGCCATTCAAGTGTTCTCCCTTCTTCAAATCAGTAACTTGCTCTCTGACAAATTTCAAAAGAGAAAATCTCAATTTTCCGTTTGTCACACGCCCTGTTTCGTTTATACTGTTCTGAACTTCCGGAGATACGCAATCATAAAAGGTTAAATGATTGATATTCTTTTTCTTAGGAGAATGAAATTAACGCTTTTCTCCGTCTGCTACCAGCACATGATGATGATCGACTATATCAATAACAACTGCGTATTGGTTCATTTCGCGGTCTTTTATTATGCGTACGAACTGTCCAATTTCAGGTGTTTTCCGATACATCTCATTTCACCTAGGCTTTTGTCAGTATCTCAAAACCGGCTTCCGTTATGGCAATCGTGTGTTCAAAGTGAGCACACTTCTTCCCGTCCACAGTTACAACCGTCCAGTTGTCAGCCAATGTTTTGACATAGCGTGTGCCTGCATTGACCATCGGCTCAATGGCCAGGACCATGCCAGGCTTTAAACGCGGGCCTTTGTTCGGCGGACCGTAGTGAGGAATTTGCGGATCCTCATGCAGATCCTGCCCTACCCCGTGTCCTACATATTCCCTGACGACTGAAAATTGTTCGCTTTCGACATACGTTTGAATTGCGTGGGAAATATTCGACAAACGTTCTCCCGGTTTTGCTTCCTTCAAGCCTCTATATAAAGACTCCTCTGTCACATCCAGCAGCTTCTGATCATCATCGCTAATCGTACCCACTGGATAAGTCCATGCAGAGTCACCATGATAACCGTTCAGCTTCGCACCGATATCGATGCTGATGATGTCCCCGTCGCGAAGGACCCGTTTTCCCGGAATACCGTGCACGAGTTCTTCGTTGACCGAAACGCAAATGCTCCCGCGAAAACCATTATACCCTTTAAAAGACGGGATTGCACCTTGCTTTGTAATAAAACGTTCGGCAATTTGATCCAGTTCTTTTGTCGAGATGCCGGGTTTAATGTGCTTTTTTAGCTCCTGATGAGTTAAAGCGACAATTCTTCCGGCTTCCCGCATGATTTCGATTTCTCGGGGAGTTTTACAAATAATCATTTGTCCCGGCCTCCGAGAAGCTCCTTTATATCAGCGTAAACTTCATTGATGTGCTTCTGCCCGTCAATGTTTACGAGATATCCTTTATCCTCGTAGAAATCGAGTAAAGGCTGGGTTTGCTTCATGTTGACCTCTAACCGCGTGGATACGGTAGCTTCATTATCGTCTTCACGCTGATAAAGCTCTCCTCCACACTTGTCGCATACATTTTCTTTTGCAGGCGGATTAAAGACTAAATGATAAGTTGCACCGCAGTTTTTGCAGATTCTGCGTCCTGTCAGACGTTCCATCAATGCATCTTTATCGACTTGAATGTTGATGACATGGTCAATCGACTTGCCAAGTCCTTTAAGAATTTCCTCAAGTGCTTCAGCTTGAGCGACTGTTCTCGGAAATCCGTCCAGAAGAAAACCTCCGTCACAATCATTCTTGCCAAGTCTCTCCCTGACAATACCAATTGTCACTTCATCCGGAACAAGCTCACCTTTATCAATGTATGATTTGGCTTCGAGTCCCAGATCCGTTTCTTCTTTCATCGCAGCGCGGAACATGTCTCCTGTTGAGATATGAGGTATCCCAAAATCTTCAACAATCCGTTCAGCCTGTGTCCCTTTACCGGCTCCAGGCAGTCCCATTAAGACTAAGTTCATTTCGGATTCCCCGTCCTCTCTATTTTAGAGGGAATGGGCGCGCCCCATTTCCTCTAGTGCTTCATAAATCCACGATAGTTTCGTTTTACCAGCTGGCTTTCAAGCTGCTTCATTGTTTCAAGTGCAACCCCGATGACAATCAGCAAACTTGTTCCACCAATTTGTGCAGATGAAGGCAGCCCAGCAATATTAACGAACAAGACAGGAAGAATGGCAATCACGGCCAAGAATATGGAGCCTACAAATGTAAGTCGATACAAAATGCTCGTAATTCTATCTTGAGTCATTTTTCCTGGACGAACTCCCGGAATATAGCCACCTTGTTTTTTTAGATTATCGGCCATTTGCTCAGGGTTAACCTGCACAAATGCATAGAAATAGGTAAAGGCGATGATCAATGCTGCATAAACTCCCATTCCGACCGGATGCGTGTAATCAAACGTTTTTTGAATCCAATTCGTGACGTCATTGGAGCCAAAGAATGTTGCCACGGTCCGCGGAGTGGTGATAAATGCTACGGCAAAGATAACCGGAATAACTCCCGCCGGGTTAACCTTCAGCGGCAAGTGTGTAGACTGGCCGCCAGGAACCGGTGAACGGCCTGAACCTTTCGCATATTGAATTGAGATTTTTCTAACCGCCTGTTGGATGAAAATAACGCCAACGACAATCGCTAAAATCGCAACCAATATAACGACAACCTTTATGATTTGCAAGAATAACTGATCTCCAGCATCTACAAACTGCTGAGCGTAGATCTGATTAATCGTCTGCGGAATACCGGCAACGATACCGGCGAAGATGATAATGGATATTCCGTTACCAACTCCATGAGACGTAATTTGTTCTCCCAGCCACATTAAAAAAGCAGTTCCAGCAGTTAGTACAATCGCAATAAGCAAATAAGTACCGACTCCCGGGTCTGTAATCAACGCGCCGCCGGCCATGTTGTTAAACCCGTAAGACATACCTAAAGCCTGGATAAATCCAAGAACGATCGTGAAGTACCTTGTGAACTGAGCTAGTTTTCGGCGACCAACTTCCCCCTGCTTAGACCATTCGGTAAACTTCGGCACAACATCCATCTGCAGGAGCTGGATGATGATAGAAGCTGTGATGTAAGGCATGATTCCCATCGCAAGAATGGAGAAGTTGAACAATGCACCGCCGCCAAATGTGTTTAGAATCCCAAATACGCTCATTTGATCCTGTGCCTTTAAAACTTCTGTGTTTACGTGCGGCACAGGAATGAACGAACCGAGACGAAAGACGATAAGCATTAAAAGAGTGAAGATAATCTTATTCCGAATATCCTTCACACGCATAAAATTGGAGATTGTCTTAAACAAGTTAGATCACCTCAGCTGTACCGCCAGCAGCCTCAATTGCTTGTTTAGCAGAAGCGGAGAATTTATTGGCTTTAACAGTTAATTTCTTTTCTAATTTACCGTCGCCAAGAATTTTCACTCCAGATTTCAACTTGCTGATTACACCTGTTTCTAAAAGAAGTTCAGGAGTAACTTCCGTCCCTTCTGCAAAGCTGTTGAGTTTGTCTAGGTTGACCACAGCGAATTCCTTGCGGTTGATGTTTGTGAAACCGCGTTTAGGAAGACGTTGGAATAAAGGCATTTGTCCACCCTCGAATCCAGGACGTACACCGCCGCCAGAACGAGCGTTTTGACCTTTATGACCTTTACCAGCTGTTTTACCGTTACCAGAACCAATACCACGACCTACGCGGTTGCGCGTTTTACGTGAACCTTCTGCGGGCTTTAATTCATGAAGTTTCATTTGGACACCTCCTTAGCCTATCGTTTATTTTTAAAGTTCTTTAACAGAAACTAAATGAGATACTTTGTTAATCATACCGCGGATTGCAGCGTTGTCTTCATGAACGACAGTTTGGTTTGTTTTCTTTAAACCAAGCGTTCTTACAGTAATGCGCTGATCTTCCGGGCGTCCGATTACACTGCGTTTGAGGGTAATTTCTAATTTAGCCATTAATGTTCCCTCCTTATCCTAACAGTTCTTCTACAGATTTTCCACGAAGCTTCGCAACGTCCTCAGCGCGTTTCAGCTCGCTTAAACCTTGGACTGTTGCACGGATCATGTTGATCGGTGTGTTAGAACCTAAAGACTTAGAAAGGATATCAGATACACCTGCAAGCTCAAGTACCGCACGTACTGGGCCTCCAGCGATGACTCCCGTACCTTCAGAAGCAGGTTTTAACAAGATGTTTCCTGCACCGAAACGTCCGATGATTTCGTGTGGAATTGTAGTTCCAACCATTGGTACTTCGATCATATTCTTTTTCGCATCTTCAACAGCTTTGCGAATCGCTTCCGGAACTTCTTGTGCTTTACCAGTTCCGAAACCAACGTGACCGTTTTTGTCACCGACAACGACTAGAGCTGCGAAACGGAAACGACGACCACCTTTAACAACTTTCGCTACGCGGTTAACGGTAACTAAGCGTTCTTCTAACTCTAATTTGCTTGGGTCAATACGACGCATATTCATATGTCCCTCCTTCTTTTATTAAAATTCTAATCCAGCTTCGCGTGCAGCATCAGCCAATGCTTTTACACGTCCATGATAAAGGTAACCGCCACGGTCGAACACGACATTTGTGATACCTTTTTCAGAAGCGCGCTTTGCAACAAGCTCTCCAACTTTTGCAGCCGCAGCCGTATCGCTGCCATTTTCAGCGTTAAAGTCTTTATCAAGAGTAGATGCACTCACAAGTGTAACACCGTTCACGTCATCGATCACTTGTGCGTAAATATGTTTGTTTGAACGGAAAACATTTAGACGAGGTCTTTCAGGGGTTCCTGAAAGCTTCGCACGAACACGAGCGTGTCTTTTAAGACGTGCAGCATTCTTGCTTGTTTTCGTAATCATCTGGGTCACTCCTTTCTCACATTAAGCGGTTTTACTTAGCAGATTTACCTTCTTTACGACGAACCATTTCTCCTTCATAGCGGATCCCTTTGCCTTTGTAAGGCTCTGGAGAACGTACAGCGCGAATGTTTGCAGCAGTAGCTCCAACACGTTCTTTATCTGTACCTTTTACAACCACTTTTGTTTGAGATGGAACTTCGATTTCAATTCCGTTTTCAGGAACGATTTCTACAGGGTGAGAGTATCCAACGTTCAAAACAAGTTTGTTTCCGGATTTAGAAGCACGGTAACCGACACCGACTAATTCCAAACCTCTTTCAAAACCTTTAGATACACCTTCAACCATGTTTCCGATGATGCTGCGAGTTGTGCCATGCAGCGCACGGTGTTCTTTATTATCTGAAGGACGTTCTACAGTAAGTACATTGTCCTCAATTTTAATCTTCATATCAGGATGAAACGTACGAGTTAATTCTCCTTTTGGTCCTTTCACGGTTACAGTGTTGTCGTTCAGAGTAACTGTAACGCCTGAAGGAATCTCAAGTAGCTTCTTACCTACACGAGACATACCAAACACCTCCATTCATGTTAAACTTCTTACCAAACGTATGCTAATACTTCTCCGCCAGCCTGTTTAGCGCGGGCTTCTTTATCCGTTAACACACCTTGTGATGTAGAAAGAATTGCGATTCCAAGTCCGTTAAGCACGCGAGGCACTTCGTTTGACTTAGCGTAAACGCGCAGACCTGGTTTGCTGATTCTTTTAAGGCCAGTGATGACACGCTCGTTGTTTTGTCCGTATTTCAAGAAAACACGGATGATGCCTTGTTTGTTATCTTCAATGAATTCTACGTCACGGATGAAACCTTCTCTTTTCAAGATTTCAGCGATCTCTCTTTTCAACTTAGAAGCAGGAATTTCGAGCTTCTCATGACGTACCATGTTTGCATTACGAATACGAGTCAGCATATCTGCAATCGGATCTGTCATAACCATTATTTAATAACCTCCTTCCCATAAACGGGGATTACCAGCTGGCTTTTTTAACGCCAGGAATTTGTCCTTTATATGCAAGTTCACGGAAACAAATACGGCAAAGTTTAAATTTACGAATAACAGAGTGCGGACGGCCGCAGCGTTCGCAGCGAGTGTACTCTTGTACTTTAAACTTCGGTGTGCGTTTTTGTTTCGCAATCATTGACTTTTTAGCCACGATTTCGCCTCCCTTTCATTGATTATTTCTGGAATGGCATACCTAATTGAGTTAACAGTTCACGAGCTTCTTCATCAGTGTTGGCAGTCGTTACAATAACGATATCCATACCGCGAACTTTAGTTACCTTATCATAGTCAATTTCAGGGAAGATCAGCTGTTCTTTGATTCCTAGTGTGTAGTTTCCGCGACCGTCAAAAGATTTTTTTGAAATTCCGCGGAAGTCACGTACACGCGGTAAAGAAACAGAAATTAGTTTATCAAGGAAATCGTACATGCGCTCTCCGCGAAGAGTTACTTTCGCACCGATTGGCATTCCTTCACGAAGACGGAATCCAGCAATAGATTTCTTCGCACGAGTAACGACAGGTTTCTGACCAGCGATAAACGTTAGTTCTTCAACAGCGCTATCGATAGCTTTAGCGTTTTGAACAGCGTCACCAACACCCATGTTGATTACGATTTTTTCGATTTTAGGCACTTGCATCACAGATTTGTATTCGAACTTTTTCATTAATGCAGGTGTAATTTCTTTATTGTACTTTTCTTTAAGGCGGTTCATGAGATAGACCTCCCTTCCTTTATTACTAGTTATCTAGAACTTGCCCAGATTTTTTTGCAATACGAACTTTTTTGCCATTTTCTACTTTGTATCCTACGCGAGTCACTTCACCTGTTTTAGGATCGAGCGGCATTACGTTTGACACATGAATTGGCGCCTCTTGATTTAAAATTCCGCCTTGAGGGTTTGCTTGAGTCGGCTTTGAGTGCTTCTTCACCATGTTGACACCCTCAACGATTACGCGGTCTTTTTTAGGGAAAGCTGCAAGAATTACACCTTGCTTCCCTTTGTCTTTACCAGAGATAACCATTACTTTATCGCCTTTTTTAACATGCATCCTGATCGCACCTCCTTAGTCCGGCATTGATATCATTAAAGTACTTCTGGAGCTAGAGAAACAATTTTCATGAAGTTGTTATCACGAAGTTCACGTGCTACAGGTCCGAAGATACGAGTTCCGCGCGGGCTTTTGTCGTCACGGATGATAACACATGCATTCTCATCGAATTTGATGTAAGATCCGTCATTTCTGCGTGCACCGCTCTTAGAACGTACGACTACAGCTCTCACGACATCACCTTTTTTGACAACGCCTCCTGGTGTTGCTTGTTTAACCGTGCAAACAATGACATCACCAATGTTAGCTGTTTTGCGTCCAGAACCACCAAGCACCTTGATTGTTAACACTTCACGGGCACCAGAGTTATCAGCTACTTTTAAACGAGTCTCTTGTTGAATCATTATTTGTTACCTCCCTTCGGAAAAAAGTTTCCGAACTTTATTAGATAATAACAGCTTCTTCGACAACTTCAACTAGACGAAAACGTTTAGTCGCAGATAATGGACGAGTTTCCATGATCTTTACGATGTCTCCGATTTTAGCTTGGTTATTTTCATCATGTGCTTTGAATTTTTTAGAGTACTTTACGCGTTTACCGTAGAGTGAATGCTTTTTGTATGTTTCTACAACAACAGTAATGGTTTTATCCATTTTGTCAGAAACAACACGTCCTTGGTAGACTTTGCGCTGATTGCGTTCGCTCATGTTTTAGAGAACCTCCCTCCGGAATTATTTGTTGGCAGCAATTTCTCTTTCCCGAATCACAGTTTTCATGCGCGCGATTGACTTGCGCACTTCACGAATGCGAGCAGTGTTTTCAAGTTGTCCTGTCGCTAATTGAAAGCGAAGATTGAAAAGTTCTTCTTTAAGAGACTTTACTTTTTGTTCAATTTCAGCAGTGGTAAGGTCACGAATTTCATTAGCTTTCATTTGATTCACCACCAATTTCTTCACGTTTTACGAACTTCGTTTTAATTGGCAATTTGTGAGATGCAAGACGAAGAGCTTCGCGAGCGACTTCCTCAGACACACCAGAAATTTCAAATAAAACTTTGCCCGGTTTTACAACAGCTACCCATCCTTCAGGAGCACCTTTACCGGAACCCATCCGAACCTCTAGAGGCTTAGCTGTATAAGGCTTAGAAGGGAAAATTTTGATCCAAACTTTACCGCCACGTTTCATGTAACGAGTCATCGCAATACGTGCTGCTTCGATTTGGCGGTTTGTGATCCAAGAAGATTCTTGAGCTTGGATACCGTATTCACCGAAATGCACTTCAGTGCCGCCTTTCGCACGGCCGCGCATTTTTCCGCGATGCTCTCTGCGATATTTAACGCGTTTTGGCATTAACATATTATTTTCCTCCTTCCTCAGTTTTCTTCTTAGTAGGAAGAACCTCTCCACGATAGATCCAGACTTTTACACCAAGCTTACCGTAAGTTGTGTCAGCTTCAGATGTAGCATAGTCGATGTCTGCACGAAGTGTGTGCAATGGAACAGTTCCTTCACTGTAGTATTCAGAACGAGCGATGTCAGCGCCGCCAAGACGACCGGAAACCATTGTTTTAATTCCTTGTGCACCAGCGCGCATTGTGCGTTGGATTTGTTGCTTTTGCGCACGACGGAAAGAGATACGGTTTTCCAATTGACGAGCAATGTTATCAGCAACTAGCTGAGCATCAAGATCAGCTCTTTTGATTTCAAGAATGTTAATGTGTACACGCTTGCCAGTAAGGCTGTTAAGGGCTTTGCGAAGCGCTTCGACTTCGGAACCGCCTTTACCGATAACCATACCAGGCTTAGCTGTGTGGATCGTAATATTTACACGGTTTGCCGCACGCTCGATTTCTACTTTAGAAACTGAAGCGTCAGACAGGCGTTGATTAATAAATTCACGGATTTTCAGATCTTCGTGAAGGAAGTCAGCGTAATCTTTGCCAGCGTACCACTTAGATTCCCAATCACGTATAACCCCAATACGAAGACCGACTGGATTTACCTTTTGACCCACGAGTTATCCCTCCTTCTTTTCTGATACAACGATAGTAATGTGGCTCGTACGTTTGTTGATTTGGCTTGCACGTCCCATAGCGCGCGGACGGAATCTTTTCAACGTAGGGCCTTCGTTCACGTAAGCTTGAGTAACAACCAGGTTGTTTGCATCCATTTCGTAGTTGTGCTCAGCGTTGGCGATAGCAGATTTTAAAACTTTTTCAATAATCGGGGAAGCAGCTTTTGGCGTATGGTTTAAGATCGATACTGCTTCACCTACTTGCTTGCCTCGAATCAGGTCCATTACTAGACGTGCCTTACGAGGAGCAATACGGACTGTTCTTGCGACAGCTTTAGCTTGTTGCATTTAAAAGCCTCCTCTCATTAGCGTCTTGTTTTCTTGTCATCACTAGCATGACCTTTGTAAGTGCGAGTCGGTGCGAATTCACCCAACTTGTGACCTACCATATCTTCAGAGATGTAAACAGGCACATGTTTGCGTCCATCATAGACTGCGATTGTGTGACCGATAAATTGCGGGAAAATAGTAGAACGGCGAGACCAAGTTTTCACAACTTGTTTCTTATCCGCTTCATTTAATTTCTCGATTTTTGTCATTAGATGATCATCGACAAATGGTCCTTTTTTTAAGCTGCGAGCCATTTTGGAACCTCCCTTCGTGATTGCACTACGGTCCGATATGAACCGTAGACAACCCCGTTATTTATTTTTACGACGACGTACGATGAATTTATCTGATTTGTTCTTTTTCTTACGAGTTTTGAATCCAAGAGTTGGTTTACCCCATGGAGACATAGGTGATTTACGTCCGATTGGAGCGCGTCCTTCACCACCACCGTGCGGGTGATCGTTAGGGTTCATAACAGAACCGCGAACTGTAGGGCGAACGCCTTTCCAGCGAGAACGTCCGGCTTTACCGATGTTGATCAGTTCATGCTGTTCGTTACCCACTTGACCGATTGTTGCGCGGCAAGCAGAAAGAATCATGCGAACTTCACCGGAGTTAAGACGTACAAGAACGTATTTACCTTCTTTACCAAGAACTTGAGCAGATGTACCAGCTGAACGTACAAGCTGTCCGCCTTTTCCAGGTTTTAATTCAATGTTGTGCACAACTGTACCAACAGGGATGTTGATCAGTGGAAGTGCGTTACCTACTTTAATGTCAGCTTCTGGACCTGACATGATTTCAGTGCCTACTTGAAGCCCCTTAGGAGCTAGGATGTAGCGTTTTTCTCCGTCTACATAGTTAATTAGAGCAATGTTAGCTGAACGGTTTGGATCGTACTCAACTGTAGCAACGCGTCCAGGTATACCATCTTTATCGCGCTTGAAGTCGATAATACGGTATTGGCGTTTATGTCCGCCGCCTTGATGACGTACAGTTAATTTACCTTGGTTGTTGCGTCCGCCTTTTTTGTGAAGCGGGGCAAGCAAGGATTTTTCCGGCTGATCTGTCGTGATTTCCGCGAAATCAGAAGAAGTCATGCCGCGACGTCCGTTAGAGGTCGGTTTGTACTTTTTAATCGCCATTTTGAATTTCCCTCCTTCTTTTTACAAGTGATTAAGCTTCAAAAATTTCGATTTCTTTGCTGTCTTCAGTAAGCTTAACAATCGCTTTTCTGCGTTTGTTTGTCATACCAGAGTAGCGGCCGACACGTTTGAATTTCCCTTTGTAGTTCATGATGTTGACTTTTTCAACTTTCACTCCAAAGATTTGTTCAACAGCGTCTTTCACTTCTGTTTTGTTGGCTTTTACGTCAACTTCAAACGTATATTTTTTTTCAGTCATTAAATCAGCAGAACGTTCAGTAATGACGGGGCGCTTTAGAACATCACGAGGATCTTTCATTATGCAAGCACCTCCTCTACTTTTTCAACCGCTGCTTTCGTCATCACAAGCTTCTCGTGACCGACAACATCGAGGACGTTGATTCCGTTAGCTTCAACAACAGTAACTCCTGGAAGGTTGCGAGCAGATAGTTCAACTGTCTCGTTTGCATCCGCAGTTACGATTAAAGCTTTCTTCTCGATAGACAGACCTTTAAGGATAGCTGCCATTTCTTTTGTTTTAACCGCATCAAGATTAAGATCTTCAAGAACGATCAAGTTGTTGTCATTCACTTTAGAAGACAATGCTGATTTGATAGCCAAGCGGCGAACTTTTTTCGGTAATTTATATGCATAGCTGCGTGGTGTAGGACCGAATACGATACCACCTCCGCGCCATTGCGGTGAACGGATAGATCCTTGACGAGCACGGCCGGTACCTTTTTGACGCCAAGGTTTGCGACCTCCGCCACGTACTTCCGAACGATTTTTTACTTTATGAGTTCCTTGACGCAAGGAAGCTCTTTGCATAAGAATAGCGTCGAATACTACGCTCTCATTTGGCTCGATTCCAAATACAGAGTCGTTTAATTCGATATCACCAGCAGTAGAACCGTTTTGGTTATATAAAGCTACTTTTGGCATGATCAATTTCCTCCTTTCCTAAGAGAATTATTTAGATTTAACAGCACTTTTAACAGTGACTAGTGATTTTTTGGCACCAGGAACGTTACCTTTAACTAAAAGAAGGTTGCGCTCTGCATCTACTTTTACGATTTCAAGGTTTTGAACAGTGATTTGCTCTCCGCCCATACGTCCAGGCAACAGCTTTCCTTTGAATACACGGTTAGGGTCTACCGGTCCCATTGAACCAGGACGGCGGTGGTAGCGTGAACCGTGAGACATTGGTCCGCGAGATTGTCCGTGGCGTTTGATAGCGCCTTGGAAACCTTTACCTTTCGATGTTCCTGTTACATCTACGATTTCTCCGTTAGAGAAAATATCAACTTTGACTTCCTGACCAACTTCATACGCATCCATATCCACTCCGCGTAATTCCTTAACGAAGCGCTTAGGAGCAGTTTCCGCTTTTGCAACGTGTCCTTTTTCTGGTTTGTTGGCAAGCTTTTCACGCTTGTCGTCAAAACCGATCTGAATCGCTTCATAGCCGTCGTTTTCAGAAGTTTTCTTCTGAAGCACAACGTTAGGAGCAGCTTCGATAACAGTTACCGGAATAAGATCACCGTTTTCTGCGAAAACTTGCGTCATACCAATTTTTCTTCCTAAGATTCCTTTGGTCATTCGTCACACCTCCTATAAAGATCATTCTATATTTTAGATTAAAGTTTAATTTCGATATCGACACCAGATGGTAAATCTAATCGCATTAGAGCATCAACAGTTTGTGGTGTTGGGTTCACAATGTCGATCAAACGTTTATGTGTACGCATTTCGAATTGCTCACGAGAATCTTTGTATTTGTGCACCGCACGAAGGATTGTGTAAACTGATTTCTCAGTTGGCAACGGAATCGGACCAGAAACGCTGGCTCCGGAACGTTTAGCCGTTTCAACAATCTTCTCAGCAGATTGATCAAGGATTCTATGATCATACGCTTTTAAACGAATACGAATTTTTTGTTTTGCCATTATTTTCCCTCCTTTTCGCCTACTTACATTAGACAATTCTCCGTGAGAAAAACCTGAATCACCTTGCCATGGCAAAGCGGCCGGGTGTGTCAGCAACCTCTCACTTCATCGCAGTCAAAGACCAACATGCACTATTATACAAAATTTATAGGCATGTTGCAAGGTAATATTGAATATTACCGGCTTTTGCACACTTTTTTTATTATACAGATTCAAGCAGTGTTAATCAAGGACTTACAGGCGGAAAATAAATCCCTTTAGCATAGCGGCTCAAAATAAAAAACGAGACCCGGCTGGATCTCGTTTTTTATTTTATAAGTATTATTCGATGATTGAAGAAACAACGCCAGAACCAACTGTACGTCCGCCTTCACGGATAGAGAAGCGAGTTCCGTCTTCGATCGCGATTGTTGAAATCAATTCAACAGTCATTTCGATGTTGTCTCCAGGCATAACCATTTCTACGCCTTCTGGAAGCTGAATGATACCAGTTACGTCAGTTGTACGGAAGTAGAACTGAGGGCGGTAGTTAGAGAAGAATGGAGTGTGACGTCCACCCTCTTCTTTAGAAAGAACGTAAACTTCAGCTTTGAATTTTTTGTGCGGAGTGATTGTACCTGGTTGAGCAAGTACTTGACCGCGTTGGATTTCTTCACGAGATACACCGCGAAGAAGTGCACCGATGTTGTCTCCAGCTTCTGCATAGTCAAGAAGCTTGCGGAACATTTCAACACCTGTAACAGTTGTTTTCTTGTTTTCTTCTTGAAGACCGATGATTTCAACTTCGTCACCGACTTTAACTTGTCCGCGCTCTACGCGTCCAGTAGCAACTGTTCCACGACCTGTGATTGAGAATACGTCCTCAACAGGCATCATGAATGGCTTGTCAGTTTCACGCTCTGGAGTTGGGATGTACTCGTCAACAGCAGCCATCAGTTCAAAGATTTTTTCTTCGTACTGAGCATCTCCTTCAAGAGCTTTAAGAGCAGAACCTTTGATAACTGGTACATCGTCACCAGGGAACTCATACTCAGAAAGAAGATCGCGAACTTCCATTTCAACTAGCTCAAGAAGCTCTTCGTCGTCTACCATGTCGCATTTGTTCAAGAATACTACGATGTAAGGCACACCTACGTTACGAGAAAGAAGGATGTGCTCACGAGTTTGTGGCATTGGGCCGTCAGCAGCAGAAACAACAAGGATCGCACCGTCCATTTGCGCAGCACCAGTGATCATGTTTTTAACATAGTCAGCGTGTCCTGGGCAGTCAACGTGTGCATAGTGACGGTTGTCAGTTTCGTACTCAACGTGTGCAGTAGAAATTGTGATACCGCGCTCGCGCTCTTCTGGAGCACCGTCGATTTGGTCGTATGCCATAGCAGTACCTTTACCAGATTTCTTATGAAGCACAGTAGTGATAGCAGCTGTTAATGTAGTTTTACCATGGTCAACGTGT
The DNA here is from genome assembly GCF_056155945.1 of Bacillus sp. GM2. Classification (NCBI taxonomy): domain Bacteria; kingdom Bacillati; phylum Bacillota; class Bacilli; order Caryophanales; family Bacillaceae; genus Bacillus; species Bacillus sp. GM2. The sequence continues at coordinate 823,918 of NZ_JBRKSZ010000008.1, forward strand.
CCAATTGTACCAATGTTGGCATGTGATTTGGAACGGTCAAATTTTTCTTTAGCCATTCTGAAAATCCTCCTTAAAAAGGTTAGTTTTTGTTATATAGAGTGATAGAAAGTGAAAGCAATGTTTCACTTTCTCATCTTACAATAGTAGTTATACTTTAATGAAGAGGCAAAATCAATTATTCACCTTGATTTTTTTTGATGATCTCATCAGCGATGCTCTTAGGCACTTCTTCATAGTGGTCAAAGACCATTGTGAACGTACCGCGTCCTTGTGTGTTTGAACGGAGAGCCGTAGCGTAACCGAACATTTCAGAAAGTGGAACCATCGCGCGAACGACCTGAGCGTTTCCGCGTCCTTCCATACCTTCTACGCGACCGCGGCGTGACGTAATGTCGCCCATGATGTCTCCCATGTATTCTTCTGGGATAACGACTTCAACTTTGGAGATCGGCTCAAGAATAACTGGGTTACACTTGCTTGCCGCGTTTTTAAGCGCCATGGAAGCAGCGATTTTAAACGCCATTTCGTTAGAGTCGACATCGTGGTAAGAACCGTCAAAAAGTTTCGCTTTGATGTCGATAACAGGGTAACCTGCGACTACACCGTTTTGAAGTGCATCTTCAAGTCCTGCTTGAACAGCCGGAATGTATTCACGAGGAACGACACCACCGACGATTGCGTTTTCGAACTCAAAGCCTTTTCCTTCTTCGTTTGGAGAGAATTCGATCCAAACGTGTCCGAACTGTCCGCGTCCACCAGACTGACGTACGAATTTACCTTCAACTTGCGCGCTCGCACGGAATGTTTCACGATACGCAACTTGAGGAGCACCGACGTTGGCTTCAACTTTAAATTCGCGTTTCATACGGTCAACGATGATATCAAGGTGAAGCTCACCCATACCGCCGATGATCGTTTGACCTGTTTCAGGGTCAGTATGCGCACGGAATGTTGGATCCTCTTCAGCCAATTTAGCCAGTGCAGTAGACATTTTGTCTTGGTCAGCCTTAGATTTAGGCTCGATTGCAACGTGGATAACAGGCTCAGGGAATTCCATTGATTCCAGGATAACAAGGTTTTTCTCGTCGCAAAGCGTGTCCCCTGTAGTCGTGTCTTTCAAACCTACAGCAGCAGCGATATCCCCTGCGTACACAGTAGAGATTTCTTCACGGCTGTTGGCGTGCATTTGCAGGATACGGCCGACGCGCTCACGTTTGCCTTTTGTTGAGTTTCTTACGTATGAACCGGAATCAAGTGTTCCTGAGTACACACGGAAGAACGTCAATTTACCAACGTAAGGGTCAGTCATAACTTTAAATGCAAGCGCTGAGAAAGGTGCATCGTCAGAAGACTCACGAGTAACCTCTTCATCAGAATCAGGCAGAGTACCTTTGATTGCTGGTACGTCAGTTGGAGCTGGCAGGTAGTCAAGAACTGCGTCAAGCACTAATTGAACACCTTTGTTTTTGAAAGCTGAACCACATAGAACCGGATAGAACTCAACGTTACAAGTTCCTTTGCGGATTGCTGCTTTCAGCTCGTCAACTGTGATTTCTTCACCTTCCAAGTACTTCATCATAAGCTCTTCATCAAGCTCAGCAACAGCTTCAATCAAGCTAGCGCGAAGCTCTTCAGCTTTGTCTTTGTACTCAGCAGGGATTTCACGCGCATCAGAGCGTGTTCCAAGATCATCTTCATAGTAGTACGCAACGTTTTCTACAAGGTCGATGATCCCTTCGAAGTTGTCTTCGGCGCCAATCGGTAATTGGATCGCGTGAGCGTTCGCCTCAAGACGGTCTCTAAGAGTTCCTACAGAGTAAAGGAAGTCCGCACCCGTTTTGTCCATCTTGTTGACAAATACGATACGAGGTACTCCGTAAGTTGTTGCCTGACGCCAAACTGTTTCAGTTTGCGGCTCAACGCCTGATTGTGCGTCAAGAACGGCAACGGCACCATCAAGTACGCGCAGGGAACGTTCAACCTCAACTGTGAAGTCTACGTGTCCTGGTGTGTCGATGATGTTTACGCGGTAACCTTTCCATTGTGCAGTTGTTGCAGCGGATGTGATTGTGATACCGCGTTCTTGTTCCTGCTCCATCCAGTCCATTTGGGAAGCCCCTTCGTGAGTTTCACCAATTTTATGGATACGGCCTGTGTAGAACAAGATACGTTCAGTTGTTGTCGTTTTACCGGCATCAATGTGAGCCATGATTCCGATATTACGAGTTTTTTCTAAGGAGAACTCTCTTGCCATTGGGTCTTTTCTCCTTCCTTCTTAGGGAATAATATTTTGTCGTGTGAGATTACCAGCGATAGTGAGCGAACGCTTTGTTTGCTTCAGCCATCTTATGAGTATCTTCACGTTTCTTAACAGCAGCACCAGTGTTGTTAGCTGCATCAAGGATTTCGTTAGCTAAACGCTCTTCCATCGTTTTTTCTCCGCGAAGACGAGCGTAGTTTACTAACCAGCGAAGTCCAAGAGTCGTACGGCGTTCAGGACGAACCTCTACAGGTACTTGGTAGTTCGCACCACCTACGCGGCGTGCTTTAACTTCAAGCACTGGCATGATGTTCTTCAATGCTTGTTCGAAAACCTCCATTGCATCGTTGCCGGTACGTTCTTTAATAATATCGAATGACTTGTATAGGATTGTTTGAGCTTTACCTTTTTTACCGTCGATCATCATTTTGTTGATCAAACGAGTAACCAGTTTAGAGTTGTAAAGCGGATCAGGTAAAACGTCTCTTTTTGCTACAGGACCTTTACGTGGCATCTGATTATCCTCCCTTCTCTTGTTACGGGTTTACAGCAAGCAGAGGGATTTCACGGTTCAGCTGCCGGGATCAAACTGACGCTTGGCGCGGTAAGCCTGATGCCCTTAACAGCATTGCCAGAACTCCTTGCTTTTAAAAACCCTTTTATTTGTATTTAAACGGAATTATTTTTTCTTAGGACGTTTTGTACCGTATTTAGAACGGCCTTGTGCACGGTTTTCAACTCCGGCAGTATCAAGTGCGCCACGCACGATGTGGTAGCGTACCCCCGGTAAGTCTTTTACACGTCCACCGCGGATCAATACGACACTGTGCTCTTGCAGGTTGTGTCCGATACCAGGAATGTAGGCCGTAACCTCGATTCCGTTAGTTAAGCGAACACGGGCATATTTACGAAGCGCTGAGTTCGGCTTCTTCGGTGTCAGTGTACCGACACGGGTACATACTCCGCGTTTTTGTGGTGAAGATACGTTAGTGTGCTCTTTCTTGAAGCTGTTGTATCCTTTGTTAAGTGCTGGAGACTTAGAAGTTTCAACTTTGCTTACGCGTCCTTTGCGGACTAGCTGATTAATTGTAGGCATTTTGTAATTCCTCCCTTCATCATGTTTTATAACCCACATACCCAGGTGGTTCATTTAAAAGCAAAAAACAATGCCTTTGCATAAAAGCAAAAACAACGAGTACGTTATTGAATAATGGCAACAGCTGCAGCTCCGACTTCAATTCCGCAGGCTTTGCCGAGCTTTTTCATGGACTCTGCCATTGAGACGGGAATCCCTTGTTCATTTGCCAGGTTAATAACATCTGACGTCAGAAAAGGATCAGCGTCTTTTGCTACGACGACTTCCTTAACAGAATTGCGCTTCAGCGCTTTGACTGTCTGCTTCGTACCGATAATAATAGATTGAGCCTGTGATACTTTATCATAAGACATCATATATCCTCCAAAGTAACAGGTTTAAATTGAGCACCTTGGTTATATTATCATCCTGAAAGAAGGATGTCAACATATGATGACAATTTTTAGTGACATCCTTCTTTAGGATTTTTTTATTTATTCAGCCGGAACCATTTCATCAGATGATTGGACTTGCAATACCGGCTTCACTTTACGGTAGTTCAGCATACCCGTTCCAGCAGGAACAAGCTTACCGATGATAACATTCTCTTTCAGGCCGAGAAGCTCATCGCGTTTTCCTTTAATCGCTGCATCTGTCAGGACACGTGTTGTTTCCTGGAATGACGCGGCAGACAGGAAGGAATCCGTTTCAAGCGATGCTTTGGTGATACCGAGAAGCACCGGACGGCCTGTTGCAGGGCGTTTGCCTTCGAGCAGAACTTTTTTGTTCGCTTCGGTAAACTGGTGAATATCGAGCAGCGTGCCTGGCAGCACTTCCGTGTCGCCGGCATCGATGACACGCACTTTGCGAAGCATCTGGCGAACCATAACCTCGACGTGCTTATCCCCGATTTCAACCCCCTGCATACGATAAACCTTCTGCACTTCATGAAGGAGGTATTCTTGCACCGTGGTGATGTCAGTGACTTTCAGTAGCTCTTTCGGATCGACCGAACCTTCTGTCAGCACCTGACCACGGGAAATTTTCTCTCCTTCAGTGACTTTCAGGCGCGCGTTGTAAGGCGCCGTATATGAACGGCTTTCGACTTCGCCCTGAACGACGATTTCCTGCTGTTTGTCACGAACTTCATTGATTTCGGCTACGACACCGTCAATTTCAGAGATCGTCGCTTGACCTTTAGGGTTTCGCGCTTCAAACAATTCCTGGATACGCGGCAAACCTTGTGTAATATCGTCTCCGGCAACCCCGCCCGTATGGAAGGTACGCATCGTTAACTGTGTACCCGGCTCACCAATGGACTGGGCAGCGATGATTCCGACTGCTTCCCCGACTTCGACATCGGTTCCTGTTGCCAGGTTGCGACCGTAGCATCGTTTACATACACCATGTGACGTATTACATGTAAATGCGGAGCGGATCCACACTTCTTCAATGCCTGCTTCGACAATTTCGAGCGCTTTATCTTCGTCGATCAGCTCGTTTTCATCCACAAGCACTTCACCTGTTTCCGGATGTTTAACAGGCTTTCTCGCGAATCGGCCGACAAGACGCTCTTCAAGACGCTCGATCACTTCTGTGCCTTCCGTGATGGCTTTGGCAAGAATGCCTCGGTCTGTGCCGCAGTCAGTCTCACGAATGATGACGTCTTGGGCTACGTCTACGAGACGGCGTGTCAGGTAACCTGAGTCGGCTGTCTTCAGAGCCGTATCCGCAAGACCTTTACGCGCACCGTGAGTAGAGATAAAGTACTCGAGTACCGTTAAACCTTCGCGGAAACTTGACTTGATCGGAAGTTCGATGATCCGTCCAGCCGGGTTGGCCATCAGACCGCGCATACCCGCAAGCTGCGTAAAGTTTGATGCGTTACCCCGGGCTCCGGAATCACTCATCATGTAGATCGGGTTGATTTCATCCAAGGATTTCATCAGCTTGCCTTGGATCGTATCTTTAGCTGCACTCCAGATGGAAATGACCCGTTCATAACGCTCTTCTTCAGTAATCAGACCGCGTCTGAACTGCTTCATGACGTTATCAACTTTTCCTTGCGCTTCTTCAAGGATTTCCTGTTTGTCGTCCAATACGACGATATCGGAAACACCGACCGTAATTCCGGCTTTTGTAGAATATTTAAAGCCGAGGTTTTTCATGCGGTCAAGCATTTTTGATGTTTCTGTAATATGGAATCTTTTGAAGATCTCCGCAATGATTTTACCCAAAATGCCTTTTTTGAACGGCTGGTTGATTTCCTGGTTCTTAATGGCTTCTTTAACATCTGCACCGTAATCCAAGAAGAAACGGTCAGGTGTTTTTTCTTCAATGTTGCTCTTCGTCGGTTCGTTCATGTATGGGAACGACGGCGGAAGAATCTCGTTGAAGATCAGTTTTCCGACAGTTGTAACGAGCAGCTTGGAACGCTGTTCTTCGGTAAATGTTTCATTTTTCAGGGAGTTAACCGCAACGGCTACTCTCGTATGCAAATGAACATATCCGTTTTGATACGCAAGAAGCGCTTCATCCGTATCTTTGAAAACCATACCTTCGCCGACTGCGCCTGGGCGTTCTAGCGTCAGATAGTAGTTTCCAAGCACCATATCCTGAGACGGCGTAACAACCGGTTTTCCGTCTTTAGGGTTCAGGATGTTTTGCGCGGCAAGCATCAGGATGCGCGCCTCAGCTTGCGCTTCTGCTGATAAAGGAACGTGAACCGCCATTTGGTCACCGTCAAAGTCAGCGTTGTATGCCGTACATACAAGCGGATGAAGACGGATGGCACGGCCTTCGACAAGCGTTGGTTCGAACGCTTGAATACCTAATCTGTGAAGCGTAGGTGCACGGTTGAGAAGCACAGGGTGTTCTTTGATAACTGATTCAAGGACATCCCAGACTTCCGGCTGAACGCGCTCAATTTTACGCTTCGCACTCTTAATGTTGTGGGCAAGACCTTTTTCAACAAGCTCTTTCATGACGAATGGCTTGAACAGTTCCAGCGCCATTTCTTTCGGAAGACCGCATTGATACATTTTCAGGTTCGGACCTACGACGATAACCGAACGTCCTGAGTAGTCAACACGTTTACCGAGAAGGTTTTGACGGAAACGGCCTTGTTTACCTTTCAGCATGTGAGAAAGGGATTTTAACGGTCTGTTTCCTGGACCTGTAACAGGACGTCCTCTGCGTCCGTTATCGATCAATGCGTCCACGGCTTCCTGAAGCATGCGCTTTTCGTTTTGAACGATAATGCTTGGCGCTCCAAGGTCCAGAAGACGTTTTAAACGATTGTTACGGTTGATTACGCGGCGATACAAATCGTTCAGATCGGAAGTTGCAAAACGTCCACCGTCAAGCTGTACCATTGGTCGCAGCTCAGGCGGAATGACCGGAAGAACGTCGAGGATCATCCATGACGGCTTATTTCCGGAATTGCGGAAGGCTTCCAATACTTCCAGACGTTTGATCGCACGTGTGCGGCGCTGTCCTTGTGACGTTTTAAGCTCTTCTTTCAGCATATCCACTTCTTTATCGAGGTCGATATCTTGAAGGAGCTTATGAATCGCTTCAGCACCCATTGACGCTTGGAATTTATTTCCGTATTTATCGAGGTACGCCCGATACTCTTTTTCAGAAAGAAGCTGTTTTTTCTCGAGCGGTGTATTGGCCGGATCTGTTACGACGTAAGAAGCAAAGTAAATGACTTCTTCCAATGCGCGCGGAGACATATCCAGCACAAGACCCATACGGCTCGGAATTCCTTTAAAATACCAGATGTGAGAAACCGGGGCTGCCAGCTCGATATGCCCCATTCTCTCACGACGGACTTTAGCCCGGGTTACTTCAACTCCACAACGGTCGCAGACTACGCCTTTATAACGAACCCGCTTGTACTTTCCGCAGTGGCATTCCCAGTCCTTTTGAGGACCGAAAATGCGCTCGCAGAATAGACCATCTTTTTCAGGTTTCAAAGTACGATAGTTGATTGTTTCAGGCTTTTTCACTTCTCCGTAAGACCATGAACGGATTTTGTCAGGTGAAGCGAGACCGATGTTCATATACTCAAAATTGTTCACATCCAGCAAGGGGCCTACCTCCCTTTTTATCTTCGGGTTATACCCTGTCACTTGCGTATAAAATTCGTTTATTCTTTTGTAACGACATCGCGTTCTGCGTCAGCAGAAACTAACTCTTCGGACTCTTCATCATTCGGCAGAGAAAGCCCTTCGTTTTGTTTCGCGTCTTCGTCGTCTTCCAAGTCTCTCATTTCGATTTCTTCTTCGTCGCTTGATAGAATTTTGACGTCCATACCTAAGCTTTGAAGCTCTTTGATCAATACTTTGAACGATTCCGGAACACCAGGTTCTGGAACATTGTCGCCTTTTACGATGGCTTCATATGTTTTCACACGGCCTACGACATCATCCGATTTAACAGTCAGGATCTCTTGTAGCGTATATGCTGCACCATAAGCTTCAAGCGCCCAAACTTCCATCTCTCCAAAACGCTGTCCGCCGAACTGCGCTTTACCTCCGAGAGGCTGCTGGGTAACGAGTGAGTAAGGACCGGTTGAACGTGCGTGCAATTTGTCGTCAACCATGTGTGCCAGTTTGATCATGTACATGATGCCGACAGAAACCCGGTTGTCAAACGGCTCCCCAGTTCGGCCGTCGTAAAGGACGGTTTTTGCGTCTCTTGACATGCCGGCTTCTTCAAGGGTTTCCCACACATCTTCTTCGCGGGCACCGTCAAATACAGGTGACGCGACATGCAGACCGAGGCGGCGTGCAGCCATACCAAGGTGCAGCTCCAACACCTGCCCGATGTTCATACGCGATGGTACGCCCAGCGGGTTTAACATGATGTCAATCGGCGTTCCGTCAGGCAGATACGGCATATCTTCCTCCGGAAGAATTTTCGAAATAACACCTTTGTTACCGTGGCGTCCGGCCATTTTGTCCCCTTCAGAAATTTTACGCTTCTGAACGATGTAGACGCGGACGAGCTGGTTAACGCCCGGAGGCAGTTCGTCTCCGTCTTCGCGGTTGAACACTTTTACATCAAGGATGATACCGCCGCCTCCGTGAGGTACACGCAGCGACGTATCACGCACTTCACGCGCTTTTTCCCCGAAGATGGCATGAAGCAGGCGTTCTTCCGCCGTAAGCTCTTTAACACCTTTAGGGGTTACTTTACCAACAAGAAGATCTCCGTCTTTTACTTCAGCACCGACACGGATAATTCCGCGTTCATCGAGATTGCGAAGAGCGTCCTCACCGACGTTCGGAATATCGCGAGTGATTTCTTCAGGTCCGAGTTTTGTATCCCGGGCCTCTGATTCGTATTCTTCAATATGAATAGACGTGTATACGTCGTCTTTTACAAGGCGTTCGCTCATGATGATGGCATCCTCATAGTTGTAGCCATCCCATGTCATAAAGCCGACCATGACGTTGCGTCCAAGGGCAAGCTCACCTTTTTCCATGGACGGACCGTCAGCTAAAATTTCACCTTTTTCAACCTCATCACCGACGCTTACGATCGGACGCTGGTTGTAGCAAGTTCCCTGGTTGGAACGGACAAACTTCAGCAGGCTGTATTTATCAAGGTTCCCTTTGACTTTCTGGCCGTCGACTTCTTCATAGCGGCGCACCCAGATGTTCTTCGCTTCCACCCGTTCAACGATTCCAGGGTGGCGGCAAATAACAGCGGCACCGGAGTCTTTCGCAGATACATATTCCATCCCGGTTCCGACGATCGGCGATTCAGGCTGCATAAGAGGTACGGCCTGACGTTGCATGTTCGCTCCCATAAGGGCGCGGTTTGAGTCATCGTTTTCCAAGAAAGGAATACATGCAGTCGCGGCAGAGACAACCTGTTTAGGCGAAACGTCCATATAGTCGACGCGGTCTTTCGGAACAACGGTGTTCTCCCCTCTGAAACGGGCGACGATGCTGTCATCCACAAAAGAACCGTCATCATTCAGGCGTGCGTTTGCCTGGGCAACGACATAGTTGTCTTCTTCATCAGCTGTCAAGTAATCGATTCTCGGCGTTACTTTTCCAGTTTCAGGATCGACGCGGCGATACGGCGTTTCGATGAAGCCGAAACGGTTCACTTTCGCGAATGAAGAAAGCGAGTTGATCAAGCCGATGTTTGGACCCTCAGGGGTTTCAATCGGACACATCCGGCCGTAGTGTGAATAGTGAACGTCACGGACTTCCATTCCGGCGCGCTCACGAGTCAAACCGCCCGGTCCGAGCGCTGACAGACGGCGCTTATGCGTCAGCTCAGCAAGCGGATTCGTCTGATCCATAAACTGAGAAAGCTGCGAGCTTCCGAAAAACTCTTTGATTGATGCGATGACAGGGCGAATATTGATCAGCTGCTGCGGCGTGATCGTGTTTGTATCTTGAATAGACATTCTTTCACGAACAACGCGCTCCATTCTGCTTAAACCAATACGGAATTGGTTTTGCAGAAGCTCTCCCACTGAACGGAGACGGCGGTTTCCTAGATGGTCGATATCGTCGGTATCGCCCACTCCGTGAAGCAGGTTAAAGAAATAGCTGATGGAAGCGATAATATCAGAAGGTGTAATATTCTTAACGCCTTCTTCGATATAAGCATTTCCAATCACATTGATTGTCTGCTCCCCTTCTTGGTCTGTCGGAGCATAGATTTTGATAGACTGAAGCGTTACTTCGTCTTCGACAACTCCGCCGTTCGGATAAAGCTTTTTAAAACCGATTCCGTTTTCAAGGTACGGCAGAACTTTATCAAGCGTTCTTCTGTCTAAAATCGCTCCTTTTTCGGCAAGGATTTCGCCTGTTTCAGGGTCGACTAGCGTTTCAGCAAGCCGCTGATTAAAAAGTCGGTTTTTGATGTGAAGCTTTTTATTAATTTTATAACGTCCTACACTCGCAAGGTCATATCTTTTCGGATCAAAGAACCTTGAATCAAGCAGGCTTTTTGCGTTTTCTACGGTAGGCGGCTCCCCTGGACGAAGACGCTCGTAGATTTCAAGAAGCGCTTTATCGGTGTTTTCCGTATTATCTTTATCAAGCGTATTGCGCAGATACTCGTTTTCACCGATGAGATCAATGATCTCTTGGTCAGATCCGAAGCCAAGAGCACGCAAAAGAACCGTAACCGGCAACTTACGTGTGCGATCGATGCGTACGTAAACAACATCTTTCGCATCAGTCTCGTATTCTAACCATGCGCCACGGTTTGGAATGACAGTCGCGGTAAAACCTTTCTTACCGTTTTTGTCTACTTTACCACTAAAATATACACTTGGAGAACGAACGAGCTGAGATACGATGACCCGTTCTGCACCGTTGATAATGAAGGTTCCAGTGTCTGTCATAATAGGGAAATCGCCCATGAAGACATCCTGATCTTTTACTTCGCCGGTTTCTTTGTTGATTAAGCGGACTTTAACCCGCAGCGGAGCTGAATAGGTCACATCCCGCTCTTTTGATTCTTCTACCGGATACTTAGGCTCGCCCAAGCTGTAGTCGATAAATTCCAGAGAGAGGTTACCAGTGAAATCCTCAATTGGCGATATGTCTTGAAACATCTCTCTAAGACCCTCATCAAGAAACCACTGATAAGAAGAGGTTTGAATTTCAATGAGATTTGGTAATTCTAACACTTCGCTAATGCGTGCATAGCTTCTGCGCTGGCGGTGTCGTCCATACTGAACTAGTTGACCTGTCAACTGATTCACCCCTCAAATCATGCGTAATATATGTGTAACAAGCATTTCTTCCTCAAATATGTAAGAAATACTTTTACAAGACAAAAGAAAAAAGGGTTTCTAATTTAGAAAACCACATCCAAAAACAAAATACCGATTTTATTAGTGTTCCCAATAATGTATATTTTATACAAACCTAGGCGTTTCTTAAAAACGGCAGCAAAATATATACATTGGCATTTTATAATGTTAACATAGCTGAAAATCCGAGTCAAACTTTTTTTGCTTTGATGATATAGTACCCTTTCTTTTTTTGAACGACTTCAACGTCCGCAAAAAGTTCTTTTAATTTTTCAATGGCAGAAGGCCCGCCTTGTTTTTTCTGAATGACGACCCACAGCTCTCCTGAAGGCCGCAAATGTTCAGCGCTTTTTTCAAAGATGGCGTGCACAGTTTTTTTCCCGGCGCGTATGGGGGGATTAGTAATAATAGAAGCGAATTTTTTTGCAGGTTCGACGTTGGCAAACAGATCACTCTGGTAGATCTTTATGTTGTCGATCTGATTATTTAACGCGTTTTCCTTCGAAAGTTCGACAGCTCTTTCATTAACATCGATCATGTGAACCATTCGATCTTCGAAATCCGCAGCAAGCGAAAGACCAATCGGGCCATAGCCGCAGCCTACATCCAAAAAATCACCTTCTGCATCCGGTTCCCGGAAAGCTTCAATCAGCAGCCTTGAGCCAAAGTCCACTTAACTCCGCTGTCGCTGATAAAAGTAAACGTCCGGTTTCTCAAGCGAAATGCCCACATTGATCTGCTGCTTTTTGCTGAAGGTTTTTCCGAATAATAATGGTCAGTCATCACAGAACCTCCTCAGTTGGTGAACTCTCCAGATATCTTGAAACAAGATGGCTTATCTTATGCGGAAGGGACTACAATTAATTAGCAAAGAAAAAGCCCGCTTTTAAAAGCGAGCTTTCCCCTAAAGATTAGGTGAAGATTACTTAACTTCTACAGAAGCGCCAACTTCTTCAAGTTTAGCTTTAAGCTCTTCAGCTTCTTCTTTCGCAATACCTTCTTTAAGAGGTTTTGGAGTGTTGTCAACAAGTTCTTTAGCTTCTTTCAAGCCAAGACCAGTGATTTCACGAACAACTTTGATAACTTTGATTTTTTGATCTCCTGCACCAGCAAGAACAAGATCAAATTCAGTTTTTTCTTCAGCAGCACCGCCTGCAGCAGCTCCGCCAGCTACAGCTACAGGAGCAGCAGCAGTTACGCCGAATTCTTCTTCGATTGCTTTTACTAAGTCGTTCAGTTCAAGTACAGTTGCTTCTTTAACGGAAGCAATGATTTCTTCGATATTTAAAGCCATTTGTAATTCCTCCATTTTGTTTTATTTTTTAGATACTGATGCTATTAAGCGCCTTGTTCTTCCTTTTGTTCTGCAACAGCTTTAGTTGCAAGAGCAAGATTGCGAACTGGAGCTTGAAGTACGCTAAGCAACATAGAAAGCAAGCCTTCGCGAGATGGAAGTTCAGCAAGAGCTTTCACTTCTTCAACTGTGGACACTTTGCCTTCGATTACGCCCGCTTTGATTTCAAGAGCTTCGTGCTTTTTAGCAAACTCGTTAAGAACTTTAGCTGGAGCGACAACATCTTCAGTGCTGAATGCAATCGCATTCGGTCCTGTTAAGAAATCGTTCAAACCATCAAGTTCAGCTTGTTCAACCGCACGGCGAGTCATCGTGTTTTTGTACACTTTGAACTCAACGTTAGCTTCGCGAAGCTGTTTACGAAGTTCTGTTACTTCAGCTACGTTAAGGCCGCGATAGTCAACGATGATCGTTGATTTACTTTCTTTCAGTTTAGAAGTAATTTCTTCAACAACAACTTTTTTTGTTTCAATTGCGCTGCTCATGGTTACACCTCCTGTAAGATTCATCTGTGTAACACTTATACCGTTCGGTGATCACGTTCTTTAACGACATGTTCCATATAAAAAGCCTCCATTCGACATGGAGGCTGTATATACAAGCATACGTAACGCTAGAGCTGTGATATATATACACCTCGGTAGGAAATTAAGCCTTATCAGCACCTACTGTCTACGGTATAAATGGACATATTTTATTTTTACAACGTTTTGAATTATATCAGAACGTCTTATCAAAAGTCAATATTATTTTACGTTGAAAGTTGAAGGGTCCACTTTGATTCCAGGTCCCATTGTAGATGTAACAGAAACGTTTTTCACGTATACACCTTTAGCAGCAGCAGGCTTCGCTTTCAAAATTGTGTCGTACATTGTCGCGAAGTTCTCTACAAGCTTGCCTTCTTCGAAAGACACTTTTCCGATTGGAACGTGGATGTTTCCTGCTTTATCAACGCGGTATTCAACTTTACCCGCTTTGATTTCGTTGACTGCTTTTTCAACTTCAAATGTAACCGTTCCTGTTTTAGGGTTTGGCATAAGACCTTTTGGTCCAAGCACGCGTCCGATTTTACCGACTTCACCCATCATGTCAGGAGTCGCAACGATCACATCAAAATCAAACCAGCCTTGCTGAATTTTGTTGATGTAATCTGCATCGCCTACGTAGTCTGCACCAGCAGCTTCTGCTTCTTTCGCTTTTTCACCTTTAGCGAAAACAAGAACGCGCTGAGTTTTGCCTGTTCCGTTTGGAAGTACAACTGCACCGCGGATTTGCTGGTCGTTTTTACGAGGGTCAACACCTAAACGAAATGCCGCTTCAACAGTAGCATCGAATTTAGCTGTGTTTGTTTTTTTCACAAGCTCAATCGCTTCGTTTACGTCGTAAGCTTTTGTACGATCTACAAGCTTGGCAGCTTCGACGTATTTTTTACCTTTTTTAGCCATTTTAAAATTTCCTCCTTAGTGGTTTTAGCGGAATAACCTCCCACGAATAAGGGTTGCGAACTTGTCTGATCCAAACTCGCAACCCAGCAAAGAGACAAAAATTAGTATTCGATCACAATACCCATACTGCGGGCAGTTCCTTCAACCATACGCATAGCCGCTTCAACATCTGCCGCATTTAAGTCAGGCATTTTTGTTTCGGCGATTTCACGTACTTTATCGCGTTTAACGGTTGCGACTTTATTACGGTTAGGCTCACCAGAACCTGACTCAATTCCAGCCGCTTTTTTAAGCAATACAGCAGCAGGCGGAGTTTTTGTGATAAATGTAAATGAACGGTCTTCGTAAACCGAAATTTCTACAGGAATGATCAGACCAGCTTGGTCAGATGTACGAGCGTTAAACTCCTTACAGAATCCCATGATGTTAACACCGGCTTGACCTAACGCAGGACCAACTGGCGGAGCTGGATTCGCTTTTCCAGCAGGAATTTGCAATTTTACAACTTTAACTACTTTTTTAGCCACGAGACACACCTCCTTAAGTCCGTGATGTGGTAATAGGGTGAACCCTCCCACTCAAGGTCTCATTCTTTATATGAATGATGAAAATATCAAGCTAGCTGCCTTGACCTTTTTGCCAAGACGCACCTTTGTATATTACCACTTTTATATAGTGATTTCAAGCGCTTTTCCATTACAATTTGTCAACTTGAGTAAATTCGAGCTCAACCGGGGTCTCTCTTCCGAACATATTAACGAATACTTTGACTTTATTTTTGTCGTGGTCGATCTCTTCGATCGTCCCGGTGAAATCAGCAAACGGGCCGTCGATCACCTTGACGGTTTCTTTTAATTCAAAGTCGATTTCTGTTTTTCTTTCTTCAAGCCCCATCCGCTTCAGGATTTTTTCCGCTTCACCCGGAAGCAGCGCAGTCGGCTTTGAACCTGATCCGGCTGAACCGACAAACCCGGTCACGCCAGGCGTATTTCGAACAACATACCAGGAATCATCCGTCATGACAAGTTCGACAAGTACATACCCAGGGAATACTTTCTTTTTAACGACTTTTTTCTTGCCGTTTTTAATATCGGTTTCTTCCTCTTCAGGTACAACGACGCGAAATATCTTATCCTGCATCCCCATCGATTCCACCCGTTTTTCCAAATTCGCCTTTACTTTATTTTCATAGCCGGAGTACGTATGAACCACATACCATTTCTTTTCCATTCTCATTCAGGACCCTTTCAGTCCTTCCCTCCCCACACCTTAAAAGTTTTTGGCCGTACCGGGAAACTGACACTTTCTTTTATACGAGCCTCATATTTTGAAACAATGAAAAAACCCGTTAAACGGGTTTTTTGGCAAGTCATATTTAGATCTATTATAACACGTTATGCTTATCATTATTCAACTATTAAACGAATTAATTGCGTAATACCCGAATCGATGAGTGCAAAAAAGATGGCGAAAAAGATAACGGTGGTGATAACAGTGATCGTATAGCGCGTTAGTTCTTTTCCTTTAGGCCAGGTGACCTTTTTCATTTCTTTTCCGACATTCTTTAAAAATTTGATAATACCCATGGTAAGAAACCTCCACAACCTAAAAACAAAAACGCCTATTTTGTTTCCAGATGTACTGTATGTGAATTGCAGTTATTGCAGTATTTCTTTACTTCGAGCCGTTCAGCCAAAGCTGCGGAGCTTTTCATTGTCGTATAATTACGATTTCCGCAATTTTTGCAGGCTAACGTTACTTTTTTCTTCATGTTTACACCTTTTTCTGGACGATCATTTCCTAAGTAACATATCACAGTCATAAAATGACTGTCAATATGCCATAAGCATTGGCTACAAGCTGATTTCGCGGAGCTCCAGGTACTTTTCAAGCTTTCTTTTGACACGCTGGAGCGCATTATCGATCGATTTTACATGGCGGTTTAGTTCTTCGGATATTTCCTGATAGGATCTTCCGTCGAGATAGAGCGCAAGAACTTTTCTTTCTAAATCACTAAGCAATTCTCCCATTTTCAGCTCGATATCATCGAATTCTTCCTGATTGATGATCAGCTCTTCAGGATTCATGACCTTGGCTCCTGAAATCACGTCGAGAAGCGTCCGGTCTGATTCCTCGTCATAAATGGGCTTGTCCAGCGACACATAAGAATTGAGCGGAATATGTTTCTGGCGAGTAGCTGTTTTGATAGCGGTAATAATTTGGCGGGTAATGCATAATTCTGCAAAAGGTTTGAATGAAGTCAGCTTGTCCTCTCTAAAATCACGGATAGATTTGTAGAGTCCAATCATGCCTTCCTGAACGATATCTTCCCGATCAGCCCCGATTAAGAAGTAGGATCTTGCTTTTGCCCTTACAAAATTACGGTACTTTGTAATCAAGTAATCTAACGCATCACTGTCTCCGACATGAACCATTTCAATGACCTGCTCGTCTTCCAACTGGCAAAAACGTTCTTTGCTGAACTGTTCTTTGCTGAATTTTCCCTGGTTGTTTTGTAAGTTCACTCCGATCCCCCCGACCGCACGTAGATAGAAATATTATACAGTAATGGACAAAAAAGCGTCAACCTAATCCAAGTCGCCACGCCGCCATTTTTCGAAGATCTTCAAGACGTCTTCTGACAATGGAATTTTCCCCGCGGGACGTTCTGAGGTGATTTGTTTCACCCTTTTTTCGATTTGCCTTTCGATCGCTTCGACTTCCCTGAGCAGCTCCCTGGCTGATTTGCGCAGGGCCCCTTGGCCGAAAATCGCCCATTGCTCTGTGTAGTCGGATGTGGCAACATGGATTTGCGTCTGAATATTATTCAAGTCTGACACCAGTTTCTCGATCCGTTCATCAGCCGTTTCATTTTCCCTTGTGAATATCACTTCTACGCGATGATTGACCTTCTTTTTCTCGATTCCTTTAACGAGATGCGCATCAAAGACAACGATTACCCGAAACCCAGTATACGATTGATATTCCGCCATCTTCTGTATCAACAGATCCCTTGCTTCTTCAAAACTGTTTTCTTTTAAATCTTTCAACTGAGGCCATGCCCCAATCATGTTATAACCGTCGACCAACAGGATGTCCATTCCGTCTATTCTCCCAGAGGGCTTCGTTTCCGGTACACTTCATACATCAGGAGGCCGGCTGCGACTGAGGCGTTCAGGGACGTGACTTTTCCCGCCATCGGCAGGCGGATGAGAAAATCGCATTTCTCTTTAACAAGCCTTCCCATGCCTTTTCCTTCGCTGCCGATGACAAGCGCAAGCGGCATATTTCCATCGAGCGACCTGTAGTCCTGTTGTCCAGACGCATCGGTACCGACTACCCAAATGCCCCGTTGCTTCATTTCTTCCAGGGTTCGCGACAGGTTGGTCACTTTGACGACCGGAATATGTTCGATGGCTCCTGTCGAAGCTTTGGCGACAGTCGTCGTAAGGCCGACCGCGCGCCTCTTCGGAATGATGATGCCATGAGCCCCTACCGCGTCTGCAGTGCGCATAATAGAGCCCAGATTGTGCGGATCCTCAATTTCGTCTAAAACAAGGATAAACGGCTGTTCATTTCTGTCTTCGGCCTTTTGATAAAGATCATCCAGCTCGGCATACTCGTAAGCCGCGACCTGAGCGACGACGCCTTGATGCTGTCCGGAAACCATTTGATCGAGTTTTTTTCTTGGGACATAATGAATCGTGATGCCTTTTTTGGCGGCGAGTTCAACGACTTGCTGAGCCTGTCCCTTCACTGTGTTTTCCGCCATCCACAGCTTATACAATTCCCGGCCGGACTTTAATGTTTCGATGACCGCGTTTTTTCCTATGACGTAATCATGCTGCTGACTCATTTGACTTCCTCCCTGCCATCCCGTTTTTCCAGCGCTGCTTTGATGAGTTCATTAAGCCTATCTTCCCTGTTCTCAAGAAAAAGATACCCGATGACCGCCTCAAAAGCCGTACTGTAACGATATGTTTGAACATCCGTATTTTTCGGTACCGTTCCGGATTTGGCATTCCGTCCTCTTCTCAGCACAGCCTGTTCTTCCTCGGTGAAAAATTCCTGCTCCTCTAGCGCAAACAGCATGCTTGCCTGCGACTTGGCGGAGACATAGCGCCTCGACTGCCTGTGCAGATCATTGGGCCTTGTCATGCCTTGCTTTAAGAGGTGATGCCTGACGTATACCTCTAACACGGCATCACCCATGTAAGCAAGCGCCAAACCATTCAGCTGTTTGGCGTCTTTAATGGTTTCCAAATTCATGTTTACGATTCTCCTCTTTTCCAGCGCGTACCCTGTGGAGTGTCCTCCAAGATAATATTCATGCTTTTCAACTGGTCGCGAATCTGATCAGATGTTGCAAAGTCGCGGTTTCTCCGGGCCTCATTCCGCTTCTCGATCAGTTCTTCAATGTCTTTATCCAAAAGTTCCTGTTCCTTGAGGGAGAAGCCGAGCACTGAGCAGATCTCGTCAAACAGCTGTATAAACGCCTGAATGACATGTTCTGCAGTATTCTTTTCCTGCAAATAGTAGTTGGCATGTTTGGCCAGGTCAAACAGGACGGAAATGGCATTCGCTGTATTGAAATCATCATCCATAGCCGTTTGGAAGGCTTTTCGCTGCTCTTCGATTTTTTCAAGCCATTCTGAATCGCCCTCTGTTAAATTTGTACTGCTTTTTAGGCGATGCTGCAAATTGCTATAAGCTGTTTTTAGACGTCCAAAAGCGTTTTTTGTGTTCTCGAGAAGTTCGACCGAATAGTTTATCGGATGTCTGTAATGAACAGACAGCATGAAAAACCGCAGCACTTGGGGGTCATGCTCTTTAATAATGTCATGCACAAGAACAAAGTTGCCGAGCGATTTTGACATTTTCTCATTATCGATATTAATGTAGCCGTTATGAAGCCAATATTTCGCGAAAGGCTTCCCTGTTAATGCTTCCGATTGGGCAATTTCGTTTTCATGATGCGGGAAGGCCAGATCCTGACCGCCGGCGTGAATGTCGATCGAATCGCCCAGATATTTTCTCGCCATCGCAGAGCACTCGATATGCCAGCCGGGACGGCCTTTTCCCCAAGGGCTATCCCAGGAGATTTCGTTATCTTTAGCCGCTTTCCATAGTGTAAAATCGAGCGCATCTTCTTTCTTTTCGCCCACTTGAATTCGGGCGCCTGATCTCAGCTCATCGACCGATTGATGCGACAGCTTTCCATAGCCTTCAAACGATCTTGTTTTATAATAAACATCTCCGTCCGCCTCATAGGCATAGCCCTTATCGATCAGCGTCTGAATAAAGTCGATGATCTCATCCATGTTTTCAGTGACGCGCGGATGGCAGTCAGCTTTTGTGCAGCCCAGTGAACCGACATCTTCGAAGTATGCCTTAATAAAGCGTTCGGCGATGACCGGCACTTCCTCTCCAAGTTCATTTGCCGCTTTAATTAATTTGTCATCGACATCTGTAAAATTGGAGACATATTGGACTTCATAGCCTTTATACTCTAAATACTTTCTGACAGTGTCAAACACGATAGCCGGCCTTGCGTTTCCGATATGGATGTAGTTATATACTGTCGGACCGCACACATACATTTTGACCTTGCCTTCTTCAAGAGGCACAAACGGCTCTTTTTTTCGTGTGAGAGTATTATACAATGTTAGTGTCACAGCTCATCTTCCCTTTCTTTTCTCCGGAGCTCTTGTTTCAGCTGCCTGATTTCGTTTTCCAATTCTCTGAAGCGGTCAGCCACCGGATCCGGCAAATCCTGGTGATTCAAGTCGCGTCTGATTTTCTTTCCGTTTTGTACGACGACCCGGCCCGGGATGCCGACAACGGTGGAGCATTCAGGCACATCGTGCAGGACGACGGAGCCTGCACCGATTTTCGCCCCTCTTCCGACTGTAATGGATCCAAGCACTTTGGCCCCTGTTGAGATCAGGGCATCGTCCTCGATTGTCGGATGCCTTTTGCCTTTTTCTTTTCCTGTTCCCCCAAGCGTCACGCCCTGAAAAACCGTGACATTGTTTCCGATCTCACAGGTTTCGCCGATCACAACCCCCATGCCGTGATCAATGAAAAATCTCCTGCCGATCTTGGCACCCGGGTGAATTTCGATTCCCGTAAAGAAGCGGGCGATTTGAGAGATCGCTCTGGCGATGAAAAACCTTTTTCTTTTATAT
Source organism: Bacillus sp. GM2 (assembly GCF_056155945.1). NCBI lineage: Bacteria > Bacillati > Bacillota > Bacilli > Caryophanales > Bacillaceae > Bacillus > Bacillus sp. GM2. The sequence goes on from NZ_JBRKSZ010000008.1 coordinate 844,035, forward strand.
AAAGCATGTGCAATTCGATGTGCCCATATAGCATGCAAACCTGAATAAGTTAAGATGACTTCAATGTAGCTTCTCGCAGCCGGATCTTGGTCAAATACGACATCTACATCTTCTTTCAGCATTTTAAAGAACACATGATTCCCCCCGTTCCCCGCTTCCTTTGTCTCTATTGTCAAACCATATAAAAAACGCCTCTGTCTGATGACAGAGACGCTTTTTGACGCGCGGTTCCACTCTGTTTAGAAAACAGCACAGCTGTTTTCTCAACTCTCATCCATAACGGCGGATACCGCCTTTGAATACTTGTTATAAAAACGTTCTTCAAAGGTCTCAAGAGGTGCATTTCTAAAGCCCGGCGCTTAAGTCTTTTCCAGCCGATGAAGACTCTCTCTTTAAAGGCCCTGGCTTTATACTTATCCCTGTCAACGATTTATCTTATTGAATAATGTTATGCAGCCGTTTTAAAACGGTGTCTTTCCCCAATAATTCAATGGACTGAGGCAGTTCAGGACCGTGGGTCTGGCCTGTCGTCGCTACGCGGATCGGCATAAACAGCTTTTTCCCTTTATGTCCTGTTTCTTTTTGAACGGCTTTGATGGATGCCTTGATCTCATCTGCCGTAAACGAGTCAAGCTGCTCAAGCTTTTCGGCAAATACGCGAAGCACTTCCGGAACCTGCTCTTCTTCTAAAACTGTTCTTGCTTCACGATTATACTGGATATCGTCTTTAAAGAACAACTCTGTTAACTCGACGATTTCAGCGCCGTAGCTCAGCTGTTCCTGATATAGGGAAATCAGCTTGCGCACCCATTCCTGTTCGCTGCCTGAAAGCTCTTCTGAAACCTTGCCCGCTTTTTGCAAATGCGGCACGGTCAATTCGATGACCTGATCAAGATCAAGTTTTTTCACATACTGGTTGTTGACCCATTTCAGTTTATGCGTATCAAACACCGCTGGTGATTTTGACAAACGGTTTACATCAAATATCTCAATAAACTGTTCTTTTGTAAACAGTTCTTCTTCTCCGACCGGCGACCAGCCTAGAAGAGTGATGAAGTTAAACAATGCTTCCGGCAAATAGCCGAGCTCTTCGTACTGCTCGATAAACTGAATGATGGACTCATCACGTTTGCTCAGTTTTTTGCGGCTTTCATTGACGATTAATGTCATATGTCCAAATGCCGGGATATCCCAGCCAAGGGCGTTGTAAATCATGATCTGCTTTGGCGTATTGGAAATGTGGTCTTCGCCGCGCAGGACATGCGTCATTTTCATTAAATAGTCATCGACCGCTACGGCAAAGTTGTAAGTAGGCGTTCCGTCTTTCTTCACGATGACGAAGTCGCCGATTCCGTCTGTTTCAAAAGAAATTTCTCCTTTGACGATGTCATCAAAGCGGATGACTTCACCTTGAGGCACTTTAAAGCGGATGCTCGGCTGTCTTCCTTCAGCTTCGAGCTTTTCCTGCTCTTCTTTTGTTAAATTGCGGCACTTGCCGGAGTAGCGCGGCATTTCTCCGCGGGCAGCCTGTTCCTCACGCTCTTTCTCAAGCTCTTCTTCCGTGCAGTAGCATTTGTAGGCTAGCCCTTTTTCAAGAAGCTCCTCGTAATATGTTTTGTAAATGTCGTTTCTTTCGGATTGGCGGTATGGTCCGTATTCTCCTCCGACATCCACGCTTTCATCCCAGTCGATGCCCAGCCATTTTAAATAGTTCAGCTGGCTTTGCTCCCCGCCTTCAATGTTGCGCTTGCGGTCCGTATCTTCAATGCGGATGATGAATTTTCCGCCTTGGCTCCGGGCAAACAAATAATTAAAAAGAGCGGTTCTGGCATTTCCGATATGTAAATGGCCTGTTGGGCTCGGCGCATAACGAACCCGAACTTCGTTTCCCATCTGTCTAACTTCCTTTCGTCTCTAGCAGAGTTCAAATTTATTTCCTATTCTATCATCAAATGAACCTGTCTTCAAAATGAATTATACCTTTTGGAGCAGAACGGAAGCCTGGGCGGCGATTCCTTCGGCTCTTCCCGTAAATCCGAGCTTTTCGGTTGTGGTCGCTTTTACGTTAATTTGGGAAATTTCCGCCTCTAGCCCTTCGGCAATTCTGGCTCTCATGTCTTCGATATACGGCGCCATTTTAGGCTTTTGGGCGATGATTGTACAATCCAGGTTCCCTAGCGTATAGCCTTTTTCCTTCACGATCATCCAGACGTGGCGAAGGAGTTTGAAGGAGTCGGCATCTTTGAATTCAGGATCGGTATCCGGAAAGTGTTTTCCGATATCGCCCTCGCCGACGGCACCGAGACATGCATCCGCAATCGTGTGCAAAAGCACATCTGCATCTGAATGTCCGAGAAGGCCTTTTTCGTAAGGAATCGTAATTCCCCCGATTATGAGCGGCCTGCCTTCCACTAGTTGATGGACGTCAAATCCTTGGCCTATTCTAAACATGTTCATTCCTCTTTTCCGCTTCTAATATCGCTTCTGCGACAAGCAAGTCATCCGGGGTCGTCAGTTTGATGTTTTGATAATCCCCTTGAATGATTGCAACCGTACCTCCGGCTTCCTCGACAAGACTGGCGTCGTCCGTACCGAGGAAACCTTTTGCTTCAGCCTCAAGGTGAGCATTCATCAGAATAGAAAGACGAAAAGCTTGTGGGGTTTGAGCGGCCCACAAGCTTGAACGTTCAATCGTTCCGGCTATCTCACCGTCTTGAACGCGTTTGATCGTGTCTTTAACAGGAACGGCAACAATGGCTGCCCCTGTTTCCTTTGCTTTCTCGACAAGCTGTTCGATATATTCCCGTTTAATAAAAGGTCTTGCTCCGTCATGGACGAGGACCGTTTCCTCTTTGCCGGCCGCTTTAATGCCCGCAAAAACGCTTTGCTGGCGTTCTCTTCCGCCCGGCACCATCTCGATCGGAGTCTTAAAATGATAGGTTTTTAAAAGGGTGTTGAATTCACCGAATTCCTGTTCATTGATGACAAGAATGATCCTTTTGCAGGCATCATGGTTTTCAAACACCTTTAATGTATGAATAATCACAGGTATTCCTTTCGCCTCGATAAACAGTTTGTTTTTCCCGGCATTCATTCGTTTACCTTGTCCGGCGGCAGGAATGACGACTTCATAATTCATTTTATTTCTCCCTTTTTCAAAGCGCCTTTTCCAGCAGTTTCGGCTTGGCGAATATCATTCTGCCTGCCGCTGTCTGCAGCACGCTGGTCACGAGCACGTCGATATGTTTGCCAATATAATTTCGCCCTTCTTCAACGACAATCATCGTGCCGTCGTCCAGATAAGCCACGCCCTGATTATGTTCTTTTCCGTCTTTGATGACCTGCACCTTCATTTCTTCTCCCGGAAGCACGACAGGCTTGACGGCGTTGGCAAGGTCGTTGATGTTCAATACGGCAACCTTTTGGAGCTCGCATACTTTGTTCAAATTGAAATCGTTTGTGACGACAACGCCCGAGGTCAGCTTCGCCAGTTTGACGAGCTTGCTGTCGACCTCTTGGATGTCTTCAAAATCGCCTTCATAAATTTCAACTTTAATATCAAGCTCTTTCTGGATACGGTTTAAAATATCCAGTCCTCTCCGCCCTCTGTTTCGTTTGAGGACGTCTGAAGAGTCGGCGATATGCTGCAGTTCCTCAAGCACAAACTGAGGAATCACAATGACGCCTTCAAGAAATCCGGTCTGACAAATATCAGCAATTCTCCCATCTATAATAACACTTGTGTCTAAAATTTTCAGCTTTTTGTCTTCTTCCGGACGCTCTTCCTCAGCAGAACCTTTTTTCTTTCTCGATGTAAAAAGTGTCAGCATTTCATCCTTTTTCTTGAAACCCACACGGAATCCGAGATAGCCGAGAAATGCGGCCAACACAATCGGAATGACCGTGCTGATTAACTGATAAGGGATGTCTTTTAACGGAATGACGTTGACGATAAGATAAGCGAGCATAAGTCCGAAGATTAATCCCAAAGAGCCGAACAACAAGTCTGAGACAGGTGCTTTGATCAAGGAATCCTCAATCTGTTTCACCCAGTTGATGACGTGATCCGCACACCAGATGCCCAGAAGAAAAAAGATGATAGCTCCTAAACAAGCGGACGCATACGGGTTTGTTACTAAAGGTATGTCCTGTACATTTAACAGTACAAACAATTCCGGTATGAGAAAAATACCGATAACGCCTCCCAAAATCGCAAAGAACGCTTGAACTATTCGTTTTAACATACCTTCACCTCCTTTAAAATAATCGTTTTAATTTTTATAAATGCAGCTGTTTCCACGTGAAAAAGGGAAAACAAAAAGTAAGAATAATATACCCATAAATTGCAAATTTTAATCACTTCTAGAAAATTTTCTCACAGCTGCCTGTCAGTATAATGTTTCTCCTGAAGTCTCTTTAACCCTTTCTTTATCTTTTGGGCACGAACAGCCCCAATTCCTTCCACTTCATCCAAATCTTTTACATCCGCTTCGATAATGAGCTTTAAATGGCCGAATGCTTCGACAACATTTTCGACGATCGGCATCGGGAGGCGGGGAATTTTGTGGAGAAGCCTGTAGCCTCTCGGAAAAACGTATTCTTCCATGTTCGTAGTTGCTGAATAGCCTAAAAGCTTAAGGAGAATCGCATCATCCAGCAATTCGAAACTCGACATATCCTGAAGCTGTTTCAGCAGAACAAACGGGTCTTTGATTTTTTCTTTCACATAATCTTTGACGAACAGCGCCGCTTCCTGCTCCATATCGGTGATCAGTTCGCTAACCTGGAGTCTGATGAGATGGCCTTCTGTTCCAAGCTCTTTAATATACATATTAATTTCGTTTTTGATTCTGAGCACCATTTCATATCGATGCAGAACGGAGATGACATCCCCAAATGTAACAAGCTCTTCAAATTCCAGCGCGTTCAAATTGGAAATCGCATGGTCCAAAATGAGTTTGTATTTTTCGAGCGTCTGAATCGCCTGATTGGCTTTTGTTAAGATAAAGCCGATATCTTTGAGTATATATTTCATATTTTCCTGATAGAGCGTAATCACATTCCGTCTTTCAGAAATCGCGATGATCAGACAGCCGGTCTGCTTGGCCACACGCTCGGCTGTTCTGTGTCTCATGCCCGTCTCAGAGGAGGGAATCGTCGCCTCAGGCATGAGCTGTGTATTGGCATATAGAATTTTCTGTCCTGAATCGCTGAGAATAATCGCCCCGTCCATTTTAGCCAGCTCATACAGATGAGCCGGAGAGAAAGAAGAATTAATGTGGAACCCTCCGTCAACCACTTCTTTCACTTTATCATTGAAGCCGACTACGATTAATCCGCCTGTTTTGGCGCGAAGGACGTTTTCGATTCCCTCGCGAAGAGGTGTACCGGGGGCGACAAACTGCAATATTTCTGAAAGATCCTGTTTCGCTCCTTTTTTGTCTTTGTCCATATATTATGATCCTCCTAATGAAGCTCGAAGGGCCTCAGCTACATTTTCAACGCCGACGACTTCGATTCCTTTCGGCTTTGTCCATCCTTCTACATTTGCAGAAGGAATAATCATTCTTTTAAAACCAAGCTTCGCCGCTTCCTGCACCCTCTGTTCTATCCTTGATACTCTGCGGACCTCCCCTGTCAATCCGACTTCTCCGATAAAACAATCCGTCGGATGAGGCGGGGTGTCTCTGAAGCTTGAGGCGATGCTCACTGCAACGGCGAGGTCAATCGCTGGCTCGTCCAGCTTGACGCCTCCGGCGACTTTTAAATAGGCGTCTTGATTTTGCAGCAGCAGTCCAACCCTTTTTTCTAAAACTGCCATTAGCAATGAGACGCGGTTATGATCAATCCCGGTTGCCATCCGGCGCGGATTCCCAAAGCTCGTGGGGGAAATCAGCGCCTGAATCTCTACTAAGACTGGCCTCGTGCCTTCCATTGAGGCCACGACACTCGATCCGGCCGCTCCCGCCGAGCGCTCTTCGAGAAAGATTTCTGACGGATTCAGCACCTCTGTCAGGCCCTCTTCCCTCATTTCAAAGATTCCCATTTCATTCGTTGATCCAAACCGGTTTTTGACGGCTCTTAAAATCCGAAATGTATGATGCCGCTCACCTTCAAAGTAAAGGACGGTGTCGACCATATGTTCCAGAAGTCTCGGTCCGGCAATCGAACCTTCTTTTGTGACATGCCCGACGATAAATATTGGAATCCCTTTCGTTTTTGCAATTCTCATCAGCTCAGCGGTGCATTCCCTGACCTGGGAGACGCTGCCCGGAGCGGATGTGATATCACTTTGGTAAACGGTTTGAATCGAATCAACCACTACGAATGATGGGTTCATCTCTTCTATAGAAGACGTAATATACTCCATATCGGTTTCAGATAAAACGTGAAGAGTGGGACTGTTGATACCTAGACGGTCTGCTCTCAGCTTTGTCTGCTTGACCGATTCTTCGCCTGAGATGTACAGGACATTTTCTTTTGAATCAGCGAGCTGGGCAGATACTTGAAGCAGCAAGGTTGATTTCCCGATGCCGGGGTCGCCTCCGATTAAAACAAGTGACCCTTTGACGATGCCGTTTCCCAAGACGCGGTTGAATTCGCCAAGTTTCGTTTTAATTCGCGGCTCTTCTGTTGTTTCAATTGAAGTGAGAGGTGAAGGCTTTTGCACTGTTTGAACGGAATGTGAAAAAGCGGTTCTTCTGTTGGCGGCGGGTTTTTTTATCGTTTCTTCCACCATGGTATTCCATGCACCGCATCCGGGGCATTTCCCCATCCACTTGGCGGATTCGTAGCCGCATGAGTGACAAATGAATTTAGTCTTTGTTTTAGCCATTGATTTTTCAAAACGCTCCCTTTATAAGAAAGTGAGGCATACTGATGAACATCGTATGCCTCTTTCTTTTGTCTCTATATTAGTTCGTTTTAGCTTCGGTTTTTACGACAAATTCTCCGTCTTCTACATCCAAAACAATATGCTGGCCTTTTTGAATATGGCCTTTTAGGAGCTCTTCTGACAGCCGGTCTTCCACGTGTTTTTGGATTGCTCTTCTGAGAGGGCGCGCTCCGTATTCGAGATCCACGCCTTCATCGGCGATTTTTTCTTTAGCCGCTTCAGTCAGCTCAATTGAAAGATCCTGTTCTTTCAGACGCTTGGTCAATTGGTCTGACATGAGGGATACAATATCTTTCAAATGTTTTTTCTCCAAAGAGTGGAAGACGATGATCTCATCAATCCGGTTGATAAATTCAGGTCTAAAGGCGCGTTTTAGTTCACCCATGACTTTGTCTTTCATATCTTTATAATTCTGGGTTTCATCCTGCACATTAAACCCGACGTATTTATTTCTTCTCAGTTCGCTCGCACCGACGTTTGATGTCATGATCAAAATCGTATTCCTAAAGTCAACCGTGCGCCCTTTTGAATCAGTCAGACGGCCGTCTTCAAGCACCTGCAGCAAAATATTGAAGACATCTGGGTGAGCTTTCTCGATTTCATCAAGCAAGACGACGGAATACGGTTTTCTTCTCACTTTTTCAGTGAGCTGTCCGCCTTCATCATAGCCGACATATCCAGGAGGTGAACCGACGAGTCTTGATGTTGAATGTTTTTCCATGTACTCGGACATATCGATGCGAATCATTGCTTCTTCATCGCCGAAAATGGACTCGGCAAGTGCACGGGCAAGCTCCGTTTTCCCTACGCCTGTTGGGCCAAGGAAAATAAACGAACCGATAGGACGTTTTGGATCTTTTAAGCCGGCACGCGCGCGTCTGACTGCTTTTGCAACTGCAACGACAGCCTCATCCTGGCCGATAACGCGGGAATGAAGAATGCTCTCCATGTTCAGCAATTTGTCTGTTTCGGTCTGCGCAATTTTGGAAACCGGCACTCCGGTCCAGCTTGATACAACCATTGCAATATCGTCGACGGTCACTTCGGAATTTTCTTGACCTTGCTTTTCTTTCCAGGTTTTCTTGGTTTCTTCGACCTGTTCACGCAAGCGCTGCTCCGTATCACGTAAAGACGCTGCTTTTTCGAATTCCTGGCTTTGAACAGCGGCATCTTTTTCTTTCCTTACCTCATCAAGCTTTTGTTCAAGCTCTTTTAAGTTAGGAGGCGTTGTGAATGAACGCAGTCTAACCTTTGAGCCGGCTTCATCGATTAAGTCGATCGCCTTGTCAGGCAGAAAACGGTCCGAAATGTAGCGGTCTGACAGCTTTACTGCCGCTTCGATCGCTTCATCCGTAATCGATACGCGGTGATGGGCTTCATAGCGGTCTCTGAGCCCTTTCAATATTTGAATGCTTTCTTCAGGAGACGGCTGGTCAACCTGAATCGGCTGAAAACGCCGTTCTAGTGCAGCATCTTTTTCAATGTATTTGCGGTATTCATCAAGGGTTGTCGCCCCGATGCATTGCAGCTCTCCGCGCGCCAGCGACGGTTTAAGGATATTGGAGGCATCGATGGCGCCTTCCGCTCCCCCGGCTCCGATGAGAGTATGCAGCTCATCGATAAAGAGGATGATATTTCCCGCTTGACGAATTTCGTCCATCACTTTTTTCAGGCGGTCTTCAAATTCACCGCGGTATTTCGTACCGGCTACAACCGTTCCCATATCAAGCGTCATAACTCGCTTATCGCGGAGAATCTCCGGTACTTCGTTATTGATGATCTGCTGAGCCAGGCCTTCGGCAATTGCTGTCTTACCGACACCGGGCTCCCCGATTAACACAGGGTTGTTTTTCGTTCTGCGGCTCAGCACTTCAATTACGCGCTGAATTTCTTTGCTTCTGCCGATTACGGGGTCAAGGCTGTCTTCTTTTGCAATCGCCGTGAGATCCCTGGCAAGACTGTCTAAGGTTGGTGTGTTGGCATTGCTATTGGCGCCTGAAGCAGCGCCACCGCTCTCATTGCTGCCCAACAGCTGCAATACTTGCTGTCTCGCTTTGTTTAAGCTGACGCCTAAATTATTCAGCACCCTTGCCGCAACACCTTCCCCTTCTCGGATCAAGCCGAGGAGGATGTGTTCAGTTCCAACGTAAGAGTGACCAAGCTTTCTTGCTTCATCCATCGCCAGTTCAGTCACTTTTTTGGCTCTCGGTGTGTAAGGGATCGATTGTGACATCTCTTGCCCTCGGCCGATGAGGCTTTCAACTTCTTTTTGAATCTTGTCAGGGCTGAGTCCTAATGCCTGCAGCGCCTTTGCAGCAATCCCTTCTCCCTCGCGGACAAGGCCGAGGAGAATATGTTCTGTTCCAATGTTATTATGGCCCAGACGCAGAGCTTCTTCTTGAGCAAGCGCCAATACTTTTTGTGCTCTTTCGGTGAATCTTCCAAACATCATATCGTTTCATCCTCCTGTCTATTGCCGTTGTTTTCTAATTTCAGACGCTCCCTGATAAGAGCAGCCCGCCTGATGTCCCTCTCGTTTGGTCTTAAGACTCCTCCTGAATATTGCTGGAGAAATCCAGGCTGCGTGAGGATCATCAACTCATTAAGTATATTGCTGGAAAGACCTTTTATTATCCCCAGGTCAATTCCAAGACGAACGTCTGAAAGACATCTTGCTGTTTCTTTCGATTCGATCATCCGGCAATTGGACAGTACGCCGTAAGATCTGTAGACGCGGTCTTCAAGCTCGATTTGCGAAGTCTGATAAAGCGCCTTTCTTGCTGAACGCTCTTGTTCGATCAACTGAGCAACGACGCTGTTCAGATCTTCGACAATGTCGTGTTCCGATTTACCGAGGGTAATTTGGTTGGAAATTTGAAAGATATTCCCTAATGCTTCGCTGCCTTCACCGTAAATTCCTCTAACAACAAGGCCCAATTGATTAATTGCCGGAATAATTCTGTTTATTTGCCTAGTTAACACTAAAGCAGGAAGGTGCATCATGACAGAAGCTCTAAGCCCGGTTCCGACATTTGTAGGACAGCTGGTCAAGTAGCCTCTTTGTTCTGAAAAAGCATAGTCAATCCGTTCTTCAATCCAATCGTCCACCTGATTTGCTGCTTTCAATGCTTCTGAAAGCTGAAATCCCGGGAACAGACATTGAATTCGAATATGATCTTCCTCATTCAGCATAATACTCACTTCTTCATTTTCAGAAAGAAGGCATGCGCCAAAGGAAGCTTCCGTCAAATGCGGACTGATCAGATGTTTTTCTACAAGAACCCTTTTTTCCAATGGCTGCACCTGTTCCATTTTCACAAGCTCAAATTTCCCGATACCGGGCACTTCATAGCCTGTGAATTGTTCTTCAAACAATGTAATAATCGCTGAAGCCTCTTCATTTGAAAAAAGCGTTGGAAAACGAACGTTATCCAAATTGCGAGCAAGACGGATCCGGCTGCTAAGCACGATGTCACTTTCAGGGCCTTCCTGCCGCATCCAATTGCTTAAAGCATTCTGAATAAAATGCTGCAGTGACATCAGTCCTCCTCCTCCTTGTTTGCATTCAGGTTTTGTTCAAGCGACCTGATCTGGTCTCTAATGTTGGCTGCTTTTTCAAATTCCTCCTGCTGAATTAATTCTTTCAGCTCTTTTTTCAATGCTTCAATTTGTCTTCTTACATGCAGGTTACCGCCGATCCGCTTTGGTATTTTACCGGCATGGACCGTGTTCCCGCTGTGAACTTTCCTTAAAACCGGAGTGATATAGGAATGGAAGGTTTTATAACATTCCGAACATCCAAATCGGCCTGTTTTTCGAAATTCCGGGAACGTCATATTGCATTTTTTGCATCTCAGAACCTGGTCCGGCTGTTGAAAAAGCTGAGCCTCGCTGCTGTTATTAAAAGAGGAGTCAAAATTCAGCAGCCCGGATAACAAATTATGGATGGAAAATCCGCCGCTTTCATTCATAGAATATGACTCACTGTTTTCTTTCGCACATTGTTCACAGATATGCATTTCTTTTTTTTCGCCATTAATGACTTTCGTAAAGTGAAAAGTTGCTGGTCTTTCTTTACACTCTTGACATATCACGCTTCTCACCCGCTTTACTTAAATTTAAGTGACGTAAGCATGGCTTTCATCATTCTTGCTCTTAATTCGTCTCGTTCAGGCAAATCAATATATAATACAGAACGATCCATGACACTGACCATCAATTTTGCTTCACTTTTTGTAATGACACCATTTTCTAACAGCCTTAAAATGATATCGTCCGAAGCAGCCTGGGAGAGCCTTGTATAGATTTGATTCATAATGTTGTCAATCAAATCAATTTTATCGTTCATTTTAATTTTAATAATTCGGATATAACCGCCGCCGCCTCTTTTGCTTTCGACGATGTATCCGCGCTCACTCGTAAAACGCGTATTGATCACGTAATTGATCTGAGAAGGAACACACTGAAATTTATCGGCTATTTCGCTCCGTTTAATCTCTAATATTTCTTTCCCGTTCTGTTCTAATATTTGTTTCAAATACTGTTCGATTATGTCAGAAATATTTTTCCCCACTCAGCCCCCTCCTTCACTTGACTTTGACTATATTTGACTTTAACTTTACTATAAGTGGTTTTCGTTTTTTTTTCAACTAATTGCTCTTCGTCCTTTATTATTTCCACTTTTGGCTATCATAAAACCTTAGGGAACAAGAAAAAAGACCAGCTTATATAAGCTGGTCTTTTTAAGTGCTTGGCGGCGTCCTACTCTCACAGGGGGAAGCCCCCAACTACCATCGGCGCTGAAGAGCTTAACTTCCGTGTTCGGCATGGGAACGGGTGTGACCTCTTCGCTATCGCCACCAAACTAATTTGAGAGGTGTTCTCTCAAAACTAGATAACGGTCAGACGATTCACAAAAGTATTTAGGTTAAGTCCTCGATCGATTAGTATCTGTCAGCTCCATGTGTCGCCACACTTCCACCTCAGACCTATCAACCTGATCATCTTTCAGGGATCTTACTTCCTTGCGGAATGGGAAATCTCATCTTGAGGGGGGCTTCATGCTTAGATGCTTTCAGCACTTATCCCGTCCGCACATAGCTACCCAGCGATGCCCTTGGCAGAACAACTGGTACACCAGCGGTGCGTCCATCCCGGTCCTCTCGTACTAAGGACAGCTCCTCTCAAATTTCCTGCGCCCGCGACGGATAGGGACCGAACTGTCTCACGACGTTCTGAACCCAGCTCGCGTACCGCTTTAATGGGCGAACAGCCCAACCCTTGGGACCGACTACAGCCCCAGGATGCGATGAGCCGACATCGAGGTGCCAAACCTCCCCGTCGATGTGGACTCTTGGGGGAGATAAGCCTGTTATCCCCGGGGTAGCTTTTATCCGTTGAGCGATGGCCCTTCCATGCGGAACCACCGGATCACTAAGCCCGACTTTCGTCCCTGCTCGACTTGTAGGTCTCGCAGTCAAGCTCCCTTGTGCCTTTACACTCTGCGAATGATTTCCAACCATTCTGAGGGAACCTTTGGGCGCCTCCGTTACCTTTTAGGAGGCGACCGCCCCAGTCAAACTGCCCACCTGACACTGTCTCCCTGCCCGATAAGGGCAGCGGGTTAGAAGGTCAATACAGCCAGGGTAGTATCCCACCGATGCCTCCACCGAAGCTGGCGCTCCGGTTTCCAAGGCTCCTACCTATCCTGTACAAGCTGTACCAACATTCAATATCAGGCTGCAGTAAAGCTCCACGGGGTCTTTCCGTCCTGTCGCGGGTAACCTGCATCTTCACAGGTACTATAATTTCACCGAGTCTCTCGTTGAGACAGTGCCCAGATCGTTGCGCCTTTCGTGCGGGTCGGAACTTACCCGACAAGGAATTTCGCTACCTTAGGACCGTTATAGTTACGGCCGCCGTTTACTGGGGCTTCAATTCGCACCTTCGCTTACGCTAAGCGCTCCTCTTAACCTTCCAGCACCGGGCAGGCGTCAGCCCCTATACTTCGCCTTACGGCTTCGCAGAGACCTGTGTTTTTGCTAAACAGTCGCCTGGGCCTATTCACTGCGGCTCTCTCGGGCTTGCACCCTAACAGAGCACCCCTTCTCCCGAAGTTACGGGGTCATTTTGCCGAGTTCCTTAACGAGAGTTCTCTCGAACACCTTAGGATTCTCTCCTCGCCTACCTGTGTCGGTTTGCGGTACGGGCACCTCTCACCTCGCTAGAGGCTTTTCTTGGCAGTGTGGAATCAGGAACTTCGCTACTATATTTCGCTCGCCATCACAGCTCAGCCTTATGGGAAACGGATTTGCCTATTTCCCAGCCTAACTGCTTGGACGCGGATATCCAATACCGCGCTTACCCTATCCTCCTGCGTCCCCCCATTGCTCAAATGGTGAGGAGGTGGTACAGGAATATCAACCTGTTGTCCATCGCCTACGCCTTTCGGCCTCGGCTTAGGTCCCGACTAACCCTGAGCGGACGAGCCTTCCTCAGGAAACCTTAGGCATTCGGTGGAGGGGATTCTCACCCCTCTTTCGCTACTCATACCGGCATTCTCACTTCTAAGCGCTCCACGAGTCCTTCCGGTCTCGCTTCACAGCCCTTAGAACGCTCTCCTACCACTGTTCGTAAGAACAGTCCGCAGCTTCGGTGATACGTTTAGCCCCGGTACATTTTCGGCGCAGAGTCACTCGACCAGTGAGCTATTACGCACTCTTTAAATGGTGGCTGCTTCTAAGCCAACATCCTGGTTGTCTAAGCAACTCCACATCCTTTTCCACTTAACGTATACTTTGGGACCTTAGCTGGCGGTCTGGGCTGTTTCCCTTTCGACTACGGATCTTATCACTCGCAGTCTGACTCCCAAGGATAAGTCTTTGGCATTCGGAGTTTGACTGAATTCGGTAACCCGGTAGGGGCCCCTAGTCCAATCAGTGCTCTACCTCCAAGACTCTTACCTTGAGGCTAGCCCTAAAGCTATTTCGGAGAGAACCAGCTATCTCCAGGTTCGATTGGCATTTCACCCCTACCCACACCTCATCCCCGCACTTTTCAACGTGCGTGGGTTCGGGCCTCCATTCAGTGTTACCTGAACTTCACCCTGGACATGGGTAGATCACCTGGTTTCGGGTCTACGACCACGTACTCATGCGCCCTATTCAGACTCGCTTTCGCTGCGGCTCCGTCTTTTCAAACTTAACCTTGCACGGGATCGTAACTCGCCGGTTCATTCTACAAAAGGCACGCCATCACCCGTTAACGGGCTCTGACTACTTGTAGGCACACGGTTTCAGGATCTCTTTCACTCCCCTTCCGGGGTGCTTTTCACCTTTCCCTCACGGTACTGGTTCACTATCGGTCACTAGGGAGTATTTAGCCTTGGGAGATGGTCCTCCCGGATTCCGACGGAATTTCACGTGTTCCGCCGTACTCAGGATCCACTCAGGAGAGAACGAAGTTTTGACTACAGGGCTGTTACCTCCTATGGCGGGCCTTTCCAGACCTCTTCATCTACCTCGTTCTTTTGTAACTCCGTACAGAGTGTCCTACAACCCCAAGAGGCAAGCCTCTTGGTTTGGGCTAATCCCGTTTCGCTCGCCGCTACTCAGGGAATCGCATTTGCTTTCTCTTCCTCCGGGTACTTAGATGTTTCAGTTCCCCGGGTCTGCCTTCTCATATCCTATGAATTCAGATATGGATACTGCTCCATTACGAGCAGTGGGTTTCCCCATTCGGAAATCTCCGGATCAAAGCTTGCTTACAGCTCCCCGAAGCATATCGGTGTTCGTCCCGTCCTTCATCGGCTCCTAGTGCCAAGGCATCCACCGTGCGCCCTTTCTAACTTAACCGTTAAAAAGAATCACTACGTGATATCTTGCATTACAATTGAATGTGAATGTCTACTTTCGTTATCTAGTTTTCAAAGAACACGCTTTGAAGGAATGATCCTTCAAAACTAAACAAGATCTAAACGCACCTGTCTATAAGACCGCAAGGTCTTATATTCCGTATAATATCCTTAGAAAGGAGGTGATCCAGCCGCACCTTCCGATACGGCTACCTTGTTACGACTTCACCCCAATCATCTGTCCCACCTTCGGCGGCTGGCTCCAAAAGGTTACCTCACCGACTTCGGGTGTTACAAACTCTCGTGGTGTGACGGGCGGTGTGTACAAGGCCCGGGAACGTATTCACCGCGGCATGCTGATCCGCGATTACTAGCGATTCCAGCTTCACGCAGTCGAGTTGCAGACTGCGATCCGAACTGAGAACAGATTTGTGGGATTGGCTTAGCCTCGCGGCTTCGCTGCCCTTTGTTCTGCCCATTGTAGCACGTGTGTAGCCCAGGTCATAAGGGGCATGATGATTTGACGTCATCCCCACCTTCCTCCGGTTTGTCACCGGCAGTCACCTTAGAGTGCCCAACTGAATGCTGGCAACTAAGATCAAGGGTTGCGCTCGTTGCGGGACTTAACCCAACATCTCACGACACGAGCTGACGACAACCATGCACCACCTGTCACTCTGCCCCCGAAGGGGAAGCCCTATCTCTAGGGTTGTCAGAGGATGTCAAGACCTGGTAAGGTTCTTCGCGTTGCTTCGAATTAAACCACATGCTCCACCGCTTGTGCGGGCCCCCGTCAATTCCTTTGAGTTTCAGTCTTGCGACCGTACTCCCCAGGCGGAGTGCTTAATGCGTTTGCTGCAGCACTAAAGGGCGGAAACCCTCTAACACTTAGCACTCATCGTTTACGGCGTGGACTACCAGGGTATCTAATCCTGTTCGCTCCCCACGCTTTCGCGCCTCAGCGTCAGTTACAGACCAGAGAGTCGCCTTCGCCACTGGTGTTCCTCCACATCTCTACGCATTTCACCGCTACACGTGGAATTCCACTCTCCTCTTCTGCACTCAAGTTCCCCAGTTTCCAATGACCCTCCCCGGTTGAGCCGGGGGCTTTCACATCAGACTTAAGAAACCGCCTGCGCGCGCTTTACGCCCAATAATTCCGGACAACGCTTGCCACCTACGTATTACCGCGGCTGCTGGCACGTAGTTAGCCGTGGCTTTCTGGTTAGGTACCGTCAAGGTACCGCCCTATTCGAACGGTACTTGTTCTTCCCTAACAACAGAGTTTTACGATCCGAAAACCTTCATCACTCACGCGGCGTTGCTCCGTCAGACTTTCGTCCATTGCGGAAGATTCCCTACTGCTGCCTCCCGTAGGAGTCTGGGCCGTGTCTCAGTCCCAGTGTGGCCGATCACCCTCTCAGGTCGGCTACGCATCGTCGCCTTGGTGAGCCGTTACCTCACCAACTAGCTAATGCGCCGCGGGTCCATCTGTAAGTGGTAGCTAAAAGCCACCTTTTATAATTGAACCATGCGGTTCAATCAAGCATCCGGTATTAGCCCCGGTTTCCCGGAGTTATCCCAGTCTTACAGGCAGGTTACCCACGTGTTACTCACCCGTCCGCCGCTGACCTAAGGGAGCAAGCTCCCGTCGGTCCGCTCGACTTGCATGTATTAGGCACGCCGCCAGCGTTCGTCCTGAGCCAGGATCAAACTCTCCATGAAGTTTGATAATGACTACGCACAACATGTGTGCGATTTATTTAATGAATTAACAGGTACGTTTTGTCTTGTTTAGTTTTCAAAGATC
This sequence comes from Bacillus sp. GM2, assembly GCF_056155945.1. Lineage (NCBI taxonomy): Bacteria > Bacillati > Bacillota > Bacilli > Caryophanales > Bacillaceae > Bacillus > Bacillus sp. GM2. The sequence goes on from NZ_JBRKSZ010000008.1 coordinate 860,592, forward strand.
ATTATTAAAGCAACTCTATTATTATATCTCTTTCGGGATAAATAGTCAAGTGCTTTTTAAAAAATAAATGGTGGAGCCTAGCGGGATCGAACCGCTGACCTCCTGCGTGCAAAGCAGGCGCTCTCCCAGCTGAGCTAAGGCCCCAAAGAATGGTCGGGAAGACAGGATTCGAACCTGCGACCCCATGGTCCCAAACCATGTGCTCTACCAAGCTGAGCTACTTCCCGTTATACATAATGGCGCGCCCGAGAGGAGTCGAACCCCTAACCTTTTGATCCGTAGTCAAACGCTCTATCCAATTGAGCTACGGGCGCATATGTCAATGCCGAGGGCCGGACTTGAACCGGCACGGTAGTCACCTACCGCAGGATTTTAAGTCCTGTGTGTCTGCCAATTCCACCACCCCGGCGTGGATGGTTGGAGCGGAAGACGGGATTCGAACCCGCGACCCCCACCTTGGCAAGGTGGTGTTCTACCACTGAACTACTTCCGCAAATCTTTTTTATAATGCGGGTGAAGGGACTCGAACCCCCACGCCGTAAAGACACTAGATCCTAAGTCTAGCGCGTCTGCCAATTCCGCCACACCCGCATAAAATGGTGAGCCATGAAGGACTCGAACCTTCGACCCTCTGATTAAAAGTCAGATGCTCTACCAACTGAGCTAATGGCTCTTTAAAAGAGACTTATATATTATATCATAAAAAAGTGGTGCCGGCAAGAGGACTTGAACCCCCAACCTACTGATTACAAGTCAGTTGCTCTACCAATTGAGCTACACCGGCTTAATCAACAAAATATTATAATGGTGGAGGATGACGGGATCGAACCGCCGACCCTCTGCTTGTAAGGCAGATGCTCTCCCAGCTGAGCTAATCCTCCGTTTGCACTTGCGTGCAACAGCTTGGCGGCGTCCTACTCTCACAGGGGGAAGCCCCCAACTACCATCGGCGCTGAAGAGCTTAACTTCCGTGTTCGGCATGGGAACGGGTGTGACCTCTTCGCTATCGCCACCAAACTATTTGCCTTCAGGACGAAGGTACTGGGCGTTCCTCACAGGATGTGAGGGCTTTTAGCCGAGTTTCCTTGCCTTTGGCTTTCTGAGAGGTGTTCTCTCAAAACTAGATAACGGTCAGACGATTCACAAAAGTATTTAGGTTAAGTCCTCGATCGATTAGTATCTGTCAGCTCCATGTGTCGCCACACTTCCACCTCAGACCTATCAACCTGATCATCTTTCAGGGATCTTACTTCCTTGCGGAATGGGAAATCTCATCTTGAGGGGGGCTTCATGCTTAGATGCTTTCAGCACTTATCCCGTCCGCACATAGCTACCCAGCGATGCCCTTGGCAGAACAACTGGTACACCAGCGGTGCGTCCATCCCGGTCCTCTCGTACTAAGGACAGCTCCTCTCAAATTTCCTGCGCCCGCGACGGATAGGGACCGAACTGTCTCACGACGTTCTGAACCCAGCTCGCGTACCGCTTTAATGGGCGAACAGCCCAACCCTTGGGACCGACTACAGCCCCAGGATGCGATGAGCCGACATCGAGGTGCCAAACCTCCCCGTCGATGTGGACTCTTGGGGGAGATAAGCCTGTTATCCCCGGGGTAGCTTTTATCCGTTGAGCGATGGCCCTTCCATGCGGAACCACCGGATCACTAAGCCCGACTTTCGTCCCTGCTCGACTTGTAGGTCTCGCAGTCAAGCTCCCTTGTGCCTTTACACTCTGCGAATGATTTCCAACCATTCTGAGGGAACCTTTGGGCGCCTCCGTTACCTTTTAGGAGGCGACCGCCCCAGTCAAACTGCCCACCTGACACTGTCTCCCTGCCCGATAAGGGCAGCGGGTTAGAAGGTCAATACAGCCAGGGTAGTATCCCACCGATGCCTCCACCGAAGCTGGCGCTCCGGTTTCCAAGGCTCCTACCTATCCTGTACAAGCTGTACCAACATTCAATATCAGGCTGCAGTAAAGCTCCACGGGGTCTTTCCGTCCTGTCGCGGGTAACCTGCATCTTCACAGGTACTATAATTTCACCGAGTCTCTCGTTGAGACAGTGCCCAGATCGTTGCGCCTTTCGTGCGGGTCGGAACTTACCCGACAAGGAATTTCGCTACCTTAGGACCGTTATAGTTACGGCCGCCGTTTACTGGGGCTTCAATTCGCACCTTCGCTTACGCTAAGCGCTCCTCTTAACCTTCCAGCACCGGGCAGGCGTCAGCCCCTATACTTCGCCTTACGGCTTCGCAGAGACCTGTGTTTTTGCTAAACAGTCGCCTGGGCCTATTCACTGCGGCTCTCTCGGGCTTGCACCCTAACAGAGCACCCCTTCTCCCGAAGTTACGGGGTCATTTTGCCGAGTTCCTTAACGAGAGTTCTCTCGAACACCTTAGGATTCTCTCCTCGCCTACCTGTGTCGGTTTGCGGTACGGGCACCTCTCACCTCGCTAGAGGCTTTTCTTGGCAGTGTGGAATCAGGAACTTCGCTACTATATTTCGCTCGCCATCACAGCTCAGCCTTATGGGAAACGGATTTGCCTATTTCCCAGCCTAACTGCTTGGACGCGGATATCCAATACCGCGCTTACCCTATCCTCCTGCGTCCCCCCATTGCTCAAATGGTGAGGAGGTGGTACAGGAATATCAACCTGTTGTCCATCGCCTACGCCTTTCGGCCTCGGCTTAGGTCCCGACTAACCCTGAGCGGACGAGCCTTCCTCAGGAAACCTTAGGCATTCGGTGGAGGGGATTCTCACCCCTCTTTCGCTACTCATACCGGCATTCTCACTTCTAAGCGCTCCACGAGTCCTTCCGGTCTCGCTTCACAGCCCTTAGAACGCTCTCCTACCACTGTTCGTAAGAACAGTCCGCAGCTTCGGTGATACGTTTAGCCCCGGTACATTTTCGGCGCAGAGTCACTCGACCAGTGAGCTATTACGCACTCTTTAAATGGTGGCTGCTTCTAAGCCAACATCCTGGTTGTCTAAGCAACTCCACATCCTTTTCCACTTAACGTATACTTTGGGACCTTAGCTGGCGGTCTGGGCTGTTTCCCTTTCGACTACGGATCTTATCACTCGCAGTCTGACTCCCAAGGATAAGTCTTTGGCATTCGGAGTTTGACTGAATTCGGTAACCCGGTAGGGGCCCCTAGTCCAATCAGTGCTCTACCTCCAAGACTCTTACCTTGAGGCTAGCCCTAAAGCTATTTCGGAGAGAACCAGCTATCTCCAGGTTCGATTGGCATTTCACCCCTACCCACACCTCATCCCCGCACTTTTCAACGTGCGTGGGTTCGGGCCTCCATTCAGTGTTACCTGAACTTCACCCTGGACATGGGTAGATCACCTGGTTTCGGGTCTACGACCACGTACTCATGCGCCCTATTCAGACTCGCTTTCGCTGCGGCTCCGTCTTTTCAAACTTAACCTTGCACGGGATCGTAACTCGCCGGTTCATTCTACAAAAGGCACGCCATCACCCGTTAACGGGCTCTGACTACTTGTAGGCACACGGTTTCAGGATCTCTTTCACTCCCCTTCCGGGGTGCTTTTCACCTTTCCCTCACGGTACTGGTTCACTATCGGTCACTAGGGAGTATTTAGCCTTGGGAGATGGTCCTCCCGGATTCCGACGGAATTTCACGTGTTCCGCCGTACTCAGGATCCACTCAGGAGAGAACGAAGTTTTGACTACAGGGCTGTTACCTCCTATGGCGGGCCTTTCCAGACCTCTTCATCTACCTCGTTCTTTTGTAACTCCGTACAGAGTGTCCTACAACCCCAAGAGGCAAGCCTCTTGGTTTGGGCTAATCCCGTTTCGCTCGCCGCTACTCAGGGAATCGCATTTGCTTTCTCTTCCTCCGGGTACTTAGATGTTTCAGTTCCCCGGGTCTGCCTTCTCATATCCTATGAATTCAGATATGGATACTGCTCCATTACGAGCAGTGGGTTTCCCCATTCGGAAATCTCCGGATCAAAGCTTGCTTACAGCTCCCCGAAGCATATCGGTGTTCGTCCCGTCCTTCATCGGCTCCTAGTGCCAAGGCATCCACCGTGCGCCCTTTCTAACTTAACCGTTAAAAAGAATCACTACGTGATATCTTGCATTACAATTGAATGTGAATGTCTACTTTCGTTATCTAGTTTTCAAAGAACACGTTTTGAAGGAATGATCCTTCAAAACTAAACAAGATCTAAACGCACCTGTCTATAAGACCGCAAGGTCTTATATTCCGTATAATATCCTTAGAAAGGAGGTGATCCAGCCGCACCTTCCGATACGGCTACCTTGTTACGACTTCACCCCAATCATCTGTCCCACCTTCGGCGGCTGGCTCCAAAAGGTTACCTCACCGACTTCGGGTGTTACAAACTCTCGTGGTGTGACGGGCGGTGTGTACAAGGCCCGGGAACGTATTCACCGCGGCATGCTGATCCGCGATTACTAGCGATTCCAGCTTCACGCAGTCGAGTTGCAGACTGCGATCCGAACTGAGAACAGATTTGTGGGATTGGCTTAGCCTCGCGGCTTCGCTGCCCTTTGTTCTGCCCATTGTAGCACGTGTGTAGCCCAGGTCATAAGGGGCATGATGATTTGACGTCATCCCCACCTTCCTCCGGTTTGTCACCGGCAGTCACCTTAGAGTGCCCAACTGAATGCTGGCAACTAAGATCAAGGGTTGCGCTCGTTGCGGGACTTAACCCAACATCTCACGACACGAGCTGACGACAACCATGCACCACCTGTCACTCTGCCCCCGAAGGGGAAGCCCTATCTCTAGGGTTGTCAGAGGATGTCAAGACCTGGTAAGGTTCTTCGCGTTGCTTCGAATTAAACCACATGCTCCACCGCTTGTGCGGGCCCCCGTCAATTCCTTTGAGTTTCAGTCTTGCGACCGTACTCCCCAGGCGGAGTGCTTAATGCGTTTGCTGCAGCACTAAAGGGCGGAAACCCTCTAACACTTAGCACTCATCGTTTACGGCGTGGACTACCAGGGTATCTAATCCTGTTCGCTCCCCACGCTTTCGCGCCTCAGCGTCAGTTACAGACCAGAGAGTCGCCTTCGCCACTGGTGTTCCTCCACATCTCTACGCATTTCACCGCTACACGTGGAATTCCACTCTCCTCTTCTGCACTCAAGTTCCCCAGTTTCCAATGACCCTCCCCGGTTGAGCCGGGGGCTTTCACATCAGACTTAAGAAACCGCCTGCGCGCGCTTTACGCCCAATAATTCCGGACAACGCTTGCCACCTACGTATTACCGCGGCTGCTGGCACGTAGTTAGCCGTGGCTTTCTGGTTAGGTACCGTCAAGGTACCGCCCTATTCGAACGGTACTTGTTCTTCCCTAACAACAGAGTTTTACGATCCGAAAACCTTCATCACTCACGCGGCGTTGCTCCGTCAGACTTTCGTCCATTGCGGAAGATTCCCTACTGCTGCCTCCCGTAGGAGTCTGGGCCGTGTCTCAGTCCCAGTGTGGCCGATCACCCTCTCAGGTCGGCTACGCATCGTTGCCTTGGTGAGCCGTTACCTCACCAACTAGCTAATGCGCCGCGGGTCCATCTGTAAGTGGTAGCTAAAAGCCACCTTTTATAATTGAACCATGCGGTTCAATCAAGCATCCGGTATTAGCCCCGGTTTCCCGGAGTTATCCCAGTCTTACAGGCAGGTTACCCACGTGTTACTCACCCGTCCGCCGCTGACCTAAGGGAGCAAGCTCCCGTCGGTCCGCTCGACTTGCATGTATTAGGCACGCCGCCAGCGTTCGTCCTGAGCCAGGATCAAACTCTCCATGAAGTTTGATAATGACTACGCACAATAAATGTGCGATTTATTTAATGAATTAACAGGTACGTTTTGTCTTGTTTAGTTTTCAAAGATCATTATTAAAGCGACTTTTATATTATATCCAATATCGGATATTAAGTCAAGAACTTTTTTTAAGTTCTTTTTTTCTTTCGCCGCCGTTTTGCGGCAACGAATAATAATATACCACCGTATTTATGATTGTGCAATACTTTTTTGAGAAAAAATTTAATTTGTTTTAAATGGGCAGCAGCCGCTTGTTACGCGGCTGCTGCGCAAACGTCATTTAACGATGTCTCATTTGCGGGAATAGTAAAACGTCCCTGATTGAAGGAGAATTCGTCAAAAGCATAATCAGTCTGTCAATGCCGATTCCAAGACCGCCGGTAGGAGGCATTCCGTACTCCAGTGCTTCGACAAAGTCTTCATCCATCATATGCGCTTCATCGTTTCCTTCTTCACGTTCTTTTAATTGCGCTTCAAAGCGTTCTTTTTGGTCGATAGGATCATTTAATTCAGTAAATGCATTCGCGTGTTCACGGCCTACGATAAACAGCTCAAAACGGTCTGTAAATCGAGGGTCTTCAGGGTTTTTCTTAGCAAGCGGAGAAATCTCCACAGGGTGTCCGTATATAAAAGTAGGCTGAATCAACGTTTCTTCAACTTTTTGCTCGAAGAACTCATTAATGATATGTCCTACTGACATGCTTTCAGAAATTTCAATTCCGTGTTCTTTCGCGAATGCTCTTGCTTCTTCTACCGATACTTCTTTCCAGAAGTCTACACCGGTGGCTTCTTTAACAGCATCGACCATATGGAGTCTCTTCCATTCAGGCTTGAGGTCGACTTCATAATCTCCATATTGAACGGTCGTAGTGCCGAGCACTTCTTGTGCAATATGAGCAATGAGATTTTCCGTCAATCTCATAATATCCTTATAGTCAGCATAAGCTTCGTAAAGTTCGATCATCGTAAATTCAGGATTGTGCCGTGTGGAGACCCCTTCATTTCGGAATACACGTCCGATTTCATAGACTTTTTCCAACCCGCCGACGATCAGCCTTTTCAAATGGAGCTCGATAGCGATCCTCATGTAAAGCGGCATATCCAGCGCATTATGATGTGTAATGAACGGACGGGCAGATGCGCCACCCGGAATCGCGTGCATCGTAGGCGTTTCAACTTCTAAGTATCCGTGGTCATCTAAGTATCTTCTCATGGATTGAATGATTTTGCTTCGTGTAATAAACGTATTTTTGCTTTCCGGATTTACGATCAAATCCAAATAACGCTGACGGTAGCGCTGCTCGATGTCCTTTAATCCATGATATTTGTCCGGAAGCGGACGAAGGGCTTTTGTCAATAAATCAAAAGATGTTGCTTTTACAGACAATTCGCCTACATTCGTTTTAAACATGACGCCTGTAACGCCGACGATGTCCCCGAGGTCAGAGCTTTTAAACCATTCGTACTGCTCTTCACCGACACTGTCTTTTCTGACATAGATCTGAATCTGGCCCTTTAAATCCTGAATATGCGCGAATCCCGCTTTCCCTTTTCCGCGCTTTGTCATCATCCGGCCGGCAATCGTTACTTCAATTGCTTTTTCCTCTAATTCTTCTTTTGAGAATTCATTATACGACTCAATGAGATCAGTTGATTGATGGGTGCGATCAAAACGCTGTCCGAAAGGATCTTTTCCGCTTTCTCTCAACTGATTCATTTTATCGCGTCTGACTTGCAGCTGGTCGTTTAATTCTTCATGGTTATGCTCTTCATGGCTCATCATATATCACTCCGTTACTTTTAGTCTTTCAGGAAAAAAGCAGAAAAACTGCCAGTGAAAACTGGCAGTGAGCAGAGGTCGGATTTATCCTACTTTTGCATCCTGAAGCTCTTTTGCCTCGGCTTCAATCGTAAACGCGTCTAAAAGCTGAACGAGCTCATCTCTCGTTTCGCAATGGTTGATTTCATTCCGGACCTTTGCGTTTCCTCTTATGCCTTTTAGATACCAGGCTGCGTGCTTTCTCATTTCGCGAACCGCAACATTTTCGCCTTTCAGCACGATTAATCGGTCAAGGTGAAGTTTGCAGACAGAAATTTTCTCACGCACTTTCGGCTCATCTTTCAATTCGCCTGTTTCCAAATAGTGAACCGTACGGTAAATCATCCACGGGTTACCCAGCGCTGCACGGCCGATCATGACGCCGTCCACCCCTGTTTCATCAAGCATGCGTTTTGCATCTTGCGGAGTTTTGACATCACCGTTTCCGATTACAGGGATTGAAACGGACTGCTTCACTTCTTTGATAATATCCCAGTTCGCCGTTCCTTCGTACATTTGCACGCGGGTCCGTCCGTGAAGAGCGACCGCTTTTCCGCCTGCTCGTTCTACAGCTCTCGCATTCTCAACAGCAAAGATATGGTCTTCGTCCCAACCCATTCTCATTTTCACGGTCACAGGCTTGTCAACAGCCTCCACGACAGCTGAAACCATTTCATAAATTTTATTCGGATCAAGCAGCCATTTGGCTCCTGCATCACATTTTGTGATCTTTGGCACTGGACATCCCATGTTTATATCAATAATATCCGCAGTTGTGTTTTGGTCAACAAACTTCGCCGCTTCGACAAGCGTTTCTTTTTCTCCGCCGAAGATCTGCAGGCTGAGCGGTTTTTCACGTTCATCGATATAAAGCATTCCCATCGTTTTCGCATTATTGTAAAGGATCGCCTTATCGCTGACCATTTCGGCGCAGACCAAACCCGCTCCGAATTCCTTAACCGTCAAGCGGAAGGCTGAGTTGCAGACACCGGCCATCGGCGCGAGCACAACCCTGTTTTTTAATTCTATATCACCGATTTTAAACATTTTTAGTCCTCCTTTCTTATTCTTCTGATGGAGATAGTTCCTCCACTGTTATATTTAAAGTATTGGCTACATCCCTGAGCATGCTCTCCGTCGGCATACGATTCCCGCGTTCTACTTCACCAAGCACAGAAACGGATATACCCAATGCTTTGGCAAACCCTTCTTGAGTATAACCCTTCAGCTTTCGATATGCACGAATTCGTCTACCCCAGATTTCTGCTTCCATACTCTTACACCTTCTTGATTTTTTGCATGATTGACAGCTCCCTCAAGATCCGGATAAATCTCCAGCAGCGGGATGAGTACAAACAAACGTTCATGCATTCTAGGATGAGGAACGATAAGTTGCTCTGTCTCAATATTTTCACGATTATACAACAAAATGTCAAGGTCTGCAGTCCTCGGCCCCCATCTAATGTCGCGTTTGCGGCCGAGTTCTTTTTCAATACGCTGAGTCAAATCGAGCAATTCAAACGGTGAAAGAGATGTTTTAACAGCTGCAGCCATGTTTAAAAATAGATCTTGGTCTGTATAACCGACAGGATCAGTTTCGTAAATTGACGAGATGTCTGTCACCTCTACAGACGGATGTTGATGGAGGAGAGAGACAGCTTTTTTTAAATATTCTTCCCGCCGGCCGATATTCGAGCCGAGCGCTATATATGCCGTGTTGTTCATTTTCGCTTTCTCGTCATCTCGATGGCCACCGATTTATAGTGACCAGGTATAGGAGGATCAGGCTTGACGACTTTAACCGTACATTCCTGAACCGCTTCAAAATTCTCCAGCACTTGTGCGGCAATCGTTTCCGCGAGGGTCTCCACAAGGTTGACCGGCTCTCCCTCCACAACCTCTTTGCACAGCTTATACAGCTCTGCATAATTAATGGTGGCCTCAATATTATCCGTTTTCCCGGCTTCGCTTAAATCTAGAAATGCTGTCAGATCAACGCGGAATCTCTGGCCGAGTTTGTTTTCTTCTTTGAAAACACCGTGATATCCGTAAAACTCCATGCCCTCTACATGCACTTTATCGATGATAAACGCCTCCTTTATCAATCATGGCATCCATCATTTTTGCCATCCTGGAGATTTGCTTGACGTCATGCACCCTGACGATATCGCACCCCTTTTGAATACCGAGGCATACTGTCGCCCCCGTGCCTTCCGCTCTTTCTTCAGGCGGCAGATCCAGGACTCGGCCGATAAATTTTTTTCGTGACGTCCCCAATAAAACCGGGTATCCCGGTTCGCTGAACTTCTCGAGCTGATTCATGACCGCCAAATTGTCATGATACGTTTTGGCAAAGCCGATGCCGGGATCAAGTACGATGTGATGATCCTGAACGCCTGCTGATTTTGCAATGCTCACACATTCCATCAAATCAGACAGCATGTCCGGGATCAAATCCTTATAATTCCGTTCCTCGCGGTTATGCATCAAGATAATCGGCACATTATGAGCGGCCGCAACTCGGGCCATGTCAGGATCTGCTTTTGCTCCCCAGACATCATTGATGATGGCTGCACCGGCCTTAATGGCTTCATCTGCCACTTGCGCTTTATAAGTGTCAACGGAAATCGGGACGTCGATTTCCTGAACAAGTTTTTCAATTACAGGTATGACTCTTGACAGCTCTTCATCAAGAGAAACCTTTTCCGCCCCCGGCCTCGTCGATTCTCCTCCGATATCAAGGATATGGGCGCCGTCTTCGATCATTTGTTTTGCATGAATGACGGCGCGATCGATGCTGTTATATTTTCCGCCGTCTGAAAAAGAATCGGGCGTCACATTTAAAATTCCCATGATCAATGTTTTATCTTCATAAGACAACGTGTATTGCTTTGCGATCAGTTGCTTTGAACGCACCGCTGTTTGAAGCGCCATATCCTTCACCCTTTAACTCAAATATTCTTTTGCTGCTTTCCTATCATTAGTGTATGCCTCTTGCAGACGTTTCGACAAATTTCCATCCTTTCCCGGAAATTCAGTGCTGCCGATTCTCCGGAATGGAACGATTTCCTGAACGGAATTGGTCATCCATGCTTCGTCCGCAAAGAGAAGCTCTTCCAAGGGGTATACCCCCTCTATGACTTCGATTCCCATATCTGCAAGGCGCTCGATGACGTAGCGGCGTGTGACACCGCCTAATATGCCGGTATCAAGAGAAGGTGTATACACACAACCGTCTTTTTGCCAAAAAATATTGGAAATGATCCCTTCGGCTACAGCTCCTCCTTCGGTAAGAAAAATCCCTTCTTTGGCAGCGTCGGATCCGAGCTCCCTTTTTCCGAACAAATTATTTAAAAAGTGATGTGATTTCAAGCGGAACGGACCTTCTGGCGTATTGCGGCGGACCTGTAAGATGACGCCCTCCTTTTCAACCGGAACCGATGCAGGATGAAAAGGATTCATCATCACCATAACACCGGGTTTTTTGTATGAATCAGGAAAAAGGCCTGAGCCGCCGGGACCGGCAGATATATTTAACCGGACCTTGGCATCCATATTCGGGGGCTGATTCAACTGAAGCAGCCTGTCAAGAATGGCAAGCACTTCGCTTTTTGTCAGCTCAAGCTCAATTTTCAGCTGTTCCAAAGCGTTGTTCAATCTGTCCATATGCCAGTCTAAAAGGAAGGGCTTCCCTTCATAAAGCCGGAACGTTTCGAATACCCCGACTCCGTATAAAAAACCATGGTCAAAAGGAGAAAGTCTTGCTTCCTCCTCCTTTACATACTGACCGTTTAGGTAAATGATCATGCGTTCACTTTCTTTCGGTAAGTCTCAATAAAATTCTTCAGCATCTCTTTTCCGTAAGCGGTCATAATCGACTCTGGATGGAACTGAACGCCTTCAACCGGCAGTTCTTTATGCCTGATGGCCATAATCTCCCCTTCTTCCGTCCAAGCCGATGTCTCAAAACAATCGGGCAGTGTATCCGGTTTGACGATCAAAGAATGATACCTCGTGGCCGTGAGCGGATGTTCCAGGCCTTTAAAAACCGTCAGCCCGTCGTGCGAAATCTCGGAAGTTTTCCCATGCATTAGCCGCTCTGCCCTGACGACATCGCCGCCGAAAACCTGGGCGATCGACTGGTGTCCGAGGCAAACCCCGAAAATCGGTATCTTCCCGGCAAAATGGCGGATCGCTTCAAGGCTGATCCCGGCCTCATCCGGACTGCAAGGCCCGGGAGAAATCATCAAAAAGTCAGGCGACATGTCCTCTATTTCCTGAAGGGTGATCTCATCGTTCCGCTTGACGACCAACTCCTCGCCAAGCTCGCCTAAATACTGAACCAAGTTGTACGTAAACGAATCGTAATTGTCGATCATTAGAATCATATCTCAGCTCTCCTCTGCTCTTTTTTCTCTTCTTCACTCAACTGCAGCGCCTTTTTCATCGCCAGGGCCTTTTTAATTGACTCTTTATATTCATGCCTAGGATTTGAATCGATGACGATTCCCGCTCCCGACTGCATGAACGCCTGGCCCGCTTTCACATAAATCGTTCGGATGACGATATTAAAGTGCATATCCTGATTATATCCGAACCACCCTATAGAACCAGTATAAAGCCCCCGTCTCGTTGGCTCAAGCTCCTCAATAATTTCCATCGTTCTGACTTTCGGCGCTCCGGTGATCGTACCTCCGGGAAACACGGCATGGATGACATCAACGGCATCGCATTCATCCCTTAGTTCACCGCACACATTTGAGACAATATGCATGACGTGGGAATACTTCTCAATCACCATGAATTCATCGACCCGGACCGAACCGTACTTGGAGACCCTGCCGAGGTCATTACGCTCTAAATCAACGAGCATCACATGTTCGGCGCGCTCTTTTTCATTCATGATCAATTCGTTCGCGAGCGCTTCATCCTCCGCTTCATCCGCCCCGCGGGATCGCGTTCCGGCAATCGGCCTTGTTTCAAGCCTGGTGCCCTTTTTCTTAATGAGCAGTTCAGGCGACCCGCAGATGATTTGAAAATCCGGGGTTTCCAAGTAGGCCATGTACGGCGAAGGGTTGATTTCTCTTAACATCTTATACACCTCATAAGGAGGCGCAGAAAGGCGCTCCGACTGGCGAACAGAAAGATTCACCTGAAATACGTCACCGCTTGCGATGTATTGCTTCACTTTCTCAACAGCCTGAGAAAAGCCGGCTTCTGTAAATGAGGCCGCGAATGCCGGGCCTTTGTTATCATTCGGCTGATGACCTCCAGCGGCCTTCGGATGTTCCGTCTTCCACATTTGCTCAAGCCTGTCCAATTTCTCTTCCGCAGCGGCCGGCGTTTCTTCATCAGTGTGGGTAATCACCCAAAGCTGCTGCTGCTCATGGTCATAGACGGCTATATCATCAAATACGAGAAAGAATAAATCCGGCGTTTGCAGATCATCAATAGACAGGATTTTGAATTTCTCAATATACCGGGCATAGTCATAGCTAAGAAAACCGACAGCCCCGCCCTGAAAGTCGGGAAAATCTGCAACTGTCTCCGTTTTCAGCGTTTCAAACCATTGAGAAAACTGCAGAAACGGATCCCCCTCTTTGAATATGACGTCCCCTTTATATTGAATCGTCGTGATACCGTCTTTCCCTTTCGCTATTGCGACAGGGTCGAGTCCGGCTATGCTGTATTCTCCGCCTCTCGCGCTTTCCAGCAGAACGTGGTATTCTTTTCCTTTCGATAGGCTTTCATATTGCTGCAAAAACTGTTGATTGGAAAATGGGAACGCTCTGGCTACAGGCCTTCGTTGTCTCATCATATCATTCCTCTGCCGTTAGTCTAATGTCCTTATTGTAATGCATATCTTTTTTCTAGGAAAAGAGAATTTCATTTCCAATACAGAAAAAAGCCCTTGAGCATGTTCACTCAAGGACACCGAGCTTTTAAAAGGGCTGCGCTCCATGACAAACAAAAGGCCGCCGACATCGTCGGCAGCCTCCTGTTTCAGCTGGAGCCTATTCAAATTGGTAAAGAGGCGTGCTTAAGTATCTCTCTCCGTTACTAGGAAGCACAGCGAGAACTTTTTTGCCTTTTCCAAGCTTTTTAGCAACTTGAAGAGCAGCACAGATGGCTGCGCCTGAAGAAATTCCTCCGAGAATTCCTTCCTCTCTCGCCGCTTTACGGGCAAATTCAAAGGCTTCTTCGTTTTTCACTGTGATGATTTCATCGTAAATTTCCGTATTCAAGATTTTCGGAACGAATCCCGCTCCGATTCCCTGAATTTTGTGCGGCCCTGGTTTTCCTCCGGAAAGAACAGGAGAATCAGTCGGTTCCACCGCGAAAATCTTGATGGACGGATTTTTTTCTTTCAGAACTTCTCCGGCACCCGTTATCGTTCCGCCGGTTCCGATACCTGCAATGAAAGCATCTAAACCGTCTCCGAATTGTTCAGCGATTTCTTTTCCCGTCGTGCGGCGGTGAACTTCTGCGTTCGCAGGGTTGTTAAATTGCTGAGGCATAAAATAGCCGTGTTCCTCAGCCAGTTCTTCCGCTTTTTTAATCGCGCCTTTCATTCCCTCAGCACCTGGAGTCAGCACAAGCTCAGCTCCATATGCACGCAGAAGGTTGCGGCGCTCAGAACTCATTGTATCAGGCATAACAAGAATCGCTTTGATGCCTTTCGCTGCAGCGACCATGGCAAGTCCGATTCCTGTATTTCCGCTTGTCGGTTCAATCAGTGTATCTCCTTCTTTCAGAAGGCCTTTCTCTTCAGCGTCTTCTATCATAGCAAGCGCAATCCGGTCTTTTACGCTGCTTCCAGGGTTCATATACTCCAGTTTCACATATACTTCAGCACTGTCTTCATCAACTAGTCGATTTAATTTAACGACAGGTGTATTTCCGATTAAGTCATAAACAGAGTTTGCAACGCGAACCATTTGAACACCTCAATTTCCGAGTAATTTTATTGGGATTATATCTAATTTATCAATATCAAAATATTTTGTCAATCTTTATTTTTTATCGTCATAAAACCAAGACACTTTCGCATCTTTCCAGAGCGTCTTGACAGAAGCTTTATCGCCTAATTGATCCATCGCGATCTGCCTTCTGATTTGATTTTTCACTTCGCTGTAAGTGAAAGCTTGCCCCGGGAGCTTTTCTTTGAGCTGGATAATCGCATAGCCCTGGCTTGTTTTAATCGGTTCATCCACCCATTGATTTTCCTTTAGTTGTTCAGCTTTCTCCAAATATTCGGCCGGAACGTTTTCATGCTGATCATTGACGAAACCGAGGTCGCCGCCGTAAGGAGCCGTATACCGGTCAGTCGAGTGTTCGGCTGCGGCCGCTTCAAAACTGGACCCTTCCTTCAGTTCTTTAAGAACTTGTTCTGCTTCATCTTTATCTTTGACAACGATATGCTTGAGGCGATAAGAATCATCGAATTTATATAAGTCCTTATTTTTGTTATAGAATGACTTCAATTCGCTGTCAGAAATG
Organism: Bacillus sp. GM2; assembly: GCF_056155945.1. Classification (NCBI taxonomy): domain Bacteria; kingdom Bacillati; phylum Bacillota; class Bacilli; order Caryophanales; family Bacillaceae; genus Bacillus; species Bacillus sp. GM2. The sequence goes on from NZ_JBRKSZ010000008.1 coordinate 875,733, forward strand.
ACAATGTCTTTTGTCAGGAGCTCTTCAAGAAGAATATTATGCTTGATCTGCTCTTTCCATTCTTTTTCTGTTGTGTTTTCGTCTTCGTAGAAGGAATTGTATACAGCTTTAATCAGCAGAAATTCTCTTTCAATGTCATCATCAGACACTTTGATCTTGTTTTTTTCGGCCATTTGGGTAACTACGCGGTCGTTGATCATATCTTCAAGGGTTGATTTTCCGTAGCGCTCTTCCATTTCGCTCAGCCATTCTTCACGCGTGATGCCGTTTTTTCCGATATGGGCAATGACTTCTTGAGCTGACGATGAAGAAGCGGTCTGCGCTTTCGTCAGAACATACGCGATCACAATGCAATTGACGAAGATCGCACCTAAAATAATCGGCCAAAGTGTTCTCGATTTCAATATGGTGTCTCCCCTTTCCCCATTGTAAAAGACCCGCTACTGGATAGCGGGCTTATATTTCATCTCGAAGCGCTTCAAGCTCTTCCTTTGTAAACAGATACGTTTCATTGCAAAAATGGCATTGAGCCTCGGCTTGGCCATCTTCATCAATCATCTGTTGAATTTCATCCTTGCCAAGACCGATGATGCCTCTTGCGAAACGTTCTTTTGAACAATTGCATGTAAATCGGACAGGAACGGTTTCCAGTACTTCCGGTTCTTCTCCCAATACCGCAGCCAGCACTTCCTCAGGTGTCAAACCTTTCTGAATCAGCTTTGAAATTGGCTCCACTTGTGAAAGGTTTGTTTCAAGCTTCGTGATGGTTTCGTCGTCCGTTCCCGGCAGCAGCTGCAGGATAAATCCGCCTGCAGCTAAAATCGTATTGTCGGGGTTGACGAGCACCCCTACACCCACCGAAGAAGGAACCTGTTCAGAGGACACGAGATAATAAGTAAAATCCTCGCCGATTTCTCCGGAAACGATCTCAACCTGGCCTGTAAATAAATCGCGGAGACCGAGATCTTTTACTACGCTTAGCGTTCCTGACGTACCGACGGCTCTTCTGACGTCAAGTTTGCCGTGTTCATTTAAGTCGAAATGAACGTGCGGATTGGACACGTATCCCCTGACGTCTCCTTTTGCATTTCCGTCAGCGACAATCGCGCCGATCGGTCCGCCTCCTTCAATCTTAACGGTGAGCTTGTCTTCGCCTTTCAGCATGGCGCCGAGCATGACAGCCGCCGTCATCGTTCTTCCTAAAGCGGCGGAAGCGGTAGGCCATGTGTTATGCCTTCTTTGGGCTTCATGAATCGTTTCTGTTGTATTCGCTGCATATGCCCTCACTTTGCCGTCATATGCAATGGCTTTCACTAAATAATCCATACCTCATCCTCCTATACACTTTCAACACGATTCCGTTCATAAATGAGCTCTAGCCCCTTCAACGTAAGGAACGGGTCAACAATATCGATGCAGTCCGATTCGTCTGCAATCAAGGAAGCAAGGCCGCCCGTCGCTATGACTTTCGGATTTTTCTTGGACTGCCATTTCATCCGTTTGACAATGCCTTCAACCTGTCCGACATAGCCGTAAAGAATTCCGGACTGCATCGCGCTGACCGTACTTTTGCCGACTATATGATCAGGCCGTGCAATTTCAATTCTGGGAAGCTTGGCAGCTCTTGAATAAAGCGCTTCAGTTGAAATCGTGATGCCCGGCGCGATCGCACCGCCCATGTACTCCTTGCGCTCGTTAATATAACAGTACGTCGTAGCGGTTCCAAAATCAACGACAATCAGGGGGCTCCCATAGAGATGAATAGCCGCCACTGCATTTACAATCCGGTCTGCTCCGACTTCTTTCGGATTGTCGTATTTTATGTTTAATCCTGTTTTCATTCCCGGACCGACAATCTGAGGCTCGATCTGAAAATATTTGATACACATTCTTTCGAGGGAGAACATGATCGGTGGTACAACTGATGAAATAATAATCCCCTCGATCTGGTCAAACATCAGTCCGACATAATCAAATAAAGAACGAAGAAGCATGCCGAATTCGTCTTCCGTTTTATGGCGGCTTGTCTCAATCCGCCAATGATATTCGAGCTCTCCTTCGTGGTAGATGCCAAGGACGGTGTTTGTATTTCCTACATCTATAACAAGCAACATTCTGATCACCACTTTTGACTAGTTTCTCTTACTTGGACATAAAACATTCTACCATCATACAATACACGATGCCGATTCTGTTTGTAAACGAATCAAACCGGTGAGGAGAAAGATTTTCCAAAGCGGATTTTTTCAGCCATAAAAAAAGAAAACTGCCAAAAGCAGAGCTTGGCAGTTTTCCTGAAGAGACGAAAAAGCGTCATTACTCTTTTTCATCCTCGTTTTTCTCTTCGTCATCTCGTTTATTGATGTTGACTTTCACATCATCTGTCTTCTCCTGATCATCAGAGTATGTTCGATCAGGAAGTCTTCCGTGCTCAGACAAATGCTTGATTTGCTCAGCGTCGAGCGTTTCAACTTCCAGCAATGTTTGAGCGATCAGCTCAAGTTTGTCGCGATTTTCAGTAAGGATTGTTTTTGCACGTTCATAACATTCCTTAATGAAGCGCTGGATTTCTTTATCGATTTCATACGCAATCGCGTCGCTGTAGTTTTGGTCATTGTTGAAATCTCGACCCAAGAATACTTGCCCGCCTTGCGATTGTCCGAATTGAAGAGGACCGAGCTTTTCAGACATACCGAATTCGGTTACCATTCGTCTGGCAATGCCTGTAGCGCGCTGGAAGTCATTATGGGCGCCCGTGCTGACCTCGCCGAAGATGATTTCCTCAGCTACACGGCCTCCAAGCAAGCCGACAATCTTATCGAGAAGTTCGGGTTTGGTTTGGAAATAACGGTCTTCCTTAGGAAGCATGACGGCATATCCGCCTGCTTGGCCGCGCGGTACAATCGTTACTTTATGCACCATATCCGCCTCATCCAAGACAAGTCCGATAACGGTGTGTCCCGCCTCGTGATAAGCCACGATATTGCGTTCTTTTTTCGAGATCACCCTGCTTTTCTTTGCAGGTCCGGCGATGACGCGGTCTGTCGCTTCATCGATGTCTCGCATATCGATCTTTTTCTTATCTTGACGCGCCGCCACAAGAGCCGCTTCATTTAAAAGGTTTTCAAGGTCTGCACCCGAGAACCCTGGCGTCCGCATCGCGATCGCTTTTAGGTTTACGGATTCATCAAGAGGCTTGTTTCTTGCGTGTACTTGAAGTACAGCTTCACGGCCTTTGACATCCGGGCGGTCAACAGTAATTTGACGGTCAAAACGTCCCGGGCGCAGCAATGCAGGGTCTAAAATATCGGCGCGGTTTGTCGCAGCGATGATGATGATTCCTTCATTGGCGCTGAATCCGTCCATTTCAACAAGAAGCTGGTTGAGCGTCTGTTCACGTTCATCGTGACCTCCGCCAAGGCCTGCTCCCCGCTGGCGTCCGACAGCATCAATCTCATCGATGAAAATCAGACACGGCGCATTTTTCTTGGCGTTTTCAAACAAGTCGCGAACACGTGATGCACCAACCCCGACGAACATTTCAACGAAGTCAGATCCGCTGATGCTGAAGAAAGGCACCCCTGCTTCACCGGCACATGCTTTCGCCAGCAATGTTTTACCGGTACCCGGAGGTCCGACCAAAAGCACGCCTTTCGGAATTCTTGCACCGAGCTCGGCGAATTTGCGGGGATCCTTGAGGAAATCAACGACTTCCACAAGCTCTTGCTTTTCTTCATCCGCTCCTGCCACATCTTTGAATTTGACGCGTTTCTTTTCTTCTGTATAGAGCTTCGCCTTGCTTTTTCCAAAGTTCATAACACGGCTGCCGCCGCCTTGAGCCTGATTAAGCAGGAAGAAGAAAAGAATGAAGATAATAACAAAAGGGATGATGGTGGTAAAGAACGTCATCCATCCATTTGCTTCTTGCGCAGGTTCTATTTGTATCTTCGTTTTTTTCACTTGATCAATGATTTGATCTGCCCCTTTTCCTTCAGGAACATGGGTCAGGAAATACTGATCTTTCTCATAGGTCGTCAGCTGCCCCCGAACCTCGTACACACCCCTGACAGGCTGGATGGAGACATTTTCAACCTTCCCGTTTTCTAGGTTTGAAACAAAGTCACTATACGTCATATTTTCTGTTTTCGGATTTGCGGTTTGGAAGTAGCTCACAACTCCGATCACAACTAATAAAATAAGTAAATAAAAAATGGTATTACGGAAGACCCGATTCATTCCTTACCTCCTCCCACAGTAAGCACAACTATGTTCAATAGTATCATAGAAAATCGTTCCAATACAACAGATATCCCTTTCGCTGACAAGCCCGTATCAGCTCTCATAAACCGCAGGTTTCAGCACTCCGATGTACGGAAGATTACGATAGCGTTCAGCATAATCGAGACCGTATCCGACAACGAAAGCATCGGGAACTTCAAAGCCGACGTAATCCGCTTTGATATCCGCTTTTCGTCCGCTTGGTTTATCAAGAAGGGTTACGATCTTAATCGATTTTGCTTTGCGGTATCGGAAAAGCTCTACAAGATAACTCAAGGTCAGCCCACTGTCGATGATATCCTCAATAATTAAGATGTCACGGCCCTCTACAGATGTGTCCAAATCCTTTATGATTTTCACCTCTCCGGAAGAAACCGTGGAACTGCCGTAGCTTGATACATCCATGAAATCCATTTCCAGATATGTATCAATATGCTTTAAAAGATCAGCCATAAACGGCATGGCTCCTTTTAACACACCGATTGCCAGCGGAAACTTGCCGCTGTACTCTTCTGTCAGAGTCGCGCCCAGCTCCTTGACTTTCTTTTGGATCTCTTCTTCCGAGATCAAGATATTTTCAATATCCTGTTTCATTCTTTGCTAGCCCCCTACACTTTTCATGCTGTCTATATTGTAATACAATGCGATCGTTGTTTGTAACATCAAGTTCCTCAAAAATGGTTTTTTTCAGACCAGGTATCCAGATAATGTTTCCAACCGCGTCTGTTACAATGGGCCAGCTGTCTCTTTTTGAAAGAGGCACTTTTTCATCAATAAATATATCTTTAACCTTTTTTGAGCCGTTCATCCCTTTAAGTTTGACTCGGTCTCCGTTTTGCCTTGTCCGTACGTAAAGGGGAAACTGAACCTGCTTGGGACTTGTTGCAAAAACATCATTTCCTTGCAGCTTCCGGGTTGAACCGGGTCCGCTCACATGAAGGGAGGAGCCGCCGGGAAGTATCAGTTCTTCTTCGCCTGCCCCGCTTATTTCATAATGATAGGAAACATTTTCACATTGTAAACGCTGAAATGTAAACAAACATGTATGATAAGATTTTGCGACTTTTAACCCATTCGGAAAATCAAGGGAACCGGATGGTCCGTCTTGTGAAATCCAATCCAGAAACACTTGAATATGATGGGCTGAAAACGCTGATGGAACGTTTTCATAAAGATAGTTTAATATTAGATGAACTCCCCTTCTTTGTAAAGGCATAGGGAGCGCAAGAAGTCGTTCGATGCTGATTTCCACGCCTGAACTTGACTTGCTTGTGATTACTGTATTCATTTTGTCTTTCGTTAATGCCTGTAAGTATAATTCGTCTTCTGTCAGGAATTCACTGACGGATTGAAACCTTTTATGGACATCTTCCGACTCTTTCTTCAGAAAAGGGAGAACATGGTGCCTGAACCGGTTCCTGGTGTAATCATCCTCACTGTTGCTCGGATCGGTTCTAAACGGTATTCGATTCTCTTTGCAGTAAGCCAAAAGATCATCCTTTGACAGCCTCAGAAACGGCCTGAGCAGCCAGCCGCTGTCAAAACGGCGCTTTGGCTGAATTCCGGCAAGCCCGATTCCGACAGTGCCTTTTGCCATCTTCATCAGCATCGTCTCCACCTGATCATCTCCATGATGACCCAGAACCAGGTATTCGGCCCGGTGCCTTTTCATTAACTCTTGAAAAAACGCATACCGGCATTCTCTCGCAGCAGCCTGTTTATTCAGATTGTTTTCAGCGGCAAATGCCAGGACATCGATTTGCACCGCCTCGCATTGTATGCCTTCCGCCTCGCAGTAGTCCTGAACGAACCGCATATCACGCTCGGACTCTTCGCCTCTGAACATATGATCGACGTGTGCGGCAATCAGCGTTGCAGAAGCGGGAACCGTATGGTGCAGAGCATGCAAAAGCGCCATCGAATCAGGTCCGCCGGAGACACCTGCAATCAGCGTCACTCCATCAAATGACAGTTCGTATTTTTTCATGAAATCTTCAATACTTTTCACAATGTCCTCCCACTAAGAGCAGGGTGTATTTCAAAAGATATAAATATCCTAACACTTTCAATCGGTCCCTGCAAAGAAGAGCTATCCGCCGAGAATGCACAGCTAAATAAAAAAGAGAACGATATACGCAAAGTAAAGGGCAAGAACGCTTACGACGATCAACAGCGTTTCAAAAACACCGCCGGATTTAGAAGGGTTTCTTTGCTTTCTGCGCCCGCTCCTTAACCTTTGCTGCTGAGGCGTCCCCCGCTTATGCCGCAGGCCTTGCGACGGGGCAGATGCCGATGAGGAACGGGCTGTTCTCGACTGGCGGCTGCTTTGCATTCGTGGCGGCCGGCCGATTTCCAGAAGATCTCCCTTCATTTCATCAGCTGTTCGATAGCTTCCTTTTAAAGCAGAAGCAAGAACCGGTTTATACCGTTTTAAAAACGGATGTCCGTCAATGACTGACATGAGCTGCTCCTGAGGCCTTGCTGTCTTCTTGAATTCTTTTTTCACCGCACAGTTCACCATAATCATGGCGACTGAAAACAGGTCATACGACGGCTCAGCCTTACGAGTGCCGAATTCCCAATAGCCTCTGTCAAAAAACTCCGTATATTCCTTAATTGCCCGGCCCTCTTTTGTCGTCCCGCCCACATCAATGCAGCGGATTTGCGGCGGAGGACCCGTCACGATTAAATTCTCGGGCTTTAAATCTCCAAACACCCATCCTTCGCGATGAATCGCCGACAGGCTTGAGAGAAGCTGGCTGATCAGCACCGGAGTCCATTCCTCGCCTTTTTCGTTTACATATCTTAAAAGAAGCGGACCTTCAATATATTCCATGACATAAAATGAAAGTTTTTTGCCGGTGCCTGTAACCATCATGTCATCCACATCAAAAAAAGAAGGCCCCATTGCTTTTGCCTGGGCCTTTGAGAAAGATTTCAGAACATTCACTTCCGAGGTAATGGACAGGCTGTCATCGCTCACTTTTAATGCAACCCGGCCCTTTCTTGAATCGGCCAGATAAACAACCCCATTTGCCCCTTTTCCAAGCTGTCTGATGATCTTGTAGGAATGATTGTTCCACTTTCCAACAACGGCTGCACCCGGCTTTAGACTAGCCGCCAAACTCGTCGAAGCGTTTTTCATCGTCTTCTAACATTCTCCTTCTTGAGCCGATTTTGTTAAAATGCTGAATCGCCTCTCGTATTGCGGGTCCTGTCGGTGTAATGCCACCGGCTGAAAGCTTGGAAAATATTGAAGAAAGAGATTCAAACTTCGGGGTCCAATCGAGCACAAGTTCGACCTCTTGTTTTTTCCCGGGAAATATAAGCATCGCAAATTCGTTTTCGCCGATTCTTGAATTGAGACTGATGGAAAGATCTATCAACGCTTCTTTAACGGTCGGAAGCTTCGGATTCATGCTTGCGCTTGTATCGACAAGAACCAGTACATGAAGATGCACGGTCTCACCAAGCTCGTCAACGACTTCCATGACTTCACCGCGTTTATCAGGAGGCAGTTCATCCATTTCGGTATGCTTGCCGAGAATTTGTTTGAGCTCACTGTTGACCACGCCTTGAATGGTTTGCGTCATCGCCTTTTTTGTCACCATTTGAACGGTCTGCGACAGCTGCGACGTGTAAACCAACTGGTGAACTCCTCCGCCTGCGAGAGCGATCCCTTCGACTTCTTTCATCGCCTCCTGATCCATTTCATGCTCGTCCATAATCCCAATCACATTCACGGTAATTCCCTGCTCTTTCGCAAAGGCAGCCATGGCCTGCGGGTCTTCGCCGCGGTTTGAACAGCCGTCCGTCAAAAGCAGGATTTGATTCAAATGCCCCTTTTTCATCGTTTTTATTCCTCCTGGACAAAGATATCTTGATTTAGTTCCATCATCGCCAGAAGAAATTTGATTTATACGAATGCTAAGAAATCTCTTGATTCTTTTTGAAAAAAGCCGGCGCCGGAATGGAGGCCCACTTTGGCGTATTATGGTCCAGCTTGATGACAATCACCGTCATGTCGTCCTCAATCAGACCCGACCTTGTCCGGATCACTTCTTCCATGATTAAGTCGGCGATTTCCTGCGGCTCCTCGGTTTTCAGCGATTTCAATTTGCGCTTCATCCACAGATCATGATTTTCCACATGTCTCGGCCCTTCAAAGATTCCGTCGCTCATCATGATCAAAAGGTCTCCCGCTTTTAATTGCTCGCTGACAACATCGACATCGAATTCTGTAATGATGCCGATCGGCAGATTGCTGGCCTGCACTTTTATAATTTGATCGCCTCTTTTAATAAAGCTCGGGGTGGAGCCGATTTTCAAAAACTTGCAGCTCGCATCCTGAAGATCGATGACCGATAAATCCAATGTCGAATAAATTTCATCTGTTGTCCTTAATGAAAGAATGCTGTTAATCGTTTTAATCGCCACTTTTTCGTCGATGCCCGACTGAAGAATCTTTTCCAGCAGCTTGATCGTCTCATTGCTTTCAAAATGGGCCCTTGCGCCATTTCCCATACCATCGCTAATGGCGGCGGCATATTTGCCGGTGCCGAGCTCCATCATATTGTAGCTGTCGCCGGAGACAAGCCCTCCGCCTTTTGCTGCATGCGCGGCTCCTGTCACCACCCTGTATGACTTCGCCGAACCGAAGGCAACATGACAATATCCATTCGGATGGCCGGCGCACTGTTCTGCTTTGACGATAATTTGTTCTTCCAAAATATCGGACAGCATCGGAGCGATGATTTTTTCACACTCTCCATGGCCGTTGCAATACGGGATACTCATTTCAATATCGATGTTTCCCTGCTCAAGGCTGTATATTTCGACTTGCTGAATCTCGATGCCGAAGTGCTGCAGCGCATCCCGAATTTGCTCTTCTTGAATAAAATGCTGCTCCCTTTCCCTTTTTATTTCCCGAGAAAAGTCCGCCATAACCTGAGAAACACCGAGAAGCTGCTCTGCAACGAGACGTCTGCTGTCATGCACCTTTTGTTTTAATGTCTGGTTCGCCCTAAAATGAGTCAGCTCGTCTTCAATCAGCGCTTCTACTTGCTTTGATTTGGAGCAGTGCTGATGAAACTCCTTTTTCAGCTTGCGGTTTTTAAAATATTGCTTTTCTTCCGTTTCCTGCATAACCCGTTTCATCAAATCATATGTTTTATCAAAGTTCTGAACCCAGCACTTGTTTTTCTTATAGCATGACTGACAGGAATGTTCTGTCACCGTGCTCAAAAACAGATCGATCTCTTTTTCTTTTCCTTCATCGTCCGGAGCTGAATGATAAAAGGTAGCGAAGCTTTCGGATAAAGCGTGAAAAACGTTCGAAAACTGATCGACTTTTTGGGCGGTGACATCGCGGATTTTCCTTGCATACTGCTGCTGTTCCTGGGCGTGCTCAGTCGTTCCAGGTATATACTTGGCCACTTTTTTCGTAATCGACTGAGGGGTTAAAAGGAACAGGCCGATTGCAATCAGAGATTCATAAAGCGTCGGCACTAATTCAGCCGAACCTTCTCCGTACAGAGAAATCAATAGAGATCCAATCAATAAGCCGACCGCTGCGCCGAACTTTTTTCCTTCTTTTAGCAAACCGCCGAGAAGGCCTGAGAAAGCCAGCAGGCTCATCTGATATAAATTGCCGATGTTTGAGAGGCTGAGAATCAGCCCGGTCACAACCCCGACTGTACAGCCGATGCTTGCGCCTCCGATGAACGCGAAAGCGAGCACGACATAACGGGCCAATATCAGTTCAGCCTGCATGCCTTGAAATGAAACGCCTGTCAAGCCCGTGAGAACGGAAGCGATTAAAATCATAAAACAAATGATCTCTTCAATTTTCAGCGACTGTTTCGCCCGCTTTGATGTGACAATCGGCAGGCTTTGCAGAAAAATCAATGTGAGGATAAACGATAATCCGGCTTCAACGAAAGCCATAATATAGTGATAACCTGAAACCGTTCCGTATTCGGCATATACGAATCCGCATCTTGTCACAGCCATCGCCAAAAAGACGACGACAGGCAGCGTTCTGACACGGTCTTTTATAATAAGGGACGTCATTTTTGAACATATCGCAAATGCAAACAGAGCCGCAAGCACGAACAGCGAATGCTGAGGCGATATGCTCAGAGCTCCGGCAAGAAGCGCCAGGCATGCAAGGAAAGCTTTATCTTTTTTGATTAAAAGCATCGCTCCGAAAAATGGAAGAGCAAAGGGAATGACCTCTGACAGAATGAAGGCTCGTCCCAATAAAAAACCGATGACCATATAGATCAGCCCTTTATAAAAAAAGAGGGAATATAAATGCTGCATCATAAGCTTCGTCATGCTGCCAAACCATGAATACAATTTTTGAACAGCAGGTCCAGCTATTGGGCTGTTCACTCTTCTTTCCGCTTTTTCCATGCTCTCATCTCCCACTCGTTTATTCGTTGCTTGCCATTATAGCGAAAGATGAAATAGGATTTTGTCAAAAGAAGGTAACGAATTCAAAGAACTGTTCGACGCTTTTTGTAGCATGCTTCAATCACTCTTGATAAGTCGAGTCCATTCCCGTTATTTTGCATATTTTTATGCAGCAAAAAACCGGCTTCAGAAGAAGCCGGTTTCCGGAATGACCCGTACGGGATTCGAACCCGTGTTACCGCCGTGAAAGGGCGGTGTCTTAACCACTTGACCAACGGGCCTTCATATAAGTAGCGGCGGAGGGGATCGAACCCCCGACCTCACGGGTATGAACCGTACGCTCTAGCCAGCTGAGCTACACCGCCATGTTGTTGATTTCTTTTAACGCACAATTTCTATATTACAAAGGATTGCCCTATCCGTCAATAGAAATTTTAATAAAAATTTTATTAGAAAATAAAAAGGCATCCGTTGGGATAAGACGAATGCCTTTCGTTTATATAGAAAGCAGCAAGTTAACCTCTTCTTGCTCCGCGCCCTCCACGTTTTGATTCCGTGTTGCGTTTTAGAGACGATAAGCGATCTTCACTGTCTTTTAAAAACTTATTCATTTTCTGTTCAAACGTTTCTTTAGAGCGGAAATCATTTTTAGGTCTCGCAGGTCTTGATGATTGAGGACGGTCTACAGCCTTTTTGATCGATAAGCCGATTTTCCCATCTTTCTCAACATTAATAACTTTAACTTCTACTTGATCACCGACCTTCAGATGATCATTAATGTCCTTCACGTAGTTATCGGCTACTTCGCTGATATGAACAAGACCTGTTGATCCTCCAGGCAGTTCAACAAACGCTCCGAAATTTGTAATACCTGTTACTTTCCCTTGCAACTTGCTGCCAACTTCAATCGACATAAAAAAAGTGCTCCTCCTTAGACTTAAAAAAGATCATTTGTTTAATTATACATAAAGAAAAAATTAAGTGTCAACAAGGCTACTTGCTCTTATCTTCAAACTTGAAGATGATTTCGCCATCTTTTGAGAGGTAATAATCCTTTCTGGCAAGCTCTGCAACGTAGTCCTCATCCTTTAATTTCACAATCTCATCTTTCAAATCCGATTTTTTTGCTTCCAGTTGTTCCAATTGTTTCAAAAGCTCTGCTTTCTTCTCTTGCTTCGCGCTGATATCCGAAGTCTGCGACCAAAGCGAACTGACAATCACAATCGCCGACAGCAGCACAACGGCGCCGAAAACCATCAACCGTCTGTATAGACCGCGTCTTTTTCTTTTCAGCTGCTGCTGTTTTCGCTCCATCTGCTCTTTGTATTCGTTCTGTATTTGCGATATGTTGCGTCTCGTGGGATCATTCATTCCAGACGGCCTCCCCTCATTTTTTTATAAGTTTTGCCTTAATGGTTATGAATAGTTTCTTCCCCTTTTCGAAAAATCCTGCTCCTTTTTGCAAAAAGCGTCTCAACAATCCCCGAACCGGGGCGGGAAGAAGCCTGCAGCATTGATATAGTATAAAATAAATCGGATATCCTGCAAATTTTAATATCTTATATAAACATACCGCAAAAAAACGAAAAAGAACATAGATATTTCTCATTGTAAAGAGAATGATGGCTAAAATAGCTTGAAACGTCCATACAACAGGCCGAAACACCATCATCTGCATCATCTTTGAGACCAGCCTGGAGATGAATATGAAAAAGGAAATCATCCATTCCAAAAGCTTGATATAGATCTGCTTAAAAAGGCTTTGATAAGCGGCAAATCCAAGCATGACCGCCAGAAAGATATAAATTCGGAATTCCCCTTCATTCACGCTCAGCAAAACATAGAAAAAAAGGAGACCTTGTACCACCCAAAACAAAAAATCATGGAGAAACAACAGCCACCTTGCTGTTTTCGAGCGGACGACAAAACGGGTGTAGGTGTCAAGAGAAGCGCCAAGCCATGCCCCCATTCCGGCCATGGCCAGCATCGTATAGAACTGAGTGGTCAGCGTCATTTAAACAACTTGCTAAAAAATCCTTTAGCTTTCTCCCCCTGCTGCTCATCCAAATAGACGAGATCAAGCACTCTTCCCTTGATGGAGACAACGCCTTTTTCCACATCGAGATTCTTCATCTGCAGGTTTTCGCCTCTGACCGCCAGCATGCCCATGACCGTCTCAAGTAAAAATTCCTCATTGTCAAAGCTCTCGACCTGTTTGACACCGGATATATCCAGCAGCTTGCGGCCCTTCATCGTCACATTATGTTCAGGACCAGATGCCCCGCTGGAAGGGTTGTGCTGATCATAATATACATTCATCGATTCATCCCCCATATCCTCATACTAAGATTCGATACTGCATTGTATGAGACGGGGGATTTTTTTAGAACAAGCCTATTCTCCTCCCAGCTTCTCTTCTTTGAGAACGGTATACATATCAGCGGCTTCTTCTTTTTTTGTCGTATCCTTCAATTCATTGACTTTGACGGTTACAAGCTTTTGGCCGAAACGCACCGCAAGCTCGTCTCCCGCTTTGACAACAGAGCTTGCTTTCGCCTGCTGGCCATTGATCGAAATTCTTCCCTGGTCAGCCACTTCTTTTGCAAGCGTCCGTCTTTTAATCAGCCTTGATACTTTGAGAAATTTGTCGAGTCTCATCACTTGTCAGCTCCTTTCAATGTCTTTCGCTTCATTCCACAATTCGTCCATTTCTTCAAGCGTCATACTTTCCAGATCCTTGCCCATGCGCTTTGCAGATTGTTCAATATGCCTGAACCTTCTGTAAAACTTGGCATTTGTCATCGCAAGGGCCTCTTCCGGTTCAATTTTATAAAACCGGCCGATGTTGACGAGAGCGAATAAAAGGTCGCCGAACTCTTCTTTCATTTTTTTGCTGGTCTGTTCGGCTTCGGAAATTTCTGAAGAAAATTCTTTCATTTCCTCGTGGACTTTATCCCAAATATCCTGGACATTCGACCAGTCGAATCCGGTCTTTGCCGCCTTTTTCTGAAGCTTGTTCGCTTTTGACAAAGCGGGAAGCGGCTTTGGAATGTCGTCGAGGAGGGATGGATCGTCCGCTTGTTTCTCCTGCTTCTTGATCTCTTCCCAGTTTACCATGACGTCGGCCTCATCACGAACAGATACTTCTCCGAAGACATGCGGATGCCTTCTGATCATTTTTGCGGTGATGCCGCGAATCACATCGTCAATTGCAAAAAGACCGTCATCCTCGCCGATCTGCGCATGCAGCAGAACTTGGAGCATCACATCGCCGAGCTCCTCAACAAGGTGGTCGGGATCTTCTTCATCAATCGCCTCGAGCACCTCATAGCATTCTTCAATTAAGTATTTTTTGAGCGATTCATGGGTTTGTTTCCGATCCCACGGGCAGCCGTCCGGTCCGCGCAGCTTCCTGATGACGCTGCGGAACATCGAAAATTCCTGGTACAGAACCTCCTCGTCTTTGACCGGCGGAACGTAGACGCTCGTTAAATTATTGATGCCGACACTTCTGTCTAATTCGTAAAGAGGCACTGTCCGAATGTCTTGCATGCTGCTTCCTGCCGCTGTGACAATGACGACTTCATAGTCATTAGGAAGCTTTTCCATCAACGTCAGTTTGACCTCTGATGCCGTCATTTGATCATATACCTGGCAAATAATCAAATGATGACGGAGCTCGACTTCGTCAGCGGAAAACCGGACGGCGTCGACAAACTGAAACCCGTCAATCGGATCGATCTGCAAAGCATTTAACGTCGCATCAATAAAGCTGTGACCTCCCTCGACAACGACGTCGGCCTGATGAGCGCCCCGCCTCTCAAGCAAAAGCTGGACCGTTTTTTCAGCGACGAACGGATGTCCCGGAACGGCATAGAGCACATCGCGCTGCTTCGCCTCCTCAAACAGCCTATCTACGATCTCCTCGTAAACATCTTCGAATTGATCATGCTTTTCATAGACCTCATCAAAAAAATGAATCTCCGCTATTTCTTTTTTCAGGTCCTCTATTAATGGATGGTCTTTCGTCCTGACAAAAAGAACCTCCGCTTGTGTAAGCCGTTTATAAACACCGAGGGTTAATTGATTCATATCGCCTGCCCCCAGGCCGACTACCGTGATTTTACCGGCCATGCCTGCCGCCCCTTTCTCGTTTTAATGTCAGGAGCTTGCTGCCAAAAGGTACAAGCTCAAGTTCTTTTTCTGAAAACACTCGTAATGTGAAGATACCGGACAAAAAGACAACGCCGCCGACGAAAACGGCGCTAAGGCTTTCCGCCGCCGCGATCCATCTGTTTTCGTGAGGTATGGCCGCTTCAAAAGCAAAAAGCCACACCGCCAGAGCGGCCGACATGATCACAGCCGACAGCAAAACACCCGCTATCCTGTATTCCGGCAGCTTGATCCAGCCTTTCCTTTTCAGCTGAAAAAAATTGAGCCCAGCGACAGCGGCGAATGACATCATAGTCGCAAAAGCGGCGCCGGAAATGCCGAAACCGGGGATCAGGAGCTCGTTCAATACGGCTTTCACAAAAAAGCCGCAGCAGACGGAAACAGCTGGTAGACATGTATTGCCGAGTCCTTGCAAAACAGCAGTCATCGTGATCGCCAACGATGCAAACAGAATCGACACGCTGAAAATTTGAAGCGCAGCCGTTCCATCGCTGTTCTTAAACAGCATGACATTCACCGGCTCCAAAATGCATATCAGACCGGCGGCTGCTCCAGTCCCGATGACGAAGCTCATTTTTAGCGAATACCGGATCTTTTCCTCCAGAACCGCCGTTTCTCCCTTTTTCTTCGCTTTTGTAAGGGACGGGACAAGAGCTGTCGCAATGCTCGCAGCAAAAACGGTTCCAAGCTGCAAAAGCGGCTGTCCCCTGTCATACACCCCTTTTGTATGTTTCGCCTGAAGTTCGTCCATTCCTTGTCCGGCCAGCAATGAATACAAGTTCAATGCGTCGACAAGCTGGATGAGAATCAGCATGAGGCCGGCGGTGCAAATCGTAACCGAGTACAGACACAGCTGTTTCAAAATATCGCCTGTACCGGCCTCTATCCCGGCGGCAGCGGGATGCTTTTCACGCTTGGCCCAAAACACGGCGAGAATGAAAAACGCCGCAAGGCCGCCGACAAGGGAGCCAAAAGCAGCCCCTGCCCCGGCGTCATATAAGGAAAAGCCGTTTTTGACGAGCCACCACGTCAAAATGAGGATCGCCCCGACCCGGAGTGTCTGTTCTCCAATTTGAGAAAGTGCCGTCGGAAGCATCCGTTCGCCTCCTTGAAAATAGCCTCTCAGCGAAGACACAAACGGCAGCAGCAAATAAGAAAACGACACGGTGCGGATCACCCCGGTAAGGTCGGGATCACCCATAAACCCTGCGATGGCTTCGGCTCCGGCAAACAAGAGAAGAAAAAAGCCAAGGCCCACAGCCGACAAAAAAAGCATAGACACCCGGAGAATTATTGCCCGGTTTGCCGTCCCGTAATCATTCAACAACTTTGAAATGATGACCGGGAACCCGGAGGTGGCAAGCATCACAGATATTCCGATCATCGGATACACCTGCTGAAAAATATAAAAACCGACATCTCCAACTATATTTTGAAAAGGCACTCTATATACAGCGCTTAATATCTTTGATAATATCCCCGCCAATGATAATACAAAGGCACCTTGCCAAATCCACTGTCTTTGACCTTTTACAAACCCCATTCCTTTAAGCTCCTTCCAATGCGCTTTCTCTCAGCTTTCTAAAAAGCGCACGAAACGTGCTTATTATACCATATTCAGGGCTCATACCCCGCCTGCAACTGTGAACTAAAAAAGAACAGCCCAAAAGGTGCTGTTCCAACTGCTGATGCTGATTCAAGCTGAGAAAAACGCTTTCGGCATTCCAGCTCATTCGTTCGAGCAGGAATGTCAAAATAAAAGGAATGAGACCTATTGTTCCATTTGACGGGCCAAAAAACTTGCGGCGGTTTCAACCGCTTTATGTTCCACTTCGCCGATTGACTGATCTTTCGAAAAAATGACAACCGCTCCGATCGGATCGCCGTTTGCAACAATCGGACCGACGGTATAAGAAGCAACCTCTTCGTCAATACCATCAATAAGCTGAATTGTCTTCGCGTCTCCTTCCAAAACAGAAGTGCGCTGATCCATCGCCTTTTCGACCATGTCGCTGATCGATTTGTTTAAATAGTCTTTTTTAGACCCCCCGGATACTGCGATATACACATCCCGGTCGCAAATCAGCACGGAATGGCCCATGCTGTCATAAAGCGCATCTGCATACTCTTTTGCAAAGTCGCCGAGCTCGCTGATCGGAGAATACTTTTTTAAAATAACCTCCCCATCCCGGTCCACAAATATTTCCAAAGGGTCTCCTTCACGAATGCGCAAAGTTCTGCGGATTTCCTTCGGGATCACGACCCGGCCTAAATCATCAATTCGACGTACGATACCAGTTGCTTTCATCTCTGCTGCCTCTCTTTCATTTGATGATATATCTGGTGGATATAAACAGAGCTGTGTACTTATGTAACACTCTCCACTCTTGATTGGTTTTAGTATCCTTCACATCAAATGTAATATACGCGAGAAACAACAAATTTTTATGATGAAGCGATCGTTTGCTTTTTAACGTTTTGAAGGCCCTTCAATATGTCGAGAAGCGTTTCCAGCCATTCCTCCGGTTTTCGGTTTTTCACTTGAATCGAGATTTTCAATTTCTTCCCTTCCATTCCAAGGCCGATCTGTCTGCCGTACTTGCTGCCGAGTTCAAACAGTTTTTGACCGTCAATTTCGGCACTAGCTTTTTCGTCAATTGTCAGTCTGACGGCGTCTTTATCCTGTTTGATCAGCTCGACGCGTTCCTTGATGGCATATACCTTCGCCTCAGCGATGGCGAATAAATATTCTACTTCTTTCGGATATTCGCCGAAGCGGTCGATCATCTCGTCTTGAAGCTCGCTCTTTTCTTCAATGGTTGAAATCGCTCTAAACCGTTTATACATATCTATTTTTTGCTTGACGTCTGTCACATACGTCTGCGGAATATATGCGTCAAGCTCCAAATCGATTTCCGGCTCAAACTTTTCAGCTTGCGGTGCCTCTCCCTTGCGCGCCTCTATTGCTTCCTTGAGCATTTGCGAATATAAATCGAAACCGACAGAATCGATGAACCCGTGCTGCTGCGCACCTAAAAGGTTTCCGGCGCCGCGGATCGTCAAATCGCGCATCGCGATTTTAAATCCTGACCCGAGTTCTGTAAATTCTTTAATCGCCTGAAGCCTTTTTTCAGCCACTTCCGTTAGGACTTTGTCCTTCCGGTACGTAAAATAAGCGTAAGCTACACGGTTTGAGCGGCCGACGCGGCCCCTCAGCTGGTACAGCTGGGAAAGCCCCATCTTGTCTGCGTCAAATACGATCAAAGTATTGACGTTTGGAATATCAACGCCCGTCTCAATAATCGTCGTGCTGACTAGTACATCCGATTCTCCCTCTAAGAAGTTCAGCATGACCGATTCGAGTTCGTTTTCTGTCATCTTTCCATGGGCGTACGTCACCTTGGCATCAGGCACAAGCATTGAGATTTCTTCCGCTTTTCTTTCAATATCCTCCACCCGGTTGTACAAGAAGTAAACCTGACCGCCTCTGGCCAGCTCGCGTTCTATCGCTTCTCTGACCAGAGCTCCGTTGTATTCGACAACGTACGTCTGTACCGGGAAGCGGTTTTCCGGAGGTGTTTCAATGACTGACAAATCTCTGACACCGAGCATGGACATATGAAGGGTTCGAGGTATCGGAGTTGCCGTTAACGTCAAAACGTCGACATTCGCTTTAATGCGTTTAATTTTTTCCTTGTGCGTGACACCGAACCTTTGTTCTTCATCGATGATAAGCAGTCCAAGATCTTTGTACACGACATCCTTGGACAACAGCCTGTGAGTGCCGATTACGATGTCAATCGTTCCGTTTTTTAAGCCTTTGATCGTTTCATTTGCTTCTTTTCTCGTCCGGAACCGGCTGAGCAAACCGATATTAATCGGGTAGTCCTGGAAGCGTTCCAATATCGTTTCATAGTGCTGCTGTGCGAGGATCGTAGTCGGCACAAGAATCGCAACCTGTTTTCCGTCTGCAATCGCTTTAAAGGCGGCACGGATCGCCACTTCGGTTTTGCCGTAGCCCACATCGCCGCAAAGGAGCCGATCCATCGGTCTTTCTTTTTCCATGTCTCTTTTAATCTCATGGATCGATCTCAGCTGATCCTCTGTCTCCTGATAAGGAAATGCGGCTTCAAACTCACGCTGCATTTCATGGTCTGGAGAAAACGCGTAACCTTTGCTTGCTTCCCTTTCGGCATAAAGCTTGATCAAGTCATCGGCGATATCCTGGACAGAGCTTTCAACCTTTTTCTTAACCCGTTTCCATTCGCTTCCCCCGAGTTTATAAAGCTTCGGCTCTTTGCCTTCGGAGCCGACGTATTTTTGCACCTGATCAATTTGGTCAACCGGTACGTAAAGCTTGTCGCTTCCCTGGTAGTGAATATTCAGGTAGTCCTTATGAATGCCGTTGATCTCCAACGTTTCAATCCCTAAATACTTTCCGATACCGTGGTTTACATGAACGACATAATCGCCGATCTGAAGCTCCGAGTAGCTTTTAATCCGTTCGGCATTGGTCAGTTTTTGTTTGCGCGCCTGCTTTTTGACACGCTTTTTAAACAGCTCTTCCTCCGTGATAACGGCCAGCTTGATCATCGGAAGCTCAAAACCGGATTGAAGACCGCCTTCCATAATGTAAATCTGGCCTTGGGCGAGCGCTGCATCCTGGTCGGCCTGTGCGGCTTCGATGTCATAGTCGGACAATACAGACGCAAGTTTTTCGACGCGCTCTTTGCTGTCCCCTAGAAAAACCGTTGTATATTTCGATTTCTTAAACCGTTCAATCTCATTTTTGAGCACATGCATTTGTCCGTGAAAGCTCTGCATTTGCTTGCTTGAAACATTGACGATGTTTTGCGGACTGGTGTGCTGCACATGCCTTAAAAACAGCGAGTAATACAAAATCGGGCGGGACTGTTTTGAAATGAGGCTGTGAAAAGGAAATGACATTGCAGTATCATGAAGGATTTTCCCTTCTTCCAGCAGGCTCGTAATCCATTCTGCCTCTTCCTTTTGCAGCTGGTCTTCCATTTCATGAATACGGCTGATTTCATCTAGTATCAGCAAAGTATTTTTCGGGAAATAATCTAGTAAACTAGCAGGCCTTTCATAGAAATAAGAAAGGTATTTAACCATTTCCTGGCCGACATGCCCTTCCTTGAGGCGCTCTTTATCTTCCGCGATATTTTGGTCGAGAATTTCCTTTTGTTTATCAAGCTTCAGCTTTTTAAGACTGTTGGCAAGGCCTTTATCGATTTGTTCAAGCGCTCTTTGCCGATCTTCATCCCGCACGATCAGTTCCTTCGCAGGGCCGATCGTTACTTCATCGCGCGTTTCCAGTGAGCGCTGATCATCCGTATTGAATATACGAATCGAGTCAACTTCTGTATCAAATAATTCAATCCGGACAGGGTTTTCTTCGGTCAATGAATAGACATCGATAATACCCCCGCGAATGCTGAATTCGCCTGGAGCCGCCACCATATCCGTACGCTCATACCCCATTTGAACAAGCTTCTGAAGCAGCTGTTCCGGGTCGATGTCGCGCCCCGTCTCAATGCGAATCTGACTGTTTTGCCATACTTCGACAGGGGGCAGCATTCTTCTGACGGCTGCTGCCGGAGCAATAACGATAGGCGTTTCACCGCTTGCAAGCCGATTTAAGACGTCAAGCCTTTGCGAGCGAAGCTCAGGGCTTGCCACCGCAATTTCAGAAGAAATCAATTCGTTGACAGGATATAAAAGGACAGGCTGATCTTTTATCAGCCCTGTCAAGTCATCTGTAATTTTTTGAGCCTGATAAAGGTTATGCGTAATTAAAAATACCGGCCGTCTCGTTTCTTTTGTAAGTGCGGCTGTAAATAACGACCGGGCAGATCCGGAGAGCCCCGCAAGCAGCTGTTCCTTCAGCCCTTCGTTCAAGCCGTTGACGATGGATTTAAAATCATCGCTTTTTGTGATATAGGATTGAATATTGTTCAAATGAGCCCCTCCTCTCTTCCTCAAATAGAAAAATGCTTTGGTCTAGTCTCTACACCAAAGCTATTTATTGAATAAACGAATGATATTGGTGATAATCCGGGTTTCGCTCAAGCGCTTCTTGACAATCTTCACATATCGTCTTCACGTGTAAATCCCCATTATCCATATAAGAGATCATATCGTTTCTTTCATCGTTTGTTAAGTGGTTAAAGCCCAACTGTTCACTGTTTACATAAGAATGATCAAGACTTCCGACTTTAACACCGCAATGCCGGCAATAATAATGTAAAGCCATAAAGGAACCTCCATACCGAGTCTTTTTAAAACTAGTATGTTCCGTTCCCGTTTGCCTTATACCTTGGCGTTAAATTCATTCATGACTTCTAAAAAAGGTTTTTCCAGAGAAGCTTCACAGGCCTTGGCCGATTGTCTGACGGCCTCTTGTATCGCCGGCTCTTCTTCATCTGTAAAAGCGCCAAGCACATAATCGACGATTTTCATGCCGTTTACCGGACGGCCGATTCCGATTCTGATCCGGTTAAACTCAGTTGTTCCCAGATGCTGAATCATCGATTTGATGCCGTTATGGCCTCCTGCGCTTCCTTTCGTCCTCAGACGGATTCTTCCGGTCGGAAGATCCAAGTCATCGTAAATCACTTTCAAATTGTCAACAGGGATCTCATAATAGTCCAAAAGCGGCCTCAAACATTCTCCCGATAAATTCATATATGTAAGCGGCTTAACAAGTAGAACCTTTTTGCCGGAAACAAACCCGATTCCGTATTGTCCGTTGAACTTTGTTTTATCAAGCGGAATGTTCCACTCTTTCGAGAGCTCGTCAATCGTCATAAAACCTACATTGTGTCTCGTATTTTCATATGTTTTACCCGGATTGCCCAATCCTGCAAACACAAGCATTATTCTATATCCTCCCTTAAGCAAAACCCTGCCTCAGCATACTGAGGGGGAGCATCCTAATTTCCCCTCATTCTAGCACAAAAGACGTAACCGCGGGCGGATTACGTCTTACGTATTTATTCTTCTTTTTCCTCTTCAGTGCCTTTTTCTGGTTCCTCAACGTCTTGAGCGGCTGATTCGGCTTCTGTTTCTTCCTGCTTTTGAGGAGGAAGAATGGATGCAACAACTTCATCAGGCTCATGGTTGTATGAATAATCGCCTTTGGTCGGAATATCGCCGACGGTTAGAACATCATTGACTTCGAGACTGGAAATATCAACCTCGATCGTCTGCGGAATGTTCTTCGGCTTTGCTGTGACAGACAGCTCGTAAAGCGGCTGCTGAAGAACACCGCCCTGTTTGATGCCCTCTGCTTCACCCGTAAGGTTTACAGGAACCGTCGCCTCCATTTCCGCTTCCATATCAACCACTTTAAAATCGGCATGTACGATTGAATCTTTTAACGGATCCGTCTGCAGCTCAGTCACCATAACAGAGTGTTGGTCACCGTTTATATCCAAGTTGATAATCGTATTTTTGCCCTCAGCGCGCAAGATTTTTAAAAGCTCGATACTGTCTAACGCAACGGATTTGTTCTCCAGATTTCTTCCGTAAATGACACCCGGCACATACCCGGATTGCCGAATTCTTCTTAAAGAAGACCGTCTGGAATCCGTTCTTTCTTCCGCTTTTAAAATTGCCATTTTCAGCACCATCCTATCGTTAGATTGGTCTTTCTAAAACCATTCCCATAACGACAAAACTTTAAACCAGAATCAGCAAATTAATCGAACAGGAAGCTGACAGATTGTTTCTCATGCACACGAATAATTGCTTCTGCCAGAAGCGGTGCGACAGAAAGCTGCTTGAATTTCGCGATTTTCTTTTCTTCAGGAAGCTCAATGCTGTTGGTCACAACGAGCTCTTTAATTTTGGAATTGTCGATTCTTTCGATCGCCGGACCGGAAAGAACCGGATGTGTACAGCATGCATACACTTCCTCTGCGCCGCTTTCAACGAGCGCATTGGCCGCCAGCGTAATCGTTCCTGCAGTATCAATAATATCATCAATTAAAATGGCTGTTTTTCCTTCGATATGCCCGATGATATTCATAACCTCGGCTACATTCGGCTTAGGTCGGCGTTTGTCGATAATCGCAATCGGCGCTTTCAAGCGGTCCGCCAATTTGCGGGCACGGGTCACACCGCCGTGGTCAGGGGACACAATCACGATATCCTTGAAATTTTTCTCTTCAAAATAATTTCCTAAAATCGGAACACCCATTAAATGATCGATCGGTATATCAAAGAAACCTTGGATTTGCGGCGCGTGAAGGTCAAGTGCAATCACACGGGTAGCTCCGGCGGTTTCCAGCAGATTTGCCACGAGTTTGGCTGTGATCGGCTCGCGGGAACGCGCTTTACGGTCCTGACGGGCATAGCCGTAGTAAGGCATCACGATATTAATCGTTTTCGCCGACGCGCGTTTCAGCGCATCCACCATGATCAAAAGCTCCATGATATGCTCGTTCACCGGCGCGCTAGTCGATTGGATGACATAGCAGTCGCAGCCGCGGATGCTTTCTTCAATGTTAATTTGGACTTCACCGTCGCTAAAGCGTTTAACAGAACTCTTTCCCAGCTCAACTCCGACGATATCCGCGATTTCCTTCGCAAGACCCGGATTTGAGTTTAAAGAAAAAATCTTCAAATTGTCGTCTTCATATTTAGACATGGTAAACCTCCGATTTAGGATTATTTTTTGTGTATGTTCTCAGCGTAGTCTTCCTTATTGACTTGTCTTGCTCTGGCAATAGACAAAGCCCGGCCTGGCACATCGTCGGTAATCGTTGAACCCGCAGCTACGTATGCGCCTTCGCCGATTGTCACCGGAGCGACCAAATTGGAGTTGCAGCCGATAAATGCCCCATTTTCAATTTTCGTTTTAAACTTATGTTTCCCATCATAATTTACGGTAATCGACCCGCAGCCGAGATTGACATCCGTTCCGATTTCCGCGTCCCCTATGTAGCTTAAATGAGATGCTTTGCTGCGATCACCAAATTCCGATTTTTTCACTTCGACGAAATTCCCGATCCTTACCTCATTGCCGATCTTTGAGTCGGGCCTGATATGAGCAAACGGTCCGATTGTAACATCGTCGCCGACTTCACTGTCCACGATAACGGACTGCTTAATGACCGTTCTGCTGCCGACCGTACTGTTTTCCAGTTCGCTGTTCTGTCCGATGACCGCGTCTTCACCGATAACAACCCGCCCTTTAATGACGGTGCCGGGATAAATCACGGTATCCCTGCCGATCACGGCTTCCGGTGAAATGTATGTGTTGTCGGGATCGATTAAGCTGACGCCGTTCTGCATGTGGCGTTTATTGATCCGCTGCTTCATATAGATTTCCGCTTGTGATAGGGCGACTCTGTCATTGACTCCGAGCGTTTCCTGGAAGTTGCCAGTCTGATAAGCGGCTACAGTTTCACCTTGATTTTTCAAGATCTCAATGACATCCGGAAGATAATATTCCCCCTGTACGTTGTCATTGGAAACCTGCTCGATCGTTTGAAAAAGAGCTTCGTTGTCAAAACAGTAGGTGCCTGTGTTGATTTCTTTGACAAGCCTTTCCTCTTCTGTTGCATCTTTGTGTTCGACAATCTTTGCAACATCGCCGTTTTCATTGCGAATAATGCGTCCGTAGCCTGTCGGATCTTCCGCTACAGCGGTTAAAATCGTCACCTTTGCTGCTTTTTTCTGATGCTCCGTGAGCATGGCTTCCATCGTTTCGGCAGTTAAAAGCGGGGTATCTCCGCAGATGACGATTGTTGTTCCTTTTTCGCTTCCAAGAATCGACTTGGCCTGCTTGACGGCATGGGCCGTGCCGAGCTGTTCAGCCTGCAGGGCATATTCGCTTTTTTCCCCGAGCTGTTTTTTGACATCTTCCGCACCATGTCCAACTATTGTGACAAGTTTTTCTAATGATAGCTTGCGAGCTTCATCGACAACATGCTCGACCATAGGTTTTCCGCAAACAGGATGAAGAACTTTATATAGCTTTGATTTCATTCTTGTTCCTTGACCAGCTGCTAACACAACTGCAAACCGCTTATCCATGTATTGGCCTCCATTATCCCTATTATCCATAGAAAAATATATCCTAAATATGAGTTGATTTCAAGCAAGCCAAAATGAGAAATCGGGAAATCAAGACAGCATATTTTGGATGTTTAGAGCATATTTAGGATTAACTGATCAGGGAGACGGATTGATTCCTTCTGCATGCGCTTTGTTATCCGAGTTCGCATGCTTTACCTTCCTGCTACTGTTATACGCAGACACAAACCATATATTGTCATTTTATTATGATAAGATCATTTTTTTTCAAAACAAAAAGGGCTTATCCATAAGCCCTTCTTTTTTAAGAAGCTCCAGCTTCTTCATATTCTATTTCCTCAACGTCACCCAAACGATGATATTCATTTAACACCGCGTCCTGAATTTTTCCGCGGGTGCTTGAGTTGATTGGATGAGCGATATCACGAAATTCTCCATCAGGTGTACGCTTACTTGGCATCGCAACGAAAAGACCATTGTTTCCATCAATTACACGAATATCATGCACTACAAATTCGTGATCCAGCGTGATGGATGCAATCGCTCTCATGCGACCATCGGTATTCACGCGGCGTAATCTTACGTCGGTAACTTCCACAGTAGTTCACCACCTTTTCCCAATATAAAAACATTAGTGTAACTATTCAACGGCTTTTTTTGTTTTCCTGCATAATTAAAAATATTTTTGTAATATTGGGATAAAAAAACACTGAATTGACAAATTTTCCAAACAAAAAAGATGATTTTGAGACCAAAACCATCTTTTAAGAGTTCTTTCTATTTCACTAATGCGATGACTTCTATTTCAACAAGCGCGTCTTTCGGCAGCCTCGCCACCTCAACGCATGATCTCGCCGGTTTGTGGGTATCGAAGTACTGTCCGTAAACTTCATTCACCTCTGTGAATTGATTCATATCCGCCAGAAACACGGTTGCTTTGACGACAGTCTCCAGAGAGGCGCCCGCTTCTTTCAGCACGGCTTTTAAATTGCGGAAAACTTGATGCGTCTGTTCTGTGATGTCTCCAGTCACCATTTCACCCGACGGGGTCAGCGGAATTTGCCCTGAACTGTAAAACATATTATTGACAACAATTCCTTGTGAATACGGTCCGATCGCCGCCGGTGCTTCTTTTGTCTGAACAACCTTTGTCATCTCAAACTCCCCATTTCCTATTCATTGTCTGCAAAAAAACGCTGAAAGTTTCCGTTTTGTATTTCGACCTTTTTTTCCTTCATATCAATTTCAGAAAGAGTCAAAAGGGACATATACTCATCGACCAGCCGCTCCTTGACTCCCTGAGCCTCGACAAGAACACCGATGCCCGCTACATGGGCATTGAATTCCTCGAGAAGATTGATCATACCGTTGATCGTTCCTCCCGCTTTCATAAAGTCGTCTATAATCAAAACGCGCGAGCCCGTCTGCAAGTTGCGTTTTGCAAGAGACATCGTCTGAATGCGGTTGGAAGATCCAGACACATAGTTAATGCTGACCGTTGAACCTTCAGTTACCTTATTGTCTTTTCTGACGACCACCGTCGGCACATCAAGGTAGCTGGCTACCGCATATGCCAGAGGAATTCCTTTTGTCGCCACCGTCATCACGACATCGATCTCCCTGTCTGAAAAAGCTGAAGCAAAAATCTTGCCGACCTTCGTTAATACAGAGGGCTTGCCTAGGATATCGGTTAAATACAAATATCCGCCGGGCAATATCCGTTCCGAATCGATCAATGACTCACCGAGCGACTTTACAAATTCCTCCGCTTCATCGCGTTTTACCTTTGGAATGTATTTAACGCCGCCTGCTGCTCCCGGCACGGTCTGAAGCGTCCCGATTCCCTGCTGCTCGAAGGTCTGCTTAATAATGGTTAAATCTTCACTAATGGATGATTTAGCAGATTGATACCGTTCTGAAAAGAAGGTTAATGGCACTAAGACATGCGGATGGGTCAACAAATAATTTGTCAGATCCACCAATCTGCCGCTTCGACGAAACTTCATGCACTTACCTCCAAAATCCGAATATTTTTAAAAATAATATAACTTAACATACGGATTTAATCAAGTTCATTTTGTTCTCCGATCATCCGCACCGCATAAACCTGATCGCAAAACCCTCTTAATCCGTTATAGATTCTTTGTACTTTTGATTCGTATTGA
Source organism: Bacillus sp. GM2 (assembly GCF_056155945.1). NCBI lineage: Bacteria > Bacillati > Bacillota > Bacilli > Caryophanales > Bacillaceae > Bacillus > Bacillus sp. GM2. The sequence goes on from NZ_JBRKSZ010000008.1 coordinate 902,828, forward strand.
ACCAGTCCGAACACAGTGGGGCCGCTCCCGCTCATCAGCACAGCATCGGCGCCGAACCGCTTCATTTGATTTTTGATCATCGCGACTTCGGGATGCATATTCAATGTAACAGATTCAAGAACATTGCCGAGTTTGTCGCACATTTTTTGAAAATTCTTCTCTTCGATCGCAGAAATCATACCTTGAACATCCGGATGTTCAATCTCGTCGACTTTCAGCTGCTTGTACACTTCTGCAGTTGATACGCCGATCGTCGGCTTTGCCAGCACAACCCAGCAGTGCGGCGGAGTCTCGATATGACGGATTTTCTCTCCCCTTCCCGTTGCAAGAGCCGTTCCTCCATGTACGCAAAAGGAGACATCAGATCCGATCTCAGCGCCAAGCTCAGCCAGTTCATTCATCGAAAGCTTCAAATCCCACAGCCGGTTCAGCCCTCTGAAGACGGCAGCCGCATCGCTGCTTCCCCCCGCAAGCCCCGCAGCAACGGGAATCACTTTCGTAATAAATATAGAAACACCTTTTTTAATGCCGTATCGTTCTTTCATGAGCATTGCAGCCTGATAAGCAAGGTTTCGCTGATCGTCGGGAACAAAGCGGTTATGCGAAGAAACCGTTACTTTATCTTCTGCCAGCTCGGTTAATTCAATCCGATCCGCCAAATCAATTGTCGTCATGACCATCTCTACTTCATGATACCCATCTGGACGTTTGCGGCGAACGTCGAGCGACAAATTAATTTTAGCCGGCGCCTTCTCTAAAATACGCAATCCATTCACCTACTTCTCCATCTAAACATAAGTATCCACATTGTAACATATTTTGAAGTACAGGACGTACAAATGCATGCGTTGCGGCAGGACTTCGCGACCTTAGCATGCGGTCATTTTCCATACAAGTACAAATGCATACGCCCGCGCAGGACGCCGCGTCTTTAGCATGCGGTCATTTCTCGCGAGTACAAATGCATGCGCCCGCGCAGGACGCCGCGACCTTAGCATACGGTCATTCCTGCAGATCGCGATTGCCCCCTGCCGTGAATCCTCAAGGCGCTTGCAGCACCTGGTCGGCTGAAAACAGATCAATGAAAAAAACGGAGGACAGAAGCGCCCTCCGTATGTCACTGTTTTAATGATTTTGCTGGTTTTGAGCCATATGCTGTTCGGCTAATTCAATGGCCCTCTTCACCATGTTACCGGCGTCTCTGGCCCGAATTCCGCCCCAGCCCTCGGTTTTTACCGTGTCGTAAAATCCAAGATCCTTAGCCAATTCATTTTTGAATTCCTCTGACATGATGCTTCGACGTCTGCCCATGCGAAACAGCCCCTTTCAAGTATCATACCATCCGTCTGACTCATCATAAAACAAGTGACATGTATTAGCTTTGCTCGATTTGTGCAGAACTTCCCCGAAAAATTCTGGATAAAAAAAGGCAAAACAAAAAGCAGCAAACATAAAGTCCACTGCTTATTAAAGGGCTACTGAGCTGGTTTTATCATCAGAAAATCTCAATTCAACCGTCTCAGTAAGAATATCCGCATAACTGTATGAAACTCTTTCAAACGAATTCTCGTCTTGGTCTAGTTGTATCACAAAAACAGAAGGGTACGTCTCAGCTAAAATGCCCGAACGCTCAATCGTTTTTCGGCGGCCACCGTTTGCTTTTAACGTCAGCCTTTTTCCCAAATGTCCATCAAGCGATCTTTTAATATCGGACAACGTTTTCGCCATTGCATCCACCTCACTATATTCAGTATACACCAGAAGCCCATTTTTGTCAAATAAAATTTAAATTATATCAACGTTCATAAGCCTCTGTCAATAAAATATTTGTGACAAATTATACGCCAACTTTCCCTTATTTTCCTCATTTTTCGTTTCATTATGTATGTTTTTTTAAAAAAAGGTAAAAACATTCGGCTGCATGGCAAAAACCCGCCATCCGGCGGGCTCGTTTAATCGTTTTCTTTTGTTTTATATGGCATTCCGATTCGCAATACGCCTCGCGTCTCAATGCCTCCGAGTCCCTTTTCCCTCGTCATGGTGTTTCTGAGCACTTCCCAGACGTTAATGCGGTCCATAAACGGAGTGAAGCTGATTTTTGCGACTATATAGACCGGATCAAGCGCATGGATGTTGACTCTTGACGGAGAGCTTGCAAAATTTGCACCGGCTTTGATCAGTGATTCAAAATGGGACTGGCATGCGCCGGCAAAAATGACAAGCTGATCAAGATGGGGAATTTTTTTTCTCGCTTTTTGAACGGTTTCGATAAAATCTTTTGAATGCCTGTAGGCATCCAGATTGTTAATATCACCCTTCTGCTTAGAATAGGCATCGTGTCCGGTGATGACGAGAAGATCCGGGCGGTACTCATCGATCAGTTCCTCGATGACCGATGACATTTTTTTTTCATAACAATGAATGCCGTATACAGGAACCCCGATCTTTTCATAGAGCGCCAGACATTTTTTTAAATAAGCCGAATCCCCGTCTAAATGAAGGACTCTTCCGGGCATATGAAAGTACTGCTGTTGATTGTTATATTGGTTTGTGGCGCGGTACTCATGTTTATTGTGAAGGAGTTTGTAATCCTGGCGGAGAAGATCGAGGGATTCCTTCATTCTCGATTCTTCTTCCCGCTTTCTCATCTGCCGCTCAGCCTCGCGGACCATCTCCAGGTCCGTTAAATATGCGTCAGCGATTAATCTGACCTCATCTCCGTGCAAAACGGCCACAGGTTCTCCATTTGCCGATTGATCAATTCGTATAATTCGAAATAAGATATCTCTTCGATAAGATTTTCTGACGACCATATCGCCTATTTTAAATTGCATGCTTTTCACTCCACACATAGACTAAGCCCCATCCTGATGAATATAAAGCAATGAAAAGTAAAGGTGCTTCTTTAGCCTATGTGCCCGCCCTTCAAGTGGTGAACGGATGACAAGCCTGATCAGGCTTAAAGCCCGGCTTCAAATAAAAAAAGCCCTCCATTAAAGAAGGACTGCTCTCAAGCGGTCAGATATGACGGCGAACTCTTCAATGCTCAGCGATTCTCCGCGTCGTTTTCCGTCGATTTGTGAATCCTGAAGCACTCTTTCAATTTCTGATTTCTTCTCTTTGCCATTCGGCAGGTTGTTAACGAGGTTGTTGAAAAGCGTTTTTCGGCGCTGTGCAAAGCTTGATTTTACGACTTGAAAGAAAAAGGCTTCATCTTGAACCGCGACAGCCGGTTCTCCCCTCAGCGTCAGCCTGATGACCGCGGAATCCACGTTAGGCTGAGGGACAAATACAGTCTTTGGCACATTCATGACCGTTTTGGCTTCCGTATAAAACTGAACCGCGATGGAAAGGGACCCGTATTCTTTTGTAGAAGGTTTCGCAGCCATTCGGTCCGCCACCTCTTTTTGAAGCATGACGACGATCCCTTTCAGCGGCAGATTTTCTTCTAAAAGCTTCATGATGATGGGAGTCGTGACGTAATACGGGAGGTTGGCGACAACCATCACCTCATCGCAGTCTTGAAACTGCTCGTCCATTACCGCCCGGACATCGGCTTTCAGGACATCCTGGTGAATGACAGTCACATTATCATACGGAGAAAGCGTATCTTTTAAAATCGGCAGGAGCCTTTGGTCGATTTCGAAGGCCGTCACTTTCTTCGCACGCTTTGCCAGCTGCTCGGTCAATGCCCCGATCCCCGGACCGATTTCAATCACGCCGGTACGCTCCGTCACCCCCGCATGGTCGACAATTCTATCCAATATGTTCGTGTCAATCAAGAAGTTCTGCCCCAGGCTTTTTTTGAATGAAAATCCGTATTTATTGAGAATTTCCTTCGTTCTAATTGGGGTGGCGATATCTTTATTCATGCTCTTCCTCCCGCAGCACAACATCCAGTGCGCTTAAATAATCACTCTTTTTGATCTGAAACATTTGCAGCCGCTTTTGAAGCTGTTTCCCATTTGTATAGCCGATATTCAATATCTCGCCGAGCCGCTCCCGCCTTTGTTTTGCCAGAGGGCCTCCGATCAGGCCGGCTTCGATTAAATCCCGAGCCTCAATCTCAGGTTCCGTCGCCTCCATTTCCTCCTGAACGGTTTTTAAGCATTCGCGGATTGCCTCAAGCGAAGCATGTTCAACACCGATTCCGCGCTTATTTTTAGGCTTTGCCAAATGCTTGGGTAAAAATGCATGCTTGCAGCCGGGGACTTTTTCTGCAATCGTTTTTCTGATTTTTTCCCCCGGGAAATCAGGATCGGTTAAAATAATGACCCCGCGCGTTTCCTGGGCAAGCCGAATCCGTTTAATGACGTCTTCCCCTATGGCAGATCCGTTCGTTTCAATCGTATCAGCATCAACAGCCGATTTGATTTTTGCTGTGTCATCACGGCCTTCGACAACAATGATTTCTTTAATCTTCATTTCTTCCTCCGTATGGTGAAAAACCTTTTATTACATTTTTAAAATTATTGAAACCTTTTTGTAATAAAACCGTCTAATTTATTAGAAAACAAGATGGATCTATTATAACCAAAAAAACAGAGGGCGCAAAATCCCTCTGCTTATATAAGAGCGTAATAAATGATATTTAGTTCAACACCTTGATTTTAACTCTTTTGTTACCCCAGCGGTAAGCTGTAGACTTACTCGGAAAGAATACATCGATTTTACGGCCTTTGATGGCTGAGCCTGTATCGGCTGCAACCGCGTAGCCATATCCTTCTACATGTACTTTAGAACCCAGCGGAATGACGCTCGGATCGACAGCGATCACTTTAGCGCCCGGATTATTTTTTAAGTTAACGCCGGTCGCAGTGTGGCCAGAGCATCCGTTGCAGCTTGCCGTATAAGCTGTAGAGGATACATAAAATTCTTTTCCTGAGGATTGATTTCCGCGCGATACATTCGCGCTGACTGTAGCCACTGCGGCTTGCTTTGTACCGACAGCGATGATTTTGGCTTTGCTTTCAGCTGCTGTTTCCTCTTTAACCAGTTCTCTGGAAACTTCCTTGCCGTTTTTCATAACAACGGCATAGTGCTTTTTAAGCTTGCCATGTTTACCGTCCTGTACAACTTTTTCTTTCCCCTTTTCAAGTGAATCGTCCTCTTTTTTCCGGACTTCAAAAGGGATGTTCTCTTCCACTACATCGGTGACTTTTTTGATACGAGTAATGTGAATCGCCTGATCTTTTGTCAGCTTTTTATCAAGCGCAGGCTTAACTTCATCATCGCCTTTTATGCTGATCTTATGATGTTTTAAAAAGTCAGCGACCGTAGTCGAAGTCGTCCATATATCTTTATCTTTACCGGCATCCTTTACGGTTACTTTAAAAGCCCTTTGCAAAGTCAGCTTCATATCTTTCGTTATTTCTTTATCAACTGAGGGTTCAATTTGATCGTGTTCCGCCAACTCTAGATTTAAATCTTTCAGCAGTTTGCCGACAGTACCCGCTGTTGTCCAGATTTCTTTTTCCTGTCCGTCGACCGCGAAATGAACAGGTTTTGCGGCAACATACTCAACATTCATGTTCGCCGTTAATTTTGTATCTTCAGCGGGAGAGATGTGATCTTCTTTCCTCGTCTCGATGTCTAAGCTTTTCAGCAGTTCACCTACGGTTTCAGCATTCGTGCGAACATCCTGCTTTTTCCCGTTTATCGAAATGGTGACTTGCTGTTTAGCGAGCTCATGTGCTCCGTAAGCAGTTCCGCTTCCTGCGACAAGCAGTCCAGCAGCAATCAGTATCCATCTGCTTTTGCTAAGCTTTACGGAAAACAGCTTTTTCATTTTTTGTATGATGAAAAACGCCTCCTTCTCCTCGGGGAGATTATATAGAGTATCTACAAGCCTGTCAACCCTCCTCTCTATTTCTCCGCAAGCCCGCCATCTCTTTTATTATGGGAAAACCACCTCATAAAAGAAAGAAAGACTTGTCGACAAAGATATCCTATGAGTGCAAACAGACATGTAGAACTTTTTAGAACCGTCCCCCGAAGAGACAAGCTTGAACAAGGCTCGATATCAAATCGTGTCAGCTGATGCCGAAAAGTTTTTTTGCATTTTCTGTGGTGACGGCCGCTATTTCTTCATAAGTCATCCCTTTCAATTCAGCAATCTGTTCGGCGACAAGCTTGACATAGCTTGGTTCATTCCGCTTTCCTCTGTATGGATGCGGCGTTAAATACGGGCAGTCCGTCTCAATTAAAAGTCGGTCATTTGGTATTTGTTTGACCACTTCCTTCGGCTTTTTGGCATTTTTAAATGTGACGGGACCGCCGAAAGATAGGTAGAAATTCATATTGATGCACTCTTGTGCAATTTCGGCGCTTCCGGTATAACAGTGCATGATCCCGCCGACTACCTCAGCCCCTTCTTCCCGCAAAATAGAAACGACATCCTCTGTTGCATCACGGTTGTGAATCACGATTGGCAAGCCGACTTCTTTTGCCAAAGCGATCTGTTTTCTGAATACCTCTTTTTGAACGTCCTTCGGCGACTTATCCCAATGATAATCAAGTCCCATTTCACCGATCGCCACAACTTTCTCATGGGCGGAGAGGTCTCTGATCCAAGCCAAATCTTCATCGGTCATATCAATTGCATCAACCGGATGCCACCCGATGGCAGCATAGATAAAATCGTATTCTTCAATCAATTCCATTGCGCGCTTGATCGTCGGACGATCGAATCCCACAACAACAATGTGCTCCACTTTTTCTTCCTTTGCCCGAGCAATGACTTCTTCCAAATCCTCATTAAATTGCTCGGCATTTAAATGTGCATGTGTATCAAATAACATCAAAATGCCACCTTTTTTAGATATTGTCGAAAAAACAAAAGGTGTTCGACGAAATGTTACACGTGGAACACCCTTTGCCAACATTTATTTGATTCGCGTTCCGTTTGATAATGAACTGTCTACCGCCGCAAGCGACAGAACGCCGTTGTCTTCTCCAGCCAATATCATGCCTTGAGAAAGTTCTCCTCTTAGTTTGACCGGTTTTAAGTTTGTTACACAAATGACTTTCCGGCCGACAAGCTCTTCAGGTTTGTAGTGCTTGGCAATTCCTGAAACGACCTGGCGTTTTTCAAAGCCCAAATCAAGCTGAAGCTTTAACAGACGGTCCGCTTTTTTGACGGGTTCGGCATGGATGACTTCAGCCACTCTCAGCTCCGTGCTCATAAAATCGTCTATCGTGATTTCCGGAAGCCTTTCAGTTGCTTTTTCCTCTTGTTTCGGTTCTTCTTTTGGAGCCGTTCCCTGCATTTTTGATTTGATATAAGCGACTTCGTCTTCCGCCTCAAGACGCGGGAACAACGGTTCTCCTTTTTGAACTTTTACCGATTTCAGCTGTCCGAAGCTTTTAATGCTGTCCCAGGTTTTCAATGACGTATCCGTAACACCGAGCTGTGCAAAAATCTTTTCAGGCGTCTGCGTTAAGAACGGCTGCAGCAATACAGCAGTGATGCGCAATGACTCTGCCAAATGGTACATAACCGATTGAAGATCTTTTTCTTTGTCCTGATCTTTTGCCAGTACCCATGGGGCTGTCTCGTCGATGTATTTATTCGTTCTGCTGACAAACTGCCACAATGAAGAAAGCGCTACAGAAAACTCCATATTTTCGATCGCCTGTTCGTACGCTTCAATTGTCTTTTGTGAGAATGATGACAACTGTTCGTCAAAAGCGGTAACCGGGCCTTCGTACGACTGAACCCGGCCGTCAAAGTATTTGTTGACCATGGCGACCGTTCTGTTCAGCAGGTTGCCTAAATCATTCGCTAAATCATAGTTAATCCGCTCGACAAATCCTTCCGGTGTAAATACGCCGTCAGAACCGAACGGCACTTCGCGGAGAAGATAATAACGCAATGCATCAAGTCCGTATTTGTCGATTAATGTGACTGGATCGACCACATTTCCTTTTGATTTAGACATTTTTCCATCTTTCATCAGCAGCCATCCGTGGGCAAAAACCTTTTTCGGCAGCGGAAGGTCCAATGCCATCAGCATAATCGGCCAGTAAATGGTATGGAAACGGACGATCTCTTTACCGACAAGATGAACGTCTGCCGGCCAATATTTTTGATAATTTTCATCGTTTGCCGTATTAAAGCCAAGTGCCGTAATGTAATTAAACAGCGCGTCTATCCAAACATAGATGACATGCTTCGGGTTGCCGGGCACTTTTATTCCCCAGTCGAACGTCGTCCGGGAAACAGCCAAATCCTCAAGACCCGGTTTGATAAAGTTGTTGATCATTTCATTTTTGCGGGATTCAGGCTGAATGAATTCAGGATTTTCTTCATAGAAAGCGAGCAGCCGGTCCGCGTATTTTCCCATGCGGAAGAAGTAAGATTCCTCTTTGATTAACTCAACGGGATGGCCGCTGTCAGGACTTTTTCCACCGATCACCTCGCCCTTCTCGTTTCGCTCAACATCAACGAGCTGGGTTTCGGTGTAAAACGTTTCGTCAGGTATGCTGTACCAGCCTTCATATTCGTCAAGATATATATCACCATTGTCAAGAAGCTTCTGAAAAACCTTTTCGATCACGTTTTTATGACGTTCCTCTGTCGTCCGAATGAAGTCGTCATTGGATATGTCGAGCTTTTTCCAAAGCTGCTGAATGTCTTCTGCCGCACGATCGACCAATTCCTGCGGAGTGATATTTTCCTTCTCCGCCGTTTGCTGGATTTTTTGTCCGTGCTCATCTGTACCTGTTAAGTATCTGACATCAAAGCCTCTCAGTCTTTTATACCGAGCCATCGCATCACCTGCAACGGTTGTGTAGGCATGTCCAATATGTAACTTTCCACTTGGGTAATAAATGGGTGTAGTGATGTAAAACGTATTTTTTTCTTGCGGCATGATGGAACCTCCCAATTAAAATGTCAAAAAACTCCCGCCCAAAGGACGAGAGCGGCATGTGTATTCATTCAGTATATACTCAATATATAATCCCTCTTTATATGATACCATCTTAGCCTTCAAGTTCAAGAAAATATACATTGTCGATCCATCATGAATACGGTCGATTACAAATTTTTTAACAGAAAGAAATATTATACTTCGACAAAAAAATGCTTTCATTGTCGAATAATGTCGTATATAATCGATATGAGGAAAAACCTTAGTTCGAAAGTCTTGATTTAAGGGCTTTTTTTTGATTGATCCTACTGTTTTATCATCTTCATTTCCCTTGTTACATCAGTTCTTCCAAGGTCTTTTGACTATATGATCTAATTTTTACAAACAATAGAAAAGAAAATGATTGACGTTTATTGGAAACCTTGTTATGCTAGGACTGTAAGGATTTTGTCGAATAATGACGAAGATAATAAACACCTATAAAAATAACAATCTTTCGGGAGGAGAATGAATATGAAATCTACAGGTATTGTACGTAAAGTTGATGAGCTAGGACGCGTGGTGATTCCGATCGAACTTCGCCGTACGCTTGGAATCGCTGAAAAAGACGCTCTTGAAATCTATGTAGATGACGAAAAAATCATCTTGAAAAAATATAAACCAAACATGACTTGCCAAGTTACAGGTGAAGTTTCTGATGACAACCTTAAACTTGCAGGCGGTAAATTGGTTCTTAGCCCTGAAGGCGCTGAGCAAATCATTAACGAAATTCAAGCACAACTTCAATCTCAAAAATAATTATTTTGATTATACAAAAACCGCTCTTGCCGAAGCAAGGGCGGTTTTTTTAGTTTTGAATATGATAAGCGTCATAAATTTTCCGTTTCGGAACGCCGCGGTCAACCGCGGTTTTTTTAATGGCTTCTTTTGAATGATATCCTTCGCTGATATAATGCTCGACATGTTCTTTTTCTGAAAGGTGCTCCCACCAGAACGATTCTTCGATCGTTTCTTCACGGCTTCCCTCGATTACAAGGCAAAACTCTCCGCGCACCTGTTCCTGTTCAGCCCATGTGAGCGCTTCTTCGATCGAACCTCTGATAAATTCTTCAAATTTTTTCGTAAGTTCCCTTGTCAATGCGATTTGCCGGTTGCCGAATACCTCTCTGATGGCTGACAAGGTTTCTTTCAGCCGATGCGGGGACTCGTAAAAAATCATCGTCTCCTGTCTGTTCTTCAAAGCCTCGAGCTGTTTTTTCCTTTCCCGTTTGTTACGGTCCAAAAAACCGAAAAAGAAAAACGGCTGCGGGGCAATGCCTGAGGCAATCAGTGCGGTCAAAGCGGCATTTGCACCGGGCAAAGGCACGACATAGCCGCCCATTTCGATAAAATCGCGGACGATTTCAGCCCCGGGGTCAGATATTGTCGGCATTCCGGCGTCACTGACCAGCGCAACATTTTTACCTTCTTTCAGCCATTCCAAAATTTTGTGTCCGCTGCTTTCTTTATTGTGTTCATGGTAGCTGACAAGCTGTGTCTCGATTTCGTATACATGGCACAATTTCTTCGTCTGCCTCGTATCCTCCGCAGCGATAATGTCCGCCTCTTTTAACACAGAAACCGCCCGAAATGTCATATCCTCTAAATTGCCGATGGGAGTCGGTACGAGATATAACATACCCATGTCTGATTTTTGGTCAAAACTCTTTTGCCGGTTGATAATCAACACCCTCCCGTCTTTTTTCTTCTATATAACGTTCTTTGTTTTTTCTCGATAATTTTTTGAAATAGTACTCGGCCTGCATCGCTTCTCGTTTCGTTGAAAAGCACTCTGCATAATGGAGTTTAACCGGCAGCCTTGCCCTCGTATACTTGGCGCCCTTCCCGTCATTATGCGTTTTCAGGCGCTTTTCGATATTGTTTGTATAGCCTGCGTACAAGCTGCCGTCCCGGCACGAAAGCACGTAAAAGTAATGGCTATTCGTCTCCATATAAAATCTTCCTTATTTCATGTGTATATTGATCTTGTTCATCATACACAAACAAAGGAGGCAAAATTTTCAGGTCAGGTCGGCCGTCTTTTATTCCTTCTACTAAAATGGTGTTGGCTTCTTTGCTTTTTTTCGGGTAAACAAATTGGACCCGCTTCGGCTCGATTTGAAAGGCCTTCATCAATTCAAAGATTTCGAGCAGCCTCCCCGGCCGGTGAACGAGAGCGAGTTTGCCGCCCTGCTTTAATAGCTTGCTGCTGACGCGAATAACATCTTCAAGCGTGCAGTAGATTTCATGTCTGGCAATGGCCAAATGTTCATTTAGGTTTTGCTCCGTTTTTTGCGGCGTCTTGAAATAAGGAGGATTGCATGTGACGACATCGGCCTTATTGTATCCGAGCACCTGCGGCATATTTTTCAAGTCGTCCCTGATGAGATGAATCTGTTTTTGCAGGTTGTTGTATTCCACGCTGCGGAGGGCCATGTCATACAGCCTTTCCTGAATTTCCACCCCGGTGATGGCGGCTTTTGTGCGGGTGCTGAGAAGCAGCGGAACAATCCCGTTCCCTGTGCACAAATCAATGATGTTTCCTTTTTGTATCGGAACGTAAGCAAATTTCGACAGCAGAACAGCATCTAAGGAAAATGCAAAAACTGTCGGGCTTTGCACGATTTTCATATCTTCCGCCAGTAAATAATCCAGTCGTTCATCATCTTTTAATTGAATCATGTCTTTTCCCTTTCCTAAACACATTGTACCGTTAAAAAGGCTTCCGTTCCGCCGGAAGCCTTTCTTATTTTTTATTTAAAAACGAGAGGCAGAACAGACAGTCTCCTTCTTTGCGAACACTTCCGTAATGGATGTTGCAAATATGGAAGCCCTCCTGATACAGGCGAGCCAAATTATCATGGCCCTCTCCAATATCAGCATGCCCTGTCTTTTCTGCTTTTATCTCTTTTTCATCGGATTTTACGCTTTTTAGCCTTTGATCCGTCTCTTCCAGCCTCTTGCGCAAATGCTCGTTTTCAAGCTGTAAATGATTGTTTTCTTCAATCATTTCCCCGATATGCTGCTTGAGATCTCCAAGCTGGCGGTAAAGGGACCCGATTTGTTCTTCTAAACTTATCACTGTATCAAACAATTCTTTTTTATCCAAGGTTTCACACCTCGTTAATCTGTGGTTTGTGCAGATACGACACCTTCTTGCAACAGCTCATCCCACGTATATTCAACAACTTTGTCGCAGTCTGTCAGTTCAACCTGGAGAATGCGTTCGAGAATATTCAACCCGACGACTTTTGCCGGGCCGCTGGACGTGGCGATCACTTCCCCGATATCCGGAAGCTGTTCTTTGGCTGTTTCGTATTCATCGTTTTCATACTTTAGACAGCACATCAGCCGTCCGCATAGTCCGGAAATCTTCGTCGGATTCAGCGACAGATTTTGATCCTTTGCCATTTTAATAGAAACGGGCTCAAAATCACCTAAAAACGTGGAACAGCAAAGCATTCTTCCACACGGTCCGATACCGCCGAGCATCTTCGCTTCATCTCTGACGCCGATTTGTCTCAGCTCGATTCTCGTTTTAAAGATCGATGCCAAATCTTTGACGAGTTCTCTAAAATCGACTCTTCCATCAGCCGTAAAATAAAAAATGACTTTGTTGCGGTCAAAAGTGAATTCCACATCGACCAGTTTCATCTCAAGGCCGTGCTCGTTAACCTTTTTCTGGCAGACATCAAAGGCGGACAGCGCAGCTTCTTGATTCTCCTCAACGATCAGGCGGTCGCGTTCATCCGCAACTCTGATCACTTTTCTTAAAGGCAGCACGACATCGTTCTCGTCTACTTTCTTGTTGGCAATGACAACCTGCCCGTATTCAACACCGCGAACCGTTTCGACGATCACACAGCTGTCTTTATCTATCTGAAATCCGTTCGGATCGAAATAATATATTTTGCCCGCTTTTTTAAAGCGGACACCAATAACGTTGTACAAGCTTATCCCTCCTGCAGCATTAAAACCAAGTGCTCCATTAATCCTTGAGCATTCACATTGGAATAAAGCCGTTTTTTTGCTTCTAAAACAGCAAGTATCTGGTTTGTCACTCTTTGTTGTGTTGTTTGCAGCGCATGCTGTTTTAATGATTGGAATAAGTCCTGAAATAGTATTTTATCTTCATGTCCCAACTGAATGGACAACACGTCGAGATATATAAATAAAAGCATATCAAGACCCATTTCTTGGTGGTCTTTCTCCTTGAAAAAGGGCATCCACTGATCTTGAATATAGAAAAAAGCATGTCCTTTTCGCTGGTGTAAGACTTCATACAATTTTATCACTTTCGCTCGCGACTCTGCAAACTGATCATTTCGACTCAATTCGAGCGCTTCCGATAAATTGTTGGTCATATTCGACAAAAGGGCTGCAATATTCGGTGAGACCTCTTGTTTGACCAGTTCCTTTTCAATCGATTCGGGCTGCAGCGACTGAAAGGATAAAACCTGGCATCTCGATATGATCGTATCGAGCAATTTTTGCGGCTGTTCCGTTAAAAGAACAGCGATTGTATCGCTGCTCGGTTCCTCTAAAAACTTTAGAAGGCTGTTCGCCGCATTGACCGTCATTTGATCCGCATGGGAAATAATATACAGCTTTTTATGCGATTCCAAACCGGTCTTAGAAAACTCTTCCTGAAGCGCCTGGATTTGTCCCTTTTTAATGGAAAGGCCGTCCGGATGGACGACGTGTACGTCCGGATGGTTTCCAGATTCAATCCGCTGGCAGTTCCTGCATGACTCACATGGCTCTGCTCCATCTTCAAGGCAAAAAAAGCTTTTTGCCAGAAGGGTTGCCGCGTCTAATTTGCCCGTCCCTTTGCGCCCTTCAAATAAATAGGCGTGGGCAAGCCGATTTCTTTCTATACTATTTTGCAAAAGCTTCATAACCCGTGGCTGAAGCTTCTGCATTTCTGTCCAGGTTGTAGCCATACCATCACTCTCTATGTGTAAAGGTTTATCAGTAAACCCTTTATTTCGCCAATGCGTTCCAAAAGTTCGATAGAGGATTTTTCTTGATCCATAAGATCCTCAGTTAATTGCACAAGCTTTTCGTCCAGTTCTTTCACAATGCTTAATGTCCGGCTGTTTCCGTACAGATCGAAGCTTCTTGAATTCTCCACCGTCAGACCGTTTTCAACGGTCTCTTTTACAAATCGTTTGATCAAGCCTTTGAACCTGGCCAAATCTTTGAAGTTTCTCGATTTTGAGAGGCGTTTTCCGAACGCTTCAATATCTGTTAAAAGCATTGTCAGCTGTTCAACTCGAAGCTTGCCGCTTTGTATATTCATCTTCTCTTTAAATGAAGCAGAAACATTTTCTCCTCTTGCAGGCGGAGTCTGCTGTTTCTCTATCATTGTACGCAGTTCTTGACTTATTTTCATATCCTCAACCCTTAAAATTGATGGAATTGCTCGATCGGCAGTACAAAAACGGTTGCTCCGCCCACTTCAACCTCAACAGGATAAGGAACATATGAATCAGCATTTCCGCCCATTGGAGAAACAGGGGCAATCAGCTGATCCCGCTTGCTTCCGTTTTCTTTTATCAAGCTTAAAGCTTTGTCTACTCGAATATCATCTACACCCAACATGAAGGTTGTGTTTCCCGATTTCAGAAAGCCGCCGGTCGACGCCAGTTTGGTCACGCGAAAATTGTGATCGGTCAAAGCCTTTAAAAGCCGGTTGCTGTCTTGGTCTTGAACAACAGCGATAATTAACTTCATATGAAAAGCCCCCTTTTGGATGGAAACACTTTAAGGATACTCTTGTTACCATTATAACAATGAATGGTAAACTGGTCACAACTGATTTTCTTTTAATGCTTCCTCAATGATGTTATTTACCCTTTTTAACACAAGTTCAACACTTTGGCTGGCATCCACAGTCCGAAATCGTCCGGGGAACCGGTTCATAACTTCTTCGTAGCCTTTTTGAACAAGCTGATGAAAGTGGAGTTTTTCCAAATCAAGCCGGTTTTTCTCTCTTGCATCATTTAAATCGATTCGTTTGATTCCCTCTTCCGGGTCAATGTCGAAATAAATCGTCACATTCGGCATCAGGCTGCCGATCGCGAATTGATTAACAGAAAATACTTCATCAATGCCGAGTCCCCTGGCATACCCCTGATAAGCAAGCGAGCTGTCGATGAACCGGTCGCATAAGACCATTTTCCCTTCTTCAAGCGCCGGTTTTACTTTTTCGACTAGGTGCTGCCTTCTTGCGGCCGCATACAACAAGACCTCTGTTTTGGGATCCATTGCTGTATGGCTTGGATTTAAAATAACCTCGCGAATTCGTTCTGATATTTCAATGCCGCCCGGCTCCCTTGTCGCAAGAACAGAATGGCCGTTTTTCGTCAATTGGTCTGCCGCAGCCTGAAGGATTGTCGTTTTCCCCGCACCTTCAGGCCCTTCAAAAGTAATAAATAAACCGTTCATGATTTCTCCTCTTCTATATATACAGTTAATTGCTTTTGTTTGAGCTGATTGCTGCCCTGAATGTGTACATTCAGATCGACGAGCCGCGTCAGCCGGCTGATCGTCTCTTTTGTTATTCTCTCACCCGCCATGATCAACGGAATGCCCGGAGGATAAGGTGTGACCGATTCGGCGCTTATTCTGCCCGCTGCTTCGGTAAAAGGCACCGATTCTTTTTTGAAGGCAGACAACTTGCTTTTCCGGTAAGGCAAAGCCGTGACTTTTTCAGAAGGGATTCCGATTCCGGCAGGAAGATCATTTCGAACTGCTGTATCTTTCATGTCTTTACTGATTGTGCTGATCAGTTCCGGCGCGGGCATATTTTTTCCTTCAAGCGGCAGGATCAACAGGACTTGCCTTTCATCTGCCAATTCAGGATGGATGCCGTTTGCTTCAAATATGGATTTCAGTTCAAAACCGGAGTGGCCGTACGCTGATCTGATACACAGCTTAAGCGGATCTTGCCGGATACCGGCTTCAGCCGGCTCGACGATCTCGGCTCCGTTTATTTGAGAAAAGGCTTCTCTCATGTTGAGGAGCTCTTTCTCAATATCGGCTGTTCGATTTGTTTTCAAGATATCTTCGGCGTATGCCCTAGCTATATCCAAAGATGCCATGATTGGGTAGGAAGGACTGCTGCTTTGAAGCACGGACAGATAGTATGCCAGTCTGTCCCTGTTGATCCTGCCGCTATTAAGATGCAGATAGGACCCCATCGTCATCGCCGGGAGCGTTTTATGCGCGGACTGGACGACGGCATCAGCGCCGGCTTTCAACGACGACTGGGGAAATGGATGGCCCAGCACAAAATGGGCGCCGTGAGCCTCGTCGACTAAAACGGGAATATCGTGTTGGTGGGCCTTTTCTATGATCGGCTTCAGATCAACTGCATGGCCGTAGTAATTTGGATATGTCAACACGATCCCTTTTGCGTGCGGATATTGTGAAATTGCATCTTCAACTGTTTCGTACAGTATATGTGTGGGAACAGCCATCGCCTCATCAATTTCCGGTGTCAAAAAAACCGGATGGGCGCCTGAAAGTTCAATCGCATGAAATACAGACTTATGGCAGTTACGCTGAACGAGTATCGTATCAGCCGGCTGACAAACAGCCAGGATCATAGCCAGATTCCCAACGGTCGAACCATTGACGAGAAAAAAGCTTTCTTCCGCTCCGTAAAGCCTCGAAACTAAATCCTGTGCTTCCTTGATGACGCCAGATGGCTCATGTAAATCATCCAGTCCTGTCAGTTCAGTTAGATCCACTTTGAGAATCGTTTCAAAAAAAGTTTTTGCTTCATCAAAAAAGACATCTCCATTGTGATGTCCCGGAACGTGAAAAGAATAATGATGTCCTTCAGCATGGTTCACCAATGCTGTATATAAAGGTGTCTTCATATAAACCGATCCTTTAGTCATCTTCTCTATTTTCTTCGGCATCCAGGCGCTGCCGGATGCCGATATGACATTCTGCATTTATTATACCCTTCAAGGCGGATTACATAAAGGGCGGACCATTTGGTAAATGTTAATCTTGCTTATGATCTACGGTTTTGGTTTTCTTTCATGTCCAGCAGCTTAGCCTTGAGACCATCTTCCATTGCCCTTATTTCTTCTTCTGCCTGCAGCCGCTTTGAACGGCCTTCCTCTTGAATTTTAAGCGTCTCCTCAAGTGTACCGATCAGATTGTCCTGCACTTGTTTCAATGTTTCAATATCAATAAAGCCTCGTTCATTTTCCTTTGCCGTTTCGATCGTATTGGCCTTCAGCATCTCGGCATTTTTCAAGAGCAGTTCGTTTGTTGTGGCCGACACCTGTTTTTGAGCCTCTACTGCTCGGCGCTGCCTCAACAGGGTGAGCGCAATAGCAACCTGGTTTTTCCAAAGAGGGATTGCTGTCATAATCGAAGATTGAATCTTTTCCGCCAGCACTTGATTTGTGTGCTGGATCAAACGGATTTGCGGGGCGCTCTGCAGCGTAATTTGCCTGCTTAACGTTAGATCATAAACCCGCTTTTCCAGCCGGTCGGCAAACTGAATCATATCGTTTACTTCCTGAACGGCCATATGGTGATGTTCAGTTTTCGATTTCTCTTTTAATTCGGGAATGGTTTTATGATTTAATTCTTCCAGCTTCAGCTGACCGGCTGCAATATAGACATTCAGTGCCTCATAATATTCTTTATTTTTTTCATAAAGCCGTTCGAGCATCTTATTATCATTGATCAGTGCGCTTTTGGAATGCTCAAGTTTTACGCTGATTCTGTCTATTTGAGCGCCGGTTTTTTGATACCTTGATAACATTTCTTGAACAGAATGGGATACTCTTCCGAACAAACGGGAAAAGAAGTTCCTTTTTTCAGTTTTCAATTCATCGGGGCTGACCTGTTCAAGCTTTTTCATGAGGTCGCTTAAAACCTGCCCAATTTCACCGACATCTTTTTTTTGGACGTGCTCAAGCATCTCATGTGAGAAGTTCAAGAGTTTGGATTGAGCTTGCGTTCCATACAGAGTAATGCTGTTATGGTTTTTCGGGTCAATCTGTTCGGCCAGTTGAAATGCTTGCCGGCGTTTTTCTTCAGATAACGTATCAACCAGATTCACTTGCTGCCCGCGGAGTTTTTCCTCCACGCCGGAAACAGGCGTTTCTCCTTGTCCAAAAGGATCGGAAAGCAAATCATCAAATTCCAGCTGTGCGCCAGTTTTGTGTAACGATGGTTTATATTCGCTCATTTCAGCTTTCCTCCATCAGCTTTTTTTCATTGAATGCTTCGCGACGTCCAGTTCAAACTCCAAGTGATCAATGTCTGTTTTCAGCAAGTCATAAAGGTCGTCTTCCAATTGCTTGGCGAGCTTATCGATCATCATACGCGTTTCGCTTAAAGAAACTTCAAGATTCGCATTGCGCTTTGGCTGTGACGCCAAAAACGCATGCTTTTCCGTCAGTTCAACAATTGAATCAAGGCTTTGATAATAAAAGCGTTCAACCTGATAAAAACGCTTTGGTTCGTTCTTTGTGATGCTGTAAATTTTTCTGACGATACGGAGAATTTCTATATTTTGTTTAATCGTTTGAATGTTTTTGACTGCGAATAAGGCTTTCCTTAACCGGGCGATTTTCAGCTTAGCTTCCCGCAGATTCTGCTTTATATAGGCATATTCCCGCCGTGTAAGCTGGTTTTCTTTTAAAAACAAATAGGTTCCGTACCATTTCCCGCCAAGATAAACGGCAACCCAGGTTCCGGCTGCATAAGCGGAAGACAGCAGAAAAGTCTGGTTAAGCGCGAAGAAGCTGGTGAACCAAAGGAGCACGGACAATGCACTTGCAGCAGTTGCACGAAGCATAAAATGAAGAATCGGTTTCATTACACCACTACTCCTAATATATAAATTTCTTTTTTTATGATAAATCGGTCGTTTCTTTATACTACTTTCTAATACGGATATCGGCTAAACAAAGTTTCAGCTCGAAAATCATGGTGTATAGCAAAAAAGACACCTTAACCGTGTCTTCATCACTTTCATTATACCTTTCATCCATACAGACTTAAAGGCTTAAAAAAAAGACCTGAAACGGTCTAAGAATATAATGGCGGCGTCCGGAGACTCTTTAATTTTTTGACATAGTCAGAGTACTCAGGGTCTGATGTTGAGGTAGATATAATCTTTTTCTCACAATCCGAACATAAAAATTTCGTATAAAGGTGAATGCCTTCGGTTTTATTTTCCTCGCAAATGATACACGTTTCCCCATGATTAGACTTACTCATCCATTCCACCTCCATGGGTTTCAGTATTCCCAAAGAACAACATTTGTATACAAAATTAAGAATGTTTTTGAAGGTTAGATTAGTATATGTAGTCAGGAAGGGTTAGGTGTTTGTATCAATGAAGTTCCGACAAAAAAGACCAGCTTATATAAGCTGGTCTTTTCAAGTGCTTGGCGGCGTCCTACTCTCACAGGGGGAAGCCCCCAACTACCATCGGCGCTGAAGAGCTTAACTTCCGTGTTCGGCATGGGAACGGGTGTGACCTCTTCGCTATCGCCACCAAACTAATTTGAGAGGTGTTCTCTCAAAACTAGATAACGGTCAGACGATTCACAAAAGTATTTAGGTTAAGTCCTCGATCGATTAGTATCTGTCAGCTCCATGTGTCGCCACACTTCCACCTCAGACCTATCAACCTGATCATCTTTCAGGGATCTTACTTCCTTGCGGAATGGGAAATCTCATCTTGAGGGGGGCTTCATGCTTAGATGCTTTCAGCAC
>NZ_JBRKSZ010000008.1:927500-1641645 GCF_056155945.1 Bacillus sp. GM2
CCACGCTCTCGCCAAACAGATTCACACAGAACAAAAACAAAGCGCCGACTATAAATCTAACCGCTATTCTTCCAATTAATCGCAAAGGTTTAAATGATGCTTTTGAAAAAAACAACAGGGCAACCAAAGCGACAATTGCCCCGATAAAGATAACAGATCCCATGAATTCCATCACTCCTCGCTCGTTCTTGTACAAGCATATGATGGGAATCATGCGAATAGACCTGCTACTTCCAGCTGCCGATCCTTAAATTTCTTTTTTTTGCTTCCCGCAAATAAAAAAAGTACTTTGCCTCGGCAACCTTTAATTCGTAAAGAACTTCTGGCGAAGGCTCAAGACTGTTTTCAATCAGCCGCTTTTGCCTGTTCCATTCTTCCTTTTGATGGATCAGCTGTTCAATCAGCTTGTTATCAAATTCTTTTCTAAGCTTCTTTTTCCGAAGAAAACCCATGGTAATGCAATCTCCTCCCTCTACATTTCACGTCTGCCTTCAAGCGCTTTAGAAAGAGTGACTTCATCTGCATACTCCAAATCGCCTCCGACCGGAAGTCCATGGGCAATTCGTGACAGCTTGATACCAGACGGCTTTAAAAGCCTTGAAATGTACATGGCCGTTGCTTCTCCTTCTATATTCGGGTTTGTCGCGAGAATGACTTCAGTCACTTGATCATCCTGCAACCGTTTCAGCAATTCGGGTATTTTAATATCTTCCGGACCGATGCCGTCCATCGGAGAAATCGCTCCATGCAAAACATGGTACAGCCCGTTGTACTCCTTCATTTTCTCCATAGCAATGACATCTTTCGGATCCTGAACAACACATATGACCGATTTGTCTCTTCTCGTATCTTCACAAATATAGCAGGGATCTTGATCTGTTATATGTCCGCAAACCGAGCAATATGTCAAATTGCGCTTTGCGTTTACCAATGCTTTTGCAAAATCTAACACGACGTCTTCTTTCATACTAAGAACAAAAAAAGCCAGACGGACCGCCGTCTTGGGTCCGATTCCTGGCAATTTCATAAAGCTGTCAATCAGCTTTGATATTGGTTCAGGATACTGCATTCTTATTTTCCTCCTAGAATAAACCCGGCATGTTCATTCCTTTTGTAAACTTACCCATCGTTTCATTTGTTACATCGTCGACTTTTTTCAAAGCATCGTTTGTCGCTGCAAGAACAAGATCTTGAAGCATTTCAACATCTTCAGGGTCTACGACTTCCTCTTTGATGATGACGTCGATGACTTCTTTTTGGCCGTTTACCTTAACAGTCACCATTCCGCCACCCGCAGTACCTTCGAGTACTTTTTCTGCCAGTTCCTCCTGCGCCTTTTGCATATCCTTTTGCATTTTTTGCATTTGCTTCATCATTTTCTGCATGTTACCCATTCCACCGCGCATACTCAAATCCACTCTCTTTCATGTTTTTATTCTTTAATTTCAATCAGTTCCGCTCCGAACAGTTTTTTAGCTTCTGCTACGAGCGGATCTTCTTCTTTCGGTTCGTTTGCTTCAGAATCTTCCGGCTGGTGATCCTGCAAAAATTCTTCTCTTATTTTACCCCATTGGGCTTCGGGAACGCCAACTATATCTATCCTTCCGCCGAGCATTCCGTCCAAAATTTGTTCCAGATTTGTCCTGACTCCGTTGTTGTCTTCAGCTACCATTTTACAGTGAATTTCGTATTTGAATGCGAGGACAAATGCTTTTGAAGATGCAGCCACCGGTTCGCTGTCATTTAAAAGGGCCGCATGTGATACTTTATTCTGCTGTTTCAGCTGGGCAAGCAATTGTCCCCAACAGCCCTTTAATTTTTCGAGATCCGGTCTTGTGGCATCCTTTAATATTTCATGAATGCGGCCGACAGGCGCTTTATACGCGCTTTTTATGCTTTTTTGCGGACGGGACGCTTCTTTAGCCTGGGCGGGAGCAGAAGAGACCTGCACACCTTGTGTTTTAAGCCTCTCAATCTCCTGTTCAAGCTGCCGAACCTTGTTGACGAGATTGTCCACTTCCGGCTGGGCGGCCGCGGATGCCCCTGCTTTTGGTCCCTGGCAGAGCTTCACAACCGCAACTTCAAAGAAGATACGCGGATGATTCGTCCATTTCATTTCCTGATGGCTTTTATTTAATATATCGATCATTTCGTAAAGGTCTGATGCGGGAATTTGCCGGGATAGGGTTTGGAACTCTTCGTCCACCTTCACCTTTTCAAGAACGCCTTCTAAATCGGGCGCCGTTTGATAAAGAAGCATATCCCTGAAGTAGAAAATCATATCCTCGATTAATTTTGCCGGATCTTT
This sequence comes from Bacillus sp. GM2, assembly GCF_056155945.1. Classification (NCBI taxonomy): domain Bacteria; kingdom Bacillati; phylum Bacillota; class Bacilli; order Caryophanales; family Bacillaceae; genus Bacillus; species Bacillus sp. GM2. The sequence goes on from NZ_JBRKSZ010000008.1 coordinate 929,809, forward strand.
CCCCTGCTGAAGGAGTTCGTTCAATGTTTCCAAAGCACCGGAAACATTTTTTTCGTGAAGGGTTGAGGCGAGCTTTCCAATATAGTGCTGTGAAACGGCGCCTGTTATCAGCAGCGCATCATCCACCGTCAGCTCTTCTCCGCTGAATGATACGGCCTGATCGAGCAGGCTCAACGCATCCCTCATGCCGCCGTCCGCGGCACTGGCGATGATGTCTAAGGCTCCGTCCTGCACCTTGAACTGTTCAGCTTCGACGATTTTTTTCATTCGTCCGACAATTGCCTGCGAGGTAATCCTCTTAAAATCAAATCGCTGACATCTAGAAATAATCGTTAAAGGAATTTTATGAGGCTCTGTTGTTGCGAGAATAAAGATACAATGCTCCGGCGGCTCTTCAAGCGTTTTTAGAAGGGCGTTGAATGCGCCGATAGAAAGCATATGTACTTCATCTATGATATATACTTTATACGTGACGGCAGACGGGGCAAATTTCACCTTGTCGCGGATGTCGCGTATTTCATCTACACCGTTGTTAGAAGCGGCGTCAATTTCGATCACATCTGAAATCGAACCGTTTGTAATGCCTTTGCACGCGGAGCATTCGTTACACGGTTCACTGACCGGAGCGCGCTCACAGTTGACAGCTTTGGCAAACAGTTTTGCGGCGCTTGTTTTTCCCGTTCCCCTCGGTCCGGAAAACAGATAAGCGTGCGAAAATTTCTTTTGTAAAAGGGCATTTTGCAACGTTTTCGTGATGTGCTCCTGACCGACTACATCTTCAAACAACTGCGGCCTGAACACTCTATATAAAGCCTGGTAACTCACAAACACGCCCTCCTCTTGTTTTCATCATTTCCATTATACATGATGCGGCTTTCAAATCCAAAAGCTCTTCTTAAGAAAAAAACTCATCTATATTCAAATAGATGAGTTCTTAATTTGATGATTGATTTACCGTGCACCTTCTGTCGATTCGCTACCCTAAGCGTTACTTAAGCAGTTAGCTCAGCCCAGGCAACCCTGCGGCACATGGAAGGTTCCACTTAATGCTGCTTCCTTCCGGACCTGACATGGTTCATGGATTCCCATTGCGCAGGACCCAAGCGTCAACACCACTTGCTTAAGGCAGACCTTAAAGTAAACGAACCTCGAGAAAGGGATTCGGCCTCGCTCGAGCGGATTGCGAGTACAGGGCACCGCTACCTCCCCGCTTAGCACGGCAAAATAAATATCAAATTATTTAAGCTGCGTCTTGATGTGACGCACTCATTAGTATAACTTGTTTCATCCTAAATTGCAAATTTCCGTCATCACAGCTCGCTTTGCTTTTCTGCTTTCTTTTTCGCGCGGAGCTTTCTGAAAAAATCGCTCAGCATCCTGCCGCATTCTTCTTCCATTACGCCGCTCACGACTTCAGCCTGATGATTGAATCTCTCCTCCTGCAGGAGATTCATCAAAGTCCCTGCACAGCCGCCTTTCGGATCAGACGCTCCGAACACCACTTTGTCGATTCTGGAAAGAACGGCCGCTCCGGCACACATCGGACATGGCTCAAGGGTAACGTAAAGAACAGCTCTCTCCAGCCGCCAGGTCCCCAGCTTCCGGCATGCCTCTTCAATGACGAGCATCTCCGCGTGGGCAACCGACCTTTGCTCGGTTTCCCTCAGATTATGGGCGCGGGCGATAATTTCCCCATCCAGAACGAGTACAGCACCAATCGGCACTTCGCCTTTTTCTTCGGCTTTTCTCGCTTCATTGACCGCTTCTTTCATATAAAACTCGTCTTGTGTCATCCGCATGCACTCTTTCAATGTTTTTCGCCAAACTGAATAGGCTAACTTATAGTTAAAGGAATATAAAATCCGAAAGGAGACAATCGCATTGTCCAATTCAGCTCTCATTATAGTCGACATCATTAATGATTTTCAATTCGATATGGGTGACGTTCTTTCCAAAAAGACCAGAAATATCACCGAGCATCTTCTGGCATTAAAAGAACACGCAGCCAAAATGAAATGGCCTATCATATACATTAATGACCATTTTGGAATTTGGCAAGCGGATATTGCTGCCATTATCAAGAAATGCAAAAACGGCAGGAGCGAATATATCATCGACCGGCTTGCACCGAATGACAGCGATTATTTTTTAATCAAACCAAAGCACTCAGCCTTTTACGGCACTGCTCTTGAAACATTGCTGCATGAACTTCATGTCGATCATTTGATCATCACTGGGATCGCAGGCAATATCTGCGTATTATTTACGGCAAACGATGCTTATATGCGGGAGTACGAGATTACGATTCCGCGCGATTGCATCGCCTCAAACAATGAAAAAGACAACAAATACGCCTTGACGATGATGGAAAATGTTCTGTTCGCCAATATCACGACGGCTAAGGCGATTACCTCCGAAACTTAGAGCATGAAACACTTCCTTTCATCATATAGTGGTAGCAATGAGAAAGGAGGCGTTTCCCATTCAGATTTATGTCGTGAAAAGAGGCGATACCCTTTACCAAATCGCGAATCGTTACCGAACAACAGTTAATGAAATTGTCGCGACGAATGAAATTCCGAACCCGAATCGGCTTGTTGTCGGACAAACCATCGTGATCCCGATCGCCGGCGAGTTTTATGAGGTCAGACAGGGAGATACATTAGCATCAATCGGAGCACGCTTTAATATTTCTCCGGCTGAACTGGCGAGGATCAACCGCATTCAGGTTAGCGCCGTTTTACCGGTCGGACTGCTGCTTTACATCCCCCCTCGGCCAAGACGGAACATTGAAACAAACGCCTATATCGAACCTCGGGGAGAAAGCGTAAGCCCCGCTTTGCAGCAGGCGGCAAGAGAGGCTTCGCCATACTTGACCTATCTGGGCGCTTTCAGCTTCCAGGCGAAGCGGGACGGCACACTCGAAGAACCGCCGCTGAACAACTTAAAAGAAATTGCCGACAGACATCGGACTACGATGATGATGATTGTCACCAATCTCGAAAATGAAGCTTTCAGCGACGAACTCGGCAGGATCATTCTGACGGACCAGAATGTAAAAAACAGATTGCTCGATAACATCGTTGCAGCGGCCAGAAGATACGGTTTTAAAGACATCCATTTTGACTTCGAATACTTAAGGCCCGAAGATAGAGAAGCCTATAATCAGTTTTTACGGGATGCCCGGGCCCGCTTCAGGCAGGAAGGCTGGCTCATCTCAACCGCGCTTGCTCCGAAAACGAGAGCGGATCAGCCCGGACAATGGTATGAAGCCCATGATTACCGGGCCCACGGCGAAATTGTCGATTTCGTCGTGCTGATGACATATGAGTGGGGCTACAGCGGAGGGCCCCCGATGGCGGTATCGCCGATCGGGCCCGTCCGGGACGTGATCGAATACGCACTCACGGAAATGCCCGCCAGCAAAATCGTCATGGGACAGAACTTGTACGGCTATGACTGGACGCTCCCCTATACGCCAGGCGGACCGCTGGCCAGAGCAATCAGCCCCCAGCGGGCGATTGAGATCGCGAGCGAGAACAATGCGGCGATACAGTACGATGAAACAGCTCAGGCTCCAAACTTCCGCTATACGGACAATGCCGGCAAACAGCATGAAGTATGGTTTGAAGACGCCCGCTCGATTCAGGCAAAGTTTGATCTGATTAGGGAATTGAATTTAAGGGGAATCAGCTATTGGAAGCTCGGCCTGTCCTTCCCGCAAAACTGGCTCTTGATAGCCGATCAATTTAATGTTGTGAAAGAGACGTTCCCAAGTTAAAGGAACGTTTTTTTTCATGGCAGCGGATGATGATGTGATACAATATGTATGGTTCACAAATGAATTTCTTTAGTAGGAGGACACCTATGAACACAGCCCCTTTCATCGCTGTCGAAGGCCCCATCGGCGCGGGAAAAACAACCTTGGCCAGCATGCTCTCCGAAAAGCTCTCACTCTCTTTGGTCAAAGAAATCGTCGAAGAAAACCCTTTTCTTGATAAATTTTATGATGAAAAAGATGAATGGAGCTTTCAGCTTGAGATGTTTTTCCTCTGCAATCGCTATAAGCAGCTTGAAGATACCGAAAAAAAGTATTTGCAACATCACATACCTGTTGTTTCGGACTATCATATTTATAAAAACCTCATTTTTGCCGAACGGACGCTGGAAGGCAAAAAACTTGAGAAATACAGAAAAATTTATCAGCTGCTTACAGAAGATCTGCCGAAACCGAACGTCATCATTTACATAAAAGCAAGCCTTCCGACGTTATTGGAACGGATCAAAAAACGCGGACGGCCGTTTGAACAGGAAATGGACAAGCAATATCTGGAACAGCTCATCAATGATTATGAGGCTGCCATTAAGCAATTTAAAGAATCCGATCCGCCAATGCCCGTTATTGAAATTAACGGAGACCAGGAAGACTTCGTGATCTCCGAAGCCGTTTTCAATCGAATTGCCGATCAAGTAAAGGAGTATATAGAATGAGTGTATATGCTATTCCGAAAGATGCTATCATTACTGTTGCCGGAACGGTAGGAGTGGGGAAATCCACATTGACAAAAGAGCTTGCAAAAAGACTCGGATTTAAAACTTCTCTTGAAGAGGTTGTGAACAACCCTTATTTGGAGGCTTTTTACCAAGACTTTGAACGCTGGAGCTTTCACCTGCAAATTTTCTTCTTGGCGGAACGCTTCAAAGAGCAAAAATACATTTACGAATCGGGCGGCGGATTTGTTCAAGACCGTTCAATTTATGAAGATACAGGCATTTTCGCCAAAATGCACGCGGATAAAGGCACGATGTCAAAAGTCGATTATAAGACGTATACGAGCCTGTTTGAAGCGATGGTCATGACGCCTTACTTCCCCCGCCCCGACGTTTTAGTCTATTTGGAGGGCGATTTGGAATCGATTCTCAACCGCATCAAAAAACGCGGACGAGAAATGGAAATGTTAACCGACAGATCGTATTGGGAGGAAATGTACACAAGGTACGAAAACTGGATCAGCGGCTTTAACGCCTGTCCGGTTGTCAGAGTCAATATTGATGAATACGATCTGTTCAACAACTCTGCCTCCCTCGATCCAATCATTGAAAAAATCAGTGAAGCTATTCAAAGATAAGTTTTGTTTGAAATCACAAAGCCGACTGCAAATAAGAAGATCCTTCGGAAAGAAGTAAATTCAGATCTTATAATTTGACGGAGCTGGTTACCGCAGACAGAATGTTCCCTTAAAAAGGCATTTTCTGTGGACAAGGCCTGTATGTTGTTCTACAATGATAATATATAGCCGTATACTTCGGTACACAAATAAAGGCACATATGAATATAATTAATCCTATAAGAGTAAACTGTAAATACAAAAAGATCGAAGATGCTGGAACATCTCCGATCGGCAATAGAATAGCTCCTGTAAGGGAGTCGGCTTTTTCTAAGTCTAACTTATGAGTAGGAACGCCTTGATGTGACGGTCAGGGGCGTTCTTACTTTTTTTTCGTGAAATTATAGGCTAATGACAGGATTCCTACAATAAGAATCCCAAAAGAAAGCATCAATTGAATTGCACTTTCTACAGCCATATTCTCACCCCCTCTCTTCCAAGCATGGAGGTGAGCCGAACGCCCCTACAAAAAGCCGATCTATCGCTTATTTTTACTTTATAGGAACTTTCCGGAAAACTCAAGACCACTGTCTTTTTCAAAATTTGATTGGAGATATTTTTTGATACCGCTCCCCAGGTTATCCATTCATAGCACAATGTTTTAAAACACAAAAAAACCGCTGCCCTATCCAGGCAGCGGCAACACAATCTCCAATTTATGCTTAGTCAATCACTAAAATGCAAATCAATAATGGCGGAGGAAGAGGGATTCGAACCCCCGCGGGCTTTGACACCCCTGTCGGTTTTCAAGACCGATCCCTTCAGCCAGACTTGGGTATTCCTCCGTATCGACAAGAATTAATATAACATGTCCTATCTTTTTAAGTCAAGGGATTTTTTCATAAAAAATTTATTTTATTGTTCACGCTTCTCATTATATGCAAAAATAATGAGAAACGCAAAGGGTGATAGCATTGTGGAAACATTTTATAGACCGCTTGCCTCAAGATTACACGCTGAACAGACCGATTGAAACAGAGGAGCTTCAGAGAGCAGAAGAACTCCTCGGTGTCTCTTTTCCAGATGAACTGGTCAGTCTTTTAAAAAAGACAGACGGTATCAATGATACATTCGGGGATCATCTCATTTGGCCTGCATACAGAATGATAGAAGAGAATCGAGACATGAGAAGCACCGGCTGTTTTAAGCCGTTCGATTGTCTGTTATTTATTGCAGGTGCGGGCAATGGCGATTTATTTGCTTATTCGATTTTAAACGGCTCTATACGGAAAAATGATATTTATGTTTGGAATCATATAGACGACAGCCGAAGATGGGTCGCATCTTCTTTAAAACCATTCATAAAAGGCTGGATCGACGGAACAATCACCATTTAAAACAAGTTCTTAGGCAGGAGCATGATGAAATGAATTATCTATCAAAAGAATTGGCGGAGGAAATTGTCGACAGAACCATGTCGATTATTCGGCACAACATTAATATGATGGATGAAAACGGGGTTATCATCGCCTCAGGAGACCGCTCGAGAATCGGTGATGAACACGCCGGAGCGAAGGACGCACTTGCAGCTGAAAGGGTTATCAGCATCACGCCCGAAGAATGCTCGGCTTTAACGGGAACAAAGCCCGGCGTAAACCTTCCCATCGTATTTCATGATGAAATAATCGGCGTTATTGGAATCACGGGGCCGCCTTCTGAAGTCAGCCGATATGGTGAACTTGTTAAAATGGCGGCAGAGCTAACTGTCGAACAGGCATTTTTAACAAAACAGCTGACATGGGATCAAAGGCTTCGGGAAGAAACGGTCATCCAAATGATTCAGGGAGCCGACCTAGCATCCCTTGACTTCCTTGAACGTGCGGAGCGATTGAATATACCGCTAGACGGCCAGCGTACTTGCCTTGTGTTTGAGCTGCCATCCGCTGATATGAAGCCGGCATTTATTAAAAAACTTGAAAAACATTTAACCGCGAAAGATTTGTACGCCAATATTTCATTAAAAGAGATCGCAGTTATTCTGGCAGGCGCCCCCACTAAAAGCAGGTCCGAACTCTTTTCATCTTGGAACGGCTGGCTCAGCCAATGGAAAACGGTCAGAGGCGCGCTTGGCGAGCAGGCGGATCAGCTTCAGCAGCTGCCATTTTCCTATCAAAGTGCAAAACAAACGCTCAAGATTGCGAAAAACAGCTCTAGTTTATACGACTATCGAGAGTTTGCGATCCCCGTTCTGTTATCAAAAATAGAGCGTCCAAATCAGGAGATTCATTTTCAAAACATCTGGGATCGCCTTTCCCAAGCAGATCAAAACGGCGAATTAACCCATACCCTCCTCTGCTACATAGAAGAAAACGGCGAAATCGGGGAAACTTCATCAAGACTCTTTATTCACCGCAATTCATTAAACTACCGGCTCAGAAAGGTTGAAATAGCGACAGGATGCAATCCAAAACGGTTTGATGACCTATTCAAACTGTATACAGCCATTACGCTTTTTTCGCCATTTTGTGCAAATGAACAATTTTAATATAGGATAAAGGAACGAAATCCGTATACCTGACCAATTCTCCCTTGTACAGAAAGCGTTTACAATTGGACGTAAGGGAGGGTATGCAGATGGATATTCAAATCAATGCAATAGGCGCCTTATGCGCATTAGCCATATCAATCTTTCTCATTCTGAAAAAAGTCCCGCCGGCTTACGGCATGATGATCGGCGCATTGGCCGGAGGCTTAGTCGGCGGCGCAGATTTAATAGAGACGACGGATTTGATGATAGCGGGTGCTAAAAACATGATTCCTGCTGTGCTCCGCATCTTGGCAGCAGGCGTGCTCGCCGGCGTTCTGATTCAATCCGGCTCCGCAGCGGTGATTGCGGAAACCATTGTCAATAAAATTGGAGAAAAAAGGGCGCTGCTTGCTTTAACATTGGCGACAGCCATCTTAACAACGGTCGGCGTATTCGTCGATGTCGCCGTCATCACAGTCGCACCGATCGCCCTTGCGATTGCGAGGCGGACCTTTATCAGCAAAGCGGCCATTCTGTTGGCGATGATCGGCGGAGGAAAAGCGGGCAATATCATGTCGCCAAACCCTAATGCCATTGCTGCTTCAGATGCCTTTCACGTCCCTTTGACATCCGTGATGGCCGCCGGGATCATCCCTGCTATATTCGGACTGGGCGCCACTTATTTACTAGCAAAACGCCTTTCAAATAAAGGAACAGGAGTAGCTGAAAATGAGATTGAAACCCAAACGGCTCAACAACTGCCGGCATTTTGGGCGGCGATCAGCGGTCCGGTGGTCTCCATCCTGTTGCTCGCCTTAAGGCCCGCGGCAGGAATTACGATTGATCCAATTATCGCTTTGCCGGCGGGAGGCCTCGTCACTGCGATTGCATCGGGACAAGCGGGCAAACTGAAGGATTTTGCCGCTTCAGGATTGTCGAAGATGTCAGGCGTTGCCGTGATGCTGATCGGGACTGGAACGCTTGCGGGAATCATCGCCAACTCCCAACTCAATTCTTTCATTACCGACACCCTTGTCGGCTTGGGTCTGCCGTCGTTTCTCTTAGCTCCCATTTCCGGCATGCTGATGTCGATGGCAACCGCCTCGACAACCGCCGGCACAGCTGTCGCCAGCAGCGTATTCGGCCCGACATTGCTTGATCTTGGCGTCGCCGGCCTCGCAGGTGCGGCAATGATTCACGCCGGAGCAACGGTGCTCGATCACCTGCCTCACGGAAGCTTTTTTCATACGACGGGAGGCAGCGTCTTCATGGCCATGAAAGAACGTTTAAAGCTGATTCCATATGAGTCGGTCATCGGCTTAATCCTAACCATTATCTCAACTTTGATTTTTGGAATTTTTCAATTCTTTATTTAAAAAGGAGCAGGTACCATGAAAATCGTAATCGCACCTGATTCATTTAAAGAAAGCATGACATCGCTTGAGGCGGCTAGAAGCATTGAAAAAGGCTTTAAAGCGGTTCTGCCTGACGCCGAATACGTCAACATTCCGGTTGCCGATGGAGGCGAAGGAACCGTTCAGGCTTTGGTTGACGCGACCGGAGGAGATATCGAACAGCAAACGGTCACAGGCCCTCTCGGGAAGCCGGTAAAGGCGGCTTACGGCCTGCTTGGCGACGGAAAAACGGCTGTCATCGAAATGGCTGAAGCGTCAGGCCTTCACCTCGTGCCCTCTGAACAGCGGAATCCCCTGTTAACGACAACGAGAGGAACCGGAGAACTGATTCTCGATGCTGCGGAAAAAGGGGTGTCCAACATCATCATCGGACTCGGCGGAAGCGCGACAAATGACGGCGGAGCGGGAATGGCTGCAGCACTGGGCGTGAAGTTTCTAAACCGCGATGGAGAAGAGATTGAAAATGGGGGCGGTGCATTAGCTGAGATTGCCAAGATCGATGTGAGCGGCCTCAATCCTCAATTAAAGCATATCCACTTTGAAGCCGCCTGTGATGTCGATAATCCTCTTACGGGACCTCGCGGAGCCTCCGCCGTATTTGGGCCGCAAAAAGGGGCGAACAGTGAAATGACTGCCCTTTTGGATCAAAACTTAAAACATTATGCTGCTGCAGTCAAAGCAGAGCTGGGGTGCGAAATCGATTCAATTCCGGGAGCAGGAGCGGCCGGAGGATTGGGAGCAGGCCTGTGTGCCTTTTTAAAAGCGGAATTAAAAAGCGGAGTTGACATTGTTTTAGATACTTTGTCTTTTTCCGAACGTATTAAAGGAGCTGATCTTGTAATTACAGGCGAAGGAAAAATAGACGGCCAAACGGTCAGCGGAAAAACGCCGGCCGGCGTCGCAAAACGCGCCCGCAGCGAGAATATTCCCGTTATTGCATTTGCCGGATCGCTCGGTGAAGGCTGTGAGCTTGTTTATGATATCGGCATTTCCGCTCTCTTTTCGATCGTGCCAGGGATCAGCTCCTTGGAGAACGCCCTTGCCGATGGAAGTTCAAATCTTACGCGCTGTGCCCGAAATGTAGCCGCTGTCTGGTCACTCGCATAAAAAAAGCGCGCCTCTTGGCGCGCAGCAGATTGTTGACAAAATCGCAAAATGGCTTTTTGTTTTGCGATTTTGTCATTCCTTCAGCGTGATTGAAAACCCTTGCAGTCTAGGAAGGCCGAGCATCGGAGCGGAGCGAATGTTGTAATTCGTGAGCACCGACGCGCAGGCCTGACAACGAATGCGAGGGTTTCTCGACACGCTGAAGCGCGCCTCTTGGCGCGCACTTTTTTATGGTTGAATAACGTCTCTGTTCCCCATGTATGGACGAAGCGCTTTAGGAATGATGACGCTCCCGTCCTCCTGCTGGTAATTTTCCAATAATGCGGCAACCGTTCTGCCGACTGCCAAGCCGGAGCCGTTTAACGTATGGACATGCTCAGGCTTTCCTTTTGCTTCCCTTCTGAATCTGATATTCGCCCGTCTGGCCTGGAAAGCTTCAAAGTTACTGCAAGATGAAATTTCGCGATATGTGTTTTGGCTTGGAATCCATACTTCGATATCGTATTTTTTCGCGGCCGTAAACCCTAGATCGCCCGTACACATGCTCATCACACGATAAGGAAGCTCAAGCAGCTGAAGAACTTTCTCCGCTTGATTTGTCAGCTTTTCAAGCTCTTCATATGAATCCTCAGGTTTCACAAATTTCACCAGTTCAACCTTGTTAAATTGGTGCTGGCGGATCAAACCGCGCGTATCACGGCCGGCTGATCCTGCTTCTGAACGGAAGCACGCACTGAACGCCGCATAATTGATCGGCAGCTCGTCAGCTGACAAAATTTCATCGCGATGCAGGTTCGTAATTGGCACTTCCGCCGTCGGAATTAAGAAATAATCTTCTTCCCTGATTTTAAAGGCATCTTCCTCAAATTTCGGCAGCTGTCCGGTGCCTGTCATGCTTGCGCGGTTCACCATGTACGGCGGGATGACTTCCGTATAGCCGTACTCGTCTACGTGAAGATCAAGCATAAAGTTATACAAAGCCCGTTCAAGTCTGGCGCCGAGCCCTTTATAGAAAACGAAACGGCTTCCCGTAACCTTGCCGGCCCGCTCAAAATCAAGAATATCCAATTGATCGGCAATATCCCAATGAGGCTTCGGCTCAAATGAAAACCCGGGGAGTTCGCCCCATTTGCGAACTTCCACGTTGTCGTCTTCAGTCTCTCCGACCGGAACAGACTCATGGGGGATATTCGGGATAGACAGCATGATTTTATCAAGTGAAGATTCGACCGTTCTCAGCTCTTCATCAAGCTTTTTAATGTCTTCACCGACTTCGCGCATTTCTTTAATGAGGTGGTCAGCATCTTTTTTCTCGCGCTTTAAAGCGGCAACCTGCTGAGATACCTCATTGCGCTTTCCTTTCAGCTCTTCCACTTTGACGATCAATTCTCTTCTCTTTGTATCCAATTCCTCAAATTGATCAAAATCTGATAAATCTTCTCCCCTGTGGGCAAGCTTTTGTTTGATTTCTTCCAAATTTGCCCGCAGCAGTTTGATATCAAGCATCTGCCTCGCTCCTTTTATACTGATTTGACCGAAAAAAAGAGCCCTTGTCCCCTAAATATAAGGGACGAGAGCTCTCGCGTTGCCACCCTGATTGAAAACAGGCATCTTCCTCCTGTTTTCCGCTTCGTTTTGATAACGGTTCTCCCGTAAATGCCTACTTTGACTGTTCAGCATTTCGCTCAAGGATGGATTCGGACAGCATCTTTCACCGATTCGCACCAACCATCGGCTCTCTTGGAAAGAGGGGCTTCCTACTGCTTCCTATCAACGCTTTTCGATCTATATTGTCTTATAAATGTACTACAAGTTTTAACAGCTTTCAACCGTTTTATACGACGGCTTCCTGTTTATACTTTTCCGCCATCTCGACAAATAATTTCGTCATTCTGTGGTCATCCGTCAGCTCAGGGTGGAAAGAACAGCCAAGCAGATTTCCTTGTTTAGCAGCGACGATTCTACCGTTGTGCTCCGAAAGCACTTCCACATCTGCGCCCGCTTCCAAAATGTGCGGAGCGCGGATAAATACGCCTGTGAACGGTTCGTCAAGCCCTTTAACGGTTAAGTCCGCTTCAAAGCTGTCCACTTGTCTTCCAAAGGAATTTCGTTCGACCGTTACATCCAGAACCCCAAGATGGGCACCGTTAGCTCCGGCGATATTCTTCGCCAGGATAATCAGCCCAGCACAGGTTCCAAATACCGGCTTTCCGGATGCGGCAAATTCCTGAAGAGGCTTCATAAACTGATACGTATCGATGAGGCGCCTCATCGTCGTGCTTTCTCCTCCCGGCAAAATCAAACCGTCGATTTCCTTTAACTCTTCCGGCCACTTAATGACTTTTCCGGCTGCTCCGCATGCTTCAATTGAGAGAATATGTTCTCTTACTGCTCCCTGAAGTCCAAGTACACCAATTGTCAGCATGTCAATCCGTCTCCTTCGTGTTTACCAGCCGCGCTCTTGCATACGCTGTTCTGGCAGCAGATTTGAGATTTCAATCCCTTTCATCGCAGTTCCAAGCTCTTTTGAAAGCTCGGCAATCAGTTTGTAATCCGTGTAATGCGTCGTCGCTTCAACGATTGCTTTCGCGAATTTAGCAGGGTTGTCGGATTTAAAAATACCGGACCCTACGAATACGCCGTCAGCGCCAAGCTGCATCATTAAAGCAGCATCAGCAGGTGTTGCCACACCGCCGGCAGCAAAGTTTACAACAGGAAGGCGTCCTTCGGCTTTAATTTCCTTCAGCAGCTCATACGGAGCGCCGAGGTTTTTCGCTTCTGTCATCAGTTCGTCATCGCTCATGCCGACTACTTTACGCACTTGAGCATTCACCTTTCTCATATGACGGACAGCTTCCACAATATTGCCCGTACCAGGTTCGCCTTTCGTACGAAGCATTGAAGCTCCTTCAGCGATCCGGCGCGTCGCTTCTCCGAGGTCGCGGCATCCGCATACAAATGGAACGGTAAATTCGTTTTTATTTAAATGAAATTCTTCATCCGCAGGAGTCAAAACTTCACTTTCATCAATATAGTCAACGCCGAGCGCTTCAAGAACACGCGCTTCAACGATATGCCCGATGCGCGCTTTCGCCATAACCGGGATTGAAACAGCGTTCATCACTTCTTCGACAATTGTCGGATCTGCCATGCGGGCAACTCCGCCTGCCGCACGGATATCAGCCGGAACGCGTTCCAGCGCCATGACTGCGACGGCTCCTGCTTCTTCTGCGATTTTTGCTTGTTCGGCATTGACAACGTCCATAATGACGCCGCCTTTCTGCATTTCTGCCATACCGCGTTTTACGCGATCAGTACCTGTTTGAGCCATTTCAAGGATCCCCCTAATCAAAGATTGAATTGTCAGATTTAATCCTATTGTATCCTATAATTCCACAAATTCATATGAAAAACACGAAGATTATTTCTATTTTAATAACAAATCGTTAGGATTGTAAATGGTAATTCTATCTGAATATGACAATAAAGAGCCCTATCAGATAGAGCCCTTTATTGATTAGAACCAGCCGGTTACCATTTCAACAATGCTGTTCCAAATACCGGCAAAAAAGCCGCCGATGCTTCTCATCGTTAAAATAAACCAGTTTGCTTTCTCATCTTCTTCTTTTGTCACGAGGTTTACACCTGATACATCGCTGCCGAGAAATCCGTAGTCCTTTTCTTCTCCCTTATAGGAGGCCGTCAAGGTACCGACTTTCTCACCTTTTTTTACAGGTGCGGTCAGCTCGTCTTTGTTCAGCGTCACTTTCGCCTTGTAATTCTTTTCTTCACCGTTCTTCACAGGCATTGAAAAAGCTTTTTCCGTGACGATGCCGACTTCAGTTTCTTTCCCTTTGTCGACTGTGACCGTTTCGTTGCCTTTCACTTGTGCGCCTTTTGCGTAAAACTCTTTCATGGTGAAGTTATCAAATGCATAATCAAGCATTTTTTTCGTTTCTTTAAATCGTCCCGTATGAAGGTCGCCTTTCGCATTCATAACGACAGAAATCACTCTCATGCCGTTTCTTTCGGCAGTAGCCGTAAAGCATGATCCGGCAGAGTCCGTTGAGCCGGTTTTCAGCCCGTCCACACCTTCATATTGCTGAACTAGGCCTTTCAGCATAAAGTTCCAGTTCGGCATATCCATTTCATCGTCTGTGCCTTTTCTGAACTTCGTTTTGGCAATGCTCGCCGTATCGAGAATTTCAGGATAATCGCTTACTAAATGATCGGCAAGGAGCGCCATGTCTCTCGCAGACACTTCATTTTCTTCATTGGCATTTGTTCCGCTCGGATGTTTGCCGTGAAGATCCTTGTTTTCCAAACCTGTAGCATTCACAAATTTGAAATCTTTCATTCCAAGCTCTTTGGCTTTTTTATTCATTAACTCTACAAACTTTGATTCAGAACCGGCAACGATTTCAGAAAGTGCAATAGCCGCCGCGTTTGCAGAGTAAATTGCAGTCGCCTGATAAAGCTCTTTTACAGTGTATGATCCGTCTTTACGAAGAGGAACATTCGATAATGAACGATCTTGGGAAATCTCGTATACATAATCGTCAGGCGTGTACTTCTGATCCCATTTCACTTTGCCTTCGTGAATCGCTTCCAACAGAAGATACTCCGTCATCATTTTGGCCATGCTGGCAACAGGAAGACGCTGATCGGCATTTTTGCTGTACAAAATTTTTCCCGATGAAGCTTCCACCAGGATTGCTGCTTTCGCGTCTACATTAATTGGATCATTTGCGGCTTTTGCTGTCGACATAGGAGAAAATGCACCTACAGTCACGGCAAAAGCAACGATCAACATGATCAGCTGCTTTATTCTCTTGCTTTTCAAATCGTGATACCTCCGCTTTTCATCAGACTAATAATCTATATCAAAGCCTTTTAAGACATTTTTCAAACACAACATTATAAATTTTATCATAAGGAAGCAAAAAAAAATAGACAGAGTATCACTCTGTCTACGGTTTAATTTTTGTCATATTTGATTAAGAAATGGTATAGTTAGGCGATTCTTTGGTAATTTGTACATCGTGAGGATGGCTTTCCCGCAGGCCTGCACCTGTCATGCGGATGAACTGCGCATCTTCCCTCAGTGCGTGCAAATCTTTTGTTCCGCAGTAGCCCATGCCGGATTTCAAGCCGCCGACAAGCTGATAAACTGTGTCAGCAACCGGACCTTTATAAGGCGTACGGCCTTCAATGCCCTCCGGAACGAATTTTTTGTTTTCCTCTTGGAAGTAGCGGTCTTTGCTTCCTTTTTCCATTGCAGCCACTGAACCCATACCGCGGTAAATTTTAAAGCGTCTGCCTTGGTAGATTTCAGTCTCGCCTGGGCTTTCGGATGTTCCGGCAAGAAGGCTTCCAAGCATGACGGCATGGCCGCCGGCAGCTAAGGCTTTGACAATATCTCCGGAAAACTTGATGCCTCCGTCTGCAATAATTGCAGCACCGTGTTTTCTTGCTTCAGTCGCACAATCGTAAATCGCTGTCACTTGCGGAACACCGACACCGGCCACTACGCGGGTTGTACAAATAGAACCCGGTCCGATACCGACTTTAACTACATTTGCTCCCGCTTCGATAAGCGCTTTTGTTCCTTCGGCAGTTGCGACGTTGCCGGCAATGATATTTAATTCAGGATAAGTGTCGCGGATTTTCTTAACGGTATCCAATACACCTTGTGAATGGCCGTGCGCGGTATCAACGACGATCACATCGACATTGGCTTCCACAAGCTTTCTGACGCGTGTCATTGTGTCGCCTGTTACACCTACCGCTGCTCCAACCAATAGGCGCCCGTGAACATCTTTCGCTGAATTCGGGAATTCGATTACTTTTTCAATGTCTTTAATCGTAATAAGCCCTTTTAAAACACCTTGATCATCTAAAAGAGGGAGTTTTTCGATCTTGTATTTTTGAAGAATTTTTTCTGCTTCATCCAGGGTTGTACCAACAGGAGCCGTAACAAGCTCTTCTTTTGTCATAACATCGCTGATTTTCATGGAGTAATCAGAAATAAATCGCAGATCACGATTTGTGATAATTCCAACCAGCTTCTGATCCTCTTCATTGTCAACAATCGGAACACCGGAGATTCTGTATTTGCCCATCAAATGCTCTGCATCAAAAACTTGGTGCTCTGGCGTCAGGAAAAACGGATTTGTAATGACGCCCCGCTCTGAACGTTTGACTTTGTCAACCTGCTCAGCCTGCTGTTCAATCGACATGTTTTTGTGGATAATGCCCAGTCCGCCCTGCCGTGCCATCGCGATGGCCATTTGAGTTTCTGTCACTGTATCCATGCCTGCACTAATAATTGGAACATTCAGCTTAAGAGACGGTGTAAGCTCAACCGATAAATCCACGTCGCGCGGAAGTACCTCCGATTTGGCCGGAACGAGCAATACATCATCAAATGTTAAGCCTTCTTTCGAAAATTTGCTTTCCCACATTAGTAAATCCCCCTCTTTTCGGCAAAATATTATATGTAGATTATCAACTTGAATACCCACTGTCAAGAAAGCGGGAAACAGTTGTAATTTTTAGAAAATAACCATAAGGGAAGTGGAGTACATGCAAGATAAAGGATGGAAGGATTTAAAGCTGTTTTATTCGATCGAAACAGCCCAGCATTTTCTTGAAATGGTATATAAAAATCAAGGAATGGAAGATGCCAAAAAAAATTCTTATAAAAACGGAGAGCGGTTTATTTTTTTTCTTAAGCATGCAGAAGCTTTTTACAAGCAAGCCAAAATCGCTACGATGGAAATCAAACCGATTTTATTATTTTACGGCATGGCACAGCTATTGAAAGCCTGCCTGTTAACGACAGATCCTTCCTATCCCAGCCATACTTCAGTGCTTGCTCATGGCGTGACCACAAGAAAACGAAAAAAACAAAATTACCGCTTTTATGAAGACGAAGTGAAAATCCAAAGGAACGGCTTATGTATGCACGTCATCAGATCCCTTTTCCAATTATCCGGATTGGAAGATGAACGATTCAATATGAAGCAGCTTTTGGCGAAAATTCCGGAGATCAATAAAGTGCTGGCATTTCAAAGAAAACCAAATCCAATTGTAAAAGCAGCCGTCGAAGACCGGCTTATTCGGCTGCCTGAAGAGACACCCAATGCTTACAATATGTCATCAAAGCGTTTCATCGAACATATCGAATACCATTTAAACTGGTCTTTCTGCCGTGAGGAAAAAGAGGGAATCGTTTTTTCTGCCGATCATAAAGAATGCCGTCCCAGCACTTCGACCACTTTGCTTTATGATTTGGAGCAAGACGGATATTATTTCCCGGCTGAACGGGATCATTTTTTAAAGCTACCGGAAATATTGGCACATTACTTGGTTGCATACAATTTAAGCATGATTGCCAGGTATGAAACTGAATGGTGGTATGACCTTCTTCTTCAAAGTGCTAGCGATGATTATGTCATCATCCAGCAGTTTTTACATATAGTCGAGTCAAAGTTCCCCTATTATATCGCTGAACTGCTTCTTCAAAAAAAAGAAAACAACAAAAAAGACCAGCTTATATAAGCTGGTCTTTTCAAGTGCTTGGCGGCGTCCTACTCTCACAGGGGGAATCCCCCAACTACCATCGGCGCTGAAGAGCTTAACTTCCGTGTTCGGCATGGGAACGGGTGTGACCTCTTCGCTATCGCCACCAAACTATTTGCCTTCAGGACGAAGGTACTGGGCGTTCCTCACAGGATGTGAGGGCTTTTAGCCGAGTTTCCTTGCCTTTGGCTGTTGAGAGGTGTTCTCTCAAAACTAGATAACGGTCAGACGATTCACAAACATTTAGGTTAAGTCCTCGATCGATTAGTATCTGTCAGCTCCATGTGTCGCCACACTTCCACCTCAGACCTATCAACCTGATCATCTTTCAGGGATCTTACTTCCTTGCGGAATGGGAAATCTCATCTTGAGGGGGGCTTCATGCTTAGATGCTTTCAGCACTTATCCCGTCCGCACATAGCTACCCAGCGATGCCCTTGGCAGAACAACTGGTACACCAGCGGTGCGTCCATCCCGGTCCTCTCGTACTAAGGACAGCTCCTCTCAAATTTCCTGCGCCCGCGACGGATAGGGACCGAACTGTCTCACGACGTTCTGAACCCAGCTCGCGTACCGCTTTAATGGGCGAACAGCCCAACCCTTGGGACCGACTACAGCCCCAGGATGCGATGAGCCGACATCGAGGTGCCAAACCTCCCCGTCGATGTGGACTCTTGGGGGAGATAAGCCTGTTATCCCCGGGGTAGCTTTTATCCGTTGAGCGATGGCCCTTCCATGCGGAACCACCGGATCACTAAGCCCGACTTTCGTCCCTGCTCGACTTGTAGGTCTCGCAGTCAAGCTCCCTTGTGCCTTTACACTCTGCGAATGATTTCCAACCATTCTGAGGGAACCTTTGGGCGCCTCCGTTACCTTTTAGGAGGCGACCGCCCCAGTCAAACTGCCCACCTGACACTGTCTCCCTGCCCGATAAGGGCAGCGGGTTAGAAGGTCAATACAGCCAGGGTAGTATCCCACCGATGCCTCCACCGAAGCTGGCGCTCCGGTTTCCAAGGCTCCTACCTATCCTGTACAAGCTGTACCAACATTCAATATCAGGCTGCAGTAAAGCTCCACGGGGTCTTTCCGTCCTGTCGCGGGTAACCTGCATCTTCACAGGTACTATAATTTCACCGAGTCTCTCGTTGAGACAGTGCCCAGATCGTTGCGCCTTTCGTGCGGGTCGGAACTTACCCGACAAGGAATTTCGCTACCTTAGGACCGTTATAGTTACGGCCGCCGTTTACTGGGGCTTCAATTCGCACCTTCGCTTACGCTAAGCGCTCCTCTTAACCTTCCAGCACCGGGCAGGCGTCAGCCCCTATACTTCGCCTTACGGCTTCGCAGAGACCTGTGTTTTTGCTAAACAGTCGCCTGGGCCTATTCACTGCGGCTCTCTCGGGCTTGCACCCTAACAGAGCACCCCTTCTCCCGAAGTTACGGGGTCATTTTGCCGAGTTCCTTAACGAGAGTTCTCTCGATCACCTTAGGATTCTCTCCTCGCCTACCTGTGTCGGTTTGCGGTACGGGCACCTCTCACCTCGCTAGAGGCTTTTCTTGGCAGTGTGGAATCAGGAACTTCGCTACTATATTTCGCTCGCCATCACAGCTCAGCCTTATGGGAAACGGATTTGCCTATTTCCCAGCCTAACTGCTTGGACGCGGATATCCAATACCGCGCTTACCCTATCCTCCTGCGTCCCCCCATTGCTCAAATGGTGAGGAGGTGGTACAGGAATATCAACCTGTTGTCCATCGCCTACGCCTTTCGGCCTCGGCTTAGGTCCCGACTAACCCTGAGCGGACGAGCCTTCCTCAGGAAACCTTAGGCATTCGGTGGAGGGGATTCTCACCCCTCTTTCGCTACTCATACCGGCATTCTCACTTCTAAGCGCTCCACGAGTCCTTCCGGTCTCGCTTCACAGCCCTTAGAACGCTCTCCTACCACTGTTCGTAAGAACAGTCCGCAGCTTCGGTGATACGTTTAGCCCCGGTACATTTTCGGCGCAGAGTCACTCGACCAGTGAGCTATTACGCACTCTTTAAATGGTGGCTGCTTCTAAGCCAACATCCTGGTTGTCTAAGCAACTCCACATCCTTTTCCACTTAACGTATACTTTGGGACCTTAGCTGGCGGTCTGGGCTGTTTCCCTTTCGACTACGGATCTTATCACTCGCAGTCTGACTCCCAAGGATAAGTCTTTGGCATTCGGAGTTTGACTGAATTCGGTAACCCGGTAGGGGCCCCTAGTCCAATCAGTGCTCTACCTCCAAGACTCTTACCTTGAGGCTAGCCCTAAAGCTATTTCGGAGAGAACCAGCTATCTCCAGGTTCGATTGGCATTTCACCCCTACCCACACCTCATCCCCGCACTTTTCAACGTGCGTGGGTTCGGGCCTCCATTCAGTGTTACCTGAACTTCACCCTGGACATGGGTAGATCACCTGGTTTCGGGTCTACGACCACGTACTCATGCGCCCTATTCAGACTCGCTTTCGCTGCGGCTCCGTCTTTTCAAACTTAACCTTGCACGGGATCGTAACTCGCCGGTTCATTCTACAAAAGGCACGCCATCACCCGTTAACGGGCTCTGACTACTTGTAGGCACACGGTTTCAGGATCTCTTTCACTCCCCTTCCGGGGTGCTTTTCACCTTTCCCTCACGGTACTGGTTCACTATCGGTCACTAGGGAGTATTTAGCCTTGGGAGATGGTCCTCCCGGATTCCGACGGAATTTCACGTGTTCCGCCGTACTCAGGATCCACTCAGGAGAGAACGAAGTTTTGACTACAGGGCTGTTACCTCCTATGGCGGGCCTTTCCAGACCTCTTCATCTACCTCGTTCTTTTGTAACTCCGTACAGAGTGTCCTACAACCCCAAGAGGCTTGCCTCTTGGTTTGGGCTGTTCCCGTTTCGCTCGCCGCTACTCAGGGAATCGCATTTGCTTTCTCTTCCTCCGGGTACTTAGATGTTTCAGTTCCCCGGGTCTGCCTTCTCATATCCTATGAATTCAGATACGGATACTGCTCCATTACGAGCAGTGGGTTTCCCCATTCGGAAATCTCCGGATCAAAGCTTGCTTACAGCTCCCCGAAGCATATCGGTGTTCGTCCCGTCCTTCATCGGCTCCTAGTGCCAAGGCATCCACCGTGCGCCCTTTCTAACTTAACCGTTAAAAAGAATCACTACGTGATATCTTGCATTACTAATTGAATGTGATGTCTACTGTTATCTAGTTTTCAAAGAACACGTTGGTGGAGCCTAGCGGGATCGAACCGCTGACCTCCTGCGTGCAAAGCAGGCGCTCTCCCAGCTGAGCTAAGGCCCCGTATATAAAGATGGTGGGCCTGAGTGGACTCGAACCACCGACCTCACGCTTATCAGGCGTGCGCTCTAACCAGCTGAGCTACAGGCCCATCTTTTGATTCATTTGAAGGAAGTTCCTTCAAAACTAAACAAGATCCAAACGCACCTGTCTATAAGACCGCAAGGTCTTATATTCCGTATAATATCCTTAGAAAGGAGGTGATCCAGCCGCACCTTCCGATACGGCTACCTTGTTACGACTTCACCCCAATCATCTGTCCCACCTTCGGCGGCTGGCTCCAAAAGGTTACCTCACCGACTTCGGGTGTTACAAACTCTCGTGGTGTGACGGGCGGTGTGTACAAGGCCCGGGAACGTATTCACCGCGGCATGCTGATCCGCGATTACTAGCGATTCCAGCTTCACGCAGTCGAGTTGCAGACTGCGATCCGAACTGAGAACAGATTTGTGGGATTGGCTTAGCCTCGCGGCTTCGCTGCCCTTTGTTCTGCCCATTGTAGCACGTGTGTAGCCCAGGTCATAAGGGGCATGATGATTTGACGTCATCCCCACCTTCCTCCGGTTTGTCACCGGCAGTCACCTTAGAGTGCCCAACTGAATGCTGGCAACTAAGATCAAGGGTTGCGCTCGTTGCGGGACTTAACCCAACATCTCACGACACGAGCTGACGACAACCATGCACCACCTGTCACTCTGCCCCCGAAGGGGAAGCCCTATCTCTAGGGTTGTCAGAGGATGTCAAGACCTGGTAAGGTTCTTCGCGTTGCTTCGAATTAAACCACATGCTCCACCGCTTGTGCGGGCCCCCGTCAATTCCTTTGAGTTTCAGTCTTGCGACCGTACTCCCCAGGCGGAGTGCTTAATGCGTTTGCTGCAGCACTAAAGGGCGGAAACCCTCTAACACTTAGCACTCATCGTTTACGGCGTGGACTACCAGGGTATCTAATCCTGTTCGCTCCCCACGCTTTCGCGCCTCAGCGTCAGTTACAGACCAGAGAGTCGCCTTCGCCACTGGTGTTCCTCCACATCTCTACGCATTTCACCGCTACACGTGGAATTCCACTCTCCTCTTCTGCACTCAAGTTCCCCAGTTTCCAATGACCCTCCCCGGTTGAGCCGGGGGCTTTCACATCAGACTTAAGAAACCGCCTGCGCGCGCTTTACGCCCAATAATTCCGGACAACGCTTGCCACCTACGTATTACCGCGGCTGCTGGCACGTAGTTAGCCGTGGCTTTCTGGTTAGGTACCGTCAAGGTACCGCCCTATTCGAACGGTACTTGTTCTTCCCTAACAACAGAGTTTTACGATCCGAAAACCTTCATCACTCACGCGGCGTTGCTCCGTCAGACTTTCGTCCATTGCGGAAGATTCCCTACTGCTGCCTCCCGTAGGAGTCTGGGCCGTGTCTCAGTCCCAGTGTGGCCGATCACCCTCTCAGGTCGGCTACGCATCGTCGCCTTGGTGAGCCGTTACCTCACCAACTAGCTAATGCGCCGCGGGTCCATCTGTAAGTGGTAGCTAAAAGCCACCTTTTATAATTGAACCATGCGGTTCAATCAAGCATCCGGTATTAGCCCCGGTTTCCCGGAGTTATCCCAGTCTTACAGGCAGGTTACCCACGTGTTACTCACCCGTCCGCCGCTGACCTAAGGGAGCAAGCTCCCGTCGGTCCGCTCGACTTGCATGTATTAGGCACGCCGCCAGCGTTCGTCCTGAGCCAGGATCAAACTCTCCATGAAGTTTGATAATGACTACGCACAACATGTGTGCGATTTATTTAATGAATTAACAGGTACGTTTTGTCTTGTTTAGTTTTCAAAGAACTTCGTTGCCGCTCTCAAAGCGACCACTTAAATATAACATTTATGAGACAAGCGGTCAATACTTTTTTTGAAAAATTTTTTGTTGTTGCTTTTATAAGCGATCAAAAGAAATTATAGCACATGATCTTTCTAATGAAAAGATAATATTTGAAAGTTTGAATAGAAAAACATGCAGCCAAATGGCTGCATGTTTTTATGATTCATCTGCTTCCTGATCCTGTTCTTCTGTATCATTCTCTTCATCTTTTTCAACTAAAGCGACAGTCGCGACATGCTCTTGTTCACCTAAGCGGATAAGACGCACGCCCTGAGTGACGCGGCCGGTCGTGGAAATATCTTTAATATCCATCCGAATGATCACGCCGCTGGCTGTGATGATCATTAAATCTTCTTCTCCTGTTGTTGCTTTCACTGTCACAAGAGATCCGTTATTTTCTGTGATTTTGCAGGTTTTCAGCCCTTTTCCTCCACGGCTTTGAACCCTGTATTCTGAAGCCGGCGTCAGTTTTCCGTAGCCTTTTTCAGTTACGATTAGCACATGATAATCCTCTTCCAAAATCTCCATGCCGACGACAACATCGTCATCTGTCAGAGTGATGCCTTTAACACCGGCTGCTGTTCTTCCCATTTGCCTTACATCTGTTTCAGGGAAACGGATCAGCAGACCGTTCTTCGTACCGATAATAATTTGTTTATTTCCGTCCGTCAGGCGGACGGCCATCAATTCATCCTCATCGCGAAGGCTTAAGGCGATCAATCCGTTATTGCGGATATTCGCGAATTGGGAAAGCGACGTGCGTTTTGATATTCCGTGTTTTGTCGTGAAGAACAAATAAGACTCGTCATCAAATTCGCTTACCGGGATAATCGCGTTGATCCATTCTCCTTTTTCCACTTCAAGCAGGTTAATAATCGGAATTCCCTTTGCTGTCCGTCCGAATTCAGGGATCTCATATCCTTTCGCACGGTAAACCTTCCCTTTATTTGAGAAGAAGAGAATGGTGTCATGGGTGGATGTTGAAATCAGGTGTTCAACGAAGTCGTCTTCATTTGTCCCCATGCCCTGAATGCCTTTCCCGCCCCGTTTTTGGCTGCGGTAAGTGGAAGAAGGCAGACGTTTGATATATCCGTTATGGGTTAAAGTCACAACGATATTCTCGCGCGTGATGAGATCTTCGTCCTCAATCGTCTCAAGGCCTGATGTCACGATTTCTGTACGGCGCTCATCATTAAAGCGCTCTTTAACTTCCGTGAGCTCTTCCCGAATGATTTCAAGAACCTTTTCTTCGTCTGCTAAGATTGCTTTTAACTCGGCAATCAACTCAACAAGACCTTGATATTCCTCTTCGATTTTTTCGCGTTCCAGTCCTGTTAAACGCTGAAGACGCATGTCCAAAATCGCTTGGGCCTGTTTTTCGGTCAAAGAAAACTTCTCAATCAATCCGTTTTTTGCGATTTCAGCCGTTTGCGAATTTCTAATTAGGGAAATAACTTCATCAAGATGATCAAGCGCCACTCTCAAGCCCTCAAGAATATGGGCCCGCGCTTCCGCTTTGCGAAGCTCGAATGCCGTACGCCTTCTGATCACGACTTTTTGATGGTCAAGATAATGCTCCAGACACTGCTTCAGGCTCAATACTTTCGGTTGTCCGTCAACGAGCGCCAAAAGATTAATGCCGAATGATGTTTGAAGAGCGGTCTGCTTGTACAAGTTATTTAACAGTACATTAGCGTTTGCGTCCCTTCTCAGTTCAATGACGATGCGCATTCCGTTTCGGTCTGATTCATCGCGGAGATCCGTAATGCCGTCGATTTTCTTATCGCGCACTAGATCGGCGATTTTTTCGATCAGCCTAGCTTTATTCACCTGGTACGGTATTTCCGTAATAATGATTACCGGTTTGCCGGAAGATGTTTCTTCGATTTGAGCTTTGGCTCGAAGCGTAATGGATCCCCGGCCTGTTTCATAGGCTTTCCGGATGCCGCTTCTTCCCAAGATCAGCCCTGCTGTAGGGAAATCAGGTCCAGGAATGATTTCCATCAATTCCGGCAGCGTAATATCAGGGTTCTTGCTGACCGCCAAGACCCCGTCAATGACTTCACCGAGCTGATGCGGCGGAATGTTCGTGGCCATACCTACAGCAATACCGGCCGCTCCGTTGACAAGCAGGTTCGGAAATCTCGCGGGCATGACAACCGGCTCTTTTTCCGATCCGTCATAGTTGTCCTGGTAATCGATTGTGTCTTTATTGATGTCGCGCAGAATTTCCATAGATATTTTAGACATTCTCGCTTCTGTGTAACGCATGGCCGCAGCCGAGTCGCCGTCGACAGAACCGAAGTTTCCGTGGCCTTGAACGAGCATGTACCGATAGTTAAAATCCTGCGCCATTCTGACCATGGCTTCGTAAACAGCAGAATCACCATGCGGGTGATACTTACCGATAACTTCGCCGACGATACGCGCGGATTTTTTATACGGCTTATCACTTGTCATCCCAAGGTCGTTCATCGCATACAATATTCTTCTGTGCACCGGCTTCAGACCGTCTCTTACGTCCGGAAGAGCGCGGGAAACAATAACACTCATTGCGTAATCTAAAAAAGATGTGCGCATTTCCTGACTGATATTGACTTCCTGAACTTGGGGCTTATGTTGTTCACTCATTAAAAAACCTCCCTGGAGAATCTACATGAGTTGTGTGGGAGTAGATTTGTATTTATACTCTTCAACGAATTAGGCTATTCTCCATTATATCAATAATCTTGATTTTATACACATCAAATGACTAGAGCGCCAAAGGCTCATTCTAGAAAAGACCTTATTTCAATTAAGCGAAAATAAGGTCTTACAATCATTAAATATCCAAATTCTTCACATATCGGGCATTCTCTTCGATAAAGTTGCGGCGCGGCTCAACCTTGTCGCCCATCAGCATTTCAAAGGTTTCATCCGCATCGATCGCATCTTTGAGCGTTACTTGAAGCAATGTCCTCGTTTCAGGATCCATCGTCGTTTCCCAAAGCTGTGTCGCATTCATCTCACCCAAACCTTTATAGCGCTGCAGGCCTGGCTTCGGATTTTGCGGAAGCTCTTTTAAAATTTCTTCGAGCTGCTGGTCATTGTACGCATACTCAACGCGTTTCCCCTGCTGTATTTTGTAAAGCGGCGGCTGAGCGATGTAGACATATCCTTGTTCGATGATCTGCCTCATGTAGCGGTAGAAAAAGGTCAGCAGCAACGTTCGGATGTGGGCACCGTCGACGTCGGCATCCGTCATAATCACGACTTTGTGGTAGCGGGCTTTTTCAAGATTGAAATCTTCCCCAATTCCGGTGCCAAGCGCGGTGATCATAGAACGAACCTCATTGTTGGACAAAATTTTGTCCAGGCGTGCTTTTTCGACGTTCAAGATTTTCCCTCTCAAAGGCAAAATGGCTTGGAAATGACGATCGCGGCCCTGTTTTGCCGATCCGCCCGCAGAGTCGCCCTCAACGATGTAAAGTTCGGAAATCGTCGGGTCTTTAGAAGAACAGTCAGCCAGTTTTCCCGGCAGATTCGACACTTCAAGGGCGCTTTTTCTGCGCGTCAATTCGCGTGCTTTCTTTGCAGCCATTCGTGCTCTGGCGGCCATAACCCCTTTTTCAACGATTTTTTTCGCTGAATCCGGGTTTTCAAGCAGAAACTTTTCGAGCGCTTCTGAAAATAGCGCATCTGTTATCGTACGCGCTTCTGAGTTGCCAAGCTTTGTTTTCGTCTGCCCTTCAAATTGAGGATCCGGGTGCTTGATTGAAATAATCGCTGTCAAACCTTCCCGGACATCTTCCCCGCTTAAATTCGGGTCGTTTTCTTTGAATACGCCGTTCCTTCTCGCGTAATCATTGATGACCCGCGTCAAGCCTGTTTTAAAGCCTGCTTCATGCGTTCCGCCTTCATACGTATGGATGTTGTTGGCGAATGAATAGATGTTGCTCGTGTAGCTGTCATTGTATTGAAGAGCGACCTCGACCGTAATGCCGTCTTTGGACCCTTCAATGTAGACCGGCTCCTCGTGAATGACTTCTCGTGAGCGGTTCAAGTGTTCAACATAGCTTTTAATTCCGCCCTCATAGCAGTACTCATTCTTGCGTTCTTTTCCTTCACGCTTGTCTTCGATCGTGATTTTGACGCCTTTTGTCAAAAAAGCGAGTTCTCGGACACGAGTGGCAAGCGTATCATAGTCGTATTCAGTCGTTTCCGTGAATATTTCCGGATCAGGCTTGAAGTGAGTGGTCGTTCCTGTCACATCCGTATCGCCGATGACTTTCAAATCAGCTTTTGGAACGCCCCGTTCATATTCCTGGTAATGGACTTTTCCGTCTCTGTAAACCGTTACATCAAGCTCTGTTGACAGGGCGTTAACAACAGAAGCACCGACGCCGTGCAAACCACCTGAAACTTTATATCCGCTTCCGTCAAACTTTCCTCCGGCGTGCAGAACGGTCATGATGACTTCCACAGCGGGACGGCCCATTTTCTCCTGAATACCGACCGGAATCCCCCGTCCGTTGTCTTTTACAGTGATGCTGTTGTCTTTTTCAATTTCGACATTGATTTCAGTGCAGTAACCGGCCAATGCTTCATCGATGCTGTTATCAACAATTTCCCATACTAAATGGTGCAGACCTTTGCCGCTTGTCGACCCGATGTACATTCCGGGTCTTTTCCGAACGGCTTCCAATCCCTCTAGAACCTGTATCTGATTTTCATCGTAATTATTTTGCTGTTCCATTGCCACGCACATTCACCTACACTTTTCTTCAAACATAATAAATTTATAGTTAAGATTCTTTTATGAATCGATTTCCGGCTTGGATTGCGCCCGTTTTTTCAACGTGCCTGAGGCTAAAGGAGAAAAATAAATCGATTGTAATGTGACAACAATTGACTTCGGCGTGCTGTTAGAAGAGACAATCAGCTGTTTTTGCTTGTTTAAAAACTCTTCAACAATCGGCGATGTCTTTGCCTTGTAATCAAAAATAGCCACAATTTCACGCGTTGAGACGACAAAATCGTCACCTAAGTGGATATACAATCCCTCACCCCATTTTCTCAGTCCGATAGCGTGCCATTTTCAACTCGAAAGATTTCCGCTTCGTTTAAGGTTTTATGATCAATTCCATCAACGCTTGTCGTTGTTACGAATGTTTGAACACGGCCTTGAATGGTGTGGAGCAAGTGAGACTGCCGATAGTCGTCCAGCTCTGATAAAACATCATCCAAAAGCAGAATCGGATATTCTCCTATCTCTTCCTGAATCAAATCGATTTCAGCCAATTTAAGCGACAATGCAGTCGTTCGCTGCTGGCCCTGCGACCCGTAAGTCTGCACATCACGGCCATTGACATAGAAGAGAACATCATCCCTGTGGGGACCTGACAGAGATACCCCCCGTTCTATTTCTTTATCTCTTAATTTAGAAAACGTTTCTTGATAACTATTGATCATTTTCGACAAATCGGGCGAATCTGATACGTGAAGAGACGTATGATACTTTAGCGTCAGCTCTTCCAGACCTCTTGAAATTCCGGAATGAATGGGCTGAGCCCATTTTTCAAGCTGATCGACAAACTGAAGCCGTTTCATAACAACCTTTGCTGCGAATTCCGTAAGCTGTTCCGTCAGCACGTCAAGCATCGTTTGATCGGTTTGCTTTCTCGTTTGAAGCTGTTTCAGGAAATGATTCCGTTGTGAAAGGATTTTTTGGTAAAGAGAAAGGTCATGAAGATAGACAGGTGATACTTGGCCGATTTCCATATCGAGAAACCTTCTTCTGACCTGAGGACTTCCTTTTACAAGGTTTAAATCCTCCGGCGCGAACATAATCGTGTTGACAGCCCCGACATACTGGCTCAGCTTCTGCTGTTCAATATGATTGACTTTACCTTTTTTTCCTTTTTTGGAAATCACGAGCTGAATGGGAACAGAACCGTTTTTTTTAATGACCCTGCCTTCTATTTTAGCATAGTCTTCATCCCATCGTATGAGTTCTTTATCATTTGACGTCCGATGGGATTTGGCCATCGCAAGCACATAGATCGCTTCCATCAAATTCGTTTTTCCTTGAGCGTTCTCTCCGATAATCACGTTCACTTTGTTCTCAAATTGAAGGTCAAGGCGTTCATAATTACGGTAAGACGATAATGTTAGATTTTGGATATACAATCAATACCACCTGCTTTTAGCCGACGACTTGAAATGAACCGAATCCTTCAATCGTCACCACATCTCCGACATACAGTTTTCGTCCGCGGCGGTTATCCGGCTCGTCATTGACGAGTACTTCATATTCCGATAAAAACCATTTTGCCATTCCTCCGGACTGAATGACATCCGCCAATTTCAAAAACTGGCCGAGGGTAATCATCTCTGTATCAATAGCCACCGTCTTTGTCATTATATCGACCTCTTTCAATATCACTAATATCTAATTGTACTAAAAAACAGGGAAAGAAGGAAAGGGGAAACTTGCGGTATGAACAACCAAGGCAGGGCGAGAGCGCTTTTCTCCCGAAAAAATAAGAGAAGCTGCCGGACCAGCCGGCAACTTTCTATTCCAACAAATTAATACGTCCGGACAGGAAGAATTAATTGGACGATCGAATCGTCATTCGGCGTACGGATCAGAAAAGGCCTCATAGCGCCCGTGAAACTCACGTGAATGTCCTCTCCTTCAAGAACTTTAAGGGCATCCAGCATATATTTCGGACTAAAGGATATCTTTAAGTCTTCCCCTTCAATCTGCTCGGCATTCACCGTTTCGACAACCTTTCCGATTTCCGGAGAGTTTGAAGAAATTTCGATCGACTCATTGGCGGCTGCGGAAAGTTTCACCACGTTGTTTCGTCCTTCTCTCGCCAAGAGCGAAGCCCTGTCAATCGCCTGAAGAAATTCCTTTGTATTGACGATCAGGTTCGTTTTGCTTTCCTGAGGAATCAGACGGTTTGTATCCGGGTAGTTTCCGTCAAGCAGTCTGGAGAAAAACAGCACGTTTTTTGTTTTAAACAACACTTGTGTTTCGGTAATTACAATATCGACAAGCTCCTGGTGGTCATCAAGGATCTTGCTCAGCTCGGTTAAGCTTTTTCCTGGGATGACGACATTGTAAGAACTGTCTTCGTGAATGTCGAGCTTAGCTTTTCTTAGCGCCAGACGGTGACTATCCGTCGCAGTGCATATTAATTCACCGCCCGCGACATTCCAGTTTACACCTGTCAAGATTGGGCGTGTTTCTGAGGTGGACACTGCAAAAACGGTTTGGCGGATCAGGTTTTTTAGCAGATCGGTCGGAATTTGAAAAGCGTGATGCTCTTCAATTTGCGGCAAAAGCGGATATTCGCTCGCATCTAAACCGTTTAAGTTAAACTCTGCTTTGCCGGAGCGGATAATCGTTAAGTATTGATTTTGAACCTCGATTTCCACCGTTGACATCGGCAGCTTTTTGACAATTTCACTGAAAAAACGCGCTTGAAGCACAATGCTGCCGGGCTGTTCAATTGTCACGATCTCTAAATCGCCGTCTTCTTTCGGGATAAACGATTCAATCGAAATATCGGAATCGCTGCCTGTCAGAGAGACACCTTCATCAGAGGCCACAATTTTAATACCGGTTAAGATCGGAATCGTCGTTCTTGAAGAAACGGCTTTTAACACATCTTGGACACCTTCGACTAGGCGGTCTTTTTGAATTGTAAACTTCATAATCATCCTCCTTGCGGGAATCTATTAATTATTATGTTTTATAAAAATAGCAGAAGTACTAGTAGGGGCTGTGGATTTGTGGATAAGTGCTAAAAACGAACGGAAACACAGCCTATCCACATGTGGACAGACTGTGTAAGGCTATGTTCAAGTTATTCACACTTTCCCGCTCACCATTTATCTCAGCTGCTCTTTAATTTCTTTAATATGCTGCTGGAGCTGTTCATCATTGCTCAGCAGTTTTGATATTTTTTCGTGGGCATGGATGACCGTCGTGTGGTCGCGTCCGCCAAATTCTTCGCCGATCTTTGGAAGAGAAGAATCTGTCATTTCTCTTGATAGATACATAGCGATCTGCCGCGGAAAAGCCACCGATTTTGTCCGTTTCTTCGCCTTGAAATCCTCCAGCTTAATATTAAACTGCTGGCCGACGATTCTTTGGATGTCTTTGATCGTAATGACTTTCGGCTTTGAAGACGGAATGATATCTTTCAAAGCTTCAGCAGCCAGATCGGCGTTGATGTCTTTATTGATCAGGGAAGAATATGCGACAACCCTGATTAATGCCCCTTCCAGCTCCCTGATATTGCTGTCGATCTGATTGGCAATATAAAGCATGACTTCATTCGGGATATCAAGTCCTTCTGCTTTTGCTTTCTTTCTTAAAATCGCAATTCTTGTTTCCAGATCAGGAGGCGTGATGTCTGTGATCAATCCCCATTCAAAACGGGAGCGCAAACGGTCTTCAAGCGTTGGGATCTCTTTTGGAGGCCGGTCGCTGGAAATGACGATCTGCTTTGTTTCTTCATGCAGCGTATTAAACGTATGGAAAAATTCCTCTTGCGTCTGTTCTTTTCCGGCTAAAAATTGAATATCATCTATCAAAAGAACGTCAACATTTCGATAGCGGTTGCGAAAATCGACAGCTTTATTGTCACGGATCGAGTTAATGAATTCATTTGTAAATTTCTCAGATGACAAATAAACCACTTTTGCAGATGGATTGTGATCGATGACATAGTGCCCGATCGCATGCATTAAGTGAGTCTTTCCAAGTCCGACTCCCCCATAAATAAACAGCGGATTGTAAGCTTTCGCCGGGGCTTCAGCCACTGCCAAAGACGCCGCATGGGCGAATCGGTTTCCTGAACCGATAACGAACGTATCGAATGTATATTTGGGATTCAGCATGTTTTGCGGAAAATCAGCCGGTTCTTCTTTCGACATTTTTTTGATTGGAGACTTAGGCATAAAATCTTCTTCATTTTGATTCTGAGGAATGACAAATTTAATGCTCAATTCTTCTCCTGTCAGATCGTAGATCGTATCGGCGATCAGGTGCAGGTATCTTGATTCAAGCCAGTCTCTGGCGAACTCGTTCGGTGCGGTGATGATCAGCGTATCGCCCTGCAATGAATGGGCCTTTGTCGATTTCATCCATGTTTCAAAGCTGGGCTTGCTCAATTTTTTTTCGATCTGCCCCAAAGCTTGATTCCAAAGATCCGATATGTTTTTCATAATGGCGGTTCGTCCCTCCTTTACCAGCAATATTTGCTTGTCCAACCTGTTATAGAACACAAAAAAAGAGCAAATGGATGAGTCCATTCGTTAATGAAATGTTGAAAACATATAATATAGTAGAAAAACGTCTTTTCGACATTCTTCACAAGATGTGGACAAATTTCTGCACACCCTGTGAAAAAACTTTCCACAACTTATCCACAGTTTGTGGATAATGGATTGGCAGCCAATTTGTTATCAAGAGTTAAAACACAAATATAATATCAGAATAAGCGAGTGGTTGCAATGGTTGCGAGGAACTTATCCACACACTATACAAACTGTTGAAGAAATATTGTCCACAACGGTTAGTTTTGTGAAAATGTTGTCGATAATGATTGTGGATAGAAAAAACGAGGCGAAAGATATCCACATTGGCTTTTTTTCGCTCCGCTCTTCCCATTTTCCCGCTTCCAAAAAAATCTTTTAAGCTAAAATTGAGGAAAAATGAAATTAGGCTTTCGAAGAAAATTGATATGTGTTATCCTATTATGGTGCAAAAAAGAAATGTGTGAGCGAAGTTGACAATGAACTGCTCATCCCAATATAATAAATTAGACTGTCTTTAACAGCTATTCCTCGAGGGAGGTGTCATACATGAAAAGAACATTTCAACCAAATAACCGTAAGCGCAGCAAAGTTCATGGCTTTCGCAGCCGTATGAGTTCTAAAAATGGACGTCTTGTATTAGCACGTCGTCGCCGCAAAGGAAGAAAAGTATTATCAGCTTAGGCCACTGAATAATGTCAGTGGTCTTTTTTACATAGAGGAATGACCAGGCCCATTTGCCAGCTTGTTATCGGAGTGAAAGAAGATATGAAAAAGCGAAATCGATTAAAGAAAAATGAAGATTTTCAAAAAGTATTTAAAAAAGGCAAATCGATGGCAAACCGGCAATATGTTTTATATGTGCTTCACCAGCCTGAGGCGAAAGAGTTTCGGGTGGGACTGTCGGTCAGCAAGAAAATCGGAAACGCAGTCGTGCGCAACCGGGTAAAGCGGCTGATTCGCCAGGTCATCCAGGAAGAGCGGGATCTATTAAAACAAGAAAATGACTACATTATCATCGCAAGAAAACCTGCAGCTGAATTGTCATATGAAGAGGCGAAAAAAAGTTTGCAGCACCTTTTCAGAAAGTCGTTTGTCTACCGGAAAAAACCGAATCAGCCATCATAGTCCGGTTAAAAAGATGTTATGGCCCTCATTTTTAAGCGCTTCCTTTAGCTCCTGAAAAATGTCGTCGCCCATTCGGGGAGAAAGATGATAAAATACGAGAAAGTATGTCTTTTTAATGGTCATAACCGAATAATACCGGTTGAAGAATGAAGATTTAGGAGGAAATATTGTTGAAGAGGCGAATTTTATTATTGTTCAGTATGATCGGCGTTATCGTGCTGTTAGCTGGATGTACGGAAATCAACCAGCCGATCACTGCAGAAAGCGAAGGGTTTTGGAACACGTATATCGTATACCCGCTGTCACAGCTGATCACGTATGTAGCAAATTTAACGAATAAAAACTTCGGACTCGCGATTATCATCGTCACGATCTTAGTCAGACTTTTAATTTTGCCGCTGATGATCAAGCAGACGAAGAGTTCGAAAGCGATGCAGGCTCTCCAGCCTGAAATGCAAAAACTTCGCGAAAAATACAGTTCTAAAGATCAAAAAACGCAGCAGAAGCTTCAACAGGAAACGATGGCTCTCATGCAGAAGCACGGGGTTAACCCGCTTGCCGGATGTTTCCCGATCTTAATTCAAATGCCGATTTTAATCGGATTCTATCATGCCATTATGAGAACGCGGGAAATCGCAGAACACAGCTTTTTATGGTTTGACCTTGGGGAGCGTGATCCGTATTTCATTTTGCCGATTCTCGCCGGTGTGTTCACATTCATTCAGCAAAAGCTGATGATGGCGGGAACAGCGCAGCAAAATCCGCAGATGGCGATGATGCTTTGGCTGATGCCGATCATGATCGTTGTATTTGCGGTCAGTTTCCCGGCGGCTCTTTCCCTGTACTGGGTAGTCGGTAACTTATTCATGATTGCTCAAACCTTCTTTATCAAAGGGCCTGATTTAAAGGCAGAGAGGCAGGAAGCGGCAGCCGGAGGAAAAAAATCCGGAGGTAAGAAAAAGTGAAGAAACTGACTGCTACTGGACGTACCGTCGATGAAGCAGTGCAATCCGGGCTTGAACAGCTGGGCCTTCATGCAGATGATGTCGAAGTCGACGTAGTTGATGAAGGAAAAAAGGGATTATTCGGCATTTTCGGTCATCGGTCTGCAGTCGTGAACATTCGGGAAAAAATAGACCCGGTTAAAGAAGCAAAACAGTATTTGGAAAATGTGATTTCGAATATGGGAATACAAGCCCAGGTGACGGCAGAAGAGGAGTCAAAACGAGTGGTCTTTCAGTTAAAAGGTGATAAAACAGCCCTTTTAATTGGAAAAAGGGGACAAACTTTAAATGCCCTTGAAACGCTGACGCAGCTCGTGCTCAATCGTCATTCCGACAGATATATCCAAGCGGTGGTTGACGCCGAGGGATACCGCGCAAAGCGGAAGGAAACACTCGCTCAGCTTGCATTGAAGCTTGCTGACCAGGCGGCCAGGCAGAAAAAAGACATTCACCTGGAGCCGATGCCTTCCAGTGAGCGCAAAGTCATCCATGATACGCTTGCGGGCTACTCGCAGCATATCGAAACTTATTCTACTGGAGAAGACCATAATCGGCACCTTGTCATCTCATATAAAAAATAACATGAAAACCGAAGTTCCCAAAATTGGGGCTTCGGTTTTTTGCCGTTGCAAAATCGATGAATGCAGACCAAATCGGTTTAAGCTTTAGTTTTTTCGGTGTAAGCTGTTGATGAAAATGAAATTTAATTGTTATTCACATGTGGATAAGTTAAAGTAAGTAATGATGGCTTAGAACGGTTGTGGATAACGATTCAAGTCACTTCCACTTCAATTGAAACTATGATATCTTTAAATTTTGATTACAATAAAAGTTTTTCATCCATATACGATGTTTGGAAGATGACCCGGACAAATGGGGATAATAGATAGAGGAATGAAAAAGAGAGGTGAAAGCCATGGATACCATCGCCGCGATTTCAACGCCGATGGGAGAAGGAGCGATTGCGATCGTCCGGATGAGCGGCCCTGAGGCTCTTGCGATCGCCGATAAAGTATATAAAGGACCTCGCGGGAAAAGGCTGACTTCCGTCGATTCACATACGATTAACTACGGTCATATCGTTGATCCGGAAACGGAAAAAGTCGTGGAAGAAGTCATGGTTTCGGTACTGAAAGCGCCGAAAACTTTTACGCGGGAAGATATTGTAGAAATCAACTGCCACGGCGGAATTGTAACCGTCAACCAGGTGCTTCAGCTCGTTTTGAGAGAGGGAGCGCGCCTTGCGGAACCGGGGGAATTTACGAAAAGAGCCTTTTTGAACGGAAGAATCGATCTTTCCCAAGCTGAAGCTGTCATGGATCTCATCAGGGCCAAAACAGACCGCGCTATGAATGTGGCCATGAATCAGATGGAAGGAAGGCTGTCTTCACTGATCAAACGGTTGAGAGCCGAGATTCTTGAAACATTGGCCCATGTTGAAGTGAATATAGACTATCCGGAATACGATGATGTCGAAGAAATGACCCATAAGATGCTGATTGAAAAGGCGACAAAGGTCAAAAAGGAAATCGAGGCGCTGCTGACGACTTCAGAGCAGGGTAAAATATTAAGAGAAGGCATCTCAACGGTTATCATCGGGCGGCCAAATGTCGGCAAGTCCTCGCTTTTAAACAGTCTCGTCCATGAGACAAAAGCGATTGTAACGGACATTCCGGGTACGACACGGGATGTCATTGAAGAATATGTGAATGTCAGAGGCGTGCCGCTGCGCCTTGTCGATACAGCCGGGATCCGCGAGACCGAAGACATCGTCGAGCGTATCGGCGTTGAACGTTCAAGACAGGTATTAAAAGAAGCCGATTTGATTTTGCTTGTCCTCAATTACAGCGAGACCCTTTCGGAAGAAGACATCAAGCTCTTTGAAGCAACGAAGGGCATGGACATCATCGTCATCGTCAATAAGACCGATCTTGAGCAAAGACTTGATCTTGATCGCGTTCGGGAATTGGCGGGAAATCAGCCTGTCGTCACGACATCCTTATTGAAAGAGGAAGGGATTGATGAGCTGGAGGAAGCCATTCAATCGCTGTTTTTCACAGGAACGATCGAGAGCGGCGACTTGACATATGTCAGCAATACAAGGCACATCTCACTGCTGCATGAGGCGAAGCGCGCCATTACTGACGCATTGGAGGGCATCGAAAACGATGTCCCGATCGATATGGTTCAAATTGATTTAACAAGATGCTGGGAAGTTCTCGGGGAGATCATTGGCGATGCTGTACACGAAAGCCTGATCGATCAGCTCTTCTCTCAATTTTGCTTAGGAAAATAAAGGAGGAACAAAGCATATGGGCTATGAAGCAGGCCAATATGACGTCGTTGTCGTCGGCGCCGGACACGCCGGTGTTGAAGCGGCGCTGGCGTCAGCCAGACAAGGCGCAAAAACGCTTGTCTTAACGATTAACCTTGATATGGTTGCTTTCATGCCATGTAACCCGTCTGTCGGCGGACCTGCAAAAGGAATCGTCGTCCGCGAAATCGATGCGCTCGGCGGGGAAATGGCTAAAAATATCGATAAAACTCATATTCAAATGAGGCTCTTAAATACTGGAAAAGGCCCTGCCGTCCGGGCGCTGCGGGCTCAGGCTGATAAATTCCAATATCAGCATGAAATGAAAAAGACACTTGAAAATGAACCGAATTTGACCATGCTGCAAGGAATGGTCGAACGCCTTCTGATTGAAGACGGGGAATGCCGGGGCGTTGTAACCCAAACAGGGGCGGAGTACCGTTCTAAGACCGTTGTTCTGACGACGGGGACATTTTTGAGAGGAAAAATCATTCTTGGCGATCTGTCATACTCGAGCGGACCGAACAACCAGCAGCCGTCCATCAAGCTGTCTGAGCATCTTGAAGAGCTCGGCTTTGACCTCGTCCGCTTTAAAACAGGAACGCCGCCGCGGGTCAACAGCCACTCAATTGACTACAGCAAAACGGAAATTCAGCCCGGTGATGAAGTGCCGCGGGCCTTTTCGTATGAGACGGTGGAATATATTACAGACCAGCTTCCATGCTGGCTCACATATACAAGTCCGGAAACGCACGAAATTATTGACAACAATCTGCATCGCTCACCGATGTATTCCGGTATGATTAAAGGAACGGGGCCAAGATATTGTCCTTCTATTGAAGACAAGGTCGTCCGCTTTAACGACAAGCCGAGACACCAGATCTTCCTTGAGCCTGAAGGGCGCAACACCCAGGAAGTATATGTTCAAGGATTGTCGACAAGTCTTCCGGAAGATGTGCAGCGAAAAATGCTTTCAACTATTCCCGGTCTTGAAAATGTGCAAATGATGCGGGCAGGATACGCGATTGAATATGATGCGATCGTACCGACACAGCTGTGGCCGACACTGGAAACGAAAAAAATTCCGGGACTCTTCACAGCCGGACAGATTAACGGAACATCAGGCTATGAAGAAGCGGCCGGACAGGGAATTATGGCCGGCATCAATGCGGGCCGGAAAGCGCTTGGCAAAGAAGAGGTCATTCTCAGCCGTTCTGATGCTTATATCGGCGTATTGATCGACGACCTTGTGACGAAAGGAACAAACGAACCATATCGCCTCCTGACTTCGCGTGCGGAGTACAGGCTGCTTCTGCGTCACGACAATGCAGACTTGCGCCTGACCGAGATCGGCTATCAAATCGGCTTGATTTCTGAAGAACGATATCAAAAGTTCCAAGAGAAAAAAGCGGCCATTGAAGCAGAGAAAAAACGCCTTCATTCTGTTATTATCAAACCGACAAAGGAAAATCAGGAATATATCCGTTCATTGGGCGGCAGCGAGCTCAAAGACGGCATTCGCGCGACCGACCTGATGAAGCGGCCGGAAATGAATTATGAAACCGTTACTGCTCTTGCGCCGCCTGAACAAAAAGTCGCCGGCGACGTTGCTGAACAGGTTGAAATTCAAATTAAGTATGAAGGATATATTGAAAAGTCCTTGCAGCAGGTCGAAAAACTAAAGAAAATGGAAAACAAAAAGATTCCTGACAGAATCGACTATGACGCGATCAAAGGCATAGCAACGGAAGCGCGCCAAAAATTGAAAGAGGTCAGACCGCTGTCGGTCGCACAGGCCTCACGGATTTCCGGCGTCAATCCTGCTGATATTTCCATTCTGCTCGTCTACTTAGAGCAGGGACGGATTGCCAAGGTTGCGGAATAGAAAGGGTGACGGCATGAACATTGAGCAATTTACAGCCGGTTTGGAGGAGAAAGGCATCTCCCTTTCCTCCTTCCAGCTGGAGCAATTTGAGACCTATTACGAATGGCTTGTTGAATGGAACGAAAAAATGAATTTAACCTCGATTACCGAGAAAAAAGAAGTGTATTTAAAGCATTTTTACGACTCCATCGCCGCTTCTTTTTATGTCGATTTCAAAAAGATGAACAGTCTCTGTGATGTTGGAGCGGGCGCCGGATTTCCAAGCCTTCCGATAAAAATCTGTTTTCCTCACCTTCACGTCACAATTGTTGACTCGCTGAACAAACGGATTCACTTTTTGAATCAGCTGTCAGATGCTTTGAAGCTGGAAAACACAGCTTTTTACCATGACCGCGCGGAAACATTCGGAAGATCGAAAGACCATAGAGAAAGCTATGACATCGTGACGGCACGCGCTGTCGCCCGCCTTTCGGTTCTCAGCGAGCTCTGCCTTCCGCTTGTGAAAAAAGACGGTTTATTCGTAGCATTAAAAGCAGCTTCGGCTGATGAAGAAATTGAAACGGGCAAAAAAGCCATCAAAATGCTTGGAGGCAAAATTGAAACCGTACATTCTTTTCAGCTGCCAATTGAAGAAAGCGACAGAAACATCATTGTCATCAAAAAACAATCGCAGACACCGAAGAAATTTCCAAGAAAGCCTGGAACACCTAATAAATCTCCTATAGAAGGTTAAATTATTCGTTTTCTTCAAATTTCGTGATGTCACAGAAGGAAAATTCATGAGAAAATAGAATTATAAAAATGGCAGTGTTTAAAGGTGGTGTAGGTACATGAAGCATTCATTCTCTCGTCTCTTCGGACTTGGCGACAAGGAAGAAGAAGCAGAGATTGCTGAACATGATACGAATAAAGAAGAAATTCAAGAGATTCCAGTAGGCGATATAATTCCTAACCGTTTTCAGCCGCGCACCATTTTCTCAGAAGAAAAAATTAAAGAATTAGCTGCAACCATTCATACACACGGCATTATCCAGCCGATTGTCGTCAGAAAAACAGAGCGGGAAGGCCAATATGAACTCATAGCCGGAGAGCGGCGCTGGCGGGCGGTTCAAACGCTCGATTGGGAGAAGGTCCCCGCTATTATTAAGGATTTTTCAGATACGGAGACCGCTTCCGTCGCTCTTATCGAAAACCTTCAGAGGGAAGAATTATCTTCGATTGAAGAAGCGCATGCTTATGCAAGGCTTTTAGAGCTTCACGATTTGACGCAGGAAGCCCTTGCACAAAGGCTTGGAAAGGGCCAGTCAACAATCGCCAATAAGCTCAGACTGTTGAAGCTTCCGGAAGAGGTGCAGGAAGCGATCTTGAAAAAAGAAATTTCAGAGCGCCACGCAAGAGCGCTCATACCGTTGAAACAGCCCGACCTTCAGGTCAAGCTGTTACATGAAGTCATTGAAAAGAATTTAAATGTAAAGCAAACCGAAGACCGTGTCGTCAAAATGCTTGAGCAGGATAAACGCAAGCCGAAACCGAAGAGAAAAGCGTACAGCAGAGACGCGAGAATCGCGATGAATACGATTCGCCAGTCCTTATCAATGGTGGAAGACAGCGGCGTCAAACTGAATACCGAAGAAGAGGAATTTGAAGAATATATTCAGTTTACGATCCGGATACCGAAATAAAAGCTCCCTCTAGAGCTTTTATTTTTTTAGGCAAAATATCAATGGAGGAGCA
The DNA here is from genome assembly GCF_056155945.1 of Bacillus sp. GM2. Taxonomy (NCBI): domain Bacteria; kingdom Bacillati; phylum Bacillota; class Bacilli; order Caryophanales; family Bacillaceae; genus Bacillus; species Bacillus sp. GM2. The sequence goes on from NZ_JBRKSZ010000008.1 coordinate 970,119, forward strand.
TCTATGGAATATTATCGACAATATCATTCTTTGCTTTTTTCAATTGCTTACCGTATGCTCGGGTCTCTGCAGGATGCAGAGGACATCGTCCAGGAATTGTTCGCAGACCTCCAGGAAAAAGATATCAGTCAAATTGACCATATTCAATCCTATTTGACGAAATCTATCACAAACCGCTGCATAAATGAACTCCAGTCTGCCCGCAAGAAGCGAGAGGTGTATATCGGGGAATGGCTTCCGGAACCGCAGGTGGCGCTTTCAGCTCAAAGTCCGGCGGAATACGTTGAAGAAAAAGAAAAGGTTTCCTATGCATTTTTGGTAGTTATGAGCCGGTTAAATCCTGTGGAAAGAGCCGTATTGATGTTTAGGGAAGTATTTGGATATCACTATAAGGAAATATCGTCCATAATCGGGAAGTCGGAAGCGAACTGTCGTAAAATCCACAGCCGGCTGAAACAGAAGCTAAATGGGGATATTTCGGTATTATCACAGCCGGTCGAAGAACAGCAACTGGCCCGGCTGTTTATCGAATCAGCGAAAACCGGTGACTTTGAGGCGTTTTCCAAAATATTGATTGAAGATGCCGTATTGTATACGGATGGCGGCGGAAAAGTACGCAGCGCGTTGAGACCGATCTATGGAAAGAGCCGCATTTATGCTTTTTTTACGGGAGTTGTTTCAAAGGGAAGCTTTTCCGGCCGCTTTATGCCTGTCGATATCAACGGCCAAAAGGGCGTTTTGATCATAAAAAACAACCGCCCGGCTTACGCTGTTTGCTTTGCTTGGAACCCGGAAGGCGATTCCGTCAAAAATGTGTTTATCGTTTCAAATCCCGATAAACTGAAGAACATTAAAATATAACGTTTTCTGTCACAAACATCGTTCCTCACTTGTTATATAAGTGAAACATTTAAAGGAGGAATAGACATGGAAACGAGATTTCTAATGGAAAAAGTAAACCCTGAGGGCTACAGAGGAATGCTGGAGCTTGAAAAAGCGCAGGCTTCCTCAAGCATTGATCCCATTTTAAAGGAACTGATCAAAATCCGGGCTTCACAGCTGAACGGATGTGCTTTCTGCTTAAATATGCATACGAAAGATGCAAGGCAGAACGGTGAGACGGAACAGCGGATCTATGCGCTCAATGCATGGCGGGAAGCGCCTTTTTTCACGGAAAAAGAGCGGGCGGTATTGGCGCTGACTGAAGCCGTTACGCGAATCGGCGAGCACGGGCTGCCGGATGAAGTATACAACGAAGTCAGGACCCATTTTACAGAAGCTGAAACAGCCGAACTGATCATGGCAGCCGTCACAATAAATGCCTGGAACAGAATTGCCATCGCCACCCGGAAAATGCCCGCAGCAGATTGATTAAAATCCCCGTAAGACAGGGGGATTTTTTATATTAATATAATAATGAAACTATCTTTCATTTCACTTGAATATCTCTTCTCTTTTTTCTGAGATAAAAAAATAGTTTCTTTATGTCGAAAAATAGAAAAAACGGATCTCATTGAAAAAACAAAAATTCAAAAAAAGCAAACGGCCGATTCTTTTTTTGTTAAAATAGAGAAATGAGAGAAACTTGTTCAATGTGAAAGTAGGTGACATTGTGGGGAAAATTATTGCGATCACAAACCAAAAAGGTGGCGTTGGTAAAACGACAACCTCTGTTAACCTGGGAGCTTGCTTAGCTTACATCGGGAAAAGGGTTTTGTTAGTCGACATAGACCCGCAAGGAAACGCAACAAGCGGTATCGGCGTTGAAAAGGCTGATGTTGATCAATGTGTGTACGATATATTAGTAGATGATGCAGATGTGAAAGATGTCATCAAAACAACATCCGTAGAAAACTTGGATGTCATTCCTGCAACGATCCAGCTTGCGGGGGCGGAAATTGAACTTGTTCCGACCATCTCCCGAGAAGTCCGGCTGAAAAGGGCTTTGGAATCGGTCAAACAAAACTATGATTTCATGATTATTGACTGCCCGCCGTCATTAGGGCTGCTTACAATCAATGCGCTTACGGCTTCCGATTCCGTCGTGATTCCGGTCCAGTGCGAGTATTATGCGCTGGAAGGGCTGAGCCAGCTGCTCAACTCTGTCCGGCTCGTGCAAAAACATTTAAATACGGATCTGATGATCGACGGCGTATTGCTGACAATGCTTGATGCAAGAACGAATTTAGGCATACAGGTCATCGAAGAAGTGAAAAAGTACTTCCGCGATAAAGTATACAAAACGGTTATCCCCCGGAATGTCCGGCTCAGTGAAGCGCCGAGTCATGGAAAGCCGATCATTTTATATGATCCCCGTTCCAGAGGAGCGGAAGTCTATTTAGAATTAGCAAAGGAAGTGGCTGCGAATGCCTAAAGGTCTCGGAAAAGGGATTAATGCATTGTTTTCAAATGTTGATTTATCCGAAGAAACGGTTGAGGAAATCAAGCTGCAAGACTTGCGGCCCAACCCTTATCAGCCAAGAAAAACGTTTGATGACCAATCGTTAAAAGATTTGAAGGAGTCCATTTTGCAGCACGGTGTTTTGCAGCCCATCATCGTCAGAAAGTCAATTAAAGGCTATGACATTGTGGCCGGAGAACGCCGTTACCGGGCTGCTGAAAAAGCCGGATTGGAAACCATTCCTGCGATTGTGCGCGAGCTGTCGGAATCCCTGATGATGGAGATTGCCCTATTGGAAAATCTTCAACGAGAAGACCTGTCTCCGCTTGAAGAAGCAAAAGCCTATGAATCTTTGCTCGAACATCTCGATATGACCCAGGAACAGCTGGCAAAAAGGCTTGGAAAAAGCAGGCCTCACATCGCCAACCACTTACGGCTGCTGACACTTCCTGAAGACGTTCAAAAGCTAATTGACAACGGCACGTTATCGATGGGCCATGGCCGAACATTGCTTGGATTGAAAAACAAGCAAAAGCTTGAGCCGCTTGTTCAAAAGGTCGTGTCTGAACAGCTGAACGTCCGGCAGCTTGAAAAGTTAATTCAACAGTTGAATGCTGATGTTCCACGTGAAACAAAGAAGCCGAAACAAGTAAAGGATGCAGTGATCAAAGAACGAGAGTCGTATTTGCGAAACTATTTTGGAACACCGGTGACCATTAAAAAGCAAAAGAAAAAAGGCAGAATCGAAATCGAATTCTACTCAAATGAAGACTTGGAGCGTATTCTCGAATTGCTGGCCCAAGAAGACGCATAAGCTTAAAAACCATCTGATCATGTGCAGATGGTTTTTTTATGACATCCTTCCGGTCATTCTTTGAATTGGTGACACATGGCGCCGCTGCCACCCGGCTTTCTCCAGGTGCGACAGCCCGTCAGCGAGCACATCCGCCATGCGCATGACAAGGTTGAGCCTTGTATTTTGCAGGACAAAATACTCCATAAAGCCGCTGACATTGACAATTCCGTTAATATGCACGTGGCCGACTTCAGGCAAGCTTTTCTGAACGCCTGCTCCCGGCTTCAAAGGTCCTTTGCCGATTTGAAAAGATCCCACGCTTTTGGTTCGTCCAAGACAGGCATCGATCGCGATCATAAATGGATTTTGATGCTGCTGATGAATATGATCAATCTTTTCATTTAAGTTTACGGCGTGAACCGGGTCGGCAAGCGTTCCATAGACATGAAAACGTGTCAGCTGTTTTGCGGAGAGTTTCATTCCTACGAGGGGACCGAGCGAATCTCCTGTGGAGCGGTCTGTACCGATGCAAACGATCACGATGGGCCGGTCTTCGGCTTCCTTTAAATAGACGGAAAGAACTTTCTCTATTTGTTTCACAGCTAGCGGATCCGAATGAGAAATATATTCATTTATTGGTTCTTGAGAAAAAATTCCGCCTTTTCGATTCATAGGCTTCACATCCTTGTCATCATGGTAACAGCAGTGCCTTGGTGTGTTTTTCGAGTATGAATGGTTGTTTACAGTATATCCAGCTGTCTCTTTTTTTATGCTTTGGATGAAACGATTTGGTCAGTTGGAAAAAATACTTTACTAAAAGAAGATATGATAATTCATTTTATTATATTGATATAATTAATTCATTTGAATGAGAAAAGTCGAAAGGGGATTCATGAATTTTTATAGAGGACCGGCAATATAGTGTCATAAGCGGAGAAACAAGCTTAAAAACTATATTGCTGGGGTGAGCAAATCGTGTGGAGAGCCGGGATGAAGTGGATGCTTCTTATTTTAGGAAGCTTAATAGGTGCGGGATATGCGTCCGGCCAGGAAATATGGCAGTTTTTTGGTGATGAAAGCGGACTGGCTATCCTGTTGTTTACGATCATGTTCAGCCTGTCAACCTATATTGTGATGAAGATCAGCTACGAACAAAAATCAGAGCATTTTCTGCCTGTGCTCGAAACATTAATCGGTCCGCTGCTGGCTAAAGTATACGATGTGCTGATCATCCTGTACTTGTTTACGACGACGATTGTGATGATTGCAGGTGGCGGGGTAACGCTGCAAATTTTTCATATCCCGTTTTGGACTGGCGTCATCTTGTTTTGTTTATGCACAGGGTTGTTGTTTTTCTGGGGGCTTAATGGCATATTGTCCGTTAACAGCTACTTAATCCCGATTTTGGTGGCTGGGCTGCTGTATGCGCTGATTTCTTTTCAAACCGCTCATCATCAGCCGTGGCTGCTCAATTTGACTCATCAATACAACTGGCCTGCCGGCATCGCATTCACTTCGCTGAACATATTATCTGTTGTCGCTGTATTGTCTGCGGTCGGCAAAGAGATGAAGGGAGTCGGAGAAGCGAAGATTGCCAGCATATTAAGCGGCCTGGTGTTTGGCGCTATTTCATACATGTACAATGAGACCCTTGTAGAGCTTGCAGGTGAACTGGCCCATTATGAAATTCCTTTATTCGCGGTTTTGGAGGGCGCGCCTTTTCCGATTTTTATTTTTATGACGGCTGTTCTTTGCGTCGCGATCTACACAACGACGATCTCGAGCATTCTCGGGCTGTCCAGCCGTTTTCTGTCACTTGTGAACTGGCCGAGATGGGTAATCGTCCTCCTGCTCCTCTCGATCATGGTGCCTTTTACATCAATCGGCTTTTCAAATTTAATCGCTTTTTTATATCCAATTTACGGGTTATTAAATTTGTATTTATTGGTAAATATTTTACTTTATCCAATTTTAAGTAAATGGAAATAAATATATTTATGGTTATGAAGAATTGCTCTTTCGCTGTGGTTTTTTGTACAATAAGATCACAACAAGGAAGCAAAGAGGTGAAAGATGTTGGCCGATAAAGAATTTGGCCTGAATGACGTGGTCGAAATGAAAAAGCCGCATCCTTGCGGGACGAACCGCTGGAAGATCATTCGGATGGGAATGGATATCCGGATTAAGTGCGAGGGCTGTTCACACAGTGTCATGATCCCGCGTAAAGAGTTTCAAAGAAAGCTGAAAAAGATATTAGTTAAGCATGAGGAGTCCGAATCTTAATCTTAGCGGACCCCCTCATGCTTTTTTTTCGATTACAACGAAAAATGAATTTTCACCTAGTTTGTATGATTGAAAAGCAAGTTTTGTCAGCTTGTCTTTTACTGTAATCATCCTTATAATTGTTGCAGGTTTAACATTTACGACTACACATGGATGTTTATTATAGAGGAGATGAAACAATGGCTTTAACAGCTGGGATTGTTGGTTTGCCTAACGTTGGGAAATCAACCTTATTTAATGCAATTACTCAGGCCGGGGCAGAATCGGCCAACTACCCGTTTTGTACGATTGATCCAAACGTCGGAATCGTAGAGGTTCCTGATGAGCGTCTGCAAAAGCTGACAGAACTCGTCAATCCGAAGAAGACGGTCCCTACCGCATTTGAATTCACCGATATCGCCGGCATTGTAAAAGGAGCATCAAAAGGAGAAGGGCTCGGAAACAAGTTCCTGTCCCACATCCGCCAAGTGGACGCAATCTGCCATGTTGTCCGCTGTTTTGCCGACGACAATATCACGCACGTGTCCGGGAAAGTAGACCCGATTTCGGATATCGAGACGATCAACCTTGAGCTGATACTGGCTGACCTTGAAACCGTTGAGAAGCGGATCGGCCGGGTCGGAAAGATGGCCAAGCAAAAAGACAAAGAAGCCGTGTTTGAATTTGAGATTTTGACAAAGTTAAAAGAGGCATTTGAACAGGAAAAGCCGGCCCGTTCTGTCGAGTTCTCGGAAGAGCAGCAAAAGGTGTTGAAGCAGCTTCATCTGCTGACGACAAAACCTGTCTTATATGTAGCGAATGTCAGCGAGGATGAAGTGGCTGATCCTTCAGGAAACGAGTACGTCCAGAAGGTCCGGGAATTTGCTGCTGCTGAAAAAGCGGAAGTCATCGTCGTCTGCGCCAAAATTGAGTCCGAAATCGCAGAGCTTGAAGGCGAAGAGAAGGCGATGTTCCTTGAAGAACTCGGCATCGAAGAATCCGGTCTGGATCAGCTGATTAAAGCGTCTTACTCCCTCCTTGGACTAGCCACTTATTTTACAGCGGGAGAACAGGAAGTCAGAGCCTGGACATTTAAAAAAGGAATGAAAGCCCCTGAATGTGCGAGCATCATCCATACAGACTTTGAACGCGGATTTATCCGTGCGGAAACTGTTGCTTACGACGATCTGCTGGAGGCGGGAAGCATGGCCTCAGCAAAAGAGGCCGGAAAAGTCCGCCTTGAAGGGAAAGAATACATTGTGAAAGACGGCGATGTCATTCATTTCCGTTTTAATGTATAACACGGTTGAAATAGGACAAGAGCTTTGATATAATATAAAATTGTGAGTAATAGGATTATTGCTCCTTGCCCAATATAATGGGCCGCTTAGTCCAAAAGGAGGTGCAAATACAAATGAGAAAGTACGAAATCATGTACATCATCCGCCCAGACGTTGATGAAGAGTCTAAAAAGGCTGTTGTTGAGCGTTTTAACAACATTTTAACAACTAACGGTGCGGAGGTCACTGAAACAAAAGATTGGGGAAAACGCCGTCTTGCGTACGAAATCAACGATTTCCGCGACGGATTCTACCAAATCTTAAACGTTCAAGCTGGAGCTGAAGCAGTTCAAGAATTTGACCGTTTAGCTAAAATCAGTGATGACATCATTCGCCACATCGTGGTTAAAGAAGAAGAATAAACAGAATTGAATTATATACTCTAAAGCAAAAGGATGGTCTCTCAATATGCTTAACCGAGTTGTTTTAGTCGGCAGACTGACAAAGGACCCAGAGCTTCGTTATACTCCAAGCGGTGCAGCTGTTGCCACCTTTACGCTTGCTGTCAATCGTACGTTTACGAATCAGCAGGGTGAACGTGAAGCTGATTTCATCAACTGTGTTGTCTGGAGAAGACAAGCCGAAAACGTTGCGAATTTCCTTAAAAAGGGAAGTCTTACGGGTGTAGATGGACGTTTGCAAACGCGCAGCTATGAAAATCAGCAAGGACAGCGTGTATACGTTACGGAAGTTCAAGCTGAAAGTGTTCAATTTCTGGAGCCTAAAGGCGGCGGTTCTGGTTCAGGCGGTTACAGCGGAGGCCAGGGAGGCCAACACTTTGGCGGCGGACAGAATGAACCGGCTCCATTCGGCGGCAGTCAAAACAATCAGAATCGCAATCAAGGCAACAGCTTCAATGACGATCCATTCGCAAACGATGGAAAGCCGATTGACATCTCTGATGACGACTTGCCATTTTAATGGATGACGGACGAATAAAACAAAACCAGAATAGAAAGGAGGGAAATAACGATGGCAGGAGGACGCAGAGGCGGTCGTGCGAAACGCCGTAAAGTGTGTTATTTCACTTCTAACGGCATTACGCACATCGACTACAAAGATGTAGATCTTCTTAGAAAATTTATCTCTGAGCGCGGTAAAATCTTACCACGCCGTGTAACAGGAACAAGCGCGAAATACCAACGTAAATTGACTGTTGCAATCAAACGCGCTCGTCAAATGGCTTTACTTCCATACGTAGCAGGCGAGTAAGCCGATAAAAGGAACAAGACCCAATACGGTCTTGTTCTTTTTTTATTCATCAAAAACCGGGTCGTTTCCTGCAGTATTCAGGTTTCCTGCTTACCAATCTGTATCCGTTTGATGTCGCCGAGGACTGCAAGGTAGAACACGAGTCCAAGCAGTAAAACAAACCCGGCTACTAGAAAGCTGAGCGTAAATGAACCGGTCACATCGACCAGATAACCCGTTAAAGAAACCGCGATAATCCCTCCGAATAAGTTATTTGCCAAATTGACCATTGAGCTAAGCAGAGAGATGGAACCAGCCGGTGCAATATCAGCTGATATCGACCAGCCAACGGGCGCAGTCGCAGATATTCCGGCTAAGCCGACGGAAATGCAGATGATCGCGATCGTGATGTTGTGCGTGAAGACAGCTCCCAAAAAGGCAAATCCAAGGCTCATGCCGATTGCGATAATGGTCTGGTATACTTTTGTATTCGAATGCCCCTTTTGAATTAAAAAATCGACGAGCCATCCGCCCACAACGATTCCGGAAATCGTCGATATCAGCCAGGGAACCGCAGTAAACAGCCCCGATGACATAATATCCATTCCGTATGTTTCTTTAAAGAAAGTCGGGAGCCAGGTTAAGAGCAGGTTGAATGTATAGCCATAACCCGTGAATCCGATCATCAGCCCCCATGCTTTGCGGTTTGCAAGCATTGCTTTTAAAGCAATGAGCGTCCGTTCCGAGATGTCTTCCTCTGATACGGCATTATGCTTTTGAATGTAATGGAGCTCCTCTTTTGAGATTCGTTTGTGCCGATCGGGTTGTTCATAGTACATCCAGAAAAATACGGTAAATAGTACATTGATGATTCCAATCGTTAAAAAAGCGGCTCGCCAGTCAAATGTCGTGACTAAAAAGGCAACGAGAGGCGCACCGATGACATTTGCGAACTTGGCCGCTGAGTCGAACAGGGAATTGGCAAGACCGCGCTCATTTTGCGGAAACCATAAGGCCGTGGCTTTGGAAGCGGCAGGAAATGCTGAAGCACTCGTCAGCCCGATTAAAAATCTGACAATATAAAGAAGCAATTTCCCCTGTAAAAAAGCCAATATAATGGTTAGAAAACTCCATACGGTCATTCCGACCCTTGTTACCCAGGCAACGCCGTACTTGTCCAAGAGACTCCCGACCGGAATCTGCATCAGCGTGTATGAATAGGTATAGATAGAAAAGACAATGCCTAATTGGGTTGCCGTCAATTGAAAGGAATCCTGTATCGCAGGAGCCGCGACTGAAATAGCAACACGGTCAAAGTAATTTAAAATGATCATGCTGCTTAATAAAGAAGAAATATACCATCTTGTATGCCCCGGTCGTTTTTCCAGCTCTTGCGCCATATTGAAACCTCCTCTAATGATTAGATTGGACTCTTTTCAAAATTACATTCTTAATTTCTTCGTGTTCATTTCCACGGGATTGCGGGGAGTAAACGGCCGCGGAAAAAAAACCATATAGACATTTTGATACAGGTCTGCTAAAGTGAAACATGTTAAAAACAGATGGCTTCTATGAGAGTTAGAAGCAAATGATTACGAACGAGGTGTTGAATCTTTGAATGTTAAACAATTAAATAGCGAATGGTTTTCTAATGTACGGGGGGATATCCTTTCGGGTATCGTCGTAGCGCTTGCTCTCATTCCTGAAGCCATAGCGTTTTCCATCATTGCGGGTGTAGACCCGATGGTCGGTTTGTACGCATCTTTTTGTATTGCTGTTGTCATTTCCTTTACGGGCGGCCGTCCGGCGATGATATCAGCCGCGACCGGGGCGATGGCTCTTTTGATGGGATCTTTGGTCAGGGATCACGGGCTTGATTATTTATTTGCTGCTACGATTTTAACGGGAATCATCCAATTGATATTTGGGGTGCTGAAGATTGCGCGCTTTATGAAATTTATTCCGCGGTCGGTTATGGTAGGTTTCGTAAATGCGCTCGCCATTTTAATCTTTATGGCGCAGGTTCCTCATTTTGTTGGAGTTTCGAATATGACGTATGTTGTGGTCGGGATTACGTTGTTGATTATCTATGTTCTTCCCCGCTTTACAAAAGCCGTTCCATCTGCACTTGTTGCTATTATTGCGATGACTGCATTTGCTATTTTTGGCCATTTTGATTTGCGCACTGTCGGTGATTTGGGAGAAATAAAGCAATCATTGCCTGCTTTTATGATCCCCAATATTCCTTTCAATTTTGAGACGTTGGCCATTATTTTTCCAACAGCATTTGCGCTTTCCATCGTCGGCTTGCTTGAGTCATTATTAACCTCTTCTATTGTTGATGATATGACGGATACGGAAAGCGATAAAAACAAGGAAAGCCGCGGACAGGGCATCGCCAACATTGTCGCCGGGTTTTTCGGAGGCATGGCGGGATGCGCGATGATCGGCCAGTCTGTGATCAATGTGAAATCAGGAGGAAGAGGCCGCTTGTCCACTTTGGTTGCCGGCGTTTTCTTAATGTTTTTGATCATGGTGCTGGGCGACTGGGTCGTACAGATTCCGATGGCGGCCTTAGCCGGTGTGATGATTATGGTATCGATCGGTACGTTTGACTGGTCTTCGTTCAGCATGTTAAGAAAGGTGCCGCTAACGGATTCCATTGTCATGCTTGTGACCGTTATTACCGTTGTGGCGACCCACGATTTATCAAAAGGGGTTTTCGCCGGTGTTATTTTGAGCGCGATCTTCTTCGTGGCGAAAATTTCTAAATTGAAGATTGAAGAAACGTCAGAAGAACATGCGATCAAGTACATCATCAAAGGACAAGTTTTCTTTGCATCTGTTCAAGATTTCGTAAAGTCTTTTAAAACGGATGAGCAAACGAAAAAGGTCATTCTTGATTTTTCAGAGGCCCATATATGGGATGATTCCGCTGTGGCGGCTATCGATAAAGTCGTTTTGAAAATGAAAGATCAGGGAATAGACGTTGACTTGATTGGTTTAAATGAGTCCAGCTGGAAGCTGGTCGAAAAACTGGCAACTTATGATCAGCCTCATCGTTCAGTGTCAAATCACTAAGAAACGGGTGATGAAGGGTGTATAGAAATATATTGCTGGCTGCTGACGGCTCAAAGCATTCTGAAAGAGCGGCCGATCATGCGATTCATTTGGCTTCCATGTCAAAGCAGGCGGTCGTTGACGTTATTTATGTATTGGATTATGCGAAAGCAAAACATGAAGTTCTGCATAGCGAAAACCGTGCAGAACTCGAACGTGAACGGCGCAGCAGGCTGCTGTCGATAGAAAATAAATTAAAACAATCGGCCGTTCCCTATCAAATGACGATGCAGCACGGGGAGCCGGGCCCGACGATAGTATCGTACGCCAACCATCATGATGTTGATATCGTGATTATCGGAAGCAGGGGGCTGAACACTTTGCAGGAAATGGTGCTGGGAAGTGTCAGCCATAAAGTGGCGAAAAGAGTGAAGTGTCCGGTTTTAATTGTAAAATAGCCTAAAACAGAGCCAGTAAGGATCCTATCCTTGCTGGCTTTTTTATCTCATCGATATCGCTTTTTGCGCGTGCATGGCGTCGCCTTTTAGCAGGTCAACGAGATTATAGGCGGGATATAAGCCTTTTTGGTACATAAAATAAAAAATTTGCTCATGCAATTTAATAGCCGCATTGATTTGTTTAACAAACACTCTCCTGAGTTCAGGCGTCGCCGTTTCCGTGATCGCAATCGCATAGTTTCGAACGGTCGTTTTCGCCAATACCAACAGATCACCCGCATCAAAATACAGGTCGGCCCGTTCTTCCTCCCGATGAAATGCCGGGGCTTTTGGCAAAAAGGGAAGAAGCTCCCTTAAATTTTGCTCCAATGCCTTCGCTGAAACACTGTAAAGCTGTCTTAACTGAGGATCGCTGATTTTTTTTATGCTTTTTTTGATCTTGACCAATCCGACAGACTGGGCCGCGATCAGTTCATGCAACTCCATCGTTTCATGCCAAGCCAATGTTTTTGTTGTCATGCAGATTCTCCTTTATTGCTTTTTCTTAGTCAGCATATGCCCATTGCCGTCAAAAGGTTAATAGAAGAATCGGAGGGACGTTTTAGACCGTTTTGGAAAGGGGAAATCAAATAATACGGGATTTTTGCATCTAAGTGACAACAATGAGAGGTGATCAATGTGTTGGATGTGTTGAAGGACTTTTTTCTATTCTTGAGTGGCGGGCTTCGCGTGACGCTTCTGATCGCAATTTTGATTATATTGTTGTTGATCAGAAAAGCGAGAAAGAAAAATAAAGAGAAGTCGGGGTTTCTCGACTGACAGTGTTTCACATGGAACATTTACTCGTTTTCTCAAGCCTTATGATCGTTTTACTTGCGATTTGACCTTATGTTAGAATAAAGAAACAATGAGAGAAGGCCGAGACCTGCTCATCTCATCGTCTTTATTTGAAAATGAAATTTTCGGCGTTAGAAAAGAGCAGTCGTCTATGCTGCTCTTTTTGATTCATGACATTTAAACATACGAGGTGAACAAGTGAAACAAACAAGAGCTTTAGTAGAAGGCGCTATCATGGTCAGTATTTTTGCCGTTTTGCTGATGATCAGCCTCTATATGCCTTTTATCGGAACCATTCTTTTATTGACGCTGCCGCTGCCTGCCATGGTTCAAACAATCAGGCACGGTCCAAAGCCCGGGATTTCGGTAGGGTTGGTCAGTTTACCCGTTTCGTTGATTGCCGGTTCCTTAGGCGGGCTGATGTTTGCTATTCCAGTAAGTGCTGCGGGTGTGATCATGGGCTTTTTCTACAGAAGAAAAGAGCCAGCCCAAGCGATTGCTGCATCAGCTGTTACATACATGATTTCGATCGTGCTGCTGCTTTTCATCAGCATTCAGTTTCTCGGGTTAAACTTAATAGAGACGGCCAATCAAGCATATAATGAAACAATCAAAACCTTTGAATCAAGTATCAAACAGTTTGGAAATGATAAAGAAGCGGCTAAACAGATCGAATTGCTGAATGAACAATTCAAACAGGCGCAATATTTATATCCGACAGCCATTGTGATATTTTCCGGAATCACCGCGTTTTTGAATCACCTGCTCGCCAAGCCGGTGCTTCGGCGCATCATCCAAATACCGTCTTTGAAACCGTTCAGGGATATGAGGCTTCCGCAAAGCATGATTTGGATCTATTTATTGACGATTCTTCTGTCGCTGGCTCCCGTTGAAGAGGGCAGCATATATTACTCCATTCTGCTAAATGCGAGTCTCATCATGGGCTTTGTCTTGATCATTCAAGGGTTTTCATTTGTGTTTTACTTTTGCCATGCCAAGAAACTGCCAACTGTCCTGCCGGTTCTTTTTTTAATTATCGGGTTGTTTTCGCCCCTGATGTACCTTGTTCGCATCTTAGGTATAATTGACATAGGCTTTAACTTGAGAGAAAGAGTAAAAAAATCGTAGCCACGATGTTCTCCAATGGTGAGGAGTTGATTTGAGTGCCAAGTTTTTATGAAAAACCGTTATTTCGATACCCCATATATTCTTTAATCGTCGTCACAATCATTTCTGTCCTCATCAACATTTATTTTAATTGGGTGGCAGGAGCGGCCGGCGTTCTGATTCTGGGTGTCATATTGTACTTTTTGAGACGGGCGGACTCCCAAATCAGAAAAGAGCTGGACGATTATATATCGACGCTGTCTTACCGTCTGAAAAAAGTCGGGGAAGAGGCGCTGCTCGAAATGCCGATCGGGATCATGCTGTTTAACGATCAGTACTATATCGAGTGGGCCAATCCTTTTATGGCGTCATGCTTTAATGAAAATACGCTCGTCGGCCGGTCGCTTTATGATACTTGTGAATCTGTCGTCCCTTTGATTAAGCAGGAAGTGGACACAGAAACGATTACGCTGAATGAGCGGAAATTTAATGTGGTTATCAAACGGGAAGAAAAGCTGCTTTATTTCTTCGATGTCACAGAGCAGACGCAGATTGAGAGACAATACGAAAATGAAAGAACGGTCCTTGCCTACATCTTTCTCGATAATTACGACGATGTGACGCAAGGGCTTGATGACCAGACCAGAAGCTCGATAAACAGTGAAGTAACATCGCTTTTGAACCAGTGGGCCCAAGAGTACGGCATTTTCTTAAAACGGGTTTCCTCTGAGCGGTTCATCGGCGTATTAAACGAACATATTTTAAGCGAGCTAGAAGCATCAAAGTTTTCGATTCTTGATGAAGTTCGGGAGAAGACATCCGTTCATACCATTTCCTTGACGTTAAGCATCGGAATCGGTGCATCTGTTGCCTCTTTGAAAGAGCTCGGCGATTTGGCGCAATCCAGCCTTGACTTGGCGCTGGGACGCGGAGGAGATCAGGTGGCAATCAAGCAGCCGAACGGGAAAGTGAAGTTTTACGGCGGTAAGACGAATCCTATGGAAAAACGGACGCGCGTCAGAGCCCGGGTCATTTCACACGCGCTCAAGGAGATTGTCTCTGAAAGCAGCAATGTGATAATCATGGGTCATAAGTTTCCCGATATGGATTCGATCGGATCAGCCATCGGGATTTTGAAGGTCGCACAGGCAAACGGCAAAGACGGCTTTGTCGTGATCGACTCCAATCAGATCGGTTCAAGTGTTCAAAGACTGATCGGGGAGATTAAAAAATACGAAGAACTGTGGTCCAGGTTTATTACGCCGGAAGAGGCGCTTGAGATCGCAAAAGACGACACGCTGCTCGTGATCGTTGATACGCATAAGCCTTCTTTTGTCATTGAAGAAAGGCTGGTCAATAAAATTGAAAATATCGTCGTTATCGATCATCATAGAAGAGGGGAAGAGTTTATTAAAGACCCGCTGCTTGTCTATATGGAGCCGTACGCTTCATCTACAGCGGAGCTTGTGACAGAGCTGCTCGAATACCAGCCGAAGCGCTTAAAAATCAACATGATCGAAGCAACAGCTCTTTTGGCCGGGATTATTGTCGATACGAAGAGCTTCTCGCTGCGCACCGGCTCCCGTACGTTCGATGCGGCGTCTTATCTGCGCGCAAAAGGCGCTGACACTGTATTGGTGCAAAAGTTTTTAAAAGAAACGGCCGATCATTATATTAAAAGGGCGAAGCTTATCCAGCATACCGTTTTTTATCAAAACGGCATCGCCATTGCATCGCTGCCGGACGATGAGGCGGACGAATACTTTGACCAGGTTATCATTGCACAAGCCGCGGATTCTCTTCTGTCTATGAGCGATGTCGAAGCGTCATTTGCTGTGGCGAGAAGAGACGAGAACACGGTATGTATCAGCGCAAGATCGCTCGGCGAAGTAAATGTTCAAATCATTATGGAAGCGCTCGAGGGCGGCGGTCATTTAACCAATGCTGCGACACAGCTGACCGATATCACGGTTGAAGAAACGCTCCGCCGACTGAAAGAAGCGATTGACGAGTATTTCGAAGGAGGCATTCAGAAATGAAGGTAATTTTCTTACAGGATGTTAAAGGCAAAGGGAAAAAAGGCGAAGTGAAAAATGTAGCGGATGGATACGCGCACAACTTTTTGATCAAAAAAGGGCTGGCTGTTGAAGCGACATCCGCCAATATCAGCGCGCTTGAAGGTCAGAAGAAAAAAGAGAAGAAAGAAGCGGCTGAAGAACTAAAATCTGCGAAAGAGCTGAAAAAACAGCTTGAGGAGATTACGGTGGAGCTTTCAGCCAAGTCCGGAGAAGGCGGCCGTTTATTCGGCTCCGTGACAAGCAAACAAATTGCAGATGCGCTGCAAAAAGGCCATCAGTTAAAAGTCGACAAACGCAAAATCGAATTAAACGATGCGATTCGCTCATTGGGATATACGAATGTTCCCGTGAAGCTCCATCCGGAAGTACAAGCAACACTGAAAGTTCACGTGAAAGAGCAATCATAAAGTAACAAAGCCCCTTCCTCAGAAGGGGCTTATCTTTTATTCCGTACGTTTTCTCATTTCATTCGCCAAGAATTCGACGTCTGTACCGATGATCACCTGCACCTCGTGCTGATTGAGCTTGACGAATCCCTTCGCTCCCATGGATTTCATCGCGCTTTCATCCAGCTTGGAAGCATCGCGGACCTTGAGGCGGAGGCGGGTCACGCAGTTGTTCAGCGTCTCGATGTTTTCTTTTCCGCCAAGCGCTTCGATGTATTTGTCCGCAAGGGTTTCGTATTTAGACGATCCTGTGTCAGGGCTGACAGCGGTGTTTTCCTGCTCATCGTCATCTTCTCGTCCAGGCGTTTTCAAATTGAGCTTCGTTATCAAGAAATAAAAGATGATGAAATAAATAATGCCGTAAACAAGACCAAGCGGCAGCAAGAGCAGCGGCTTTGTGGCGATTCCAAAGTTTAAGAGATAGTCGATCGTCCCGGCTGAAAAGGTAAAGCCGTGATGGATGCCGAGCATATTGGTCACGGTCATGGCGCTTGCGGTTAACAAGGCATGAATACCGAAGAGAAGCGGCGACAGGAACATGAATGTGAACTCAATCGGCTCTGTGATTCCGGTTAAAAATGATGTGAACGCCAATCCGATCAGCAACCCGGCCGTTGCTTTGCGGCGATGCTTTTTCGCAGCGGCAATCATCGCCAGACACGCCGCAGGAAGACCGAACATCATGATCGGGAAGAACCCTGTCATAAAGGCGCCGGCGCTTGGATCTCCGGCAAAGAACCGGTTCATGTCACCCGTTTTGCCTGCAAATTCTCCAAAGACCATCCAGACCATGTTGTTTAAGATGTGATGAAGGCCGAGCGGCAAAAGCAGCCTGTTTAAAAGACCGAATATCCCGACCCCTAATGCCCCCGCATGAATGATCCATCCTCCAATGGCGTCAATTGCCTGCTGTGCATAAATCCAGACGAAGCCGAAAATGCCTGCAAGAATGATGGAACAGAAGGCTGTCATAATCGGAACACTGCGTTTTCCGCCGAAGAAACCGAGCCAGTCAGGCAGCTTTGCATCTTTAAAGCGGTTATACATGACGGCGGCGACAACGCCTGCAATAATCCCGCCGAGAACTCCCATGTTCAGGTCCTTATTGATGGCTGCTAAGCCGCCTGTCAGGACAAAATAACCGATGGCTCCGGACAGAGCGGCGGCCCCGTGGCCATCCTTTGACAATCCGATCGCAACGCCTATCGCAAAGATGATCGGAAGTTGGTCAAGAATTGATTGTCCTGAAGCAGCGATAAACGGAATGTTTAACAGGTCTTCCCGTCCCAGTGCGAGCAGGAGGCCCGCAGCAGGAAGAACGGCAATCGGCAGCATGAGCGCGCGGCCGATATTTTGAAGAAATCCCAACATAGTTAAAACCCCTTTCGATGATATTGAATCGCTTTTTTCAAATGTCCATTTTCATGGGATAAACAGCGGCGGGCATCTTCAAGCGTTCCGTTTGTCAACGTCATAAAGATCGCTGCCTTGATGTCATTGCCGCTTTCTTTTAAAGCTTGCAGAGCCTCATCCTCCGATAACCCGGTGGTATTCATCAGAATGGTGACAGCGCGCCCGGCTAATTTTTGATTGAGCAGCCTCATATTCACCATCTCGTTTTGATAGACGCGGCCAAGCCTCACCATTGCCGCTGTTGACAGCATGTTCAAGATCATTTTCTGAGCGGTTCCTGCTTTCAGCCGCGTTGAACCGCGGATAATTTCCGGTCCTGTTTGAACCTCAATCGCGATATCGCTTAATTTGCCCGCTTCTGTATCCGCGTTGCAGCTGATCGAAACAGAAGCGGCTCCGATCTGTTTGGCATAGGATAAAGCGCCGAGGACATAAGGGGTCGAACCGCTCGCAGTGACTCCGATTAAGACGTCATCTTTCGAGAATGATTGCGCTTTCAGGTCAGCGACGATTTTTTCACGGTCATCTTCATTTTCTTCAAGAGGCATCCACATTGCGTCATATCCGCCGGCGATCAGGCCGGTCCAACGGCTCTCGTCAATAGAGAAGGTCGGCGGCAGTTCCGCGGCATCAAGAACTGCGATTCTGCCGCTTGTGCCGGCGCCTGCGGTAAACACTCTTCCGCCTTGCTCAAAACGGCTGACAATCGTCTCCGCCGCTTCAGCGATCAGGGGAAGGCAGGGCGTAATGGCGCGAGGGACTGTGTGATCCTCCTCATTCATCAAGGTGACGATATCTAAAGCATTCATTTCATCAAGTGCTGTGCTTTTGTCGTTCGTATCCTCTGTCTTCCTCATTGGTCTTTCCTCTTCATATCAATGACGAATTTATAGCGGTCGCCTCTGTAAACGGATTTGACCACTTCAAACGGTCTGCCGTCGTCCAAATAGCTCAAGCGTTCAATGAGCAGGACTGGTGCGCCTTCCTCTATGTCGAGAGGCTCGCTCTCTGCCTGAGAGGCAATCGCCGGTTCTAGTGTTTGCGCGGCCCGGTCGATCGTAAGGGAGAGCGTATTTTCGACATAGTCGTACAAAGATGCGCTCATAATGTCTTCGGTCAGGCCGTTAATGAAGTCGGCGGGCAAATAGGAGATTTCATAAGCCATCGGGATGTCATCGGCGAGGCGGATCCGTTTGACTTCATAGACGGAAGCCCCTTCACGTATCTCCAGTTTGCGCGCTGTGCTCTGGTCGCACGGGATGACGCCGAAGCCGAGCATTTTCGTGCCGGGCCTCATGCCCCTTGATTTCATGTCCTCGGAAAAGCTTGTCAATCCTTTGAGAGGCTGCTCAATTTTTGGCTCGGCAATAAATGTCCCTTTTCCCCGCTGCCGGACGAGAATGCCTTCATTGACGAGATTGTTAACCGCCTGTCGAACGGTCATCCTGCTCACCTCATATTTTTCTGCGAACTCTCTTTCAGAAGGAATGAGGTCGCCGGGTTTCAAATCTTTTGTTTCGGCAAGCTTTTTAATTTCGGTCTCAATCTGATAGTAAATCGGAATGTGGGAATCTTTTTTGATCAAAAGGCCATACCCCTTTCTTTCACGATTGATAAAGCATCGCTGTCCGCTATGATGACGACGTCTTGGTGCGTTTTTAAGACGGAAGCGGGGGTGTCTTCATTTGGTTCTTCAGTGAGCAGCTTCGCCAAGATGCCGGCTTTTTTCTCTCCTGAAACGAGCAGCAGGATCTGCTTGCTTTTCATGATCGTGGAAATGCCCATCGTTATTGCTTGCGACGGGACGGCGTCATAGGAATCAAAATAGCGGGCATTGGCTTCTTTCGTTGATTGTGTCAGTTCAACCGTATGCGTTTTCGATGAAAATGGGGTGCCCGGCTCGTTAAATCCGATATGGCCGTTCAAGCCGAGGCCGAGCACTTGAAGATCAATGCCTCCAAGCCGCTCGATCAGCGCTTCATAGCGGCTGCATTCGGCATCCAGGTCACAAGCCATCCCGTTCGGAAGATGGGTGTGGCTGAGCGGGATGTCAATGTGATCGAAAAGCTGTTTTTTCATATAGAATGTATAGCTGTTTTCATGATCCGGGGAAACGCCGACATACTCGTCTAAGTTAACAGTATAGACGTGCTTGTAAGTCGTTTTATTACGCGCATGATCTTCCCTTAAAACCTGATATGTGCCGAGAGGCGTTCCTCCGGTTGCAAGGCCGAGAACAGGTGCAGATAAGCGATTCACTTGCTCGATGATGAATCGGGCGGCTGTTTGGCTCATGTCCTGATAATCTTTAGCTTCAATGATCTTCATGGTGAAACCTCCCTTTTGCTGAAAGCAATCACGCCTTTGCAAAGCGTCATCACAACTTCATTTTTTTCATTTAAAATGATCAAATCGGCATCTTTCCCGCTCCGTATGCTGCCTTTCCGGTCATAAATATGAAGCTGTCTGGCAGGATTGACTGCTGTCATGTAGACGATATCTTCGAGTGAACATCCCGTAAAATCCATCATGTTCAGTGCAGCCTGGTTCATCTTCAAGATGCTGCCGGCAAGCGTACCATCCCGTAATACGGCTTTTTCGCCTTTTACGAACACCTCCTGTCCGCCTAATGTATAGGTTCCATTTTTCAAGCATTTTGCGCGCATGGCATCCGTAATTAAAATGATGCCTTCTTTCTGTTTTTGCTGAAATGCCAGCTTGATGACGGCAGGGTGAACATGGATGCCGTCGGCAATGACTTCAGCCTTCAGTTCATCATGCAGAAGAGCGCTACCGGCAGTCCCCGGCTCGCGGTGGTGCAGCCCTCGCATGCCGTTGAACAAATGGGTGACATGGGAGAGGCCGGCCTTAATCGCGGCTTCCATCTCTTTGAGTCCGGCGTCGGAATGGCCTGCGGATGCGATGACCCCTGTTTCCTTCAAAAAGGAAATTAGTTCCAAAGACCCTTCCAGCTCTGGCGCAAGTGTGACTAATTTAATGTTATTCCCTGAGATGCGCTGCCATTCTTTAAATAACGAAAGATCCGGCGCTATAATGTCATCCGGCGGCTGGGCGCCGCACCGCTTTTCTGAAATAAAAGGGCCCTCTAAGTGAACGCCTAATACTTCGGCTGTTCCGGGCCGTCCGCCGGCTTCCCTATACCGGTGAACGTTTGCCAGCGCATGCTCGATCGTGGCTTTATCTTGGGTCATCGTCGTCGCAAGGAAGCTTGTCGTTCCTTCTTTCGGCAGGGCTTCAGCCATTGTTTGCAAAGCCTCGGCTGTTCCGTCCATGACATCTGCGCCGTTTGCCCCGTGAATGTGGACATCGATCATGCCCGGCAGCACTTTGAAGTTCTCCGGAAATGTCAGCTGTTCTGCCGTTTGTGCGGAAGCTGGAATATCAGCCATTGGTCCGTAAGCCTCGATTTTTTCTCCATTCGTCAGAAGAAAACCGTCTTCTATCATTCCATTTTCACTGTAAATATGAAGATGTTTAAAAATATAGCGTTGAGATGGTTTGGTTTTCACAGTCAAAAGTCCTTTCTTGAAAACGTTATCATCAGTATAGAACATTACAACTCTAGTTGTCTAGACCAATAAGTGAATTATTTTTGTCAAATCTGATCATACGGCATCACGGTTTATTTGGCCGCTGGTTTGTCAGGTTATATTCAAAAAAAAAGCCGGCTTATCTGCCGGCTTCGTTATGCTGCTTTAGCATAGATATATTGATTTCTTCCCGCACCGAGTCCTGCACCGATCAAAGCGACCAGCGCGCCGATGAACAGTAAAATCGGTCCGTTCCATGAGTGCATGTGATCGTAAAGAAAACCGACAAAGCTTGGACCAATCGCTGCCAGCAAATATCCGGCGGATTGCGACATCCCTGATAATGCCGCGGCTTGATCGGCATTTTCGCTTCTCAGCCCGATTAAAGTCAAGGCTAAACTGATGCTGGACCCTTGTCCAATTCCGATTAAAATGACCCATAGCGTCAGCATCGCTGTACTGCCTCCGTACAATAGCCCTGACATCCCCGCCAAGTATAGGATGCCGAGGGCGAGCACGATGCTTTTCTGGTTTTGAAACCGCCCGGCGAGAACCGGAGTCAAAAATGTCGACGGGAGGCTGGCAAACTGCATCAGCGACAGCATCCAGCCGGCAAGCGACATGCTCATCCCGTGCGAGCGGAGAATTTCAGGCAGCCAGGCGATCGTGCAGTAAAACAAAAACGACTGTATGCCCATAAAGAATGTGACCTGCCAGGCAATTTTCGAGCGCCAGACCGTTTGGCCGTCTGCCTTTAAGCTGACCGTGCGGTTTCCCGTATCATGATAGCGGAGCTGGGGAACCCAGATCAAAATCGCAACAAACGCGAGGCCCGCCCAAACCATGAGCGACGCGCTCCATCCCCACGCTAAGCCGTGCGACAACGGAATGCTGATCCCTGATGCGAGCGCCGCAAAAATCGACATGGCTGTTGTATAGAAACTTGTCATAATTCCCGCTTTGTCAGGAAATTTATGTTTGATCAGGCTGGGCAGCAGCACATTGCAGATTGCGATGCCGACTCCGATCAATGCGGTTCCTGCAAATAATGTAATAGATTCTCCGTAAGAGCGCAGCAAAATTCCGATCAATAAGATGACCAATCCGACCCAGAGGGTTCTCTCATTGCCAAGCTTCTGTCCGAGCTTAGGGGCGACCGGGGACAGGACGGCGAACGATAACAGCGGCAGCGTCGTCAAGAAGCCGGCCATGCCGTTCGTCAAATCCATATCCGAGCGGATCGAACTGATCAATGGCCCGACAGCTGTAATAGCCGGTCTTAAATTAAAAGCGATAAATATGATTCCTGCAATCAAAAAGATATTGTTCAAACGGGCGCGTCGAGCGTCAATGTAATGCATGCTGTATTCTCCTTTGCTTCCAGGTGGAAAAGTGACATGAAAAAGAAACCCGGACCATCATCCAAGGTTACTATTGATCTTTCTTCTGAATTTCGGCAATTTTCGCAAGCAGGATATGCTGCGGCAAATGCATGATTTGTTCAAGAGGAAGATTTAAGGTTTCCGAAAGTTTTTGCGCCGTTTCGGCAGAAATTTGTAAAGGTTTCATAAAGTCCTCCATTTTATATTGTACCCCAGCGCGCAGAGTACGCAACAGTGAATATTGACTCCAATATATATTGTAACATCATATGACAAGTGAGTTGGAAGAAAAAGAAAAAAGCGATATAAATAAAGCGGAGGTGATCGTCTTGAAATCGACGATATCGGAGCTGAAAAAGAAATTGTATGAACAGCAGATCAGAGCAAAAGGGCTTTACACATTTGAAGAGTACAAAGATATGCGCAATGTGCTGCAAACGCTGCGGATGAAATTTGCGGCCTATGAAGAATGGGATTTGTACCAACATGCGACCGATTTGATGGTCAGCATTCTCTTGAAAAACAGTTGGAACAGCCGGGTGGATTAATTGTGGAATCTTTAAAAAAACACCTCGGCCGAGGTGTTTAATAAGACCGTTCGTCTTCTTTGTTGTCCTGCCGGTCATAGATGACAAGCTTCGCAGGACGGTTCTCTTTCGCCATCTCTTCTCCTTTTTCCACGGCCTCTGTCCTTGTATCATAAAGCTCAACAGGCGCCGTATCTTCCAGTTTCAAAAACCACCCGTCTGTCTCGGCATTTGGTGATACCGTATAAACCTTCATGAAAAACAACCTCCCGAAACTTGTTTACTGATTTGTTTCCCGTATAGATCAGGGAAGCAAACATTCCGACAGCTGTTCTCCCTTTCTATGAAAATATTTCTACAACATGCGATTCTGCAAGAGTCTATTTTTTTTCTGTAAAAATGGTAAAATAGACGTTGGGTTATTTTTAAATGGGAGGACGGTGCTTAACATGACAGATCTTCTGAATGACAGGCTGCCGCCGCAAAATATCGAAGCCGAACAGGCCGTGTTAGGTGCTGTTTTTTTAGAACCATCAGCTTTAACTTTGGCGTCAGAAGTCTTGATTCCAGATGATTTTTACAGAATGTCGCACCAAAAAATATTTAACGCCATGCTTGTTCTTGGAGACCGCGGCGAGCCTGTAGACCTGGTGACGGTGACATCAGAGCTTGCGAACACGGACCTTTTGGAAGAGGTTGGCGGCATTTCTTATTTGACGGATATTGCAAATTCTGTGCCGACTGCGGCTAATATAGAGTATTATGCAAAAATCGTGGAAGAAAAATCGATTCTCCGCCGCTTGATCCGTACAGCAACGACGATTGCCCAAGACGGATATACAAGGGAGGATGAAGTCGAAGACCTCTTAAGCGAAGCAGAAAAAACGATTATGGAAGTCGCCCAGCGCAAAAACTCCGGGGCCTTTCAAAATATTAAAGATGTTCTCGTTCAAACCTACGATAATATTGAACAGCTCCACAACAGAAAAGGGGACATCACCGGGATTCCGACAGGTTTTACCGAGCTTGACAGGATGACGGCGGGCTTTCAAAGAAACGATTTGATCATCGTAGCCGCCCGTCCGTCAGTCGGCAAAACCGCTTTTGCCTTAAACATCGCCCAAAACGTGGCGACGAAAACCGATGAAAGCGTCGCGATCTTCAGCCTTGAGATGGGCGCCGAGCAGCTGGTCATGCGGATGCTCTGTGCGGAAGGCAACATCAACGCCCAGAATCTCCGGACCGGAAACCTGACGGAAGAGGATTGGGGCAAGCTGACAATGGCGATGGGAAGCTTATCAAACAGCGGAATTTTCATCGATGACACACCGGGAATCCGCGTCAGCGAAATCCGTTCCAAGTGCAGACGTTTAAAGCAGGAGAACGGCCTCGGCATGATTTTGATCGACTACCTGCAGCTGATCCAAGGAAGCGGCAGATCAAGTGACAACCGCCAGCAGGAAGTATCGGAAATATCCCGTGCGCTGAAAGCGCTGGCGAGGGAGCTTGAAGTTCCGGTCATCGCCCTTTCACAGCTTTCCCGGGGCGTCGAACAGCGCCAGGATAAGCGTCCGATGATGTCGGACATCCGGGAATCGGGAAGTATCGAGCAGGACGCCGATATCGTTGCGTTCCTGTACCGTGATGATTACTATGACAAAGAATCTGAGAATAAAAACATCATTGAAATCATTATTGCAAAACAAAGGAACGGCCCGGTCGGGACCGTCTCACTCGCTTTTGTAAAAGAATATAATAAGTTCGTCAACCTGGAACGCCGGTTTGATGACGCGGGTGTTGCGCCTGGTGCATAAATCCCTGAGACATGTTCTCAGGGATTTTTCTTTTTTCTTGCATTGCGGTTTTTACCGATTTCAAATAAACCCGTCGCTGTTAATCCGGCCAGTCCTCCTGACCATAAACGGAGCACCAGTTCAAGGTCTGTAAAAGGATATGCTGCGGCACCGATCAGCAAACCTATCAAGAGTGAAACGAGCGGAATCAAATTTTTCGGCACTTTGACCGTCTTCTTCACCAATTCGACCAAAGCCAAAATGATCGGCGATAAAACTGATGCAAAAATTAATACCGTCTCCATCGGCATCTCCCTCCTTACTTATTGAATATTTGCGTTGTCGGTTTTTTATGTATCATTGTCCAAGAAAAACGGTTTTTTTAAGATTTGACTTACAGACTGTCTATTAAAAAGAAAATATATGAAATTCGCTTTATAATAACGAACAAAAATGTTCAACGTTAAAATTAATGTTCGGATTTACAATTGACTTTACGGGATGACACTGATAAACTGAATGTGTTTGATATTGATATCGTTTGAAAAGGTTAACGGAGGTGCACGGATATGTCTTCAGTAGTTGTTGTAGGTACGCAGTGGGGTGACGAAGGAAAAGGCAAAATCACCGATTTCCTTTCCGAAAATGCAGAGGTAATCGCACGGTACCAAGGCGGAAATAACGCAGGACATACGATTAAATTCAACGGGGTAACGTACAAACTGCATTTGATTCCATCCGGTATTTTTTATAAGGATAAAACGTGTGTGATCGGCAACGGAATGGTTGTTGATCCGAAAGCATTGGTAACGGAGCTGGCTTATCTTCATGAGCGGAACGTCAGCACGGACAACTTGAGAATCTCCAACAGGGCCCATGTCATTCTGCCGTATCACTTAAAGCTTGATGCGGTCGAAGAAGAGCGGAAAGGGGCCAATAAAATCGGCACGACGAAAAAAGGAATCGGCCCGGCTTATATGGATAAAGCCGCTCGCGTCGGAATCCGGATCGCCGATCTGTTGGACAGGGACGTTTTCGAAGAAAAGCTCGCCCGCAATTTGGAAGAAAAAAACCGTCTGCTAGAAAAAATGTATGATGCGGAAGGATTTAAAATAGAAGACATTTTAGACGAATACTATGAGTACGGCCAGCAGATCAAACAATATGTCTGCGATACGTCCGTCGTCTTAAACGACGCACTTGATGACGGCCGCCGCGTCTTATTCGAAGGGGCGCAAGGGGTTATGCTTGATATCGACCAAGGGACATATCCGTTTGTCACGTCTTCAAACCCTGTCGCCGGCGGCGTGACGATCGGCTCAGGTGTAGGACCGACAAAAATCCAGCACGTCGTTGGTGTGTCGAAAGCTTACACAACGCGTGTCGGAGACGGTCCGTTCCCAACAGAGCTGAACAATGAGATCGGAGACCAAATCCGTGAGGTCGGCCGCGAATACGGAACAACTACAGGTCGGCCGCGCCGCGTCGGCTGGTTTGACAGCGTGGTTGTCCGCCATGCCCGCCGCGTCAGCGGAATTACCGACCTTTCATTAAATTCAATTGACGTATTGACCGGTATTGAAACATTGAAAATCTGTGTCGCTTACAAATACCGCGGCGAGATCCTGGAAGAGTTCCCGGCAAGCTTAAAAGCGCTCGCTGAATGTGAGCCTGTCTATGAAGAAATGCCGGGTTGGACCGAAGATATCACGGGCGCGAAAAGCTTGAGCGACCTGCCTGAAAATGCCCGCCATTACCTTGAGCGAGTTTCTCAGCTGACAGGCATTCCGCTTTCCATTTTCTCAGTCGGTCCTGACCGCTCTCAAACAAATGTGGTGAGAAGCGTTTATCGTCCGAACTAAATTCTAGAAGAGCCTCTGCAGTCCGCAGGGGCTTTGTTTTTCAATGACAAGGAGGGCAAACGGGTGGAACGTGTCGATGTTGTATATTCATTCGCGGAAGAGAACGGAGACATTCTGATGGTGAAAAACAAGAAAAATCAATCATGGACATTGCCGGGCGGCAAGGTGGAAGCTGGAGAATCGCTGACGGAAGCCGCGGCGAGAGAAATGAAGGAAGAAACTGGCTATGGAATTCAGCCTCTTGATATTTTAGCCGTAAATGAAGCGGTGATCAGCAGCGAGCATGTATATTTCATCGTCTTTAGAGCACGGATCACCGACCGTCCGGATGCCATCACGTTTGACGAGAACATTGTTGAAGCCAAGTGGGTGCCGCTTCATGAAGCTGACCGGCTGTTGTCTGTATTCCATCCGAATGGAATCATGCACTGGCTGAACCGCGAAGGGGCGGAGTATCATCACGAAGGGAAAAAATAATAGAAAAAAATAAAAAAATATATTGCCACTTCTGTTCGTTCTATGATAATATAAATCTCGTTGTTGCGAAAACAACGAGACGAGCCATTAGCTCAGTTGGTAGAGCACGTCCGAATACGCTTCGGAGAATTCGCTTCAGCGTACACATCGAGAGACATCCCGAAAAAGCTTCCTGAGATGTGGACGTCGTTATTTTAAGGGTGTCATTTAATCTTGAGCCATTAGCTCAGTTGGTAGAGCATCTGACTTTTAATCAGAGGGTCGAAGGTTCGAGTCCTTCATGGCTCACCATTTCCCTGGCCCGTTGGTCAAGTGGTTAAGACACCGCCCTTTCACGGCGGTAACACGGGTTCGAATCCCGTACGGGTCATTGATTTACTTTAGCGTTATTGCTAAATCCCCGCTTGCTTCGGAGGAGACCACGATTCTTCTCTGAAGCAGGTACTGTAATCATGCAAGGTCCGGTAGTTCAGTTGGTTAGAATGCCTGCCTGTCACGCAGGAGGTCGCGGGTTCGAGTCCCGTCCGGACCGCCATTTTATAAAAAGTTACATACATACCCGGCTCGGTAGCTCAGTTGGTAGAGCAACGGACTGAAAATCCGTGTGTCGGCGGTTCGATTCCGTCCCGAGCCACTCTAAAAAGCGCGTCTGTTTTTAAGCAGATGCGTTTTCTTTTAGCTGAAATCAATGAAATAAAAATGCTGAAGGAATGAAAAGGAGAAAAAAAGGGAGGCCGGTAACCCGGCCGAAGAAGAAGACGTTACTATATAGACGGCTTTAAAGCATAAAATGTTTCATTTTTCAGTAAAAAAAGTCACAAAAATTTAATTGTTGTGATAAAAGCGGAAAAATAGAGCGTGGATTTAATTTCCAAACGTTTTCCTTTGAACTATTTTTTTAACTTTTGCTTCATAAACGTTATAATGTATAAGAAATCTATTTCGATTTCTAGAAAGTGTTTTTTTAATGATGACATGCAGTGTACTTTGATATAAAACATAGACAGCCATCCGCTGGCTGTATCCAAACTCTGAACCAGGAGGAATGAATAATGGAAAAAAAGATACTAGTTGTAGATGATGAAAAGCCGATTGCTGATATTTTAGAGTTTAATCTGAAAAAAGAGGGCTATGAAGTCCATTGCGCATACGACGGCAATGAAGCGCTTCAGATGGTTGAGGATCTCAACCCTGATATGATTCTGCTCGACATCATGCTTCCGAATAAAGACGGTGTGGAAGTGTGCCGTGAAGTCCGCAAAAAATATGATATGCCCATCATTATGCTGACAGCAAAGGATTCGGAAATCGATAAAGTCATCGGCCTTGAACTGGGCGCTGACGATTATGTGACAAAACCGTTCAGCACCCGCGAACTGCTGGCGCGTGTCAAAGCGAACCTGAGAAGACAGAACACAGCGGCTCCTGCCGAAGAAGAATCGTCTTCAAACGAAATTCAAATCGGATCGCTCGTCATTTTTCCGGATGCCTATGTCGTTTCAAAACGCGACGAGACAATCGAGCTGACACATCGGGAATTCGAACTGCTGCATTACCTTGCAAAACATATCGGGCAAGTCATGACGCGTGAACATCTTCTGCAAACCGTGTGGGGATACGACTACTTTGGGGATGTCCGGACAGTTGACGTTACGGTTAGACGCCTTCGCGAAAAAATCGAGGATAATCCGAGTCACCCAAGCTGGATCGTTACAAGGCGCGGTGTCGGCTACTATTTGAGAAATCCGGAACAGGACTAATACACAAATGAATAAAGTAAGTTTTTTTCGCTCGATTCATTTTAAGTTTACCTTAATATACGTTCTGCTGATTATCGTCGCCATGCAGATTATCGGCGTCTACTTTGTCAATGAGATGGAGAAGTCACTTCTTAAATCATATAATGACTCTCTTGATCAGCGGGTGAACAACCTATCGTATTATCTGGAACAGGAAATGACGAAGGATAGAAGCACATCTTCCTCGTCTACCTTGAAGGAAGATGCAGAGCGGATTCTAAATGATTTCAGCAAAGAAGGAGAAATTCTCGAAGTCAGTCTGATTGATAAAAGCTATGAAGTCATCGCGACCTCCAATCCTTATAACCGGGAGGTGGCGGGGAAAAAGACAACAGAGGGCATTATCAAAAGGACGCTGCTTGTCGGCATTCCATACGAAAATAAATTTTTCGACCCGGAGCGGGACAGCAAAGTGCGGATTTCGGTCACACCGATTAAAAAATCGAATCAAGAGACAATCGGGGCCATTTACGTCGTGGCATCGATGGATAATGTCTACAATCAAATCCGGACGATCAACACCATTTTAGCGTCTGGAACTTTTATTGCGCTTGGAATCACTGCTTTTCTCGGGATTTTTGTCGCGCGAACGATTACACATCCGCTGTCAGATATGAGAAAACAGGCCATTGAACTGGCGAAAGGAAATTTCTCAAGAAAAGTCAGGAAGTACGGAAACGACGAAATCGGCCAGCTGGCCACAACGTTTAATTATTTAACAAGAGAGCTGAAAGAAGCTCAGTCCATGACAGAAGGCGAACGAAAAAAACTATCTTCTGTTATTGCGTATATGACAGACGGAGTTATCGCGACTAACCGAAATGGCGCGATTATTTTGCTTAATACGCCGGCGCTGGAGCTTCTAAATGTTTCACGTGAAACGGCTCTTGAAATGCCGATCACTTCGCTGCTCGGCCTTGAAGACGAATACACGTTTGAAGATTTGGTTGAACAGCAGGATTCCCTGCTTCTTGAAATTGAACAGGAAGAACGGACGTCTGTGCTCCGCGTCAATTTCTCGGTCATCCAAAAAGAACACGGAAAGATCGACGGATTGATTGCGGTCATTTACGATGTCACAGAACAAGAGCAGATCGATCAAGAGCGGAGAGAGTTTGTTGCAAATGTCTCCCACGAGCTCAGAACGCCGCTCACAACGATGCGCAGCTACCTAGAAGCGCTTGCGGAAGGGGCATGGCAGGATCCAAACATTGCGCCGCGCTTCTTGAATGTGACACAGAATGAAACAGAGCGCATGATCAGGCTTGTCAACGACCTGCTGCAGCTTTCAAAGTTTGATAGCAAAGATTATCAATTCAATAAAGAATGGATTCATTTTATCCGTTTCTTCTCATTGATTATTGAACGCTTTGAAATGACGAAAGAGCAGCATGTTGAGTTTATCAGCAATCTGCCGGATAGAGAATTGTATGTTGAAATCGATCCGGACAAGATTACGCAAGTGCTGGATAATATCATTTCAAATGCATTGAAATATTCCCCTGAAGGAGGCCATATCACGTTCTCTGTTGATGTAAATGAAGAAGAAGAGCTTCTTTATGTCAGTGTCAAAGACGAAGGTGTCGGCATTCCGAGAAAAGACGTGGAGAAGATCTTCGAGCGGTTCTACCGTGTAGATAAAGCCAGAACAAGAAGACTCGGCGGTACGGGACTCGGTCTTGCGATCGCAAAAGAAATGGTACAAGCCCATGGCGGCGACATCTGGGCCGACAGCATCGAAGGAAAAGGAACAACGATCACATTTACCCTGCCGTATAAAGAAGAACAAGAGGATGATTGGGATGAAGCGTGAAACAATTAAAACGATAATACTGTCCCTTTTGGTTTTGATCAGTCTTCTTTTTACTTTTAATATTTGGGGATTTCAGGGGAATTACGAAAAAGTTGAAGACTCACAGGCTCAGGTCAGCGACAAACAGCCGATTACAAACCAGACAAAGTTGTTAAATGAAGCCGTCAAACCGCAGCAAATGTTCATTCATGAGAATGGACAGCATTATTTGCTGAATGACACGACGCTCTATTCTCAGCTCTGGGATGACATGGGACGATGGGAAGTCAAATCGTTAAAGGATATCTCGGACAAATTTGACAGGCAGCAGTTCAAAAACTGGCTATACGCTAAAAATAAAGACTCCAAATTGGATCTCGTCTTCAGCGACAACATTCCGATCGATGTGCTGCAGCCGCTTTTCAAATGGTCCGCCAATTCTTATGAATACAACTCTTTTGACAGAATCGTTCTTCCTTTCAATGAAGGACGGGGCATGAAGAAGATCTATTTTGTATCCTTCAGCAAAGAGACGGTTGTTGAAGCGGTGATTGAATCGGCAAATTACCGCAACATCCTTTCAGACATTGAAAAAGAAAAGTCGCAGATGCCTCTTTATGAGGATTTTGCAATCAATTCGCGCAGAGATGTCTTGCTTCCGGTTAATCGGCTGAAGCTGTCTGAAAAAGAGTATTTTACAGAAACGATCAGCCCGACGCGTTTTAAAAAAGCTTTATTTGATGATCCGCAAACCGTGCGGCAGGAAACCAACTTAAACAGACCGGTATATACGGATGGAACAAGCCTTTTGGAGATCTACTCGAACAACAGACAGATTAAGTTCCAGCACCGCAACCTGGAACCGAGTACTTCTTATCAAAATGGAGAGCTGATCAATAAAAGCTTCAAATATTTAAACGACACGGGAAGCTGGACGGATGATTATCAATTTTTCGGTTTGAATGAAAATCAGCAGATCAACTTTAATCTGTTTATGGATCAGCTGCCGGTCGTTAACAGCCAAAACCAGCCTTTCGGAACGACATCGATTGAACTTCGCTGGGCAAACAACGACATATTGGACTATAAACACCCGACATATGTCTTGGGCGCAAACGCAAATCCGGTCAGCAAAAAGGATAAAGAAATCATGAGCGGAGAAGAATTGATTCAGTTCCTGCAAGACAATGAAGAGTATGACTTTGATAAGATTGAGCAAATTTTCCCCGCCTATGAAATGGTCTCAGTATCAGAGGAACAAGACCCTCTTGTCAAACTTGTGCCGACATGGTGCATTAAAATAAACGGTACGGTAAAGCCGGTATCAAAGAAGGATTCAGCGGTGAAGGAGGGCATAGAAAATGGAGTGGAATAGAACAAAAACAATCTTCATTATCGTCTTCCTCATCCTTGATATCTTTTTGGCCTTTCAATACTTTGATAAGCGCAGCAACAATCAGTTTCCGATTTTAGAAAAATCAACGCTGCAGGAGGATATGAAAGCAGACCATATTTCATACGGCAATTTGTCTAAAGAGACGTCAAAAGGCTCCTCAATCTCTGCACAAAAGCGAGTCTTTAAGCAAAGCGAGATTAAATCGTTAAAAGGGCAAAAGCCGAAGGCGTTAATGAATACCGCAAAAGAGAACGCTTTGACAGAAATAGAAATGGAGTTTGAAACACCCATTGCGCTTCCGAAAACGGATATGAAGACAAAAGCAAAGGAAATCGTGAATGAAGAGATTATCGACGGCAATAAGTACAAGCTTTGGAAGGTCGATAAGTCCGGAAAACAGATCGTTTTCTTCCAAACCTATAATGGGAATTACATTTTTCAGGACCGGCAAAATGATGATAACAACGAGATGGGCGAAGTCGTTCTGTACCTGAATAATAAAAACGAAGTCGTGTCTTATAAGCAGTCAATGCTGCAGGATATTAAAGAAGTCAAAACGGAAAATCTGATCTCTGCAGTCGGCGCGGTTGAAGCTTTGTACTACCCGGATTATTTGAAGAAGTACAGCAAAATTAAATCAGCCGAGCTTGGCTATTTCACGCAGTATCCGCTGGCAAGCGCTCAAATTTTCGTGCCCGTTTGGCGGATCGAAGTGGAGCGCAAAACGGACGATAAAACCATTCACGAAGAATTTATCGTGGATGCACGGGACGGAGCGCTTCTTCAATCACAAGAGAAAAAGGAAAAATCATAATGGAGTGAGAAACCATGAGCCTGCAATTTAGCGTACTTGCGAGCGGGAGTACCGGTAATGCTTTATATTTGGAAACCGATGACCACGCTTTTTTAGTTGACGCAGGACTTAGCGGGAAGGCGATGGAAGGGCTGATGGCGCAAATTGATCGAAAGCTTGATCAGCTCGACGGCATCTTTGTTACACATGAGCACAGTGACCATATAAAAGGGCTTGGCGTGCTGGCAAGAAAATATGAGCTGCCCGTTTACGCCAATGAAAAAACGTGGAAGGCGATGGAAGGGCATATCGGCAAAATGGATAACGGCCAAAAGTTCGTTTTTCCAATGGAAACCGTCAAGTCATTCGGCTCCCTTGATGTCGAATCGTTCGGGGTATCCCATGATGCCGCAGAGCCGATGTTTTACGTTTTTCATTACAATGGCCGAAAGCTCGCTTTGATTACGGATACGGGCTATGTCAGCGACAGAATGAAAGGCATCATCCGCTCGGCAAACGCTTTTGTTTTTGAAAGCAATCATGATGTCGGCATGCTGCAAATGGGCCGCTATCCGTGGAACATCAAGCGCCGGATTCTAAGCGACGTCGGACACGTATCCAATGAGGACGCGGCACTCGCAATGACCGATGTAATCGGCGATGAGACATCGAGAATTTATTTGGCTCATTTAAGCCAGGACAACAACATGAAAGAGCTGGCAAGAATGTCTGTGCAGCAAACGCTGGCTGCCAAAGGATTTGCGGCAGGAGAAACGTTTGACTTATATGATACCGATCCTAAGAAACCGACGCCTCTCGTAGCGGTGTAAATTTTCCTGATTGAATGATTAATCTGCAGGCAGATGATCCACACTATATACATATATCGTTCCTTGAAAGGATTTGAATATAGTGGAGTTTAATCATGATGAGGAAAAATTCGTTCGGGAAAAGCCGGTGAGAAGTTGGAGAAGCTTTTTGTTTTCAAGCCTGGTCGGCGCCGTCATCGGCGCTCTTTTAACAGTGTTTGCCTTGCCGTATCTCTCGCAGCAGGGATGGCTGCCGTATAATCTGCAAGTCATCGAAGCGCGCGGCGGCCAAGGAGCACAGCAGGGCGGGACGGTCCGCAATGTATCCGTCAACGTGAATAATGAAGTCACGCAAATGGTCTCTAAGGTTTCTGATTCTGTTGTCGGCGTTATCAACATCCAAAAGACAGGTGTATGGGATGGTGACAGCGAAGCGGGAACAGGCTCGGGCGTTATTTATAAAAAGGACGGCAACACATCCCACATTGTGACAAACCACCATGTCATTGAAGGGGCGTCCCAAATAGAAATCAGCCTGAATGACGGAACACGGATTCCGGCAAAACTGATCGGCAGCGATAAGCTGATGGATCTGGCCGTCCTGCAAGTCAACAGCAACAAAATAAAAGCAGCTGCCGAATTTGGAGATTCTGATAAAGTGAAGACAGGCGAGCCTGTCATCGCGATTGGAAACCCGCTCGGCCTGCAGTTTTCAGGCTCTGTTACACAAGGAATCATCTCAGGAACCGAACGCGCTGTGCCGGTCGATTCCAACGGAGACGGACAGCCGGACTGGAACGCCGAAGTACTGCAGACGGATGCTGCCATTAACCCGGGTAACAGCGGAGGCGGGCTGTTTAATATTGATGGAAAAGTCATCGGCATTAATTCGATGAAAATCGCTGAATCAGCCGTCGAAGGCATCGGTCTGAGCATTCCGGCCAACCTTGCCATTCCGGTTATCGAAGATTTGGAAACGTACGGTGAAGTGAGACGGCCGTATCTCGGAATTGAGATGAAATCACTTGGCGATATCGCAAGCTACCACTGGCAGGAAACGCTTAAACTGCCGAAAAACGTAACATCAGGCGTAGTTGTGATGGGTGTTCAGCCGGTATCTCCTGCAGGCAGAGCCGGTCTGAAAGAGCTCGATGTCATCGTCGAATTTAACGGTGACCGTGTTTACGATATCGTTGATCTGCGTAAAAAGCTTTACACCAAAAACGTCGGCGACAAGGTAAAAATCAAATACCTGCGGGGCGGAAAAGAAAAGACAACAGAAGTAAAGCTGACCCGATCCCAATTAGGAAGCTGATAAAGACAGTCTGGCCGGTACTGCCGGGCTGTTTTTTTATTATGAAGCGCCCAACGAATGATCGTCAAAAGGAAAAAATGTGATTTTTGGAGAGTGAAATGAGATTTTTTCTGAGTGAATAATCGAATTTTTGGGTGTGAATTCCAAGTTTTTGCCCTGCAAAAATTATAGTTTGTAAAAAATGGACAAAGCATCATATTGCGTTTCAATTTTGCGTACGATATGATGACTTTAATATTCTGACAAATGGCCGATTTAATGCAGGATTTAAAGATCAGGGCGGAAAGGGAGATAGGATGAGTCAGCATGCACTTGTATTACAATCTGATTTTGGCCTTGATGACGGGGCGGTAAATGCGATGTACGGTGTGGCTTATTCGGTTGACAGTTCAATTCGGATTTTTGATTTGACGCACAACATTCCCGTTTTTCACATTTGTGAAGCTTCCTATCGGCTGCTGCAGTCCGTTTCTTATTGGCCTGAAGGCACTGTCTTCGTGTCGGTCGTCGATCCAGGGGTCGGCTCAGAACGCCGCAGCGTCGCAGTCAGAACCTCTTCCAATCAATATATCATCACACCAGACAACGGAACACTCACCCACATCAGCCGGCAAAATGGAATTGCCGAGGCGCGCTATCTTGATGAAGCGCAAAACAGGCTTCCAAAATCAGGCGAATCACATACATTCCATGGACGCGACATTTACGCCTACACCGGGGCAAGACTGGCAGCCGGCGCTCTCAGCTTCGACAGGATCGGTCCGGAAGTTTCTATAGATTCCATCGTCAAACTGCCGGTCATGGAAGCGTACATCGAAAATGATTGGATAACCGGAACGATCGATATTTTAGATGTCCGGTTTGGAAACCTTTGGACGAATATCAGCCGGACGCTCTTCAAGTCACTTGATGTTCAATACGGAGATCCAGTAGAAGTCGTCATCAAGCATGAAGACACAAAAGTCTATCAGCAAACGTTGGCATTTGGCCGGTCGTTTGCCGATATGCCTGTAGGCAAGCCGGTTGTTTATATCAATTCATTAGACCGCTTGGGCATTGCCCTCAACCAAGGATCATTTGCTAAAACATACCATATTGGCACAGGCATCAACTGGCGGATTTCTCTTCGAAAAAGTATATAGCGTTAGACAAAAGAGCCTGATTTTCCAGTCAGGCTCTTGCTTTTGTGTCATTCTTATGACATAAAAACGGTTGTCACACATTTTTCAGCTAATCGTGAAGACAGCAACCTCTTCAAAAAATGGTTCTTTTGTCACATTGGTACCTAAGTCATATTGTCTAAAACAAGAGAAAAGAATATATTGAGGGGGTGTGCCGCTGCTATGAAAAAATTCATTCAATTCATTTGTTTGGAAAACGAGTGTCCGGAGGAATGATATGAACGACAATGTGCAGGCTGCGTTGAAAACGCTGTCTAATGTAAAGAGCAGAAGTATCTTGTCCGTTTTTGTGCTATGTCTGATCACACTGGGGGTTTACATACCATACTGGTTTCTATCCAGGAAAAAAAGCTTCGATTTGCTGCCTTATCATGATATTCCCTACACCACGTTAAAAGCTATCATATTTTATCATTTATTTTCTATTCCAATTAGAATATCAGCAAAAATCGCTTTTCCTGACATGCATTACAGCCTGTATATGTTGCTCGACCGCGTGATTTTGATTCTGTCCGCAGGTGTTTTGATATACTGCGCACTGGTGGTGACTGCTTCATTAAACAAGCTTTCAGGCAAAGAACCTGCGAATGGATCGATTTTTGCCTTCCTTTTGAATATCATTTACATTCAGCACAGAATCAATAAACTTTCCGAGCCGAAAAGCGAATGGCTGAGCAAAGCATCATGATCTATAAACAAGGAAGTGAAGTACAATTTGATGTTGAAATCGAAAATTAAAATTGACTTGAACAAACCGAGAAAAAAGCCGGAAATCCGTTTGACGCCAATGACGGAAGAGGACTTTAAGATATACCAGACCTATTCCATCCAGCATTACGCCATGGAGAAAGTAAAAGCGGGCACATGGACAGTGGCGGAAGCTATGGAGAAAGCAGAAGAGCAGTTTGCGGCCCTTTTGCCAAACGGCATTGAAACGATCAACCATTATCTATGGTCAATCATGAACGACAGCGGGAACGCCGCAGGCTGGGTTTGGATCTACGCTGATCCGCACCACCCTCAAAAGGAAGCGTTTATTTACGATTTCGGGCTTTATGAAGCGTACCGCGGCCAGGGAATCGGCCAGCAGGCTTTAGCCGTCTTAGAAGAGGAGGCAAAGCAATTAGGAGTCAAAAAGCTGTCCCTGCATGTATTCGCCCATAATAAAAAAGCGAAGCGACTATATGAAAAAATGAATTTCGAGACGACAGATTTGCATATGAGCAAGAGACTGTAAGATCAAAGCTGTGAAAGCTTTGATCTTTTTTCATATCCAATGTTCCACATGGAACATAGCGTGTCATTATTCCTAGTTGAGAGATACGAAAAATAACGAAAAAAAGACAAAATGATTCGATAGAACCCCTTTATGTTGCGTAATGACAGATTGCATATTACAAAGGTAAAAATATGACGAATAATGTCCTATTGATTGTCGAATTTCTGCAGATGAACACGAAATAAGGAATGGGCAAAAGGATATAGTTTTTTTATTCCGGTCAAAAAAAAGAATCCATATACCTAAGAAAATCCCAATTTAACACTTCAATGGATTTTGATTTATTGGATTCAATATAGTACATTTTGATATGGAAAGTGGAAAAGTATAGATGACAAGGATAAAAAGACCTGGAAGAACAGTTTTAAGGAAAGAAGAGTGTTTCAGCATGAGTAAGGAATTAGAGGAATTTCCGAAAATAAAACCCTTATATGCGGTGTTATTAACGATCATAACGTCCGGCATATACATCCCGTATTGGTTTCTCTCAAGAAGAAAGAATTTAGAACGATGCCAAATTAAGCTCCCGTATGTCGCCATTAAAGTGACGCTGCTGTTAAGCGTCTTTTCAATTTTGGAGCCTTTTTGGACTTTTTATTCAATCACATTTCAAAGTGAAGACCTGCTGCCATACAGCAACAGCATTTTGCTTCTCCCGCTGCGCCCCGGACACAGCTTTCTCCCGCAGCTCTCATTCCTCCTTTTTTGGACGGTAAATTTATATAGTGCATTTAAGGTTAGAAAAGCGTTTATTGGGCTGTCGGAAAAGCAGGTTAACGGGTTTTGGACTTTCATTCTTAACGTTTCATATTTGCAGTATATTACAAATCAGCATTCTTTAGTTGTTCAGGAAAAAAGAGAAGCAGTATAAAAACAAGATTAAAGCATCAGCGAGATTGGCTGGTGTTTTTTATTTGGAGAGAACAGAGTTATCCAGAGGAATATAAAAGCTTGTGGATAACCGCGTGAAGTCATGCTAAAACCTACTAACATGTGCATAAATAGGGTATATTGAATAAGGAGCTTTTTTATAAAAGAGCCCAATGATACAGATATTGGAGGGACTTTTATGAAGTCTTGCGAAGAGCATATTGAAACGGTCATTGACATGTATGTGGATGAGGAAGAATTGGCCCCGGAAATCAGAAAAATCGAACATACACACAGTTTATCCACAACCTGTGAATTGTGTGATAAGCCTGCAGTATATATAGTGGGGAACGAATGATCGGACACTAAATACACAACCTTTATCCACAATTGTGGATAATGCATCTGAATAACTTGTTCTTAAAGTGGGGATGACCTGTGAATATATCAATCGTAGCAATCGGAAAACTAAAAGAAAAATATTTAAAACAAGGAATCGATGAATACATAAAACGGCTTTCGGCATACGCAAAAGTCGACATCATCGAACTTCCGGACGAAAAAGCACCGGAAAACCTAAGCGACCAGGACATGAAAATCGTCAAAGACAAAGAAGGCGAACGAATTCTCTCCAAAATCAGCCCAGACGCCCACGTCATCGCCCTGGCGATCGAAGGAAAAATGAAAAGTTCGGAAGAATTAGCCGATAATATGGATAGACTCGCCACATATGGAAAGAGCAAGGTAACCTTCGTCATCGGCGGCTCGCTCGGCTTAAGCGACGCCGTCCTGAAGCGCGCAGATGAGAAGCTGTCGTTTTCACGGATGACGTTCCCGCATCAGCTGATGAGACTGATTTTGCTCGAGCAGGTTTATCGGGCTTTTAGGATTAATCGAGGGGAACCGTACCATAAATAGAGGCAAAAAATGATGTAAATATGGTGGTATTTTGTTGTCGGAAGCGGGTATTGGCTTTGGAAAACCATTTGCATTATCCGTTTCTCTATACAACATGTGGATAAGTGTAAAGGTCTTAGAAATATTGACCTCTGAAAAGTCAAAGTCGAGTTCAATTTGATCGACCATTCGTGATTGACCAATTGGATGCTTTACTGTAATTTTATTAAGCAAAAGTTGAAGTAACTGTTTTTGCCTTTCTCTTGATGATTGTTTATAGACTAAAAGGAATTTTTCTAAAAGCTTTTGAATCAGTTCTGGTTTTATTACTTTTGCATCGTTCGAGCTTAATTGCCCAGTGATTTCATTGTGCCTTTGTTCTAACTCTGCTTTTTCTTTAGAGACATGCTGTAATCGTTCTTGCAAGATTGCTATTGGTAAGGTCTTTTGCTCAAATGCTTCCAAGTAACGATTCTGTACTCTTGTATTTCTGATAGGCGATTTTCTAATTGTTTCAATTCACTATTGAGTTGGTTTAAAGATTCAATCGAAGTAGTATTTATAGATTGAAGTTTAGAGAATAACTGATTTTGGTTGGAAAGGATCTTCTCAATCTTATTAATTACTTCGTATTCTGCATCATATGCTTTTATTGAATTTGCTCTACATGCAGATGAACCTTTGTTATGAAAGTTAGAGCAAACATAATAACGATATTTCTTCTTTGTTCCATCCTTTCGTTTATTTGTTGTAATGGCAGGAACCATACCTTGACCACAATCGGGGCAACGTAAAAGACTGCTAAGTAAAAATGGTTCATTAGATTGCCTTTGTTTAAATGATTTACTTTTCCGCCTTGCTTGTACCATACTCCATAATTCATCGGAAATAATGGCTTCATGCTGTCCTTCTACAAGGATAGGATTTGGATTTTTCCCTCTCCTCCGTTTTGTATCCCAATTTTCAACTTTTAACCAACTGATCTTCCCGTTATAGATAACATTGTCTAAGATTTGAGCTACACCGTTTATCGAAAAATAACAATTCCGTTTAGTTCTGTAACCTGCTTTATTTAAGTAGTTTGCGATTGACTTTAAGCCTTTACCATTGGCATATAGTTGATAGATTTGTTGTACAATCTCAGCTTCCTTTTTGTTGATCACAAGCTCTTTTTCAATTGTATCGTAGCCAAATACAACGCCTCCATTCCATGAACCTTCTAATGCTCTCTGTTTCATTCCGAGCTTAACGTTCTCAGATAACGTATTACGCTCCATTTCTGCAATGGAAGCCATTAGTTGAACAACTAAACGACCAATTGGACTGCCTGTATCAAAGTTTTCAGAGTAAGAGATGAACTTTACTCCATAATCTTCGAATTTGTCTAATAGAGTGAGAGTATCTAACATATTTCGTGATAGGCGTGAGATCTTCCAAACAAGAACAGCTTGAAATTTATCCTTTTCAACATCTGAAATAAGTTTTTGCATTGCAGGGCTACCGCTAATGTTCTTTCCACTTATTCCCTCATCTACATATTCCTCTGCAATCTCCCAACCATATAACTGAGTATATTGACGTAAAGTTTGTAATTGGGCAGATATGCTGTATCCTTCCGTTGCCTGCTCTTCGGTAGAAACTCTACAGTAAATTGCGACACGTTTTATTTCGTGCATAATAATCCTCCCTTCCTTGTAATTATAATATGAAACACAAAAAAGAGAAAAGATGTTCCCCTTCTCTTAGTTCAATTGATTTCAAATATTTTAAATCAAACTTATAAATCACTTCTTTGATCGTTCTATCCTTAGTAGTTTTTCCTGGATTTACGTGAATCTCTTCAATGAGAGAACGAAGTAATTCCTTTTTGTCATCATCTTCGATAATATTGAAAAAGTTCTTTAGATCGTGTAGTGAAGTTGAAATGATATTGGTTAAAAAGGTTTTATCTCTGAGTTTAATGAGGTGCTGTAATTTTTCAATTCGAGTTATTATTAATTTTTCTTCCTCTCGTAAATCTTCCATTTCCTCTTTTAAAATCTCTTCTGAAATAATATCTTTTAGCCTCCAATTTATAAGTTCTTTTCTCTTCGTTTTTAATTCCTCTAACTCAACTTCATACGTCTTGATAGTTGTTTCCAATGGCTCAATTTCACTCATGGCGTATGAGTGAATCATTTTAATCAATGGCTCTTTAACATTGTATTTTTGCAAATCACAAAATAATTGATCAAATACATGTTGCTCAGCATAATCCTTTTTTACAAGGTTTGAGGAACATGCCTTACTACCACTGTTCTTATTTCTGGAGAATTGGTAGTATTTGTATTTTGGACTGCTATTTCCTTGTACCATGGCTGAACCACATTCTGGACATTTTAACAAACCTGATAAGGGGAAGCTTCCAGGATGCAACTTCTCTTGCACATAACTGTTTAGATCCATTACTTGCTGTGTTTTCTCCCATAATTCTATATCTATGATGGGAGCATGTTTTCCATCTCTCAGTTCATTCCGCCACTTTACTTTGCCAATATATATGGGGTTACTTAGTATCGTTTTTACGGCAGTTATTGACCATAAATTATTTTTTTTAGTAGTGATACCTAAAGTATTTAGGTGTGACGCTATTTTTCTATAACCCCACTGATTTATCGCATACTTCTCAAAAATATAATTTATGACTTTTGCTTCTTCAGGCACAATTTTAAGTTTCTTATTCTTTGATGCATATCCATAAATTACGCCTCCATTAAAATGTCCTTCAGAAGCTCTTTTTTCCATGCCAGAGTTTGTTCGGAAAATAATCATATCTCTTTCTAATTCAGCAACTAATGACATGATTTGGTAAAGAATTTTCGCTCTTGGATCTCTTGTATCAATATTGTCAGCTATACAGATAAGGTTTATTCCCGCCTGTGTTAATCGCTTATAAATATAAAGGGATTCTAAATTATCCCTCGATATACGATCAGAATCATAAACAACAACGTAATCTATTTTGTTTTTTTATCTAAAACAAATGAGTACAACTCTTTAAATTCAGTACGATTTTTAAATGATTCAGCCGATTTCGCCCCCTCATCAAAGATGTGAACGAGGGAAATATCATTATTTTTGCAGTATTTTTCAATTTCCTCTCTTTGTTTTCCAATAGAAGTATTGTCTAATTGTTTATCGGTACTTACTCGAACGTAACCAACAGCTCGCATAAATCATTCACGCTCCTAATCTGCTTTCCTTAAATTTGTCGTAAATAGTAGATTCATATTTGACAATCATATCGGACAGTAAGTTAAGAAATTTTCGGGCATTGTATTTTTCCAGCTCTGCTCCAATTAATAATTGTTTTTCAATTTCTTCATGGAGATTTAAAGTAGGGGATTCTTTCATTGGGGATCTTCCTTTCGTAGTGAATTTT
This sequence comes from Bacillus sp. GM2, assembly GCF_056155945.1. Lineage (NCBI taxonomy): Bacteria > Bacillati > Bacillota > Bacilli > Caryophanales > Bacillaceae > Bacillus > Bacillus sp. GM2. The sequence continues at coordinate 1,012,652 of NZ_JBRKSZ010000008.1, forward strand.
TGAGGTTATCAAGGTTAATGACATGAGGAAAGTGTCATTAACCTATGTAGAAAAAGAGGAGATATGTTCGAAGTATTGCAAAAGAGATTGCCGTACTTTTTAAACTTTCATTATCGGAAAAAAACGAACCTCCACGATCACGTGCTTACAGTTGGATCTGGTCGAAGCAACATCTCTTATCGTTGTTCGGCAAATAACGCAAAATCACTGGCATTTGTTGAACTAAATTTCGATTCCTCAAGAGGAAAAGAATATGAGAGATTTAAAAATATGGAGCAAACAATTCGACAAAAAATACACTCTCAAGTCATATTTAAAGATCGGAAAGTCGGTGTTTATTTTCAACCATTGCAAACCTATGAAGAAACATTTGAACAAATCGCTGAGATATTTGAACAATTCATTTTGTTCTTTAGTCCTTACCTATATGGTGGAAAAGATATAAATGTTATAAGTGAACAGGAAGAAAAAGGTACAAAAGGCATTCAATCTGCAATTTTAACAAGCGGCGGATCGTCTTCGGGAAAAGAGAGAGCAGTCCTTCATCTTTGACATCCGCTTCTTTGACTTCTTCCACCATCTGCTTGACCTCTTTTTCGAAACGCTGAGATTACCATTTTATCTGCTTACATAACGATTTATCTGTTTTGCGTGAACAATTTTGGAACACATCCAGATTGCTTTTCCGAAAATCGCTGATAGTGCGAAAACCACGACGCTCCCCTTTTACAACCAGTGAACAGATTTAAGGATAGCCGTCTGAATTTTCCGGAAGCTGAAACACCCGTGATATATATAACCATAAATTAAACAGCATAGGCGGATTGTACGAGTTCCTCCACATTCGGAGTATTTCTGAATGATAGAGCCACACGGTCCACGTTCTCACTGGCTAACCGGATCAAATGATCTTCAGGAGTCAGCATAATACATCCAGTTCAGGTAGATAAGATTTGAATTTGGTGACTTGCTTTTGTTCTTCTTCTTTCATTTTCTGACTAATCCAAACTGGGAAAAGCAGGGCTTTTAACAGATTAGGAGGTTTCTGACATGCACCATTCGGTCACTAACCGAATGCAGTAAAGGACACTGTGGTGCTTGCCAGCCATTAGGGTATTGAGGAGGTGATCAAAATGCTAGGTGACAGTATTTCGTCGAAGTGGACAAGTCGTGACCAAATGACCTCGGATCGAGGGTTGGTCATGGAGGAAAAAATTGATGTCTGGTGACAAAGAGGAGTCATGATATGGCACCGCCAACGAGGGAAAAAACTCTTCCCGCATCGACACGGTATGTGGGCGGTGACAAACTAACTTATAGAGTAAATTTATTAGTCGAATGAAAGAGGAGGAATGAAATAATGAAAAATCATTTGTATGAGAAAAAAAGAGGAAACCTTTGACTCGGACAATTAAAGCGACGCTCGCCGTGTTGACAATGTCCATCGCTTTGGTGGGAGGCGCTACGGTGCCTTCATTTGCATGGGTGAATCCGGGTTATCACTACCAGTACCCATCGGAAGGTGGTACATGGAGGTATGGATTCGTAAACGCCGGGCTCCGTTCTGAGTACAACCACCCGACAAAGGTCCACGGCTCGACAGTGCAAAAGCTCATCGATGGAAAAGTGGATAAAACGAATAGAAGTATTGATACGGCTGCGGGCCGCTACTCTAATGCCTATGTCGGAGCCATAAACTCACCTGGTCTTAAGGGTCGTTACTACTATCGCACCAACTAATCAAAGGGAAAACGGTTGCTGTCAACGGGGCTAGCATGGCAAGACCCAGAAAAGTTCTGGGAGATCCCGCTTTGCATAAGCGTATTATAGTGGATGACGCGGGCTTTGTTGTTTACACTTCTTGCACCTGCTGACGGCAATCATCCCTATCTATGAAATCGAGATTTCAGCAGGCCGTTATTTTCGAGAGAGTTAAATCTATATTCATTGTTTTTATTTTGGTAAGGACATACCGGATTTTAGGTTTGGATTACCGGTCGAGTTAGCTTGTCTTTTCGCCCACTACCGTGTCGATGCGGGAGCAATTTACCAGAAGCACTTACCGATTGATAGTTTTTTATTCCGGTGATTGCAAAGTTTCATAAACTCTGAGAATTCAATAGGGGTAATACCCCGCTTTGAGGGGCGCGGCATTTTATGCGCCCCGAGTATTTATTCTTAAAATTTTTAAATTAATGTATCTATATAAAAAGGAGATGCTTTCGGTGTACTGCCAAAGCATCTCCACAAAAGATAGTGCATATCTGCAGGAAAAAACATAAAATGCAACTAACATTTTTTGGAAAGCAATAGGTTTATTTAATTTTGTAGTTTTATCTTGGTAGCCTTAGCAGTAAGTTATTTTATGCGGTGCAATCCTCTACTTTTCCAGGTTTAGTGTTGATGCCGGCCGTTATTCAGCAAATTTGACAAGAAACAAATTCTTTGTGCCCCGGCAGTCAATAGGTTACTTATGGTACAACAAGTGAAATTTGCTAGTTGTAAAAGGAATTAATGTTTGTGACGAAGAAGAGATAGTATGTCACGACACTGTCTACAAGAGAGAAAAAAACGTTCCCCTATTAATGTGGTAGGTGGGTGATGATTAATCGGCTTGAAGAGTAAAAATAGTTAAGTAAATGAGGAGGAATGGAATAAATGAGTGCCGCTTTTTATAGCGTAGAATTTGATGGGAGGTACAGATGTTGATTGAAGCACAGGGCATTTCAGTAGCAATTGGTGGGCGGACCGTGCTTGATGGTGAGACCGTTCAGTGCCCGCCAGGGGTCATGACAGCCCTCGTTGGTCCAAGCGGATGTGGAAAGACTACACTTTTGCACTGCCTCGGGCTATTGCTCCCGGTTAATCAGGGACGCATCTTGATAGACGGACACGATGTCACAAGCTACGGTACTGCGGCGCGGCGGCGGTTTTGGCGTGATCATGCGGCGTTCATTCTTCAGGATTACGGCATTATGGATGAGGAGTCGGTGGCATTCAATGTCACCATGCAGGCGAGCATCCTTGGGCGGCGTGTCACGGGAAACCAAGAGCGGTTGGCGCAGGTGCTCGAGCAGACGGGTCTCCAGGGTCGAGAAGGTGAGTTGGCTAGCCACCTTAGTGGGGGCGAGAAGCAGCGACTCGCACTGGCTCGTGCCATCTACAAGGACGCTGCATTCTTGTTTGTCGATGAGCCGACCGCCTCGCTTGACTCAACCAATCGGCGAAAGGTTATCGATCTGTTTGCGGACTTCGCTGCGCGTGGCCGCACGGTTATTGTGTCTACGCACGACTCTGAGATGATCAACGCGTGTGGTGCTCGGCATAAGGTCGGTTCCAGCAGTTCGTCAAAACCATTGTCGACCAACGATCCCGGCAACTTAGGAGGTAACTCATGAAATCAACCACGAAGATCATTATCGGTGTCGTCATAGGATTATTGCTTGCAGTTGGAACAATTGCATTCCTAAACGGATGGATCACAGTGTCAAGAGACACTCATCCGCCGTGCGATCAGCTGCCGAACGTAACAGAGGCCAATGCAGCGCTTTCCAGACATCAAGACCTCGTCGAGGAGATTAAAGCTTTGGGTGATGACATTACGGTCGAAGTAGGAAAGCCGTGTCCTGATGACGAGAACCGAGGGCTGGTCATGGTTAGCTATGGTTCAAGATCCGAGCATGACGCAATCTCCGACCTGCTCAGCCGCCGTGACGGGTTTGGGGTCCCAGTGCACCTGGTGAAGCGCTAACTCAACTTCTACACAATTCACTCGGTGTAATCGTTTCCTGCTGTTTACGGCAAGACTGGCTCCCCGTTTTTGTCAAGCAGTATGAACCTGATGCAGACCAACTACGCCAAGCAAGAGGCGCTGGCTAGGCTTTACATATGAGCCCTTGGAGGATTGATTGGAGGCAGAGACAAACGAGTTGAGGAGTAGAAATATTGACAAAAATAGTTGAATAAATGAGGAGGAATGAAATGAAGGGGGAACATTATCTGTTAATCCAGGCAATTACGCCAGTCCCCGGCGATACCGGTTGTGTTCGCCGGGGCTTAGCATGGCAATTTTCAAATAGTTCTTGGAGGTCCAGCTTGTGTATAAACGTATTATAGTGGCTGTCGCGGGCGCGTTGTTTGCTCTGCTTGCGCTACTGGCGGCGATTATCACCGACCTATATGATCGAGACTTTCCTCAGGCGATTGGTGCCGAGAGCAGGTTAAACCTTGATTTCAGCGAATCGGGGCTTTCTATTACTGAAGCGTTTGCGAAGCTGGAGAAGCTCGATGCACGCTGGAATCTTGGGCTGGTCAAGGTTGCGCCAGACCTTGCAAGCGACGGCGATGGCCAGGTCTACGTAGCACTTAACGATAGAGATCTGCCCGACGAATTTACTTGGTTTGGCGGCGATGGTGCAGGCAAGATTGTCGGTAAGGACCGGCTTGAAACCTCCTACCCCGATGGGTTCTATCTCGTGACCGGTGAAAAGGCTCACTTGAGCGAGTTTGAGGACACGCTGAAAAGTGAAGGCGTGAAGGTCGGTCGCGGGGATGCGTCCATTTTTAAAAGCCTTGAATTCGTTGTGCGAGAAAGAGGATTTGCTGCCGCTGTTCTTGCAGCATTTGCGCTGATTGCGGCGCTTGCGTTGTTCTGGTTGTCGTTAAGAGCGCGTGGGCGTGCTCTTCGGGTTCTGGGCGGGTGCCCGACCTCGCGGATTCAGGTTCAGGACCTGGCCGGGTTCGGGGGGGCGCTGCTGGTTTCGGCGGTGGCTGTAGCACTGGTTGCGTCTTGCTACGTAGGTTTGTTTCATGGCTGGATATATGTCGGTACCTTCCTCAAGGCGCTGTTCAGTCTGCAGGTCGCTGTTATTACCGTATCCCTGTTGGCTACGCTGATCATGTCAGCTTCCGCATGGCCTAGCGCTACCATGATCGCCACCAGACAACCTGCTGTTAAAAGCTTGCGTTCAGCTGCCATCGTGATCCAGGCGTTAACGTTCCTCCTGGTGGTAGCTGCGGCTGGACCTGCTTGGTCCGCATACAAACATTCCTCAGCTATAGCTGCTGAAATGGCTCAGTGGAAGAAACTCGCAGATCAAGTTGCGATTGTGTTTGCGACAGACGTTGACGAGATGAACCACATGGAGCCGCAGATTGGTAAACTGGTAAAGGATGCGGAATCGCTTGATAAGGTAGCTTTTTCCTACACATATACTCAAGAAATGCCAATGCCAGCCGATTTTGGAGAGTACTCGGCCATCTCTTACGTGAACCAGCGTTGGCTTGATATGGTGACCATGGATGCACCACAGCCTGCTGTTACAAAGGTGCCTTATCATAGCATTCCAAAAGGGCTTGTCAAAATGATTCGAGAAGAGGCCGAGCTTTTGTCGAGGAAAGAGCTTTCCGATGAGCAGTTCGGTAAGTTCAAGTTCTTGCGGCCGATCGACGGATTCCGGTTGCCGGTAGCCCAAGGAGGAGGAGGGGAAAGACTTCACTTTGCGGACGATGTCCTAGTTGTTGTCGTGCCCTCGCTCTACGATACTTATAACGATTCTGCTTTGACTTCCATGGTCTCAGGTAGCAACATCGTATTCACTGGTGTAACTGCTACGCAGGAATTGTTAGGGAAACACGGCTTTGACGTGAAGGCACTGCGTGATCGAGATATCAACGGTGAACTGAAAGTTGTCTATGTTGCCGAAGAGGGGATTCTCCGCGCGCAGTTCGCAGCGTACGTTGTATGGTTGTTGAATCTTGCGCTGATTGCATTAGTTATTGCTTTCACTGTCGCTGCTGCGATTAGTGCATTGATAACCGCGCTGCTGCAGGCGAAGCGTGACTTTCCGCTGCGGGTGGCAGGCCAGTCATGGGTACGGATTCTCCGGAGCCGTGTAGCCAAAGAAATGCTTGTTGGGGTCGGCCTTGTGGGCGTTGTTGTTTTGCTCCAAAGGCCTGATGAGATAGGGGCTGTACTAGTGGCCGCGGTGTATGGGTTGCTTGTTGTGCCGCTGAGTCATCTGTTTGCTGTACGTTGGTGTTTTGATAGAGCCAGCAAACGGCGAATTTGACCGGAGGTAAGATGTCGGATGAAGCCCAGGGCGTTTCAGTACAATTGGCGGTCGGTCCGTGCTTGACGTCACGGACCGTTCGTCTTTCGCCCGGGATCATGACGGCACCCTGGTTGGTCCGAGCGAAATAATTTTCGATTAGTTATACGGTGATTATTACAGATAGGAAAGAGAAATTTCTGAATAGTATTTTTAATCAAAAGCTTATAAATGAAGAAGCTGAATATTGTCAATCGTTTCAAGAAGGACTAATAAAAATAGTTGAAGAAAATGGTTGTATTGATTTCGAAAAGGAGAGGAGAAGACAGAGCTTAATCATATTAAGAGTATGTATAAAGATAAGCCGTTGATATGTCAACACAGGTACGAGATTTTAGTAAGGTAGTTTCTAAATGGATTGAATGGGATACCGAGTATGCATATGAGTATTGGACTCCAATCAAACAAGGTATATCACTGAGTGATACAGAGAAAAGAGCGACATTGAACAACCAAAAGAATATTCTGGTGAATTAATCGACTAAGGAAATACCTCTTAAAACAGGAGTGTGAATGTTAAAAGGAGTTAGTTGATAAGCTATAAAGGCCAATGTCAAAGCTCCTAAAATACCATTGTACCATGATGGCTGCTTATCTCAAGACCCCACTCAAATCCATCCTTTCCCCTCCGCAATCCTTGCCGCTTCCATCCGGTTTTTCGCATCCAGCTTCTGCATAATCTCAGAAATATAATTCCGGACGGTCCCTGACGACAAGAAAAGCTCCTCAGAAATTTCTTTTGTCGTCTTTCCGATATATGCCAGTCGCAAGATGTCCTGTTCGCGTTCGGTGAGCGGGTTTGTTTCGCGGACAGCGTTGAAGGTAAGTTCCGGACTAAAGGTTCTTTTGCCTTCCGTGCATTTTCGGATGGCGTCTGCGAGATCGTCGATTTCCCCGTCCTTGAGCAGGTAGCCGTGGACATTGCTTTTGACGGCGCGTTCGAAGTAGCCGGGACGCGCAAACGTCGTTAGGATGATGATTTTCGTTTTTGCGCCTTGCTTTGCGAGCTCTTCGGCCACTTCCAGTCCGCTTTTGACCGGCATTTCGATATCCATGAGGCAGACGTCCGGTTCTAGCTTCAGAATGGCGGTGAGCGCTTCTTCGCCGTTTGTCGCCTGTTCCATGTCTTCTTCAAGATCAAGCAAGGATCCCAGCGCGCTTAACAGCATTCTTTGGTCTTCGGCAATAAATAAACGAATCATTGGATTGCTTCCTTTCCTTCAGCTTTCTTTACATTTGGAACGGCGATGCATAAAACTGTGCCGTCATGGGTTGAAACGTCGAGAGCGCCGTCGATTAATGCAAGTCTTTCCTTCATTCCGCGCAAGCCGTTACCAAATGGTGTTTTTTGCTGATCCATCCCCATTCCGTCGTCTTTGATGGTAATGCATTTTATCATCTGTTTGAGAGATGGAAATGGTGCAATGGGTGGCGCGGCTGTGTTTGACGATATTTGTGGCGGCTTCGCGTATACACATGCTGACAATGTTTTGTGTGACAGGAGGGATATTTGAAAAATCGGAACCTCCCATGTATTCGAATGTGATGTCTGCAGCCCGCAGGATTTGCTGGATGTGGATGAGCTCTTCTGCAATAGTTGCCGTTTTCATATCAGACACGAGTTCCCGGACTTGTTTTAAGGCTGCTCTTGATGTGGTTTCCATTTCTCTTGCTTCTTTTCGCGCCCGTTCGGGGGCGCTGGCGATGATGCGCTGGACAAGCTGGCTTTTTAATGTGAGCAGTGAAAGAGTATGGCCAAGTGTATCGTGCAGATCGCGGGCAATTCGTACACGCTCCTCGCGCTTGACCAGTTCCTTAATATGCTGATTTGCTTCATCAAGCTTTTGTTCCAGTTCCATGCGGCGGTTCATGGAGCGGATGCCGTATGGTGAAATGAGCATAATCACAAGAAAGGGCAGAAAATAAAAGAGCCGATTAAGCAGGGATGGATCTTTCAGCAGATGATAGATAAAAGGGGCGACCAATACAACAACCAGGCTGGCAAGGCCGCACCGGAACGTCTTTTTTTCCCGGTAATAGCCGATAAAGTTCGCTGAAAAAAAGCCTAAAAATACTAAGTTGATATCATAAAATACAGTGTAGATTAAAATGATTGAAAGCTGGATGGCCAGCCAATAAGTAAATAATTTTTTTTGCGGCGGAATAAAAAAAGCTGGCGGTACGTCACCAAGAAAAGCAGCACGAGTCCAAAACCGATCAGCTGTTTGATTCCCGAGGTCTGATTTGTCAAATAAGAAATGGGCAGCAGTAAATAGATTAAAAAGATATAAGGAAAAAAGCCGTACCGTTTCGGAAACATGCTGAAGTTTTTTTTCATTCTTGTTCACACCGCTTCTTGTTTTCTTCTTATATATTTAGATAGTAGCATAATAACGATTGAATAGGCTAATAGGAAGAGAATATTTTTCCAGTTTGGCATTTGACCTCGAGCGATTTCCCAGGCGCCGCTGCCATAATGATAGGACGGCAGCCAATAGCCGATATTCTGCATCATTTTTGGCATAATTTCAAGCGGCATCCACATCCCTCCGCATACAGCGAGCCCCATATATAACACATTGCTGATTCCGGCTGCTGTATCCACCTTTTTCATCATCCCGATCAATGTCCCAATCGCCAGGAAGGGGAGCGAGCCAAGCAGGGCCCACAATCCGCACAGGAACCATTCCAACGGGGATAAAGAAACGCCGTTAATCAAGGCGCCGGCTAAGAAGATGACTGTAATCGAAAGAATATGAATGACGCTTTGCCCCGCCATTTGAGCGATAAAATAAATATGGTCGGGAAGAGGCGTTACGCGTATGAACGTCGACCATCCTTGTGTCCGTTCTTGAACCATGCGGATGCCAAGCGTCATGATCGAAGAGCCCATGATGCTGAATGTTGTCATTGACATTAAATAATGCGCATTCCAAGCCGCAGGATTCGGAGCATTCGTATTGACGACATTTGTAAAAATATAATAAAAAGCAATCGGCATGGCCAATGACCAAAAGACAAAATATCGGTTTCGAAGCATTCTTTTGATTTCCATTCTGCATTGCATCTGAAATACATTCATTTTACATCGTCTCCTTTGCCTGTCAGCTGGCGAAACGCCTCTTCAAGGTTTCCGCGTTCAATTTGAATATCATAAGCGCCGATCTTTTCTGCGAAAATGAGTTCCAATATTTTGTCCGTATTGGCCGTGTCGATGTAAACCCGGTTGTTTTTACGAAAAATCTGTTTGATTTCCGGGTGCTGATACAGCTTTTCAAGCGACTGTTCGGGATCGACTATAAATGAAACTGAATGCTTCGATATTCTTGATTTTATTTGGAGCGGCGTCCCGTCAGCTACTATGCTGCCGTCTTTAAACAGCAAGATTCGTTGCGCGGCATCATCTGCTTCCTGTAAGTAGTGTGTAGAAAAAATGATTGTTTTTCCTTGCTCTGCGAGCGTTTGAACCGTTTGCCAAAAGCGGTTTCTTGAAGTGATATCCATGCCGACCGTGGGTTCGTCAAAGATCATCAGTTCTGGATCACCGGCAAGCGCCAAGGCAAAGCCGAGACGCCGCTTTTGCCCGCCTGACAATTTTTCCGCCTGTGTTTTTAAATCCTTGTCTGTTAAACCTGTCAACGCTCTAAGCTTTTGAAAGGATAGAGGCTTTGGGTAGTAGCTCCTAACGAGTTCGATGATTTCACCTGCACGCAACCCAGGCATGACGCTGACTTCCTGCAGCATCGTGCCGATTTTTTCACGCACCCGTTTTTCATGCGGCATGGAACCGAATAATGTGATATTGCCTGCCGTCGGTTTTAACAGCCCCAATATCATTGAAATTGTTGTTGTTTTCCCGGCGCCGTTTGGCCCGAGAATGGCTACAATTTCTCCTTTTTTAATTGAAAAATTTATCTGATCAACCGCTGTTTTTTGGCGGAATGTCTTTGTTACATTCGTCAAGCTCACAACATCGCTCATGGCTTACAGACCACCTCCTGATTTACTCATTCCATTGTATAAGCTGAGGGAGGCGGATTTTAGTAAGTGATGTCATGAAAATCGGGTGACAAATGTCATTTTTTAAAAAAATAACAGGGAGCTAGCGAACGGTGCTAAAAAGCAAATGAAGTGGGGGGATTGCGGTAAGTAAACGAGCAGAGCGCCATCATCATCAACGCATCATGGAGATAGAGAGAGCGGTCTTCAATTGGGAAAGAAGCTCTCTCTACTTAAAAGGAGAGTCTCAACCATTATGATTAACCGGATACTTCCTCCCATTCTTCACAATCTTCTCTTCCACAATCTCTTTCACGTCCAATCCAAGATCGTTACATAACATGAATGAGTAGATTAAAACATCTGCGATTTCTTCACGGATGTTTTCTTTATTGGCTTTGAGTGCTTCTTCACTGCTGATCCATTGGAAGTCTTCGAGCAGCTCTGCTGCTTCGATGGAGATTGAGATGGCGAGGTCTTTTGGGTTATGGTATTGCCTCCAGTTTCGTTCATCTCTGAATTCGTTGATTGCGTTGATCAGGCTTTGGATATCGTTCATGACCATTTTCCCCTTTCTAACTCGAGTAGTCTCTTTTTTAATTTAGGATCTGTCGCATAAATATAGAGGCCTTGTATGCCCCGCTTCATCAGGACATTTATTGAATTTAGGATGATTTGTTCTTTAATTTGTTCATTCTGTTCTGGAGACAAATCTGTACGTAACACGAATGCCCCTGTATCTTTGTATTTGGAAGTATCAATTACCAGTTCGTCTTTTTCTTCATCATAGCTTACGGAAGGGCCGAGAACGACGCCGACGTAATTTAAATCAAACCCTTGAACGGTATAAATGGAGCCGACTTCTTTAATAGAATTCGGATTTTCCGCCCATGTCACTTTATCTTGGGTGCTGTTCCAGGGCATGTTAATCCCTTCTTCATCAACGATGTAAGTCTTTTTATCTTTTTTATGTAAATAATCAAAGGTCGAGACAATCCGGGAGAGACCGTCTTCACTGTTTTTGCGTTCAATAGCTGTTTTAAACGCAGCAGCATCTTCAAATATTTTAAGCTCGAAGGAGGAGTCTTCAGTCGGAAAGGGAAGAACTTTCTTTTCAACAAAGCTGTCAATCCACTTGATTGTTTCTGGATTGGCGTTCATTCTCATTTGGTCTGTCAGTTTTACGGTTTTCGCATCATACTGATTAATGATTTCCTCGAGCAATCTTTCGTTCCAATAACTTTTAATCTTTAAGACTTGTTTTGGGTCAAAGATCACCACAGTGATTTTACTTCGCTTAATGATTTCATCCAGCTGGTTTTGGTAGCGGAAATGGTTATAGGAATCTTCCTTTGTCAGAAGCAGGTGAGCTTCATCTACTAATACGATATCCGCTGTTGCTCCCGTCTTGGTCTTCTCATTAATAAATGGTGTCGGCTTCATGAAACTCTTTTTCTTTAAATTCGGTAAGCTGTTGGCGATGCTCTTATAAGTCTTCAGCATTTCGCTGTGATTTACCAGCAAGTAATTATCTGTTTCTTTCAAAAAAGAGTCTTCACTCTTAGCCAAATCTTGAATCGTATTAAACAGAGAGCTTAACAGGACACTTTTACCTGTGCCGGCATCTCCTTCAATAACAATGACATGATTTCCTTCTTTTTGTATACGTTCTTTACAGAAATCAAGGATCTTATTTTTAATATCAAGCTGCTGAGGCGAGAGCTCTTTATAAGGAGATAACTTATAAATGTCTTTATTCCTAAGGTTTTCAAGAGAATCGTTCACAATTTTCTCTTTTCTCAGCTTCTCCCAAATGACTTGAAAGATATTTTCATTATAAAAGGGTTTCTGATAGTAATTGTGCATTTCCCTAGACCTGGTCTGGCTTACGTTTTGCAGCTGGTAGCGGTTATCGGCGATAAAATAGTTAATTAAATTTGATTCAATATTGTATGTCGCAGACTGATGAAATTTCTCATGGCCGATTAAAATAAAGCGATTCAAACTCTTTCGCTTTTCATCATCTATATGATTTTTCAAACGCCGTGCAGCTTGAACCGTTTGTCCAATATATGCAGTCGGTTTCTTTTTCTCGTTATAAAGGATATAAACAATCGGATAGTTATTTATATGCATTGCTTTTACAACATTCACATGGTCTTGAGTAAATTCTCTCTTTTCAAACACAAGTTCATTCATTGTTTCAGCCTCTGAATCTCTTTTTTAAAATAATAGTACCATATTTATGATAAATTAATCTAAATTTTAACAAACAGGAAGCTTTCTGAGGGCATATTGCATAGAAAGGAGGGGGACATCAATCTTATATTGACGCAATATTCCTTCAAGGATATAATATGGAAATCATTTAAGGGGGGATGGCATGGTGTTTAAAAAACCAAAAGTTTTCATAGCAGCGGTTATCTTAGCTCTCAGCAGCTTTGCGGGGACGGCTGCATATGCGCAATCAGGCTACTTTAATACGTATACCGATTATGTTTCCATGTCTAAGTCGGGGTATTTCACGGCGATGCAGGGGATGTGCGTCGACCGCAATAACAATGTGATCTACGCTGCAAAATTGAATAACACGAATCACACGACGCAGTTATTCTCTGTGAAAATGAGCGGTACGGCAAGCAATAGAACCGTTGCACTTCTTAAAAATTCGGATACCAATACTACGAGCTATGATTTAGGGCACGCCAATGACTTGGCTGTCAAAGCATCTGCGGGCGATAAAAGCGTCAGCGTTTATGTGGCGCCGATGTCTGACGGCACTAAGTATGCCAATAAAATCGTGAAGCTCAGCGTCGATACAACGAAAAATACTTATAAAGTGGCTAAAACATATGTGCTGAATTATCAAGGTTCGAATTTGTCGATTGGCGGTATCACATACTCGGTTGGGACGGATAAATTTATCGTAAGATCGGGAAAAAGGTTCTTTATTGGGACATTCAATGATACAACCGGAAAATTCGACTATGAAGCAACGTTTAAATTAAACTATTCGAAAGCTGTTGTGAATCATCAGACAATGGATGTTTCGCATTTCATTCAGCAAGGAATTTCCTTTTACCAGGGGACATTGTATGTGCCGCTTACAAAACCGGACAGCAATGGCAATGCTTCAAATGTGAGCATTATATTGACGTACCCTTTAAATATCAATGAAATGATTAAAGAGCAAAAAACAAACCCGATTCAGGACTTTTCGAAGGAATTGTTTACTCGCAGCGATTTATCTTTCAGAATTACCAGCAGTGCATACACGCTTTTTGAAATAGAGGCTGTCGATTTTGATGACGGGACGCTTTACTTTAATACGAATCGCGGAAAAAGCGGGACGCAAAACGATATGATCGCGACTTTTAATGATTATAATTATTATAAGTAATGAATTTATCAGTCTGTGTCTAAGTGATTGATGCAAAGAAAAGAGGTTCCTCGGGGGACCATTTTTATACGGTGCACCCAGTTGAATTTTAGGGGGGAAAGTTCCGGGAAACTCTCTTATCAATCCTTCTCAAAATATAATTGAATATGGAGTCAGATGTGATCTCCTTTGAATGGTATAAAAAAGTCATTCAGACGAATGGCGAAGAGTTGTAATGCGTGAATCGAGACCCGAATGAAGCGTAACTGTGTTCGGGTTTTTAAAGATCCGAAAAAAGCCGCCGTACTGCCATTGAAGCAGCACAGCGGCTTTTGTATGTTGCGAATCAGGAAATCAAATGCTCCTAACGTGCATTCGCACCAGATCCCATTCAAATGATGATTTGGTTATACGGGCTGTCTGTGCAATCGCCTGCAGTGAATAAGCTAGGGATGGTTTTTCGTCGCGTTTGTTGACTATTTTGTTTGTGTGTTTTTTGGCTTGTCTGAAAAAAAATGTTTAGAAACCAAAATTCCTAGCAAGGTATTCGAGGGGGAAAATAATATTTATTTTAACATTTACATTTTTCTTTTAATGAATTCTTTTTCTAATTCACAATGTATCACATCAACTATTTGGTCAATAAAATTAATCACGTCTAAAGTTTCTTTAGTGTTAAGTTTTTCTTTTTCTAAATTAAAAGAAGGATAGTCGCCTTGATGGACAATTTGATTACGTCTTTGAGCAATAAGATTCAACTTATTAGTAAGGTATTTCTTTTCTAACCCTAAATTATCGGCTATCTTTTGCCATTTGTGTGGTTCTGTCCATATTAATGATAGTCCTTCATTAATTTTTTCTGCAGTTTGAAAGGAAACAAAAGACAATTTTTTGATTACAAACTGTTCGAAAGCGTTTGAAACGAGCAACGAATCTTCCAAAATAGAAACAGGCACGGAAAAATTATTAAAACTATTTGTTGGAGTAATTTCCTTATTAAATGTTTTGATTAAACCAATTTTTACTATATCATGTATATATTTATCTAAAGCTGATACAGCCTGCGTCCATTGCCATCTCAATAAATCATCTAAAATTGGTACTTTAAAATGCTCATAAACCGTTGAAATTTGGTGTGTATCTTTAATAATTAACTTGAATTGATTACGTGCCAAATTCATTTTACTGTTTTTATTATAGCGTTTACTAAATTTTCAAAAATGATATTTAGCTCTCTCTGTTTCTCTAACATTTGGGTTTTAACCGGTCCCGTAGTACCCATTTGCTTATCATTTAATGTGAAAATTGGGACACCATGTTCATGAGATCTTTGATTCAAAGCACCAAAATCAGGAATTTGAGCTAAACAATAAGAATCAATGAAATTAGCCGCTTTGGCAGATGCAATATCATATACCATATTATAAGACTTTAATGTAGAGACGAAATCATTTTCAATAAAATCCTGTATCTCAGTAATTTTGTCATTATAAGCAGCGGCCGGTTTTTTATTACGTAAATTAAATCTCTGAATAATTTCACCAGCAAACTTTGGACTCCTTTGTGGGAGGGGATATGTTGCATTACCGAAAAAAGGCACAGAGTTTTCAGCCCATTGTCTCCATCTCGGTAAGATTTTACTCATGGTTTTCAAAGCCATTATGGAGAATGGATCCGGATTTGTTGGTATAATAAATGCGTCTGAAGAAATGAAGAATGTTTGATTAATAGCACTCAAACCAGGGTTCATATCTATTAATACATAATCAATAGAATATTTTTCGACACAAAGTTTTATAAGTTCATAAAATGCCCCGGGAAGATTTTGTAGAGTTGTAATTGCGTTATTACTATTTAGTGATAAGCTTAGGGAAGGATCATATTCCGAAAGATCCATGTGCCCTGGTATTAAAAAAAGATTTTGATTTTCAGAAGGAGAATAGCAGTTAATGGCTTCAATAGGTTGGGGTGCTCCTTCAAATGCAGGACGAACTGCATCTTTTATATTATGTAATCTATTTTCTCCTGTATAGTAATCTTCAAATTCATCTTTCAATAATAAGCCTGTTAAATTACACTGAGGATCTCCGTCTACTAATAAAACTTTATATCCTTTATCTGCCAATTTCCAACCAATATTGTAGGTTGTTGTTGTTTTACTTACCCCCACTCTTATGGTTGAATATGGAAATAATCTTGAATTCATGAAATTGGTTCATTCAAAACAATCCTCCATTTCAAGATTATAATTGCATTATACCTCAAATTTGTAAAAAAAGAAGTATTTTTGGATGGATTTCAAAAATGCAAGGTTAGATTATCCTATATATGTTTGATATGACAGGTTAAATTTTTCGATCTTCAAAAAAAGCCGTTATACCACCAATAGGGGTATAACGGCTTTTTTATATCAGTTCCGAATCAGGTAATCAAATGCTCCTAACGCAGCATTCGCTCCGGACCCCATTGAAATAATGATTTGGTTATATGGTCCGTCTGTGCAGTCGCCGGCAGCGAACAATCCAGGGATGGTTGTTTCTCCGCGTTTGTCGACTGCGATTTCGCCGATGCGGTTGCGTTCGACGGTTTCAGGCAGCCATTCCGTGTTTGGCACAAGACCGATTTGGACGAAGACGCCTTGGAGCTCGACGTGTTTTTCTTCTCCTGTTTCACGGTCTACGTAAGTGATGCCGTTTACGTTTTCATCGCCCGTGATTTCTTTTGTTTGGGCGTTTTTCACAACAGTCACGTTAGGGAGGCTGTAGAGACGTTTTTGCAGAACTTCGTCTGCTTTCAGCTCCGGCGCGAACTCAAGAACAGTCACGTGGTTGACGATGCCTGCAAGGTCAATCGCCGCTTCGATGCCGGAGTTGCCGCCGCCGATGACGGCTACGTCTTTGCCTTCAAACAATGGTCCGTCACAGTGAGGGCAGTATGCGACACCTTTGTTTTTGAACTCTTGTTCGCCGGGTACGCCGATATTGCGCCAGCGTGCGCCAGTTGAAAGAATGACGGTTTTGCTCTTCAGAACAGCGCCGTTTTCGAGTTCTAGATGGAAAAGGTCTTTTTTCTCGAGGCCTTTTGCTCGTTGCAGGTTCATGACGTCGATATCATAATCCTTCACGTGTTCTTCAAGGCTTGCCGCAAGCTTAGGCCCTTCGGTGCGCTTCACGCTGATGAAGTTCTCGATGCTCATCGTGTCAAGGACTTGGCCGCCGAAGCGTTCGGCAACGATTCCCGTACGGATGCCTTTGCGCGCCGCATAGATTGCTGCGCTGGCGCCGGCAGGCCCGCCTCCGACAACGAGTACATCGAACGGTTCTTTATCAGAAAGCTCAGACGCATCTGTGCCGCTGCCCATCTTCGCAAGAATTTTTTCAAGCGTCATTCGGCCGCTTCCAAAGGATTCGCCGTTCAAGTATACAGTCGGCACAGCCATAATGTTTTTGCTTTCGACTTCTGACTTGTATGCCGCACCGTCGATCATTGTGTGAGAGATGTTCGGGTTGAGCACGCTCATCATGTTCAATGCCTGCACAACATCCGGGCAGTTGTGGCATGTGAGGCTGATATAAGATTCGAAGCGGTACTCGCCGCTGATGTTCTTGATTTGATCGATGATTTTTTGATCGACTTTCGGCGGTCTGCCGCTTACTTGCAAGAGTGCCAGCACCAAAGATGTGAATTCGTGACCGAGCGGAACCCCGGCGAATGTCACGCCTGTATCTTCTCCGGCACGATTGACGCTGAAGCTTGGCGTTCTGTCGAGCTGCGCCTTTTCAACAGTGATTTTTGATGACATGGAAGCCAGCTCTTCTACAAGAGCCAGCATATCCTTAGAGACACTGTCATCGCCTGCACTGACTTTAAGGACGATGTCATTTTCAATCATCTGCATGTATTGGTTTAATTGTGCTTTGATATTTGCTTCAAGTACCAATTGAATGCACTCCTTAGATTTTGCCTACTAGGTCAAGGCTTGGTGTCAGTGTTTCAGAACCTTCTTCCCATTTAGCCGGGCAAACTTCGCCTGGGTTTTGGCGGACGTATTGAGCCGCTTTTACTTTGTTGATCAGGATGCTCGCATCACGGCCGATACCGCCTGCGTTGATTTCAACAGCTTGGATGACGCCGTCCGGATCGATGATGAATGTTCCGCGGTCAGCAAGACCTTCTTCTTCGTTCAGCACTTCAAAGTTGCGGGAGATCGTTTGAGATGGGTCGCCGATCATCGCGTAAGTGATTTTGCCGATTTTCTCAGAGCTGTCATGCCATCCTTTATGTACGAAGTGAGTATCTGTAGAAACAGAGTATACTTCGACACCTAGTTCTTTTAGAGCTTCGTAGTGGTTTTGAAGGTCTTCAAGCTCAGTCGGGCAAACAAATGAGAAATCCGCTGGATAGAAGCAGAAAATGCTCCATTGGCCTTTCAGATCTTCGTGTGTAACATCGATAAACTCACCGTTTTTGTAAGCTTTTGCTGCGAATGGTTGTACTTCTTTTCCGATTAGAGACATAATATCGTCCTCCTGAATGTAGTTTAAGAGAAATAAAATTGTAAACTTTATTTCTCTGTAATTATTATAATTATATACAAATTATCAAATAATAAATATTTTTTGTCAAGGGGAAAGACCTTTATTTTTTTGTTAAGTATTTCAGCTAAAGAAAAGAGTTGGAGTTTCATTTTCATATAGTATGATTGGCACAAATGATAGAGAAGTGAGAATAAAGAGGCCTAATTGAAAATAAAGAAAAGCCGTCGGAATGACGGCTTCAGCGTGTCGACAAATCCTCGCATTCGTTGTCAGGCCTGCGCGTCGGTGCTCACGAATTCCAACATTCGCTGCGCTCCGATGCTCGGCCTTCCTAGACTGCAAGGGTTTTCAATCACGCTGAAAGGATGACAAAATCCCAAAACTAAAAGTCGTTTTGGGATTTTGTCAACAAACTAAAGCCGTCGGAATGACGGCTTTTTTGGCTAAACTCCTTTATACGCGGAACGGTAAATCTCAGCCAGCTCTGAAACGAGCGGCAGCTTAGGATTGGCTGTCGTGCACTGATCTTCAAAGGCGCGCTCGGCCATGAGATCTACTTTGCTTTCGAATGCGGCGGCATCCACGCCGTTTTGTTTAATGCTCATCGGAATTTTAAGCTCTTTGGCAAGCGAGATGATCTCCTGGATGAGGCTTTCAACACCTTCTGCAGTTGTTTTTGCAGGCAGGCCGAGCGTTCTGGCAATCTCCGCGTAGCGCTGGTCGGCTATGAAGTGGCTGTATTTAGGAAATGCCGTGAACTTTTTCGGCTTCGCTGCATTATAGCGGATCACGTGCGGCAGAAGGATGGCGTTTGCCCGTCCATGAGCGATCTGAAACTCGGCGCCAAGCTTATGGGCTAAGCTGTGGTTGATGCCAAGGAAGGCATTGGAAAATGCCATTCCGGCAATCGTTGATGCATTATGCACTTTTTCGCGGGCCAGCTCGTCGCTGCCGTTTTTGTATGCTCTTGGCAGATATTCGAAGATCAGCTGGATGGCCTTCATGGCCAAGCCGTCAGTATAGTCGTTGGCCATGCACGATACGTATGATTCAATTGCGTGTGTCAATACGTCCATTCCTGTGTCGGCCGTGATATGTTTCGGCACGGTCATGACAAATTGCGGGTCAATGATCGCGACATCCGGTGTTAATTCATAATCGGCCAGCGGGTACTTTGTATTCGTTTCTTTGTCTGTAATGACAGAGAATGAAGTGACTTCAGAACCTGTGCCTGATGTCGTCGGGATTGCGACGAATTTTGCTTTTCCTCCCAGTTTCGGGTATTTGACGATGCGCTTGCGGATGTCCAGAAATTTTTGCTTTAAGCCAAAGAATTCAGCATCAGGGTGCTCGTAGAACATCCACATTCCTTTTGCGGCATCCATTGCCGAACCTCCGCCGAGGGCGATGATGACATCCGGCTGGAATTTGGCCATCATGTCGACGCCGTTCATCACCGTTTCGATTGAAGGATCAGGCTCGACATCAGAAAAAATTTCGCAATGAACGTAATCCGGGCGCCTTCTTAAGTAGTGAAGGGCGCGGTCTACATATCCGAGTTTCACCATTCCCGGATCGGTCACAATAAACGCTTTTGAGATGTCAGGCATTTTCGCTAAATATTGGGTTGCGTGTTTTTCAAAATAGATTTTTGGAGGCACTTTAAACCACTGCATATTGACATTCCTTTTCGCCACTTTTTTCGTGTTGATTAAATGAACGGCCCCTACGTTTGACGAGACGGAGTTCCCGCCATATGTGCCGCAGCCGAGCGTTAAAGAAGGCATATAGGCGTTGTAAATGTCGCCGATCGCTCCTTGTGACGACGGTGCATTGACAATGATCCGGCCGGCCTTCATCCTTAAGCCGAATTCTTTAACGGCTTCTTGATCGTTCGTATGAATCACCGCCGAGTGGCCGGTTCCCCCGAACGCCAGCATCTCTTCGGCGCGTTTTAATCCTTCTTCAAGCCCGCTGACTTTGTAGCACGCTAAAACAGGGCTCAGTTTTTCTCTGGACAGCGGGTCATCCGGACCTACACCTTCTAATTCGGCGATGAGGATTTTTGTATCTTGCGGCACTTTGATACCGGCCATTTCAGCAATTTTGAATGCTGGCATGCCGACGATATCAGCGTTTACCGCGCAAGTATTTTCATTGATGACCAATTTTTCGACATTTGATTTTTCGGTTTTATTTAAGAAATAGCAGTTGTTTCTTGTCATTTCGGCTTTGACGTCTGAGTAGATGCCTTTGTCTATGATGACGGCCTGCTCTGATGCGCAAATCATGCCGTTGTCAAATGTTTTGGATAAGATCAGATCATTGACGGCTTGCTTCAGGTTGGCAGACTTCTCGATGTAGCACGGAACGTTTCCAGGTCCGACGCCAAGGGCCGGTTTTCCGGAGCTGTAAGCGGATTTCACCATGCCTGCGCCTCCTGTTGCGAGGATCAGGGAAACGTTCGGGTGGGTCATTAGGGCTTGCGTTGCATCCAGAGAAGGCGTCTCGATCCATTGGATGCAGTTGTCGGGTGCTCCTGCTTTGACGGCTGCGTCCCGAAGGATTCTCGCCGCTTCGCGGCTGCATTTTTGGGCGGATGGATGGAAAGCAAACACGATTGGATTTCTTGTTTTAATTGATATCAGGGACTTGAACATGGTGGTGGAAGTAGGGTTGGTCACCGGCGTCACGCCGGCGATGACACCGACAGGCTCCGCGATTTCAATGACTCCGTCGTGTTCGTTTTCATTGATGATGCCCACTGTTTTATCGTATTTGATATGATGGTAGACATACTCTGTGGCAAACATGTTTTTAATGATTTTATCTTCATAAACGCCGCGCTTCGTTTCTTCGACGGCAAGTTTGGCGAGAGGCATGTGCTGATCAAGGCCGGCAAGCGCCATCTGTTTGACGATCTCATCAATCTGCTCCTGATCAAAGCTGCGGAATTCTTCCAATGCCTTTAGGCCTTTTTCGACTAGCTGATCAATCATGTTTGAGGCATTTTGCTTTTGTTTCATGTTCTTTTCTTCGATTGCCATTGTAAACCCTCCAGTGAATGAATAGGAATTTGATTACAACAGGATGTCCAGGGATGAATGAAGTCGGTAAAGTTTGTGAAACATTTCACAAGTTAGGTTAAAAATTTTTATCCCTGAAGCGGATATCTGGTTTATTTTGGCATCAATCCTCCTTTTCTGTTGTTGAATTTATCATAGCACGAATTTGAAATATAAGTTTGTGAAATGTTGAACAAAGTATGAAAATCCATTTGAGTGAAATAAGAATGCACCCCGAGATCCGGGGTGCAGTTTTTAATACCAGTCCGTATGAAACACGCCTTCCATATCCGTCCGCTCATACGTGTGAGCGCCGAAATAATCGCGCTGGGCCTGCAGGAGGTTTGCGTTTGAGCGGCCTGTGCGGTAGCCGTCGTAATAGGAAAGGGCAGTGCTTAGGCACGGGAATGAGATGCCTGAGCTGATGCCTTCGCAGACGACCTTCCGCAAGCCGGACTGGTATTCTTTTAGTTTTTCAGCGAAGTCAGGTGCGACCAGCAGGTTGGACAGGTCCGGCTGTTTGTCGAACGCCTCGCTGATGAGATTTAAAAATTGTGCGCGGATGATGCAGCCGCCGCGGAAGATGAGGGCGATGTCCTTTAACGGCAGGTTCCATCCGTTCAGGTCAGATGTCATTTTGTATTGAGCGAAGCCTTGTGCATAGGCGCAGATTTTGCCCATATATAATGCCTGTCTGACGCGGTCGATCCACACGTTTTGATCCAGG
Source organism: Bacillus sp. GM2 (assembly GCF_056155945.1). Taxonomy (NCBI): domain Bacteria; kingdom Bacillati; phylum Bacillota; class Bacilli; order Caryophanales; family Bacillaceae; genus Bacillus; species Bacillus sp. GM2. The sequence goes on from NZ_JBRKSZ010000008.1 coordinate 1,034,470, forward strand.
CGCCGTTCTTCTGTTGCAGGTCCGGCCAATACTTTTTCCGCAGCTGTCCGTTCGTCTTTTAATGATGACAGGTAACGGGCAAACAGGGATTCCGTGATAATCGATGATGGAATGCCGTTGTCGACGGCCTGCAGGCTCGTCCATTTGCCCGTGCCTTTTTGGCCGGTTTTGTCGAGGATGACGTCGATGAGTGGAGCGCCCGTCTTCTCATCCTTTTTCCGCAGGATCTCCGCCGTGATTTCGATTAAATAGCTGTTCAGCTCTCCTTGATTCCACGTGTCGAAAATGTCAGCGATTTCATCTATCGGCAAAAGAAGCTTTTCTCTTAAAAACGTATATGCTTCGGCGATGAGCTGCATGTCTGCGTATTCGATGCCGTTGTGCACCATTTTGACAAAATGACCCGCGCCTTTCGGACCGATGTAGACACAGCATGGATCTCCATCCACTTGGGCGGCGATTTTTGTGAGAATCGGAGCGGCTTTTTCGTAGACGTCCCGGTCTCCGCCTGGCATAATGGATGGGCCTTTTAAAGCGCCGATTTCGCCGCCGGAAATGCCGATTCCCAAGTAGCCGATTCCTTTCACTTTCAAACTGTCATATCGTCGTTCTGTATCTTCATAGTGGGAGTTGCCGCCGTCCATGATGACGTCCCCTTCTTCAAGCAGAGGGACGAGCGAGTCGATGACAGAATCGACCGGTTTGCCTGCTGTGACCATAAGAAAGATTTTTCGCGGCTTTTCTAAAGACTGTACGAAATCTTCAAGCTCATAGTATGGCTTGACTGTTTGGCCTCCCGTTTTTTGGACGAGTTGATCGGTTAAATCCCTTGTGTAGTTATAGACGGCGACTTGTTCGCCTTTGCTTGCCATGTTCAGGGCGATATTGCTCCCCATGACCCCCAAACCTATGACACCGATTGTATTGCACATGTAGTACCTGCTCCTTCACTAAAACTTTTTTATACAAATAGACTTAACAATAAAGTAAATCCTAATCCGGCCACCGCGATAATTGTTTCAAGCAGTGTCCAGGTGGCGAATGTTTCTTTCATGCTCAGGCCGAAATACTCTTTGAACATCCAGAAGCCCGCGTCGTTGACATGGGAAGCGATTACACTTCCTGCCCCTGTTGCAAGCACAACCAGTGCAAGATTGACATCGCTTTGTCCGAGCATCGGAAGAACGAGTCCGGTCGTGCTTAATGCAGCAACTGTCGCGGAACCTAAAGAGATTCGCAGAATCGCGGCGATGACCCAGGCGAGCAAGATCGGCGACATGGCCGTTCCTTTGAATAATTCAGCTACATAGTCGCCTACTCCGCCGTTGATCAAGACTTGTTTGAATGCGCCGCCGCCCCCGATGATCAAGAGCATCATTCCGATTTGAGTAATGGCGGTTGAACAGGAATCCATCACTTGTTTGATCGGGATCTTTCTGGCGATACCCATCGTATAAATCGCGAACAACAGGGAGATGACCATCGAAGTCGAGGCATTCCCGATTAAACGAATCGCTGCCAGGAAGCTGTTGTCTGCAAGTCCCATTGTTTCTTGAATGAGAGTAATAATAGTCGAAATCGACATGATAATGACTGGAAGCATAGCTGTGAAGACGCTGATGCCAAAGGCTGGCGTCTCTTCAAGCTTGAACGTTTTCTGTTCACCGAGTGAAGCGATGCTGCCCATTTTCTCAAATGATTGCGGTACGATTTTTTTCGCCAGTTTCGTAAATAAAGGTCCGGCCAAAAGAACGGTTGGAATTGCAACAATGATACCGTAGAGCAGCACTTCCCCGATATTGGCGCCGAGTTCTCCCGCGATAGCCGTCGGTCCCGGATGCGGAGGCAGGAAGCCGTGTGTGACGGATAAGGCCGCCGTCATCGGAATTCCGAGGTATAAAATAGAAATCTTCAATTCTCTTGAAATTGCGAATACAATTGGAATCAATAAAACCAATCCGACTTCGAAGAATAAAGCAACCCCGATGATAAAGGAGGCGATGACGACCGCCCATTGGATGTTTTTCTCCCCGAATTTGTTGACGAGGGTCATCGCAATGCGCTGAGCGCCCCCTGAATCCGCGATCAGCTTGCCCAGCATGGCGCCGAGCCCGAAGATCAATGCGATATGGCCGAGCGTTCCGCCAAGGCCTTGTTCAATCGTTTTGACGATGTCGTCAAACGGCATTCCAAGTGCCAATGCAACACCGAACGATACGATAATCAAGGAAACAAACGTATTCAGTTTTAACCCCATAATCAAAAGCAATAATGCGACAATCCCGATTGCTACGATTAATAATGGCATGATAACGCCTCCAATTCTTCCCCTATTTTTTGCTGGTTAAGCTTCTTTGATAATTTGCAATTTGTGTATACTCGTTTTCCAGTGCTCGAGATAAGTTGATAAAGATCGGCATTAATTTTCTGTATTCTTTGGCCGATTCTTCTTTCGGCGCGTGTCTGTGCGTGCTTCCGACCATGTCGGAGACGACATCGAACGAATCGATTTTTCCCGTCGCGTACAGTCCCAAAATGCAGGCTCCGAGACAAGAGCTTTCATAGCTTTCCGGCACGACGACTTCCGATTCGAAAATATCGGCCATCATTTGCCTCCACACATCAGACCTTGCGAAGCCTCCGGTCGCCTGAATTCGGGCAACTGGACCGTCCATGCATTCTGTCAACGCCAGGAAGACGGTGTACAGATTGTAAATAACCCCTTCCAATGCCGCGCGGATCATGTGTTCTTTTTTATGGGACATGGTGAGGCCGAAGAATGAACCGCGCACATCCGGATTCCAGAGCGGCGCCCGTTCGCCAGCGAGGTATGGATGGAACAGCAGTCCGTCGGCACCCGGTCTGACGCGTTCGGCAATTTTGGTCAAGACATCATATGGATCAATGCCGAGGCGTTTTGCGGTTTCGATTTCTGATGAAGCAAATTCATCTCTGATCCAGCGAAGGACGATCCCGCCGTTGTTGACTGGCCCGCCGATGACCCAATGGTTTTCAGTTAAGGCATAGCAAAAGATTCTGCCTTTTTCATCGGTTTGCGGCTCATCGATAATCGTGCGAATCGCGCCGCTTGTCCCGATGGTGACGGCGATTTCGCCTTTTTTAATCGCGTTGACGCCGAGGTTGGACAGCACGCCGTCGCTTGCGCCGATGACAAACGGCGTTTGCGGATCGATTCCCATCATCGCCGCCAGTTCCGGATTGCAATTATGGAAAATTGCTGTTGTCGGAACGAGCTTTGATAAGTGGTCGGGCGTGATGCCGGCAATCGCAAGTGCTTCTTCGTCCCAGGCCAAGGTTTTGAGATTCATCATTCCCATCGCCGAAGCTAATGAGTGATCAACGACATATTGATCAAATAGTTTTTTGAAAATATATTCTTTGATTCCGATATATTTTTTCGCTTTGGCAGCGGTTTCAGGATGTTCGTTCACAATCCACGTGATTTTGCTTAGCGGCGTCATCGGGTGAATCGGCGTTCCCGTCCGTTTGTAGATATTGTGCCCGTTCATTTCTTCTTTGATTTTATGAGCCCAGCCTTCGCTTCTGTTATCTGCCCAAGTGATGCAGGAGGTGAGCGGCTTGTCGTTTTCGTCCATCGCAATCACGCTGTGCATCGCACTGCTGAATGAAATGAATGACGGCTGTTTGTCGGGATGCTGCTGCATGATTTTCGCCGTTGACTGGATGACGGCCTGAAAGATCTCATCCGGGTTTTGTTCAGCGGTCGAGATGTCCGGCGTGTGAAGCGGGTAGCCGATGCTTTCCTTTTGGATCACGTCCCCTTTTTCACTGAATAAAACCGCTTTCGTGCTTGTCGTACCGATATCTATGCCTAACATATAACTAGTCATTTTGTTGTTCGGCTCCTTTCGCCAGCATTTGTTGCGACAGCCATAGATCTTCAACTTTACCTTGTACGTCATCGAAATTTTGATGTAGGGATTTAAGCATCAGATCCCTGTCTTTCGTTTTGATCGCTTGAATATAAAGTTCATGGTTATCGAGAATTCGTTCAAAGTCTTCGTATTTTTCTTTTAAGCGGGCCCGCATGGATAAAAGAATAAAGCTTTCCATCACAGGTTTGAGATTGTTCCATATCATCAAAATGTAAGAATGATTGATGGAGCGGACAATCGTTTCGTGAAATAAGACGTCTTGAAATGAGAACTCGTCGGCATCTTTGTATTTGATGGAGACTTTCATCATCTCCAATATTTTGCTGAGGTCTGTTACCAGTTCGTCGACATTGGCCTGTCCAAGCCGTTCGAATACGAATGTTTCCATCACCAGGCGCACATCATAAATTTCTCCTATTTCTTTTTCGGTTAAACCGATGACAACGGCCCCCATCCGTTCCAAACGGATGATTTTTTCCGATGCCAGTATTTTTAAAGCCTCGCGGATGGGAGACCGGCTCACCGAGAATTCCGCAGCCAATTTATTTTCAGATAAAATGGTACCGCTTTCAATCAAACCGGAAATAATGCGCATTCTCAGCTCGCATGCGACGCGAACACCAGTTGAAGCTCTAGAAAGCCACTTCTCCGGATATAAAAGGCCTTTAGATTCGCTCATACACTCACCTTCCTAGTTATACGAGTATACTTGTATACAAGTATGATAACGCGATTATTTTGATTATGCAAACACTTTCATTTTAAATTTTTCGAAAAATTTTTCCATTTAGAAACCATTTGTTTTGCAGAAGCGCTTTGAAAGCCCCCCTGAAGCAAAAAAGTAAAGGGAGCAGGTGCCCTTTATGTTTTGACCATTTCTGTGGCAATGTTGTACAAAGCCTTCGGAAACACCTATCTTGTTTTCGTTTGTTAATTTAATTAATTAACCATGGTACAATAAAACCTACGATATGGTGTAAATGGAGGATTTCACATGCAGCGCGGTACATTTCAATTAATGAAATCGGTGAACAAATCGATCATTCTTAATAAAATCAGAACATCAGAGCCGATTTCGAGAGCTGAGATCGCCAAGGAAACAAAGATCACCCCTCCCACGGTCTCAAGCATCGTCAAAGAGCTCATCGGACAAGGACTCGTTAAAGAAAGCACGCTCGGTCATTCGAGCGGCGGAAGAAAGCCGACCATGCTCCACATCAACACGGGTGCCTATTATGTCATTGGCATTGATGCCGGGCCTGAGACGGTGGAGTGCGTCTTAACCGATTTAGCCGGAGGGATTTTGCAGCGGACGTCCAGCCTGCTGAAAAAACCGCTGACAAACGAGAGGTTCATGGAAGTTTTAAAAGAAAGTGTCTATGCCATTTTGGGACGTGCCGATGTCGAGCAAGAAAAGATCATCGGGATCGGCATTGCAATGCACGGTGTGGTCGATGCTGAAACGGGAATGTCGCGCATCGCACCGATTTTAAACTTAACCAATATCCCCATCAAAGATGTGCTGGAACAAGAATTCAACTTAACCGTAAGAGTTGAAAACGATGCCCGGGCGATGGCGCTTGGCGAATCGTGGTTCGGCGGCCGCGATGACGCAGGGAGCATGGCTGCCGTGAATATCGGCCGCGGCGTCGGTGCGGGGATCGTCATCAACGGAAAACTGTACCATGGAGCTGAAGGGATCGCGGGTGAACTGGGCCATATGATCATTGATATCAATGGAGAAAAGTGCGAGTGCGGCAACCGCGGCTGCCTGCAGACGATTGTGAGCGGAAAAGCAATTGCCGAACGGGGGAAAAAGCGGTTGAAAGAAAGCACTGACAGCCTGACAGCCAAAGATTTGTTTGAAATGGCCGAGAACGGCTGCCAAACATGTATCGAACTTTTTCAGGAAACCGGTGTGATCATCGGAATCGGGCTGACCAATTTCATTCATCTTGTCAATCCGGGCAAAATCGTGCTGGGAGGAGGAGTGATGAAGGGCGGGAGGTTCATATTGCCGGCGATACGAGAAACGATACAGCAGAAAGCTTTAACAGCCGAAGCGAGGCAGACAGAAGTGACGATAACGAAGCTCGGCGATGAAGCGACGCTTTACGGAGCCGTTTCATTGCTGCTGGCGGAGCTGTTTGATCCGGTGCTAAAATAAGCTTATTTTTTCGCCTATTTTAACACCGGTGAAGCCTTACCCCTGATGATTGACTGTGCGGATAAAGCGCATGAAAGCTTCGCGGTCTTTGAATACTCCGGCGTCCTCAAGGGCTTTGACAAATTTCTTGCCAAGTTCTTTTCGTACAATTGATTCAGCCTGCTCCGGTTCGGACATCTCTCCGTATTCGGTTTTGAGCTGTTCGGCCCATTCCCGGTGATGCGCTTCAACGGCATCTGACTGACCGAGCAGGAATTCTTTCACTGCCGCCAATTCGGTCTTTAAGCGGGGAGGAAGGACGGCCAGGCCCATCACTTCGATTAAGCCGATATTCTCTTTCTTAATATGGTGAACGTCAGCATGCGGATGGAATATGCCGTATGGGTGCTCGGCAGATGTCCGGTTGTTTCTGAGCACAAGGTCGATTTCATAAACGCCGCTCACGTTTCTTGCGATAGGCGTAATCGTGTTATGTGGCGTGCCATCTGTAAAAGCCGAGATATCCGCTTGTTGATCCGAGTAGTTTTTCCAAGTCTGAAAAATATGGTCCGCCGCTTCAACAAGGCTGTTGATCGCAGTTCCTTTCAAGCGGATGACGGACATCGGCCATTTTAAAACGGAAGCTTCGATGGCCGGATGCTGTTTGATTTGAAAGGAGAACGCGCCTTCCGCGCGCGTCATCGCAAACTCATATCGTCCGGCCTGATAATGGTCATGGCTTAAAATAGACCCGCCGACGATCGGCAAATCGGCATTCGATCCGATAAAATAATGCGGAAACAGCTCAGTAAAAGCAAGCAGCCTGTGAAAGGCAAGCTTATCAATTTTCATCGGCCGATGCTGCTCAGAAAATAAAATGCTGTGTTCGTTATAGTAAGCATATGGAGAATATTGAAAATACCAGTTTTCTCCGGCGAGCGGGACTTTAATAATCCTGTGGTTTGCCCGGGCAGGATACCCGATTCGTCCCGCATACCCCTCGTTTTCTTTGCACAGCAGGCACGTCGGATAGCTGCGCGATTGTTTTGCAGCGGCGCGCTCCCGTTTGATTTGCTCAGGGTCTTTTTCCGGCTTTGACAAATTGATCGTAATATCCATAGTGCCGTAAGGTGTATCCGCCTGATACGAAATATTTCTTTCAATTCGTCTTGTCTGGATATAGTTGCTGTTTTTGCTGAGCTGATAAAAATAGGCGGTCGCCTCCAGCGGCGATTGCTCGTATTTTTGCTGAAACACGGCATTGATGACAGAAGGTCTTACAACAAAGCAATTCATCACATTTGCCGCCAGCATGTCTTTCGCGTCTGCGTCGTCGGTTATGACGCCGTGTTCAATTGCATAAGCGGCGAGTCTTTCCAAAAGGTCGGGGATGGAGTCGCCGGAAGCCGCAGGGGCTTCTTCGGGAAACGAGTCCAGACCCAGCAGGTTCATCACTTGGTTGCGTGCGTAGTTCACGTCATCCGGTTCGATTAACCCTGTTTCAAGCGCTTTTTGAATGAGTCCGGCTATGTCTTGTTCAATCATGTTGACACTTCCTTCCTGTACCCGTTTGGATGTGATGAATGCCACTTCCAGGCGTCTTCAATGATCTTTGCTACAGAAGTGCGCGAAGGCCTCCAGCCTAGGACCTGCTTTGCTTTGTCAGAGCCGGCAATCAGGATGCTCGGGTCGCCGGCTCTGCGCTTGCCGATCTCGGCGGGAATGTCTTTGCCGGTGACCTTTCTCGCCGCATCAATCATTTCTTTCACCGAAAATCCTTCGCTGCTGCCGAGGTTGAATATATCGCTTTTGCCGCCTTCTCTTAAATAGTCCAAAGCCGACAGATGAGCGTCAATCAGGTCTTCGACATGAACATAGTCGCGGATGCACGTGCCGTCGGGCGTATCATAGTCATCCCCAAAAATCGTAATATGCGGTCTTTGTCCGAGAGCGGTTTGCAGGATGATGGGGACCAGGTGTGTTTCCGGATGATGGTCTTCTCCGATCTCTCCCGTTTCCCTTGCTCCTGCGACATTAAAGTACCTGAGAGACACAAAGCTGACTCCATGGGCTTCTTCAGTCCGCTTCATGAGCTTCTCCATGATCAGTTTCGTTTCCCCGTAGGTGCTTGTCGGCCGCGTCGGCATGACTTCTGTGATCGGCACCGATTCAGGCTCTCCGTAGACGGCCGCCGTCGAGGAGAATACGATTTTTTTCACATCGTGCTCAAGCATCGTCTGAAGCAAAACCTGTGTCCCGGATACATTGTTGTCGTAGTATTTAAGCGGATCTTTCATTGATTCGCCGACAAGTGAACTGGCGGCGAAGTGGATCACTTCTTCAATACGTTCCTTTTTGAAAACAGTGCGGAGGAAGTCGCGATCGCGCACATCCCCTTCATAAAAGACTGCCTCAGGATGTACGGCCTGTCTTTGGCCGGTCTCAAGGTTGTCAACGACAACGACGGTTTCGCCCCTGTCCAATAATTGATACACGGCGTGTGAACCGATATAGCCGGCACCGCCCAAAACCAACACACTCATATCCATTCCCCTTTCTATATTTCTTTGGCGCCGTCGCCTATCGCCGCAGTATAAAATGCGGCATCATAGCCAACCGTTTCGCGGTAGACGGCATTCACGCGTTCTTTAAAGCTGTCTGTCCGGTCTTTTTCTACAATCGCAATCGCACAGCCGCCGAACCCGGCGCCGGTCATGCGTGCACCCAGGACGCCGTCTTGTTCCCAAGCCACCTGGACAATGGTATCAAGCTCCAGCCCTGTCACTTCATAATCATCCCTTAAAGACATATGAGATTCATTCATCAGCTTGCCGAACCCGGCGAGGTCGTCCCCGCGAAGTTTTTCCAGCGCTTTCAGCGTCCGGGCATTTTCGTACACCGCATGTCTGGCACGTTTTCGATTAATTTCATCTCGGATGAGGTGCTGATGAGCTTCAAATGCTTCCGCCGTCATTTCGCCCAGGCTTGCAATCGGTAACTCCTGCTGCAGATCGCGGAGCGCCTCTTCGCATTGGGCACGCCTTTCATTATATTTAGATCCGGCCAGCGTCCGCTGTTTGTTTGTATTGATGATGATCACATCGTGTTCCTTCAATACGAAGGGAGCGTATGTGTAATGAAGTGTTTGGCAGTCTAACAAAATCGCGTGATCCTTTTTCCCCATGCCGATCGCAAATTGGTCCATAATGCCGCTGCCTACGCCGATGTATTCGTTTTCGACTTTTTGTCCAAGCTTAACCATGGAGATCGTGTCTGTCTGCAAACCATAAAGCCCTTTTAAAAGAACGCCTGTCGCAAGTTCAATCGATGCGGAAGAAGAGAGGCCCGCCCCGTGCGGAATATTTCCGTAATACAAAATATCGGCGCCGTGAACGATTTGGTGGCCTGCTGCTTTCATCAAAAGGAACATTCCTTTCGGATAGTTGGCCCAGCCGTCAGACCGGTCAAAGGCTAAATCGCTCAAGCTGCATTCAATTATGCCTTTGTCAGGGAAGTTCTTTGAATAGAAACGGATCATTTGATCATCTCGTTTCACGCCAAGGGCATAGGTGCCAAATGAAATCGAAGCGGGGAAAACATGCCCTCCATTATAATCCGTGTGTTCGCCGATTAAGTTGATTCTTCCCGGAGCAAAAAAGGTTTGCGGTGTCTGTTCTGTCTTAAAAATAGAGCGAAAGTCGTTTGATAAAGCGGCTGCAGTATTCATATATCCTCCCATTCGTTTGACGTGCAGACTTAATAAATTAATTTAATTAAGTTTAACCCCAGTTTACTACGGGTTTTCAATTGGTGCAATAAAAAGTGTTTTTTCAAATGAAACGTTTTCATGTAAAATCCTTATTGGCGGGGATAGGGCAATCAGCACTTGACTTTTACAAAAATCAACGTTAAATTAGTAAAATATTTTACTAAAAAATATGAAAGATGTTCATGGAGGTTTTGCAATCGTGGCGACGATAAAAGATGTTGCAGAAAAGGCGGGGTATTCCATCTCGACGGTTTCCCGCGTATTAAATAACGACGAAAGCCTGTCCGTACCCGATGAGACGCGGGAGAAAATATTTGAAGTGGCGGAAAGCCTGAACTACCGCAAAAAAACGATCAGAACACTGGTAAAAAACATCGCGTTTCTGTACTGGCTGACGGATAAAGAGGAACTCGAAGACGTGTATTTTAAAACGATGAGGCTGGAAATCAAGAAGCTCGCAAAGCAATTCAACGTTGAACTGACGACGTATAAAATTTCGGGGGGTATTGACGCCATCCCCGAAAACATTGAAGGATTCATTGCGGTCGGATCATTTTCAGATGATGAATTAACCCGGTTAAGGCAGATGACGCCTCACGGAGTATTTATCGATTCGACGCCGGATCCGAATCATTTTGATTCAGTCAGGCCGGACTTAAAGCAGATGACGAGGAAAACGGTGGACTTTCTTATCGAAAAAGGGCATGAAAAGATCGGCTTTATCGGAGGCACGTACCACAATCCCAATACCGATGAAGACGAAATGGACGTAAGGGAACGAACGTTTCGCGATTATATGAGGGAAAAAGGGCTCTTGGAGGAAGGCTTTATTTTTTGCCGCAGGGGATTTTCTGTGGAAAACGGCTACCATCTGATGGATAAAGCGGTTGAAACATTGGGCGAAAAGCTGCCGACGGCCTTCTTTACAGCGGCGGATCCGATCGCCGTAGGCTGCCTTCAGGCTTTAAATGAAAAAGGGGTCGCCATCCCGGGCAGGGTGAGCGTCATCAGCATCAACAACATCAGTGTGGCGAAATACGTATCTCCGCCGCTGACGACATTCCATATCGATATTAAAGAACTTTGCAAAAACGCCATTGAATTGCTTCTTGAACAAATACTTGAAAAGAGAAAAGCTGTAAAAACGCTATATATCGGTGCAGAACTGGTGGTCAGGAAAAGCACCAATTAAAAAAAGGCGCGGGCTGTTCATAAGCCGCGCCTTTTTCGTAAAACATTTTACTATAGTCGGTAAAATAATTGTTTACACTTTTTCTTAGACATGCTATATTGTTTTTGTGAAACGCTTTCAATCCAATAAAAGGAATGAGACAAATGATGAATATGAAAAAATATGTTGGAATCAGCAGTGTGATTGCTCTCAGTTTGTCTTTAACTGCCTGCGGACCTAAAGAGAGCAGCAATGAAGCATCAGGCGCGAAGCAAAAGGAACTCGTGGTCTGGGAAGATAAAGAAAAAGGCGAAGGCATTAAAGATGCCGTTGCCCAGTTTGAAAAAGAGCACGGCGTATCTGTCAAAGTCGTGGAAAAGCCTTACGCAAAGCAGATCGAAGATTTGCGGATGGATGGACCGGCAGGAACGGGGCCTGATGTGTTAACGATGCCTGGAGATCAAATCGGAACAGCGGTAACGGAAGGTTTGATCAAGGAATTAAAGGTGGACAAAGAGATCCAATCGATCTATACGGAACCAGCAATGAGATCCCAGGTGACAAACGGTAAGGTCTACGGCCTGCCGAAAGCGGTCGAAACGACGATGCTCTACTATAATAAAGATTTGATTTCTGAAAAAGAACTGCCGAAAACGCTGGATGAATGGTATGAGTATTCGAAAAAAACGGCTGACGGCAAAAAATTCGGCTTCCTGGCGCTGTTTGACCAGATTTATTATGCACAGAGCGTCATGGGAGGATACGGCGGCTACATTTTTAAGAGCCATGCAGACGGCACTTATGATCCGGCTGATCTCGGCTTGAATAACAAAGGTGCAGTTGAAGGAGCCGAGTACATTCAGAAGTTTTATCAAGAAGGGCTGTTCCCTGCCGGAATTATTGGGGAGCAAGGCATCAATGTGCTGGAATCGCTGTTTACGGAAGGAAAAGCAGCAGCGATTATTTCTGGTCCGTGGAATCTGGAACCGTTCAAAAAAGCGGGCATCGACTACGGGGTTGCCAAGCTGCCTAAGCTGTCCAACGGCAAACATATGAGTTCTTTTGTCGGCGTGAAGAGCTACAATGTAAGCGCTTATTCGAAGAATGCCGATCTAGCGGAAGAATTAGCCGTCTTTCTCGCCAATAAAGAAAACTCAAAGAAGAGATATGAGATCACAAAAGAAGTTCCCGCTGTCAAAGAACTGGCGGATGATCCTGCCGTCACAAAAAGCGAAGCGGCTCAAGCTGTTGCCGAGCAATCTCAGTACTCAGAGTTGACGCCGAATATTCCTGAGATGAATGAAGTATGGACGCCGGCGGATGCGGCTCTGCAAACGATCGCAACCGGAAAAGCGGAACCGAAAAAAGCGCTTGATCAAGCCGCGGAAACGATACAAGGACAGATCAAAGCGAAGCACAGCGGCAGCAAATAAGCCGCAGCATTGGTGTCAAACTTGTCTTAAGTTTGGCGCCATTTATGATCAGGACGTCCATATAAAGAGGTGAAAGAGAAGGTGCAGCATCGCAAAAAAGCTTTACTATTATCAATCATTCCCGGTTTGGGCCAATTCTACAATAAACAATGGATAAAGGGTCTGTTATTCCTTCTTTTAGGCGTCGCGTTCTTTGCGGTTTTTGGCGATTTGCTGAATATGGGGCTGTGGGGCCTGTTTACGCTTGGAACCGAAGTGCCGCGCGATAACTCGATTTTTCTATTGGCAGAAGGCATCATCGCCGTGATTGTCACCGGTTTTGGGCTGGCTGTCTATTACGCCAATTTGCGGGATGCCTACCAAAACGGAAAGCGGCGCGATGAACAAAAGGAGCTCAGTTCACTCAAGGAACAATATCATAATTTAATGGCTCAGGGATATCCGTATCTCATCAGCGGACCATCACTGTTCATTTTGATTTTCGCCGTTGTTTTTCCGATTTTGTTCAGCTTTGCATTAGCTTTTACAAATTATAACCTCTACCATTCTCCGCCTGCCCACCTTGTCGATTGGGTAGGGCTTAAAACGTTTTCCGAAATTTTCACCGTTGATATTTGGCGGTCGACCTTTTTGGATGTTTTAGCTTGGACCATTGTCTGGACGCTTGTCGCTTCCACGCTCCAAGTCGGGTTGGGAATTTTGTTGGCGGTTGTCGTCAATCAGAAGGAAGTCCGCTTCAAGAAATTTTTCCGGACGATTCTGGTTTTGCCTTGGGCCGTGCCCGGCTTTGTTACCATTCTTGTGTTTGCCGGCCTCTTTAATGACAGCTTCGGTGCATTCAATCATCAAATCCTCGCCGCATTCGGCATCGATCCGATTCCTTGGATGACGAATGCCAATTGGACGAAGCTGGCGCTTATCCTCATGCAGGGGTGGCTCGGTTTTCCTTATGTGTTTATTGTGACGACCGGTGTTCTGCAGTCGATTCCGGACGACCTGTATGAAGCGGCGACAATTGACGGCGCGTCCGCGTTTTCGAAATTCAGGCATATCACAATGCCGCTGATTTTAATCGCAATGGCGCCGATTATCATCACGCAATTCACTTTTAACTTTAATAACTTCAACATTATCTATCTATTCAATGGAGGCGGTCCGGCTGTTCCCGGGTCAACAGCGGGAGGAACCGACATTCTGGTGTCCTGGATTTACAAATTGACGATGCAGTCGAGCCAGTACTCTTTAGCCGCCGCATTGACGATCCTGCTGTCGGTCTTTGTCATCTCGATCGCGCTGTGGCAGTTCAGACGGACAAATTCTTTCAAAGAGGGGGCTTAACATATGAAGAAAAGAAGATTCTTTCGGCTCCTTCTGACCTATTCTCTGTTGGTTTTTATGACAGCCGTTATCATATATCCTCTGCTTTGGACGGTGGGAGCCAGCTTTAATCCCGGCAACAGTTTGGTCAGTACTTCTATCATTCCGGCAAATCCGACATTGGATCACTATAGAGAATTATTTGCAGGAAAAGAGAGCCTTCAATACGGGCAATGGTATATAAACTCGCTGAAAATCAGCATCTTTACGATGATCGGATCAATCATCAGTGTTTCTTTTACAGCTTATGCTTTTTCACGGTTTCGTTTTAAAGGTAGAAAAAACGCTTTAGTTTTATTCATGCTGCTGCAAATGATTCCTCAATTTTCGGCTTTGGTTGCGCTCTTCGTTTTAGCGCAGATGCTCGGAATGATGAACAGCCATTGGCTGCTGATTTTGCTGTACATCGGCGGGCTTATACCGATGAACACGTATTTGATGAAGGGGTATATGGATTCCATTCCCATCGATTTGGATGAGAGCGCTAAGATTGACGGCGCTAGCAATACAAGGATTTTTCTGCAGATTATTATGCCGCTATCCAAACCGATGATCGCGGTCGTCGCCATGAACGGATTCACCGGACCGCTCGGGGATTTCGTTTTGTCTTCGACCATATTGCGGACGCCAGAGTCGTATACATTGCCGATCGGTTTATACAATTTAGTCAATGAAGTCATGGGAGCCAGCTATACGACGTTTGCCGCCGGCGCCATTTTGATCAGCATTCCGGTAGCCGTCATCTTTATCATGCTGCAAAAGAACTTTGTATCAGGGTTGACCGCAGGCGGAACGAAAGGATAGTCGGAGAAGAATATGGTCTAAAAAAGGAGAGTATTATGCCAAAAATTTATACGACACAAGCAAAATACATGCTTCACGGGGGAGACTACAATCCGGATCAATGGCTTGACCGTCCGGATATTCTTGCAGATGATATCAAGCTGATGAAGCTTGCCCATACGAATACATTTTCAGTGGGGATTTTTTCATGGAGCGCTCTTGAGCCGGAGGAAGGCGTCTATACGTTTGAATGGCTGGATGATATGTTTGAGAACATTCACCGGAACGGCGGACGGATTATAATGGCGACACCGAGCGGCGCCCGTCCTGCTTGGCTGTCGCAAAAATATCCGGAAGTGCTGCGCGTCAATGCGGAACGTGTCAAACAGCTGCATGGCGGAAGGCACAATCATTGCTTCACTTCATACGTATACCGTGAAAAAACGAGAAAGATCAACCGCTTGCTGGCTGAAAGGTACGGCAGCCATCCTGCCCTTTTGATGTGGCATGTCTCCAACGAATACGGAGGAGAATGCCATTGTCATCAATGCCAGCACGCTTTTAGAGACTGGCTGAAAAAGAAGTACAACAATGATCTTAAATCTTTGAATGATGCATGGTGGACGCCTTTTTGGAGCCATACCTTCAACGATTGGTCACAGATTGAATCGCCGTCTCCGATCGGTGAAAATGCGGTGCACGGCTTGAGTTTGGACTGGCGCCGCTTCGTCACTGATCAGACGATCTCTTTCTTTCAAAATGAAATCGTTCCGTTGAAGGAAATCACGCCGAATATTCCGATTACGACCAACTTTATGGCTGACACGCATGATCTCATTCCATTTCAAGGGCTGGACTACAGCAAGTTTGCCAAGCATCTGGACGTGATCAGCTGGGACGCGTATCCCGCCTGGCACAATGATTGGGAAAGCACAGCTGATTTGGCCATGAAAGTCGGCTTTATCAATGATTTGTACCGCAGCCTGAAACAGCAGCCGTTTCTTTTAATGGAATCGACGCCAAGCGCTGTCAATTGGCACGATTTTAATAAAGCGAAACGGCCGGGCATGCACCTCTTGTCTTCTATGCAGATGATCGCCCACGGATCTGACAGCATCCTCTATTTTCAATGGCGGAAATCACGCGGCTCATCGGAAAAATTTCACGGTGCGGTTGTCGGTCATGACAATTGTTCCGAGAACCGCGTATTTAAAGAAGTGGCAAAAGTGGGGCAAACCCTTGAAGAGCTGTCTGAAGTCACCGGAACGACCCGGCCCGCGAATGTCGCGATCCTCTATGATTGGGAAACCCATTGGGCGCTCGAAGATGCACAAGGATTCGGGATGAAAACCAAGCGGTATCCCCAAACCTTGCACGAGCACTACCGCGCGTTTTGGGAGCGTGATATTCCAGTCGACGTGATTACGAAGGAACAGGATTTTTCGCCGTACCGGCTGCTGATCGTTCCGATGCTTTACTTAGCAAGTGAAGAAACAATCGCGCGTTTAAAAGCCTTTGCTGCAAACGGGGGCACATTGGTGATGACGTATATTAGCGGAATCGTCAACGAATCTGACCTGACCTATTTAGGCGGATGGCCGCAAGATCTGCAAGAGATGTTTGGCATGGAACCTGTTGAAACCGATACGCTCTATCCGGGCGACAAAAATAGGGTCCGTTATCAAAACCGGTCCTATGAGCTGAAAGATTATGCGACCGTGCTGAAGCTGGATACGGCAGATCCCGTGGGATTCTATGAGGACGATTTTTATGTGGACACGCCGGCTGTTACATGCCATTCATACAAACAGGGGAAGACGTACTATATCGGTGCGCGCTTAAGCAGTCAATTTCATCGGGATTTTTATGAAACATTGATCAAAGAGCTATCGATTCAACCGGCTTTTGATGTGAAACATCAGCCTGGCGTCTCCGTTCAAGTCAGACAGGATGAAGAAAATGATTATATTTTCATCATGAATTTCACAGAAAAACGCCAGCCCGTCGTGTTGGAGTCGGCCGTTAAAGATATGCTGACCGGAGAAACGCTGACCGGCGAAATCACATTGGAAAAATATGAAGCCAGAATAGCGGTAAAAACAAAAAAATAAGCCCGGGGGACATCCGCTTTAATGTGGGTGTTTCTCTTAAAAAAATGAAAGCGTTTTCGTTTTGGCGTGTGTCAATCATGAAAGGGGAGAAGCGAGATTCATGAAAAACGTGGTGGCTGTTTTTGTGGTGCTGATTGTTGTTTTGGGCGCACTTGGAACCGGCGGTCCGGCGGAAGCCGCCAGAGGTTCCAAGGCGGCAGAAAGCGGCCTTTTTGTCGAAAAGGTTTCAGGGCTTCACAAGGATTTTATAAAAGGGGTTGATGTTTCGAGTATCATCGCTTTGGAAGAGAGCGGCGTCGCCTTTTACAATGAATCCGGAAAGAAACAGGATATATTCAAAACGCTGAAAGAAGCAGGCGTCAATTATGTCCGGGTGCGCATCTGGAATGATCCCTATGATGCCAACGGCAATGGCTATGGAGGGGGCAATAATGATCTGAAAAAAGCGATTAAGATCGGAAAACGGGCCACTGCCAACGGAATGAAGCTGCTGGCGGATTTCCACTATTCCGATTTCTGGGCGGACCCGGCGAAACAGAAAGCGCCAAAAGCATGGGCAAACCTAAACTTTGAAGATAAAAAAACGGCGCTTTACCAATATACAAAACAAAGCCTTGAAGCGATGAAAGCAGCGGGCATCAACGTCGGCATGGTGCAGGTCGGAAACGAAACAAACGGGGGTCTTGCCGGTGAAACGGACTGGGCGAAGATGAGCCAATTATTCAATGCGGGGAGCCAAGCGGTCCGGGAGACGGATTCGAATATTTTAGTCGCCTTGCATTTTACCAATCCGGAGACGTCCGGCAGGTACGCTTGGATTGCCGAGACGCTTCACCAGCACCATGTCGACTATGATGTATTTGCAAGCTCGTATTATCCATTTTGGCATGGCACACTGAAGAATCTAACATCCGTCCTGACATCCGTCGCGGATACGTACGGCAAAAAGGTCATGGTAGCCGAGACATCTTATACGTATACGGCTGAAGACGGAGACGGACACGAAAATACAGCCCCTAAAAACGGTCAAACGCTCAATTACCCGGTCACCGTTCAAGGACAGGCGAACGCGGTCCGTGATGTGATTCAAGCGGTCAGCGATGTAGGAGAAGCCGGAATCGGCGTTTTCTATTGGGAACCGGCATGGATTCCAGTAGGACCGGCACGCCAGCTTGAGAAAAATAAAGCGCTTTGGGAGACATACGGATCAGGCTGGGCCACAAGCTATGCCGCTGAATACGACCCGGAAGACGCAGGAAAGTGGTTTGGCGGCAGCGCCGTAGACAATCAGGCATTGTTTGATTTTAAAGGACGTCCATTGCCGTCTCTGAATGTATTTAAGTATGTTGATACGGGAACACCATTCAAAAATTGACTTGCAGCCGATTTCTCGGATGAAGGCGAACGCCGTTTGCCGGAAAGCGGTTTAAAGCAGAATGAAAAAAGGCCGGATGATATCCGGCTTTTTTTCGTGAAAGGACAGTCAGAAAGCGTAATTAAAATGTTTTCATTCAATTGACAGAAAGATAGGGTCCGCTTAACCAGCGGTTACCGTTTGAAATGCATCTTCTACAGATACGTATTCATATCCAAGGTCGCGCGCGACGGCCTTGTAGGTAATGCTTCCGTTTGCAACGTTGACGCCGAGAGCGAGCGCCTGATTTTCGGCGACTGCTTGTTCAACGCCTTTATTTGCGATTTGCAAAGCGTAAGGCATAGTGACGTTTGTTAAGCCGATCGTTGAAGTACGGGGAACGGCTCCCGGCATATTGGCGACTGCATAATGGACAACGCCGTGCTTCGTATAAGTCGGATCGTCATGCGTAGTGATCTTATCAACCGTTTCAATAATGCCGCCCTGGTCAATCGCCACGTCTACAACAACTGAGCCTGGGGACATCGACTGAATCATCTCTTCTGTGACAAGTTTCGGCGCTTTTGCACCAGGGATTAAGACGGCGCCGATGACAAGGTCAGAGTCTTTTACGGCTTCCGCAATGTTGAGCGGGTTGGACATAAGCGTTTGAATGTCTTTGCCGAACTGGTCATCGAGCTGGCGGAGGCGCTCAGCGCTCAAATCGATCAAAGTGACGTCAGCGCCAAGTCCGACTGCGATTTTGGCAGCGTTCGTACCGACTACTCCGCCGCCGATGATCGTAACCTTGCCGCGTTTTACGCCGGGTACGCCTGATAACAGGATGCCTTTGCCGCCTTTTGATTTCTCAAGAAATTGCGCGCCGATCTGTGAAGCCATGCGTCCGGCGACTTCACTCATTGGAGTCAGGAGCGGAAGCGTCCGGTTCACTTCGACCGTTTCGTAGGCGATGGCTGTGACGCCGCTGTCCACAAGCGCTTTCGCAAGCTCAGGCTCAGCTGCTAAGTGCAGATACGTAAATAAAACAAGTCCTTTTCGGAAATAGCCGTATTCAGAGCTGATCGGCTCTTTCACCTTCATGACCATATCCGCTTTTGCCCATACATCCTTCGCTTCAACCAAAATGTCTGCCCCGGCTGCTTTGTAGTCAGCATCCTCAAAGCCGCTTCCAAGTCCGGCTCCCTGTTCGATTAAAACTTGATGACCGCTTTTTTTAAGCGCGACTACTCCGGCCGGCGTAATGGCTACACGGTTCTCATTGTTTTTAATTTCTTTCGGAATTCCAATGATCATGATGTCGTCCCCCTCAAATGAAATATGATTCTACCGCTAGTATAAATCTCTGAACCGGCAAGAGCATCGTGTGTAAAATTAAAAATGTAAGCGCTTTTTTGTGAAATTTAACAAATTGGTGAACGTTGAATGAAGTGAAAGGATTGATATGAGGAGTTATCTATTAAAATTTTTTTCTTTAAAAAATAGTTTTGTTAAAAAAACAAATGTAAGGGATTACATTTTGTGTCGTTTCACAAACATAACCATATTTCGTTGTGATAGAATATCTCTTGCAGCTATGAAAGCGTTATCTTTGTTGGGAGTGAGTCATATGGATATCTTAGAAATACTAGGCAAGATTAATAAGGTATTATGGGGGCCGCCCAGTTTAATTTTATTATTTGGGACAGGCTTATTTTTAACGTTTGTTTTAAAAGGACTGCAATTTCGCCGCCTGATCTATGCGTTTAAGATCGGATTTGGCAAGGAAGACAGCAAAGACGCAGCTGCCGAAGGGGATGTGAGCCATTTTAAAGCTTTAATGACAGCGCTCGCCGCCACGATCGGAAACGGAAATATCGCAGGTGTCGCGACGGCATTGACACTCGGCGGACCGGGTTCGATCTTCTGGATGTGGGTTGTCGGGCTGTTGGGCATGGCAACGAAATACGCGGAAGCCTTGCTTGCTGTTAAATTCCGCGTAAAAAATGAAAAAGGGGAATATTCAAGCGGGCCGATGTATTATATCGAACGCGGACTCGGACGCAGATTTAAAGGACTCGCCATCGCTTTTGCGCTGTTTGGAGCTTTTGCCGCTTTGGGGATAGGCAACAGCGTCCAATCCAATACGATTGCCGATATTACAAAGAACAGCTTCGGTATCGAAAACTGGGTGACAGGGCTGATTCTCGTCATTCTTGTCAGCATCATCATCTTCGGCGGCATCCAGCGGATCAGCACGGTTGCCAGCTTCTTTGTGCCGATCATGGCTTTTCTTTATATGGGCGGGGCGATCTTGATTCTGATTTTGAATTATGACAAGATTATTCCGGCTTTTGAACTGATTTTCTATTATGCTTTCCACCCTGTGGCAGCAGCCGGCGGTTTCCTTGGAATTGCCGTATCTGAAGCCGTTCGGAACGGGGTGTCCCGCGGCATTTTTTCAAACGAAGCAGGCCTTGGGACGGCTGCGCTAATCGCCGGAAATGCGCGTGCAGATCATCCGGTAAAACAGGCGCTCGTCGCAATGACCGGGACATTTATCGTTACGATCGTGGTGTGTACGATGACCGGTTTAACCCTTATTATTACCGGTTTCTGGGATCCGTCTGGCGGCTTGATATCCGGCGTGGCCCATAATGCCAGCCTTGAAGGCGGGGCATTGACGAGCGCGGCATTTGCCTCAGTACTCGGCGCGGCAGGCGAATATATTGTGTCGCTGTCGGTGATTTTCTTTGGGTTCTCTACAATTGTCGGCTGGTATGTTTACGGAGAAAAATGCTTCGAGTATTTGGCCGGTTCCAAAGGAATTGCGGGCTACAGGCTGGTCTACATCCTCGCCTGCGGCATCGGGACGGTCGCCAACCTCGTCACCGTCTGGGCATTTGCCGATATGGCGAATGCGCTGATGATGATTCCAAACCTGATCGCCATCCTGCTGCTTTGGAAAGTTATCAAAGCAGAGACAAATGATTATTTTCATCACTTCTATGAACATACCAAATCGGCGGGTCCGCCAAGTAAACCAATTCATTAATCAATTGAAAGCTCTGCCTTCCAGGCAGAGCTTTTTCTTTGTTTACAATCATACAAGATCTCAAATTTTGACGAAAAATGTCGATACTATGAAATGAAGAAGATCTTTAATTTGAAAATTGCATTTTATCATTGATGACATAAAGGAGAAAGGATCACCATCATGAAAGTAAAAACAAAACTGCTGGGAATTATATCAATTTTAGTCGTTTCCATTATTGGAATCGGAGGTTCCTCTGTTTTTATGATTTCTTCTACGGTGAAAAAGAATGAAGAACTTAAGGACAAGATGGAATTTCAAAAAGAGATTAAGCATATTCAATATCGTCTGACCGGTTTGTCGAATGACGAAAGAGGCCTTATTATGACCGGAGATAATGAATACAGTGAAGGAATGAAGGACAAGGCCGACGATGTTTTAAAGAGTCTTGACCGCGCAGGAAAACTGATCCGGGAAGACACATACAAAGCGAACGTCGAAGAAATTAAAGAAAATTTTAAGGCTTATTGGGGTTTAAATCAACAAGTTATACAGTCTTACGCTTCAAGCTCTAAAAAAGCTGAATCGATTCATTTCGGAGAGGAAAGAACATTAAGAAAAGAAGTCCTCGATCCGTCTGTCAACCAGCTGGTCGAAAGCCTGGAACAAGAGGTGGAAGATCTGAAAGCAGAGATCAGCGCCAACGGGACGATGAGCGAATGGGTCATCATCACTGTCACAGCAGTATCAGCCATAGTTGGAATTGTCTTGAGTCTGCTGCTCTTGAAGTCTATTCTGGTACCGTTGAGAAGCCTGAATCAGCAGCTTGGGGACATCGCTCACGGTGAGGCGGACTTAACCAAGAAAGTGATCGTCAAAAATAAAGACGAGTTCGGCCAGCTTGCAAATTCTTTCAATGCTTTTGTTCAGTCGCTGACGCAAATTGTGAAGCAGATCAGCAGTTCGTCTGAGCAAGTCGCCGCATCCTCTGAACAGTTGTCGGCAAGCGCGGAGGAATCGAAATCGACCTCCGAACTGATTTCGGAAGAGATGCAGGCGATTGCTGACAGCAATATGACGCAAAGCGAAATGACAGAACAGAGCTCGGAATCGATTCATGAATTGCTGGACCGTTTATCATCCGTTGCCTCCAATACAGGCAGCATAGCGGATCTGTCGTCTTCGATGAGAGACAAAGCCGAAATCGGCTCCGAATCCGTTCATAAAATGCTCGAGCAAATGAACTTCATTGATAAATCCGTCGACTCAGCCGGCAGCGGCCTCGAGGCGCTCGTGTCCAGCACGGCGGAAATCAGCAACATTTCTTCGCTTATCACCGATATTTCGGAGCAGACGAATTTGCTGGCGCTAAACGCGGCAATTGAAGCAGCAAGAGCGGGAGAACAAGGAAAAGGGTTTGCCGTCGTGGCGGAAGAGGTCCGGAAATTGGCGGACGAAACGAATAAATCGGCGAACCATATTCAATCGTTAGTCACAACGATCCAAAATGAATCGGTAGAAACGGTGAATAATATTAAAGTCGTTCAAGAAAATGTCAGCTCCGGAATCGCTCTGTCCCAGGAGACAACCGGCAATTTCAACGAAATTTTGAACTTGGTGGAACAGGTTGCTTCTCAAATCCAAGAAGTCGCAGCTTCTACTCAGCAGCTGACATCAGGTGTCGAAATGGTTCAAAACACCATTCAAACATTAGCTTCCGGATCACAGGAAACGTCAGCCAGCACAAAAGCGGTTGCTTCCTCAACCCAGGAGCAGCTGGCTTCAATGGAAGAAATCTCATATGCAGCGGAATCGCTGTCCCAATTGGCTGAAGAACTTCAAACCATTATCAATCGATTTAAATATTAAGCAGAAAACCCCATCCGGCGATGGGGTTTTAATTGGTTTTCATGGCAGCCAAAGCGCCCTCGGGGATTTCCTCTTCGTGTACTTCAGTCAAGCTTCCGGCTTTCGTTCCGTACGCCCATACTTTGATGAAAGCGCCGGGACGCAGTTTTTCGTCCCCCTCTGCTTCAATCTGCTGTTTGTGTCCGCTCGCGTCATATCCGGTTAATGTGTAGTTGTACTTTCCGTTATTCAGCTTTTCTGCATGATCTTCGGCTTTGAGATAATAAGCCTCAGGCTTTCCCTGGCCTTGTATGAAATGATCGGCCAGCGGCACAAGGCCCCCTGTCGCTTTCTGCAGGATAAAAACACCGGCAATAAAAACGCCGGCAACGGCGATCAGAACCGCGGCAATCAGGCCGCCTGCCCGTGTCTTCATATACCTTCTCCTCTTTCATTCAGTTTGTGAATGGTATTATTTTATAAAAAAGGCGCAAGGAGAAGAAATTGATTCATATTACAGTACAATTACATGATTGTAAGGTAGGACGAATCGCGGCGGCTTTTGTTTATCAGACAGCTTCGTGTCATAATATATCCAAACAAAAGGAGAGACCGAGATGCAAAAAGTGATGATTGTAGAAGACGACCCGAAGATTGCCGATCTGTTAAAATCGCATATTGTCAAATATGGATACAACGTTCATGTCGTGAAAGACTTTGACCGTGTCATCGATGAGTTCAGAAGCACGGCGCCTGATCTTGTTCTGCTTGATATTAATTTGCCGAGCTTTGACGGCTATTACTGGTGCCGGCAAATCCGCCAGGAATCGATTTGCCCTGTCTTGTTTATTTCGGCGCGGACGGGCGAAATGGATCAGGTCATGGCATTGGAAAACGGCGGGGATGACTTTATCACCAAGCCGTTTCACGCCGAAATCGTGATGGCAAAAATACGCAGCCAGCTTCGCAGAGCTTACGGGGAGTATGCAGCAAAAGCGGAGGAACGGCTTCTCGAAAAAGAAGGACTGCGGCTGTATCCGGAAAGACTTGAACTGACATTCGGCGGTCAAACGGCTGCTTTGACGAAAAAAGAAGCCGATATTATCGAAAGCTTAATGGAACGCCACCCGAGGATTTCCGGCCGGGAAGATTTGCTGGCCAAACTGTGGGATGATCAGGCCTATGTGGATGAAAACACGCTTAATGTCAACATTACACGCGTCAGAAAAAAGTTTCAGGAGCTCGGAATTGAAGATGCGGTGGAAACAGTGCGGGGCGCAGGCTACCGCTTGAATATATCCTGGGTGAAGGCGGGAGAGGAATGAAGCTTTTTTTCAAAGAACACTATTTGTTGATTGCCGTGCAAGTGCTGCAGTTTATCACGATGCTGTCGGTGTACTGGCTTGATGGGTATCAGCACATCAGGCCGGCTTTTTATGCCGTTTTTCTCGGCTTTTTCTTTCTTGTCTGCTATCTTTTCTACCATTACTATACGCGCCGGAAGTTCTACAAACGGATGACGAGCGGGCTGGAATCATTGGATGACACCTTCAGGCAATCGAATCAGCCCCAATCCCCTCTTTCAGAAGCGCTTGAACAGCTGCTGAAAAGCCAGTACAGGCAATACCGTCAAGAATTAAAGAAGCTGGAGCTTGGACAAAAAGAGCATTTGACCTTCATGGATCAATGGGTGCACCAAATGAAGACGCCGCTGTCGGTCATCGAACTGACGGCTCAAAATTTGGATGAACCGGAATCATCAAGCATCCGCGAGGAGACCGAACGGATGAAAACGGGCCTCAATACGATTCTCTATATGGCCAGATTGCGGACGATCGAGCAGGATTTCCGGATAAAACCGGTCGCATTGGCGGATATCGTTCACGAGGTCAATCGTGAAAACAAGCGCTTCTATATTCGCAGTCAAGTTTATCCTAAGTTCAAGGAAGTCAAAAAAGGCATCACAGTCGAAACAGATGAAAAGTGGCTGTTTTTCATCATTTCCCAATTTGTCAACAATGCGGTCAAATACTCAGCGGGAAAAAGCAATACGGTTATTATTTCTATTGGTGAAAACGATTCGGAGGCGGTATTGGAAGTGACAGATTTCGGCGCCGGCATCCCGGATACAGATCAAAAGCGGGTATTCGACCCGTTTTTCACAGGAGAAAACGGACGCCGTTTCAGAGAATCAACCGGAATGGGTCTCTATTTGGCAAAAGCGGCGGCTGACCAGCTTGGACACCGAATCGAACTTGACTCACAAGAAGGGCAAGGCACGACAATCCGGCTGATTTTCACGGCTACACAAAACCTTACATCGATGTAATGAAAGTGAAAGAAGAATCGATAGTTCATCAACAAGAAATTTAGGTAAACTGATCACAGATCAAAAGTTAAAGGTGAAAGGGGATCTTGTGATGCTTCAGGTCAAACAAGCCAGTAAGATTTACGAAGGAAAAATTGCGTATCGCGCGTTAACGGATATTAACCTAACGATTGATAAAGGTGAATTCGTCGGCATCATGGGGCCGTCCGGAAGCGGAAAAACGACCCTATTAAATATGATTGCAACGATCGATGAACCGACGACGGGCGAAATATTGATCAGCGGCCAAAACCCGCATGTTCTCAAAAAAGAAAAATTGGCTAAATTTCGCCGCAGAGAGCTGGGATTTGTGTTTCAGGACTTTAATCTTCTGCCGACATTAACCGTTGAAGAAAATATCGTACTTCCTTTGACGCTTGACGGTGAAAAGGTCAGGGAAATGAAGCGGAGGGCAAACGATTTAGCTGAAAAGCTTGGAATTACCCACATTATGAAAAAGCGCACATATGAGATTTCGGGCGGTCAGGCCCAGCGCGCTGCTGTAGCGAGAGCGATGATTCATTCGCCGAAGCTTCTGCTTGCCGATGAGCCGACAGGCAACCTTGATTCAAAGTCATCCAAAGATGTGATGGAAATGCTTGAATCGATCAACCGCAACGAAAAAGCGACCATGATGCTTGTCACGCATGACCCTCAGGCGGCAAGCTATTGCAACCGGGTCGTCTTTATTAAGGATGGAAAGCTGTATTCGGAGATCAACCGCGGCGATAACCGCCAAGCGTTTTTCCAAAAGATTCTCGATACACTGTCCTTGTTGGGAGGGGATGCAAATGACCTTTCGTCAGTTCGCGTTTAACAACGTCATTCGCAACAAAAGGCTGTATGCCGCTTATTTTCTCAGCAGCATGTTTACAGTGATGGTTTTTTTCGCATTTGCGATTTTTGCTTTCCACCCGGTGATGACCAGTGATTCTTTGACTTCCGGCATCGGGCAGCATGCATCCTTTGGCCTGTTGGTCGCCGGCGGCATTATTTTTGTCTTCTCTTTTTTCTTTGTGCTGTACTCGATGAGTTCATTTCTTCAATCGAGAAAAAAGGAATTCGGCGTTTTAATGATCCAGGGGATGTCCATGCGCCAAATTCGCATGATGGTATTTCTTGAAAATATGCTGATTGGCTTTTTTGCGACAATCGGCGGGATTGTGCTCGGACTTGTCTTCGCCAAATTGATACTGCTCACAGCGGAAAATGTGCTGATTATTGATAACAAGCTCGATTTTTATTTTCCGTTGATGGCGATCATTGTGACGTTTATTTCTTTTAACGGCCTGTTCTTATTTATTTCTTTTCTTGTGTCATTTGTGCTCAGGAGCGAGAAGCTGATTGTTCTGCTAAAAGGAAACAAAATCTCCAAAGGGGAGCCGAAAGCATCTGCCTTGCTTACAGTGGTTGCAGCTGTTCTGCTTACCGGAGGCTATTACACCGCTTTGATTGTCAAGAAAATAGGCGTTCTTGTGGCGATGGTTCCGGTGACGATTGTTGTCATTATCGGCACATATCTGCTGTTTACGCAGCTGAGTGTTTATGTGATCCGCAGGCTCAAAAAACGGGAAAGCCTGTTTTGGCGGAAAACGAATATGATTTTGTTTTCTGATCTGTCTTACCGGATGAAAGACAATGCGCGGACGTTTTTTATGGTGGCCATTATCTCTACTGTCGCGTTCAGTGCGATTGGGACGCTGTATGGTTTCCAAACTCTGCTGACAAACGGAATTAAAGATATGAACCCGCATACGTTCTCGTATAAACCGCCGAAAACAAACAAAGACACCGAACAAGACGTGGCTTTCATCAACGACACGCTAAAAGAACGAAATATCAAAACTGACAAAGCATCAGCTGTCCTTCAATATTTCGATGTCGATGGCCATGACATGCTGATTGTGAAAGAATCTGACTATAACAAGTTTGCCGATCTGGTCGGGGCCGACCACGTCAAGCTTGAAGAAGGGAAAGCCGCAGCTGCCGAGTATGATGTCAAGGTTGGCCTAGAGGGAGAAGACGACCAGCCGCTCCCTTCATCAATCCCTCTTGCAACCGGACAAAAGCTGCAGGCTGACAAAACGGTCCGTTCAAAAGCGTTATCTGAAAACAGTTATTATATTGTGACAGACAAAGATTTCGCACAGTTGAAAAAACCGAAAAGCGAAAACCGGTTCTATGCCTGGCAGGCAAAAGAATCTGACGGCATGGCTTTAGTGAAAGCCGGGGAGGTTCTGCAAAAGAAACTGGATCGGATTTATTTCGCGGCTGTAGATTATGAGGTATATGATATAAGCAAAGGGTATGGCCCGGTATTATTTGTTGGACTGTTTATCGGAATCGTCTTCTTCGTTTCAGCAGGAAGTTTTCTCTACTTCCGATTGTACACTGATTTGGACGATGATAAGCAGAAATTCAAATCGATTGCCAAAATGGGCTTAACAGACCGGGAACTGCATAAAGTGCTGAACAGGCAGATCGGCATTCTGTTCTTCGCGCCTATCGCTGTTGCCCTTGTCCATGGAGCTGTGGCGCTGACCGCTTTATCGCATGCCTTTCAGTACAACCTCTTCAAGGAATCTGCAATGGTGCTCGGCGTGTTCTTCGCCATCCAGGTTATATATTACTTCATTGTCCGCTTCTACTATACAAAACAGATAAAAGCGGCGATTTAAAAAAGATTAGACTGCGTCTAACCGAAGCTTGTAGAGAAACCTGTGTTTTTCTACAAGCTTTTTTTATACTTGCAGCCGGAAAATTTGGGACCTATGTATTTTGCCTCTTTCTTCATTTGGATGATTATGTTAATTTGATATTATTTCAAATTTGAAAGAGGAGTGATCGATTTGCAGGTAAAAGAAATATTTGTTATTCGCTTTATTTCCTGCTTAAGCGTTGTTTTGCTTCATGCGATATCGATGGTGCTCATGGTGCGGGCGGACATGCTTGGAGATACGGTTTTCCGGGTTGTTGAATCTTTCAGGACGCTTCTGATGTTCAGTACGCCTGCGTTTATTTTTATTTCCGAATTTTTGCTCGCGCATGCTTACCCTGGCGGCGTTCCGGAAGGGTTTTTAAAAAAGCGGTTTAAAACGATTTTCATCCCTTTTCTATTTATCGCTGTTTTGGATGCTTTTATGACCGCTGGTCTGATGATGCAGCAATTTCATGCATCGGTCATTTTAAAAAAACTGTTGGCGAATATTTTCCTGGGGAATTTCATCGGATATTTCATCCTCGTCATTTTTCAATTTTACTTGTTGCACATGTGCTTCCATTCATTTTTGCAAAAGGCGTCGCCTAAATGGGTGCTTTCGATTTCTTTTGCGGTCACAGCGGCTTATTTGAGCTATTTCACGTTCATTCAACCTCCGGTTGTACAGGAAGAGGCGCCGTTTCCTTTTTCATGGGTGCCGTTTCCCGGCTGGCTCTTTTATTTTTGTTTGGCCTATTATTGCGGCAAAAATTACGAGCGCTTTTTGGCATTGCTGGAACGATACAGGCATGCGGTATATGCAGCGGCTGCTGTGACCGGATGTTTCATTGTAGCGGTTTCCTACTTCGGACAAGACATCGCAGTGACGTCAAAGCGTCCGGATATCCTGCTTTATTCAACAAGCATCATTTTCTTATGCTTTCACCTGTTTTCAAAACTGAAGTCGGTGCCGAAGCTGATCATGATGATCAGCAACTATTCTTTTTCTATTTATTTATTGCACGCTTTTATCCTGATTTTCGGGTTGGTCATTTTAACGAGCTTTGAAAGCATCGGTACGGTTTCGGCTGTTTTGCTCTTGTTTTCGATCTCTACAGGCGTTGCGGTTTTCATATCTTGGGCTGTAAATAAATTGAAGTACGGCTATATGTTTGTCGGAAAAATTTACGTGCCGAAAAAGAGGAGAATCGAGCAAAAAGTGAGCCATCATGCCGGTTAACGACTTAGATTGATAGAGCGAAAAGCCAGAACGGCAGGTTGCACCGCCGGAGCTTTTCGCTTTTTTATATTCTCGCAAAAATGTTCCGGTTTTGACACATCTTCTTTTAAATGGAAGGTGGCTTATTGCCTATAATCATATTATGATAACGATTATCATTTTCATAAGGTGGAGGCCTCAACAATGGTTTTAGCTGAATTAAAACAAAAAGAGAGAGCAAGAATCATAGATTTTTCAGAAGTGAATGAACTTGTTCAGCGCAGGCTCATACAGCTCGGGATGAAAGAAGAAGCTGAAATTTGCGTGCAGCGGAAATTGCCGTTTGGCGGACCGTTCATGTTTGAGTCAGGCGGACAGTGCCTCGGCATACGGCTTGAAGAAGCAAAAAAGATCAGGATTGAAAAACTATGAACAGCCGGCAGATTGCCCTTTTCGGAAATCCGAATACGGGGAAGACGTCATTGTTTAATGCGCTGACAGGCTCCTATGAGTATGTCGGAAATTGGAGCGGGGTGACCGTTGAGAAAAAGGTGGGACTGCTTCGCCATAAACAAGGAATGATGGTCGATCTCCCCGGCGTTTATACATTGAGCCCGCTGTCCCGCGATGAAGGGGTCGTCACTGACTTCCTGCTCAACGAATCATTTTCAGACATATTGAATATTGTCGATGCATCCCAATTAAAGCGGAATTTGCACTTAACTGTGCAACTCCTCGAATTTGGTCATCCGCTCACAATCGGTTTAAATATGATCGATGTCGCAGGACAGCGAGGCGTCTTCATTGATCATCAAAAGTTGTCTGCAGCGCTAGATGTTCCGGTGATTCCTGTGATTGCCCGTAGCGGCAAAGGGTGTGATGAACTGAGCCGGCATTTGCTTCTTGAAAAAGAAAAGAGAACAAAGCCGCTCGTCATCAATTACGGAAGCACAGTAGAAGAAGCGATTGGCAGGATCGAGTCGATCATACCGGAACGTCCCGGCGTTTTAAAACGGTGGATGGCTCTTCAATATTTGGAAGGCAACTCGAAAATGAAAGAGCAGCTGGAAGACGCGGCCGACAGCGAACGGTTAAAGGAAATTTACGAGGAGACAGAAAAACGCCTTCTTCAGGAACAATCCGCAAAATCGCTGCATCAGCATATTTACAATGAGAGAGAACGATGGATTGACCGCATCATGTCATCCTCTGTTGAATATCAGTCAGATCGAAAACAGACGCTGACTGAACGCGTGGATCAGATCGTTACGCATCCGGTGCTTGGCATTCCGATTTTTTTGTTGTTCATGTATCTCATGTTCATGCTGACGTTTGACTGGCTTGGTGTTCCATTGTCTGATACACTGGACGGTTTCATCGGCGGACCGCTGACGGAATGGACGGCTTCGGCACTGTCGGCAATGGGAGCCAGCCCGTTTATCGAGGCGCTCATTCTCGATGGGATCATTGCCGGTGTCGGCGGTGTCCTCGTTTTCGTCCCGCAGATTTTTATTCTGTTTTTCTTCATTTCGGTGCTCGAAGATTCCGGGTACATGGCGCGTGTGACCATGGTGATGGACCGTCTGATGGAGGCGATCGGTTTAAACGGTAAAGCCTTTATACCGCTGATCATCGGCTTCGGCTGCAATGTTCCGGGCGTCATGGCTGCACGAACTGTAGAGCAGCCTAAGGAAAGACTTTTGACGATTATGCTGACGCCATTTATGTCCTGTTCGGCAAGGCTGCCGGTTTATGCTTTGTTTGCAGGGGCTTTTTTTGCGGCTCATCAGGCTTTCGTCGTCCTGACCTTGTATGTGCTGGGCATTGCTGCGGCGCTGGTGCTGGCGAAGTTTTTATCCTCATCCAAGCTCAAAGAAGAAAAGTCGTTTTTCGTGATTGAACTGCCGCCTTATCGTTTGCCTCAAGCGCGTACATTGTGGCGGGCAACATGGGAAAAGGGCAAAGGTTTCGTCCGCAAAGCCGGGACTTACATTTTTGGCGGTTCTGTCCTCATTTGGCTTTTATCGTATACAGGGCCCGGTGGAACGGGCGTTGAGATGGATGACAGCTTTTTAGCAATGATCGGCGGAGTGCTCGCACCGTTGTTGATGCCGCTGGGGTTCGGCACATGGCAGGCAGCGGCATCACTATTAACCGGTTTTCTGGCGAAGGAAGTTGTCGTTGCTTCGATGAGCATCATCTATTTCGTACCTGAAGCCCAGCTGCAAGGCATGATGGCTGAGCAATTTACACCGCTGGCCGCTTACGGATTTATGGCTTTCGTTCTTTTATACGTACCATGCCTCGCGACAGTCGCGGTGATTAAAAAAGAAACAAACTCGAAAAAGTGGATGTTCCTGTCCATTGTTTACGGACTGGCCATTGCGTATGCGATCGCGTTCTTGATTTATCAGGGCGGAAGATTGCTTGGGTTATCATAGGAAGGATGTGAGGGCATGTTGTTTAATATCACGATCGGAGCGCTCATCTTCGGTTATGCGGCATGGACGCTTATTAAATTTGTCAGACGAAGCCGGAAAGGAAAATGCGCCGCCTGTGAATTAAATCGTACGTGTCAATCGGCTTGTGATGATGTGAAAAACAGCTGAGGTGCTCAGCTGTTTTTTAGACTTGCATTTCACTCATCAAAGCGAGGGTATTTCCTTCGGTATCTTTAAAGAAGGCCATCCAGGTTTCCGTTTGCTCGATTTTCGCCGCCACATGCGGCTCTATTGGAAAAGAAACGCCTTTTGTAGCGATTTCATTATATACTGCCGGCAAATCTTCAACTTGAAAATAGATGACGGAGCTTGCATGAGCAAATTCATCTTTTTCCGGGAGACTGAGAAGAAGCCGCAGCCCGCCGCGGTCTTGAACCGGTACCCCAATTTGTCCAACCTTTTTGATTCCCATCATGATCCCTCCCTTTTTTGTCATTATTTTCATTTTACGCAATTGATTCCAAAATATCTATTTTTCGCTGTGTTTTTTGTTTCACGTGAAACAGCGGGGGGCATGCGTGTTAAATCATTGTTTTCATGGATGTTTATTGTTAACATGGTTTCTGTTGGTTTAAATAGAAATAGTAGAGAGGAGGCGAACGTAATGAGTGAAAATCAAAAGGCTGACCAGGAAAGAAAAGTTGGATATGAAGGGTTTGTGCTTCTTCTTTCACTCATCTTTATTTCCATCTTTATCACGACCTCATACGAGATACCGAGCAATCTGTTACTGATCATTCTTTTTTTCATTGGCAGCGGCTATTATTCTATTAGGCTTGTGAGCAAAGGTCTGTTGAGAAAAAAGAGGGGACTTGGCTTTAAAGCCGGGTTGTTTGCCTTTGTCGTTTGGATGGCATTATCTTTTCTGTTTCATGACATTTCTTATCCATTTACTTTGGAAGGGTTATCATTTCAAATATTGATGTTTTTTCTTTTCTACATTCCTTTCTTTTTTATCTTTCAATTTGCTTTTAAGATTTCAAACATTCAAGAAAGAAAACAATAAAAAAAGCTGGAAATTCCAGCTTTTTTACTTATTCTCTTTCTCACGCTTCACCAGCATTTCCGTAATCAAATCAACCTGTTTGCTGACAGAGATCGGATCGTACGGGTAGAACGTGTCAAAGTCGTTGATAAAGACACGATTGTTTTTGACGGCGTCAAGGTTTTTCCAAATGGAAGACTGCTTGAGTTTGTCCAGCGTCTTGCTGTCGCCGTTCGGGTTATAGTCTGTTACAAACATGTAGTCGGCAGCATATTCAGGTACGACTTCCAAGGATAGTTCTTTGATGTCGCCTTTTTTGAAGATGTCCTTTTGAATCTTTTCAGGCGCTTTTAAGCCGAGCGCGTTGTACACGGCTTGGCCTCCGCGGCCGCCGTTGTCATTGAACACCCAGAATTGTCCTTTTTCTGTGTTTTCATAAATACCGAAAGTAGCCTTTTTATCGACGACTTGAGCGATTTTTTTCCTTGCTGATTTCGATTTCTGTTCGAAATCGGCAAGGAATTGTTCAGCTTCTTCTTTAGCTCCTGCAATGTCGCCAAACATCTTAACGGTTTCCTGAACATTTTTCGCCGTATTATAAGGAATCACAACGGTCGGTGCGATTTTGGACAGTTTGTCGTAATTTTCATCGTTCATGACAACAATTAAATCCGGCTTCAGTTTCATGACTTTTTCCACATTAATTGGGTCGCCTAAATCTGTCACATCTTTCATACGGTCCTTTAAAAACGGATTGGAGAAAGACCACGAGCCGGAGCCGACGACATTGGCGCCGACCGTGAACAGTTCACCGGCATAAAAGTCTGTCACGATGCGCTTTGGATGTGTTGGAATGTCTACTTTTCCACGCGTTGATTGATATGTTCTTGTCGTTTCTTCAGACGCTTTTTCTTTGTTGCTGTTTGACGAATTGCCGCCTCCACAGGCGCTGATCACGATACACAACAGCATAACTAAACCGATTATCAATAAGTTCTTTTTCACTTGACCCTCCTGTTGATATAAAGCATATGAAATTATCTAAGTGATAATGATTCGCATTATCAATGTAAATATAGCAAATGAATCCCTCTTTCGTCTATCACTTTTTTTGCTAAGTATGATTAGTGCTGTTTTGGTTAATTTGTTACTATAAACAGAAAAAGGATTGATGAAGTATGGCAGAAACGAACACGGTGATCAAAAAACTGCAGTTCAAGGATAATGGACAGCCTGTACTGATCGTGAATCCGCCAGAGGCATACAGCGGCATCATGGCTGAATTTCAAGGCCATGTCGATCATCAGGCCGAAGCTGACCGGTACGATTTTGTTCAGGTATTCGCAGCGACCAACGCAAAGTTGCAGGCTTTAGCTAAAGAGGCTGAGCGTCATCTGGCTGAAGACGGACTGTTTTGGCTTTGCTACCCGAAAAAATCTTCGAAAGTCTACAAAGGATCGGACTGCAGCCGCGACACAGTAGCCGGACTGCTTGCGGACCAAGGCTATGAACCGGTTCGGCAAATTGCAATAGATGAAGATTGGTCTGCGCTCAGGTTTCGCAAGACGGAAAACATTAAAACGATGAAGCGCAAATTTGCCGTGACGGAAAAAGGTAAACAGCGTACAGATCAAGAATGATCATATATGTCTCTTTTCAGAGAGGCAGATGATTCAGCTTGTGAACGAAAGTACACAAAAAAGAAATAATATTATGTTCAATGTTTCGCAAACTTTTTGTATAATGAATCTAATCTTTTAAAATACCATAGAAAAGAGGTATGCAGTATGAAGAAATGGGCATTTGTATCAGACTTTGATGGGACGATTTCCAAACAGGATTTTTACTGGATGGTCATTGATAAATATTTTCCGGAAGGCCGTGAATTGTTCAAGAAGTGGAAGGCCGGAGAATTAAAAGATATCGAGTTTTTGGGAACTGTTTTTGCTTCAATTCATCAAAGCGAGCAAAAAATCATTGATGACATTCATTCCATACCAATTGATGAATATGTGCCAGACTTCATTCAGCATGTCCAGAAAAACGGCGGCGATTTCTACATTTTAAGCGCCGGCACGAATTATTACATTCATTATATTTTAAAGAAATACGGGATTACAGACGTTGAGGTCTTTTCAAATAAAGGCTTTTTTAAAGAAGACAATGTTCATTTGGACATTGATGAGAATCATTGGCATTACTCTGAGCGCTATGGGATTGATAAATCAAAGGTCATTCAGAAGCTGAAAGAAGAGTACGAGACGATTTATTTTGCAGGTGACAGTGAACCGGATTCCCACCCGGCTAAATTTGCGGATGTAACATTTGCAAAGGATGCGCTCCAGGATTTGCTTCGTCAGCAGGGGGTGCCATTTGTAGCCGTTGAAACATTTGAAGACATTGAACAGTATCTTAAAGAAAAAGGGCGGATCGTCTAATGCCGCGCCAGGTTACCAGCATAGCCATTCCCGCGGTTTTGGACATTAGTGAAGGCGTGCTTGGCCGGTTGGATGAGATATTGAGAAAGCATCAGTTTGACAAGGCGATCATGTTTTTTGACGATTTTTCCTATCAGCAGTATGAGCACTCATTAAAAGCCGCCTTTCAACATGTCAAAGTAGAAGCTGTTTTGCTGCCGTCCAACCTGGACATACAGGAGCTTTTGAAGCAGGCATTTTCAATCGGGAATTACGATGTCATCATTGCCATGGGCGGCGGGTATGTTGTCGATTGCGGAAAATACATCGCTTTTTCCAAGCGGACCCCGTTCATCAGCATTCCGACGTCGGCATCCAATGACGGGTTTGCGAGCAGCAATTGCTCGCTTCAAGTCGAAGGAAAAAAAACAACCGTGCCGGCAAGGGTTCCGTATGGAATCATAGCTGATTTGAGTATCATTCAAAAAGCGCCGGAGCACTTTATTTTGGCGGGGATCGGCGATTTGATGTCCAATATTACGGCACTTTATGATTGGGAGTTTGAAGAGCGGCACGGGGTCAGCGATGTAAATGCGTTTGCGTCGATGCTCAGCAAGAAAGCGGTCAACAGCTTTGTCCGTACACCGATGCAGGATATTAAACAGCCGATCTTTTTAAAAGAGCTTGTCAGCTCTTTGACAATGGGAGGCATCGCCACGGAAATCAGCGGAAACAGCGCGCCGATCAGCGGTTCTGAGCACCTGATTTCCCATGCGTTGGACAAAATTGCGGAAAAACCGCAGATGCACGGCATTCAAGTCGGGGTAGCCACCTACATCATGGCTCATGTACAGGATCACCGGGCTGAGCGGATTGAAAAGGTGTTTACGAGAACAGGCTTTTTTCAATATGTGAAAACACTGAATCTGAACAAAGATGAGTTTCGCGAAGCGATCAATTTGTCGCACACTGTCAAGCCGAACCGCTATACGTACTTGCATGAAGCCGGCTATCGCGAAAAAGCGCTTCGCATCCTTGATGAAGATCCGATTCTGCAGGAAATATTTTAAGCAGGCCAAGCGGCTCGAAAAACGCCTTATTTGCTGTAAGGCGTTTTTTCCGTGGGCATCAGACGAAAATGACGGGGAAAAGCTGTGATACAATAAAGAAGGTATGGGTCATAAGTACGACGTTAGGGCTCGATTCTGATCAGGGAGAGTGTAAAATGTACAAACTAATCGCGATAGATATGGATGGAACATTGTTGAATGATCTTCATGAAGTAACAGAGGAAGTTCGGAATGCCCTGCATGCTGCAAAAAAGCAAGGCGTCAAAATCGTTCTCTGCACGGGCCGTCCTCTCGGCGGTGTAAGCCGCTATCTGGAAGAACTGAATCTAAATGAAGACGGCGATTATGTCATCGCCTATAACGGAGCGCTCGTTCAAAATACGCACACTCAAGAAGTCGTGTCAGAGCTGACACTGGGCTATGATGATGTGAAATCGTTATATGAGCTTAGCCAAAAGCTTGATACGCCGATGCATTTTTTTGATTCTGCTTATTTATATACGCCAAACCGGGAAATCAGCCCGTATACTGTTCACGAATCATACGTCACCAAAGTGCCGCTCCGGTTCCGGACGATCAAAGAAATCCCGAAAGACCTTCTCGCGCCAAAGGCGATGTACATTGATGAACCGGAAAAGCTGGATCGGACGATCGCAGCAATACCGGAAGACGTCAAGGAACGTTATACAATGGTGAAAAGCTCGCCGTTCTTTTATGAAATTCTTCACCCTGCGGCAAGTAAAGGAAATGCCGTTCAGCAGCTTGCCGACATATTAGGCATCGCGCAAGAAGAAGTGATCTGTATTGGAGACAACGGAAACGACATGTCGATGATCGAATGGGCTGGATGCGGAGTCGCCATGGGGAATGCGATCCCTGAGGTAAAAGCTTCGGCCGATTATGAAACGCGTACGAATAACGAAAACGGCGTTGCTCACGCCATTCATGAGCTTGTATTGTCCAAATGAAAAAGCCGGCCCTTCGAAAGGCCGGCTTTTACCTATTTGCGGCGCCATGCTTCAATCCGCCAAATATGAGTCACCCAGTCTTCATAAAAAGACGGTTCATGGGAAACGAGCAAAATCGTTCCCTTGTAGTCGCAGAGCGCTTGCTTTAACGCACGCTTTGCCGATGTGTCAAGATGGTTTGTCGGTTCATCAAGAACAAGCAGATTGCTGTTTGAAAGCATCAGTTCCGCCAGCCGGACCTTTGCCTGTTCACCGCCGCTTAGCGTAGCAAGGGGCTGGCTGATATGCTTTGGCGTCAAACCGGATATCGCGAGCGTCTGCCTGATGTCTTTTTCCGATAGATCAGGAAAGAACGCCCGCAATTTTTCAAGCGGTGTATGATGAGAAGCCGGACTTTCCTGTCTGAAATAGGCCGCCTGTAAATGCTGTCCTGCTGTGACGGTGCCGCTAAGAGGCTTGAGATCACCGAGCAGCGTTTTAATGAGCGTCGATTTTCCGGCGCCGTTTTCTCCGGTAATGGCGATTTTATCGCCCCGTTTTACGGTCAGAGAAAGAGGCTTAAATAATGGAACGGTGTAGCCCGCCTCAAGATTTTCCGTTTTGAGTACGGTCATCGCCGGATTTCGCCCCGTTTTAAATGAAAAGCTGGGGACATAAGAATCTGTCGGTTTTTCGATTCGCTTGATTTTGCTTAATGCTTTCTCCCTGCTTTTGGCCTGCTTCGCCTTTCGGACCCTGTTCCGGTCGATAAACCCCTCTAGCTTTTTAATTTCCCTGTGTTGTTTGGCGTATGCGGCTTCAGCCTGTGCCCTGCTTTGCACATATTCCTTCAGAAAATATTGATAGCTGCCGGAGTACCGTTTGATCGTTTGATGCTCCAGATGGAATGTCACCGTCGTGATCTCATTTAAGAAGTGTTCGTCATGTGAGATCACGAGAAAGGCGTGCTTATAGTTTTTCAAATACCCCGTCAGCCACTCAATATGGGCCGCATCCAAATAGTTGGTCGGCTCATCCAACAGCAGCACATCAGGTTCTTCAAGCAGCAGTTTGGCCAACAGGAGCTTCGTACGCTGCCCGCCGCTTAAAGCCGCGACATCCTGATCAAGCCCGATTTCCGTAAAGCCGAGGCCTTGAGCGGCATCCTCAATTTTCGTTCCGATTTGGTAAAATCCTGAACTCTCCAGTTCGGATTGGAGCTCTCCGTATCTTTTCAAAATGGCCTCCAGATTGTCTTCGGCGTCGGCCATTTTTTCGGCAAGCCGATTCAGTTGCTTTTCGATTTCAAACAGCCGGTCGTACGCTTGCTCCATGTACTGAAGGATGGTTGTGCCTTTCGTCAGCTTGGCATGCTGTTCAAGAAAGCCGGCCCGAATGTTTGGCTGCCATTCAATGTTTCCGTGATCGGGCAGAAGGCTGCCTGTCAAAATCCGCAGCAATGTCGATTTTCCGGCTCCGTTTGCACCGACAAGGCCGGCGTGTTCGCCTTTCAGCAGGCGGAACCCGGCGTCTTGAAAGATAATACGGTCTCCATATATATGGGTCAGATTCGTGACATGAACAATACTCATGGTGATTCTCTCCTTCAGGCTTATTTTTTTTGAAAAAACAAGCCATCAAAAGAGAACAGCGTGAAGCCTCGCTATCCTGTCCGGCAAAAAAAACGGGTAAGGCAAACTACACCTTACCCGCTACATATTTAAAATACAGCAAGAAAGGATGTCAAATCATATCAAACTGTTCCCGAGATGGCTTGTCTAAAAAAGGGCAGACTTCTCCCGTCTTTAAGCCAATTCTCTTTTAAGAACAGTTGATAAGATTTTCATTCCTTTCCACCTCGTTTTGGTCAAATTTACCTTCACCACACATTATATGAAGCGGAGTGCCGGTTGTCAAACCGCTGCCATATGAATTGACATCGTGCAGGCAGTGTGTTATTTAATTTGTGAACAGAATCGAACGATATATGTATATCATATGAGCAAAAGAGGAGAGAGACAGATGGCTAAAAAAGAATTTAAAGCAGAATCCAAGAGATTGCTGGACATCATGATCAACTCGATTTATTCCCAAAAGGAAGTCTTTTTAAGGGAGCTGATATCCAATGCGAGCGATGCCATCGATAAAATCTACTACAAAGCGCTGACAGACGATTCACTGACGTTTAACAAAGATGATTACTACATAAAAATCTCCGCAGACAAAGAAAACAGAACGCTGACGATTGCGGACACCGGGATCGGCATGACGAAAGAAGAGCTTGAAGAACATCTTGGAACCATTGCCAAGAGCGGCTCGCTTGCGTTTAAACAAGAAAACGAATTAAAAGACGGGCACGATATTATCGGCCAGTTCGGCGTCGGTTTCTACGCCGCTTTTATGGTTGCGGACACCGTCACCGTCATGACAAAAGCCCATGGCAGCGATGAAGCGTATCAATGGGAATCAGCGGGGGCCGACGGCTATACGATCGAACCGGCTGCGAAAGAATCAGCGGGAACCGATGTCATTTTGAAGCTGAAAGAAAATACAGACGACGAAAACTATGATGAATACTTGGATGTTCATCGCTTAAAAGCGATCATCAAAACATATTCTGATTTCATCCGCTATCCGATCAAGATGGATGTCACCGTTAACAAGCCGAAAGAAGACGCTGAAAATGAATTTGAAGAAGTTCAGGAAGAACAGACAGTCAACAGCATGGTGCCGATTTGGCGAAAAAACAAAAGCGAACTGAAAGATGAAGAATACGAGGCGTTTTATACGGAAAAGCGTTACGGTTTTGACAAGCCGCTCGCTCACGTCCATACAAGCGTGGACGGCGCAGTGAGATATCATGCGATTTTATTCATCCCTGAAAATATTCCGTTCAACTACTACACGAAGGAATTTGAGAAGGGTCTTGAACTGTATTCGAACGGTGTACTGATCATGGAAAAGTGTCCGGACCTGCTGCCTGACCACTTCAGCTTTGTCAAAGGAATGGTCGATTCAGAAGACTTATCGCTCAACATTTCGAGGGAGATGCTCCAGCATGACAGGCAGCTGAAGCTGATTGCCAAAAACATCAGCAAAAAAATCAAGAATGAGCTGAAAAGCTTGCTGAAAAATGACAGAGAAAAATACGAGTCTTTTTATCAATCGTTTGGCAGACAGCTTAAATTTGGGGTATACAATGATTTTGGAGCTCATAAAGATATGCTGAAAGACCTGCTGCTTTTCTATTCATCAAAAGAGAAAAAGCTGGTCACCCTTGATGAATATGTATCCAGAATGCCTGAAGATCAAAAATACATTTACTATGCGTCAGGCGACTCGTATGACCGAATTGAAAAGCTTCCTCAAACCGAGCTGGTTTCGGAAAAAGGGTATGAAATCCTTTATTTCACCGAGGACATCGATGAGTTCGCCATCAAAATGCTGGCGAATTATCAAGAAAAAGAATTCAAGTCGGTATCCAGCGGCGACCTCGGAATCGAAAACGATGATGAGCAAAATCAATCAGACGGGGACGACAGCCAATACAAAGACCTTTTTGAAGAGATGAAAAAGACCCTGGATGGAAAAGTGAAAAGCGTAAGGGCGTCAAAACGGCTGAAGACACACTCTGTATGCCTTGCCGCTGACGGAGAAGTCACCATCGAGATGGAAAAAATCTTAAACGCAATGCCTGACAACCAGCACGTAAAGGCTGATAAAGCATTGGAAATCAATACAAATCACGAAGTCTTCAAAACACTGCAGGATGCTTTTGAAAACGACAAAGATAAATTCAAGCTGTACACCGGCATCCTGTACAACCAGGCGCTGCTGATAGAAGGCTTGCCAATCGAAGACCCCGTTGAATTTACGAATGATATATGCAAAGTGATGGCATAAAAATAAAAAAGATACATCTCAGCTTTAGGCGAGATGTATCTTTTTTTGATGTTAATGTTTCACAACTTCCTGTCCCCGCACATTCCATGTCATCGCAAAGATGAGTGCTGCGATTGCACATGAAGCGGTTAAGAGCGTAAAGCCCGCATTCCAGCCGGATGCATCGACGATAACACCCATCAGCGCATTTGCCGTCAAGGTTCCGCCCAGGTATCCGAACAGACCCGTCAATCCTGCAGCCGTACCTGCCGCTTTTTTCGGAACAAAGTCAAGTGCCTGAAGACCAATCAGCATAACTGGACCGTAAATGAGGAATCCGATCGCGATCAATGATGCCATGTCGATCATCGGATTGCCGGCTGGATTGAACCAGTATACAAGCACCGCGATCAAAACACCTACCATAAAGACAAAGCCTGCCGGTCCGCGGCGCCCTTTAAACCATTTGTCAGAGATCCAGCCGCAAAGCAATGTCCCCGGAATCCCCGCCCATTCATACAGAAAATAAGCGACACTTGATTTGCTCATATCAAAGCCTTTTTCTTCGCTTAAATAGGTTGGCGCCCAATCCAGA
This sequence comes from Bacillus sp. GM2, assembly GCF_056155945.1. NCBI lineage: Bacteria > Bacillati > Bacillota > Bacilli > Caryophanales > Bacillaceae > Bacillus > Bacillus sp. GM2. The sequence goes on from NZ_JBRKSZ010000008.1 coordinate 1,076,092, forward strand.
ACGCCGTAGCGGACGAAGTACACGAAAATGTTGGCAAGTGCGATCGCCCACACCCATTTATTATTTAATACATATTTAAAGAGGATTTCTTTCGTTGATAATTCCGTTTCAAATGTTTTCTTCGACTTGCTTGAATAATCGTTGCGGTATTCCTCGATTGGAGGCAGTCCGACAGACTGCGGCGTATCCCGGATCAGCCAGTAAGAAATGACGGCAACGGCGATGGCGACCAAGGCGGGCAAAATAAATACGCCTTCATAGCCTGTAGCAGATCCCGTAATGCCTGAGAAGATGGCGACGCCGGCAACGGCTATAGGCGCCATCAGTCCCCCGCCGACATTGTGGGCGACATTCCATATGGCTGTTTTATTTCCCCTTTCGCTGACGCTGAACCAGTGGACAAGGACGCGTCCTGACGGCGGCCACCCCATGCCTTGGAACCAGCCGTTTAAGAACAGCATGATAAACATAATGGCGATCGATGAGGTGAAGAAAGGAACAAACCCCATCAACAAGCTGATGACAGCGGAAAGGATCAAACCGGCGGGCAGGAACATCCGCGGATTGCTCCGGTCTGATATCGTGGCCATCACGAACTTGCTCAGCCCGTAAGAGATGGATAGAGCGGATAAGGCAAAGCCGAGCGCCGACTTTGAAAATCCCTCTTCGATTAAATAAGGCATGGCAAGCGAGAAATTTTTGCGAATTAAATAGTATGCCGCATAACCGATGAAGATGCCGAGAAAAACTTGCAGTCTGAATTTCTTATATTCCGAATCAATTTGATCGTCCGGCATCCGCTCAATCGGCGGTGCTGGTTTAAACAGTTTTAACATGGTATACCCCTTCTTTATTCATTTACTTCTTTTCACGCAAAACATCGCGCAGCCGGTCCGGAAAGTTGGTGAACATTCCGGTCGCTCCCCAATCGAGCAGCCGCTTCATATCTTCTTTTTCATTCACGGTATAAGGATGGACCAGCATGCCGGTGCTTCGAATTTTTTGCACGTATGCCCGGTCAATGCGGTCAAAGTTCATGCCGAGTCCGACGCTGTAAGATTGATATTGTTTTAATTCGGCGTCAGTAATGGCAGCCGGTTTGTCGTACCATAATAATTGCACAAGCGGAATGTTTGGATTAGCGTTATGAATGATTTGTAAGCTTTCAGGACTAAAAGATTGAATGATGACTTTGCTTGAATGAATGTTTGCCCCGGTCAGTTTGTATTGCTTCAGAATGTCCAGGAGCTTTTCTTCCATATGATCATAGTCTTCCGGTGATTTTGTTTCGATATAGTAGCGCGCGCTTCTCCCGAATGTTTGGATGATTTCTTCTAGGGTAGGCACTTTCAGCCCAACGTACTCCGTTTTTGCCCGCTCAGGATATGCTTCGTTAAACCAGGAGCCTGCATCAAGCTGTTTGATTTCTTTCAGCGTATAGTCTTTGACAAAACCCGTACCATTGGTCGTGCGATCCAATGTCTCATCGTGCATGGCGACCAAATGTCCGTCTTTTGTCATTTGAAGATCGATTTCTATGTAATCGCCTTTCATTTTTTGCCCAAGCTTATAAGCCAAAAGCGTATGTTCGGGAGCATGACCCGATGCGCCGCGGTGTGCGACATTTAATAGCTGACTCGGATTGAGCTGCGGCTGGGAATGGCTTGCGGCCTCCGCATGCCCGCTGAGTCCAAAACCGGCGGCAACGATTGCAGCTGTTATAAGGAAGATGCTGCGGACAAGTTTTTTCATCAAATGATTTCCCCTTTCAAGTCGGTATGCAGAATGTTGGTTTCCGGTTTTTTTTCGCCTCCTTATGTGACGAATAAAAAGAGAGATCCACAAAAAAACCCCTGGCACAAGAGGGTCTTATTGTGAATCTCCCATTCTACGTCACTTGTATTAACTTCTTTCCTATCATACCAAAAATGGAAGCGCTGTCAATATGATTTTAAAAATAAAGAAACCTATCTTTTAAGATAGGTTTCCTGATTATTTAGCGGGCGAACAGCCGGTCGATGAAATCAATGTCCTCTTGAGACAGATTGACTTCTGCCGTTTTGAGGTTGTCGATCAGCTGATCTGCGCGTTTGGCGCCCGGGATCAACACATCGATTTCAGGTCTTGCCAAGTACCAGGCCAACACGATATGTGCGATGTCAACATTGTGTTTTTCCGCGATCGGCGCAAGCTGGTTCACTTTTCTAATGTTTTCTTTGAAGCGTTCGCCTTGGAAGTTTTCCATTTCTCTTCTCAGGTCGCCTTCCGGGAACGTTGTATCTTCGCTGTATTTTCCGGCGAGCAATCCGGAGACAAGCGGGAAGTAAGGAACAAATGAGATGTTATGCTCCTGTGTATACGGGAAGAATGTCGCCTCAGCTTCCCTGTTCAGCAAGTTGTATTCGCCTTGGAGCACATCCACCAATCCGTCTTTGTTCGCTTCTTTCAGCTGCTCAAGCGAAAAGTTGGATACCCCGATCGCTCTGATTTTGCCTTCCTGCTTCAGTTCATGGAGCGCTTGAACCGCTTCGTCTTTCGGCGTGTTCTCATCAGGGAAATGGATATAGAAAAGGTCGATGTAGTCAGTTTGCAGACGCTCCAGACTTTCTTCAACGGATTTTTTCAAAAATGCAGGGGAGTTGTCAAAGACAAAATCGTCGCCTTCTTTCTTATGGGCGGCTTTTGTCGCAATCACGACATCCTCGCGGTTGAATTCTTTGAGGACTTCGCCGATTAATTCTTCGGAACGGCCGATGCCGTATATGTAGGCGGTATCTAAAAATGTGACGCCGTTTCTGATCGCTTCCCGCACCAATTCTTTTCCCGTTTCTTCATTGAGATTCGGATAAAGGTTATGTCCTCCGACGGCATTGGTTCCCAAACCAATCGGGAATACGTGCAAATCTGATTTGCCAACTTTAACTTTTTTCATTGGATTCCCCTCCTGAAATGATATGTTGATCAATAAACTTGGCCGGCCGCTTGGATACAGCCGGTCAAGGATGTCCAATTCAACTATACATGTTTTGCCAAATGGATTTCAATGTTGCGCTCTTTACAGTACTCGTGATATTCCTCATCCAGCGCCTGAGATGTGACGATCGCGTGCAATCTGTGAAACGGCGCGTACGTCAGCAAGGTCGACTTCCCGAATTTGGAATGATCGGCCAGCAAGTATACTTGTTTTGCTTTTTCGGATATTTTCTTTTTAATTTCATATTCAAGCAGATCGGAGTTTGTCAGTCCATGGGTAAGTGTTGCTCCTGTTGCCGACATGAAAGCTTTATTAATATTATATTTATCCAATGTTCCCGGATCATCCATGCCGACGAAGGACTGCGTTTTCCGTTTGTAGTTGCTGCCGATGATGATCAAGTTTATATTTTGCATCGCGGCAGCAGCGTTGATAATGTCGAGGCTGTTCGTTAAAACGGTTACATTTTTATTTGGATCAAGAGTTTCCAATATGGATTGGGTCGTTGTGCCGGAATCGATAAAGATCAGGTCATGGTCTTCAATAAAGCGTGAAGCGTAGTGCGCGATTTTCATCTTGGCATCCTTGTTTTGAATGGTTCTGTTTTCAAATGGGATTAAGGCCGTTTTTTCGATCGCCGTTACGCCGCCGTAGACTTTTTTTATGACTCCTTTCTCGGTCAGCTTGTTAATGTCGCGTCTGACCGTGTTTTTGGAAACATTAAAGACCTGGCAAAGCTCATCAAGCGAAACGGTGCCATTGGTCAAAATATATTCTTCCATTTCTTTGATCCGCATTAACTTCATACCAAGTATCTCCTTCTAGTATATTTGGCTAAATATATATAATAAACCCAAAAGTTAACCAATAATTGTTTAAAAAATGATGACATTGGTGATTATTTTTTGCAAGATTTGTCCTGTTCCTTTTTATTATACAATGTTTTTCTAAATCATTTTAAGGTTTTCTATAAATCTTACAAAAGAAAAATTTAATGATTTTGATTGACTTATGGGTAAGAGCGGATTAGAATATAACCAAGAAGTGACCAAAACGTGATAAAGTTGAGAAATTTCTGAGTGTAAACGTTTTATTGCGTTGCGGTTCTTTTGATAAAATCATCGTTCTATTCATTAATTTCTTTTGTAAGCGTTTAATTCCTGTTTTTTGCGAAAATCCGTTATGCAATGAAGAGCCGTTCGGCATTCATACATAATGGTTGGAACCTGCCCCATCTGTACCAGGAGATGTTTAATATTCAAGGAGGTTATAAGAATGGCAGAAATCAGAAAGTTAAGAAACTATATTAATGGAGAATGGGTTGAAAGCAAAACCGACAAATACGAAGATGTAGTCAATCCTGCGACGAAAGAAGTGCTTTGCCAGGTGCCGATTTCGACGCGCGAGGATATCGAATACGCAGCGCAAACAGCGGCTGAAGCGTTTAAGACATGGTCAAAAGTGGCCGTTCCGCGCCGGGCAAGAATTCTATTTAACTTTCAGCAGCTTTTGACTCAGCATAAAGAGGAGCTCGCCCACCTCATCACGATTGAAAACGGAAAAAACACGAAAGAAGCGTTGGGCGAAGTTGGACGCGGCATCGAGAATGTCGAGTTTGCAGCTGGAGCGCCATCCCTGATGATGGGAGATTCACTTGCTTCAATTGCAACCGATGTTGAAGCGGCGAACTACCGTTACCCGATCGGAGTCGTCGGCGGAATTGCCCCATTTAACTTCCCGATGATGGTACCGTGCTGGATGTTCCCGATGGCCATTGCGTTAGGAAACACATTTATTCTGAAACCTTCCGAGCGTACGCCGCTCCTGACGGAAAAGCTTGTTGAACTGTTTGAAAAAGCCGGACTTCCTAAAGGGGTCTTCAATGTCGTATACGGTGCTCATGATGTAGTAAACGGCATTCTCGAACACCCGGAAATTAAAGCGATTTCATTCGTCGGTTCAAAACCGGTCGGAGAATATGTCTATAAAAAAGGAAGCGAAAACCTGAAACGCGTTCAATCGCTGACAGGCGCTAAAAACCACACCATCGTTCTGAACGATGCCAATCTTGAAGACACGGTAACAAATATTATCGGCGCTGCTTTCGGATCTGCCGGCGAACGCTGTATGGCATGTGCAGTAGTGACGGTTGAAGAAGGGATCGCAGATGAATTCATGGAGAAATTGGTTCAGAAAGCATCTGAAGTCAAAATCGGAAACGGACTAGACGACGGTGTATTCCTCGGACCTGTCATTCGCGAAGACAACAAGAAACGCACACTCGGCTATATACAAAAAGGAGTTGAAGAGGGTGCGAGACTTGTCTGCGACGGACGTGAAAATGTGACAGATGAAGGCTATTTCGTCGGCCCGACAATCTTTGACAATGTCACAACTGATATGACGATCTGGAAAGACGAGATTTTTGCTCCCGTATTGTCAGTCATCCGTGTGAAGAACTTGAAAGAAGCGGTTGACATCGCCAACCAATCCGAATTTGCAAACGGCGCATGTTTGTTCACATCGAATTCGAATGCGATCCGCTATTTCCGTGAAAACATTGATGCGGGAATGCTCGGCATCAACTTGGGCGTACCGGCTCCGATGGCATTCTTCCCGTTCTCAGGATGGAAGTCTTCGTTCTTTGGCACATTGCATGCGAACGGAAAAGACAGCGTCGATTTCTATACGCGCAAAAAGGTCGTCACTGCAAGATATCCGGCGCCTGACTTCAATTAATTGTGAAAAAACCGAGCGGCGCGGTTCCCGCGCTGTTCGGATCATGTTTCAAGTTTGAAAAGGAGGCTTTATCCATGAGTCATTTGTTGCGCAAGCCGCAGGCGAATGAGCTGTCACAAGGCGTGAAGCTTGTACACGAAGTGAAAAAATCGAATTCGGATCTCAGTTATGTCGAGTTTAAAGTCCTTGATCTCGCACCGGGATCCAGCTATGAAGAATCGCTGAGCAAACAAGAATGCTGCATCGTCGCGCTTACCGGAAAGATTACCGTAACCGATCATGAACAGACATTTGAAAATATCGGCACGAGAGAAAGCGTTTTCGAAAGAAAGCCGACCGACAGCGTGTATGTGTCAAATGACCGCAAGTTCGGCATTACCGCGGTTACAGAGGCAAGAGTTGCCCTGTGCTATTCCCCTTCTGAAAATCAGCTGCCGACGAAACTGATCAAAGCTGAAGACAACGGTATTGAAAACCGCGGGAAATTCAGCAATAAACGAACCGTTCATAACATACTTCCGGATTCAGATCCTTCAGCGAACAGCCTTTTAGTCGTCGAAGTCTACACTGAAAGCGGAAACTGGTCCAGCTATCCGCCGCACAAGCATGATCAAGACAACCTGCCTGAAGAGTCCTTTTTAGAAGAAACATACTACCATGAACTTGACCCACAGCAAGGCTTTGTATTTCAGCGCGTCTACACAGATGACCGTTCTATCGACGAGACGATGACTGTTGAAAATGGAAACGTTGTCATCGTGCCGGCCGGATACCATCCTGTCGGGGTGCCTGACGGATACACATCCTATTATTTAAACGTGATGGCAGGGCCGACGCGGAAATGGAAGTTTCATAACGACCCTGACCATGAATGGATTTTGGAACGCTAACAATAAGGCAAGGAGAGGCTGTTGAAGATGAGGTATACGTTTAATGAAGAGAAAGAATTTGACATTGTAGCGATCGGCCGCGCATGTATCGATTTAAACGCAGTCGAATACAACAGGCCGATGGAGCAGACGATGACATTTTCAAAATATGTCGGCGGCTCCCCGGCTAATATTGCAATCGGCAGTTCCAAATTAGGATTGAAGACCGGCTTTATCGGGAAGATTCCGGATGACCAGCACGGCAGATTCATCGAAACCTATATGAGAAATACGGGTGTCGATACGTCACAAATGGCGGTTGATAAAGACGGACATAAAGCGGGGCTTGCTTTCACAGAAATTTTAAGCCCTGAAGAATGCAGCATTTTAATGTACAGGGATGATGTTGCAGATCTTTACCTTGCCCCTTCTGAAGTGAACGAAGACTATATTGCAAAATCGAAGATGCTTCTTGTGTCAGGTACGGCGCTGGCTAAAAGCCCTTCCCGCGAAGCGGTGCTGAAAGCCGTGCAGCTGGCGAAAAAGCATCAAGTGAAAGTGGTCTTTGAGCTTGACTATCGTCCATATACGTGGACATCTGCGGAGGAAACGTCCGTTTACTATACGCTTGTTGCCGAACAATCAGACATTGTCATCGGAACGCGTGATGAGTTTGATGTAATGGAAAATAAGAGCGGCGGCAGCAATGAAGAATCTGTTCAGCATTTGTTTGCACATTCCGCAGATCTTGTCGTTATCAAGCACGGTGTCGAAGGTTCATATGCATACAGCAAATCCGGAGGCATCTTCCGGGCGAAAGCATACAAAACGAAGGTCTTAAAAACGTTTGGAGCGGGGGATTCATACGCTTCCGCTTTCCTCTACGGACTCGTTTCAGGCAAAGATATTGAAACTGCGCTGAAATACGGAAGCGCTTCCGCATCCATTGTTGTTTCCAAGCACAGCTCATCTGAAGCGATGCCGACAGTCGCCGAGATTGAAGAGCTTATCGCGGCTCAGTCTTAAATGAAGAATATGAATAAAGGTGGGATCGTTTGTGGGCAAGAAAATACGTTTAACCACAGCACAAGCGTTAATTAAATTCTTAAATCAGCAGTACATCCATGTAGATGGTGAAGAAACACCGTTTGTCGAGGGGATCTTTACGATTTTCGGCCATGGGAACGTCGTTGGCATCGGCCAGGCGCTTGAACAGGATGCGGGTCATTTAAAGGTGTTTCAAGGCAAGAATGAGCAGGGAATGGCACATGCGGCAATGGCTTACAGCAAGCAGATGCTGAGGAGGAAGATCTATGCTGTATCAACATCAGTCGGACCGGGAGCAGCTAACCTTGTGGCAGCTGCAGGTACGGCGCTTGCGAACAATATTCCGGTCCTCTTGATTCCGGCCGATACATTTGCAACAAGACAGCCTGATCCTGTTCTTCAGCAAGTAGAACAGGAATACAGTGCGGCGATTACGACGAACGATGCTTTGAAGCCTGTTTCGAGATATTGGGACCGGATTACGCGCCCTGAACAGTTGATGAGCAGTCTGATTCGCGCTTTTGAAGTGATGACAGATCCTGCAAAGGCGGGTCCTGCAACGATTTGCATTTCTCAAGATGTTGAAGGGGAAGCCTATGATTTCGATGAAAGCTTTTTTGAGAAACGCGTTCACTATATTGATCGCAAAGAGCCGAGCGAGCGTGAACTGAAGGGAGCGGCGGAGCTGATCAAGTCGAGCAAAAAACCGCTCATCTTGGTCGGCGGCGGAGCGAAATATTCCGGAGCGCGCGACGAATTGATCGCCATGTCTGAAGCTTACAATATTCCGCTGGTGGAAACCCAGGCCGGGAAATCCACAGTGGAAGCTGATTTTGCCAACAACTTGGGCGGAATGGGCATCACAGGTACGCTGGCGGCAAACAAAGCGGCTCGCGAGGCTGACTTGATCATCGGAATCGGCACGCGCTACACCGATTTCGCGACATCATCAAAAACCGCTTTTGACTTTGACAACTCAAAGTTTTTAAACATCAATGTCAGCAGAATGCAGGCATATAAACTGGATGCTTTCCAAGTCGTTGCCGATGCAAAAGTAACGCTCGGCAAGCTGCACGGTTTATTGGAAGGCTATAAGAGCGAATTCGGTTCAATCATCAAGGAACTGAAAGACGAGTGGCTTGCTGAGCGTGACCGTTTGAGCAAGGTAACATTTAAGCGTGAAAACTTCACACCTGAAATTAAAGATCATTTTTCTCAAGAAATACTCAACGAATACGCGGATGTGCTGCAAACCGAGCTCCCGCAAACAACGGCATTGCTCGCGATCAATGAAACAGTTGATCCGGACAGCGTCGTCATTTGTTCAGCAGGCTCTTTGCCGGGGGATCTGCAGCGGCTGTGGCATTCAAACGAACCGAATACGTACCACTTGGAATACGGCTATTCCTGCATGGGATATGAAGTATCGGGAACACTCGGCTTGAAATTGGCTCATCCTGATAGAGAGGTTTATTCACTGGTCGGAGACGGAAGCTTCCTGATGCTCCACTCAGAGCTCATTACAGCAATTCAATATAATAAAAAAATCAACGTGCTGCTCTTTGACAACTCAGGATTCGGCTGTATCAACAACCTGCAAATGGACCATGGAAGCGGCAGCTACTTCTGCGAATTCAGAACAGCAGACAATCAGATTCTCAATGTCGACTACGCGAAAGTGGCCGAAGGGTATGGAGCAAAAACCTACAAAGCGAACACGATTGAAGAATTAAAAGCGGCGCTTGAAGATGCCAAAAAACAAGATGTCTCAACATTGATCGAAATGAAGGTGTTGCCGAAGACGATGACGGACGGCTATGACAGCTGGTGGCACGTAGGTGTTGCAGAGGTTTCCGAACAGGAAAGCGTGCAAAAGGCGTATGAAGCAAAAGAAAAAATGCTGAAATCTGCAAAGCAGTATTAAAGGAGGCACCAGGATGGGCAAGACACAAATTCTATGGGGCATCGCCCCCATAGGGTGGCGGAACGATGATATTCCGGAAATCGGCGCGGGAAACACACTTCAGCATTTGTTGAGCGACATTGTTGTTGCAGGCTTTCAAGGCACAGAAGTGGGCGGCTTTTTTCCGGAACCGGCCATTCTCAATAAAGAGCTCGAGCTGAGGAACCTAAGGATTGCCGGCAAGTGGTTCAGCAGCTATATCATTCGGGACGGCATTGAAGAAGCAGCCAAGGAATTTGCGGCTCACTGCCAGTACTTGAAAGACGTCCATGCCGATGTTGCGGTCGTATCAGAACAGACGTACAGTGTGCAGGGCTTGGATAAAAACGTGTTTAAAGAAAAGCCTTATTTCAACGATGAAGAATGGCAGCGGCTATTTGCAGGTTTAAATCACCTCGGGGAAATCGCCGGCCGATACGGCCTGAAGCTTGTCTATCATCACCACCTCGGCACAGGCGTGCAGACAGAGGAAGAGGTGGACCGGCTCATGGCGGGAACTGACCCTGCACTCGTGCACCTTCTGTATGATACTGGGCATGCCTACATTTCAGATGGAAATTATTTGAACATATTAGAGAAGCATATGGACCGGATTGGGCACGTTCATTTTAAAGACGCGCGCCTCAAGATCATGGAGAAATGCAAACAGGAAGGAAAATCGTTCCAACAGGCATTTTTGCAAGGGATGTTCACAGTTCCAGGCGACGGCTGCATCGATTTTAGAGAAGTCTATAAAATGCTTCTAAAGCATGGCTATTCCGGCTGGATCGTTGTGGAAGCAGAGCAGGATCCCGATGTTGCCAACCCGCTTGAATACGCATTGATCGCCAGAAAGTACATCGATCGTCACTTGTTGAATGTCCCAGCAACCAATTAAGGGGGCTCTAAATTGAGCAATGGAAGTGCAGCAGTCTCACCATTCAATAAACGAACCGTCGCAGCAGCTTTGGCAAATTACATTGATGCAGGCTCCATTGTCGCAGGATCGGCAGGATTATCTTTATGGGTCAGTTACCTGAAGCTTTCTGATACACAGATCGGACTGCTCGGCGCGTTTAGCGCCAACGCCATCTCAGCGGCAATCGGAGCGCTGCTCGGAGGCTTTTTGGCCGACAAAATTGGCCGAAAGGCTGTCTATACGAACAGTATGCTGGTTTATGCACTGGGGATTTGTTTAGTATTGTTCGGCACCAGCTTTCCCTTTTTGTTAAGCGGTTACATGATTATCGGTTTATCGGTAGGAGCTGATATTACGGCTTCCTGGACGATCATCGCAGAGAACGCACCTAAGAAAAACAGGGCCCGTCATTGCGGTGTTGCGCAAGTCGCATGGGCTGCGGGAGCGGTTGTGGTTCTGCTGCTGTCGGTCCTGCTCGGTGATTTAGGCTTATTGGGCAATAAAATCGTGTTTGGGCATTTGCTCGTTATCGCATTGATCACCTATGTTCTGCGGAAAAGGCTGCCGGAATCCGATGCCTGGCAGGATCAATCCGAAACGGCTCAAGCCGTCAGGAAGCCGAAGACGTCCTATCTCGATTTGCTTCAGCCTAAGTATTTGAAAAGCATTTTATTTTTAATGGGCGTGTACTTAATTTGGAATCTGGCTGCAGGTGTCATGGGCTTTTTCATGCCTTACATTTATCAGCAGGTCGGCGGTGTGTCAGCGACCATGGCAAACATTTTGCAGATGGGGCTGTTTATTTTCACCGGGCTTGGCGTCGCTTTTATCTTCATGCCGTTTGCAGACAAATACAGGAAGACGGTGTTTGGGATCTCCGCATTTGCAGCGGTTATCGGCTGGTCATTGTTTCTGCTTCCGGCAGAAGGCATGCCGATCCTCATCCTCTTTATCGTGATGATCGGCATGAACAATGGGGCCGGGCAACAGGCCAACTATCAGTTATGGGCGAGTGAAATTTTCCCGACGGAATATCGCGCATCTGCACAAGGATTGATGTTCTTTCTCGTTCGTATCTCAATCGGGGCTTGGAGCCTTTTCGTTCCAATGATCATCTCGAATTTTGGAATTGCATTTATGGCGGCCATTCTCCTTGGATGTGTAACGGCCAGCATGCTCATCGGGCTCTTTTTTGCACCGAATACATCCGGTAAGTCGCTTGAACAAATTCAGGAAGAGCTGTACGGGACTCCTCCGGCTCAAGCTGGGCAAGTGCAAACAAGAAAAATTATGTAACTATTTTTGAAGGAGTGGCTATCAATGAAATTACGCATTGGTGTTATTGGTACAGGAGCAATCGGAAAAGAACACATCAACCGCATCACAAATAAATTAGCGGGCGGCGAAATTGTCGCGGTCACCGATGTAAACCAGGAGGCAGCTCAGCAAGTTGTAACAGACTACAGCCTGAACGCCAAGGTCTATCCGGATGACGACAGTCTCATCGCAGCCGAAAATGTAGACGCCGTCTTAGTCACAAGCTGGGGACCGGCTCATGAATCAAGCGTTTTGAAAGCGATTAAAGCGAACAAATTCGTATTTTGCGAAAAGCCTCTGGCGACGACTGCGGAAGGATGCATGCGGATCGTCAATGAAGAAATCAAAGCGGGCAAACGTCTCGTTCAAGTTGGCTTTATGCGCCGTTATGACAGCGGTTACGTACAGCTGAAAGAAGCGATCGACAACCGGGTCATCGGCGAGCCTCTCATGATCCACTGTGCGCACCGCAACCCGGTTGTAGGCGACAACTATACGACAGATATGGCTGTTGTCGATACGCTTGTCCATGAAATAGACGCCCTGCACTGGCTGATCAATGACGACTACGAATCAGTTCAGGTCATTTATCCGAAAAAATCGAAAAACGCGCTTCCTCATTTGCGTGATCCGAAAATCGTCATCATCGAAACGAAAGGCGGAGTCGTGATCAATGCGGAAATCTATGTCAACTGCAAATACGGCTACGATATCCAGTGTGAAATCGTCGGAGAAGACGGAATCGTGAAGCTTCCTGAACCATCAAGCATCTCTCTCAGAAAAGCCGGCAAATTCTCGACGGATATCCTCATGGATTGGCAGCGCCGCTTTGTAGACGCTTACGATGTAGAAATCCAAGATTTCATTGACTCGATCCAACAGAAAGGCGAGGTCAGCGGGCCGACTGCATGGGACGGCTATATCGCCGCCGTAACGACGGACGCCTGTGTGAAAGCTCAGGAATCCGGACAGAAAGAACCTGTGGCGCTTCAAGAGAAACCGGAATTCTATCAAACGTTTACAACTGTTCAAAAATAAAAACTTTTCGAGGAGTGAAAAGTATGAAATTAGCATTGGATCCATCGATGTATCGCGATGATTTAACTTTGGAGGAAACGGTCTATAAAACGGCGGAGCTTGGCTACGAATATATCGAACTATCGCCGCGCGAAGATTTTTGTCCATTCTATAAATATCCGAAAGTCGATTCAGCTAAAATCAAACAATTAAAGCGGCTTTTAAGAGATACCGGTGTTAAGCTTTCATCGCTCCTTCCGCTTTACCACTGGGCCGGTCCTGATGAAGATCGCCGTCAGGCAGCGGTGCGCAATTGGAAAAGGGCGATCGAAATTGCGGTTGAGCTTGAAGTCGATTTGATGAACAGCGAATTCAGCGGTTCAAAATACGATCCTTTAACAAGCGAAGAAAAATTTATTAAATCCATGGATGAGCTTTTGCCAGTCTTTGAAAAAGAAGGCATTAAACTCAATCTTCAAGCTCATCCATACGATTTTATCGAAACACACAAAGGTGCGATGGATATGATCCGAGCGCTTGACAAGGACTGGATCAATCTTGTTTACTCGACTGCGCACACATTCTTCTATGACGACGGAAAAGGCGACATCGAGACCATGTTTGACGAAGCCGGCGACCGCCTCACACATGTTTTATTCGCAGATACTTATAATCATAAAGCGGCTCATGGCCTTCGCTACATCGTAAATCCGCCTGACGCGAAAGTAACGGTTCACCAGCATTTGGACATTGGCCAAGGCGAGGTCGATTTTGATACGATTTTCAGAAAGCTGAGAGAGATGAAGTTCGACGGAATTGCGACGAATGCCGTGTTTGCCTGGGTTGACGAAAGAGCGGATGAATCAAGCAGATTCATGCTTGAAAAGTTGAAACAGGAATTACTAGGATAAGCCCCTGAGTTCGGCGCCCTGCCGAACTCGCTCTTCACAAGGATATTTAGATAAGGAGAATCTAATATGAAGCTATGCTTTAATGAAGCAACGACGTTGGAAAATTCAAACCTTGCAAAAGACCTCGAATACTGTGAGAAGCACGGATACGACTATATCGAAATCCGGACGATGGATAAGCTGCCTGAGTATGTAAAAGACCATTCCCTCTCAGAGTTAGCCGAGTATTTTCAAACGCATCATATTAAGCCGCTGGCCTTGAATGCCCTTGTCTTTTTCAACAACCGCGATGAAAAAGGGCGCCGTGAAATCATCGAAGAATTTAAAGGCATGATGGAAACATGCAAAACGCTTGGTGTGAAATATGTGGTCGCGGTACCGCTTGTCACCGAACAAAAAATCTTAAAAGAAGATATTAAAGCAAGCTCCGTCGAAGTGCTGACAGAGCTGTCAGACATCGCTGAGCCGTATGGTGTAAAGATCGCTGTCGAGTTTGTCGGTCATCCGGAGTGCACAGTCAATACGTTCAGCCAGGCCTATGACATCGTCATGACCGTGAACCGCGATAATGTCGGCCTTGTTTTTGACAGCTTCCACTTCCATGCAATGGGCTCAAGTCTTGAGGATTTAAAAAAGGCGGACGGCAAGAAAATCTTCATTTATCATATCGATGACACGGAAGACTTTCCAATCGGATTTTTAAGAGATGAAGACCGTGTTTGGCCGGGACAGGGAGCCATCGACTTGGATGCCCACTTATCAACTTTGAAAGACATCGGTTTTTCGGATGTCGTATCAGTTGAATTGTTCAGACCTGAATACTATAAGCTGAGCGCGGAAGAAACGATTCGAACGGCCAAAGAAACAACAGTTGAAGTTGTTTCAAAATACTTCAAGATTTAATACGGGATAGGAGGGGTGAACGTGGCTTTCGTTTCCATGAAAGAACTTCTTCAAGAAGCAAAGGAACATCATTATGCAATCGGTCAATTTAATATTAATGGCCTTCAATGGACAAAAGCGATTCTAGAGGCAGCGGAAGAAGAACGGTCACCTGTCATCGCAGCCGCTTCAGATCGGCTCATCGATTATTTGGGCGGATTTAAAACGGTTTCCGCAATGGTTGCGGCTTTGATTGAGGAAATGTCGATCTCCGTTCCCGTCGTGCTTCACCTTGACCATGGCAAAAGTCCGGAGCGCTGCAAGCAAGCGATAGACGCGGGTTTTAGCTCAGTCATGATCGACGGCTCGCATTCACCAATCGATGAAAATATCGCCATGACAAAAGAGGTCGTGTCATATGCCGGGGTCCGCAATGTTTCGGTTGAAGCAGAGGTTGGCACCGTAGGGGGCATGGAAGACGGGCTTATCGGCGGAGTGCAGTATGCCGACATCGGTGAATGCGAGCGGATTGTCAAAGAAACCGGTATCGATGCTTTGGCAGCCGCGCTCGGCTCCGTTCATGGAAAATATCAAGGCGAGCCTAATTTGGGATTTAAGGAAATGGAAGAAATCTCACGGGTAACGGACATTCCGCTCGTTCTCCATGGAGCTTCGGGCATCCCGGCTGATCAAATCGCAAGAACGATCCGTCTGGGCCATGCGAAAATCAACATTAATACCGAATGCATGGTGGCCTGGACTGAGAAAACGCGCAGCATATTTAAAGACAATCCCGATTTATATGAACCCCGCGCCTATATGACGCCAGGGATCAGCGCAGTCAAAGAAACGGTTAAACATAAGATGAGAGAATTCGGGTCATCCGGAAAAGCGGTATGCACCCAAAAGATAGAAATATAAGCTAAACCAATATCGCCTCCACTCACTTAATCGAAGTGAGTGTTTTTTTGTTCGCAGTATTTGTAAAGATATTCTAAAGGTTCAAAAGTATGATTGACTGTAATTGATATAATAGTTATAATTTCCCTCATAATCCATTTTGATCAGAAAAGATTTTATTTTCTGAAAATAAATGACAGCAAGACAATAACTAAATCAGGTGAATGCTATATGCTGACAAACGTTTTAAAGTATCGGGTTCATATTTTATTTATCGTGTTATGTTTGATCGGCGGGACGACATGGGCTTTTCAAAAAGCCGGGCTGAGTGACAGCCTTCCATTTTGGTCCGCCGGCATGCGGTTCATGATCGCAAGCATTTTGATCGCGGCGTTTCTGTTGGCACGGAGGCAGTTTGTTCTGTCAAAGGAACTGCTAGTGCTGTCGTTTTTGAACGGCATCATGTATTTTTCCGTTCCATTCGGATCTGTTTATTGGGCCTCTCTTTATTTGCCGAGCGGGTTGGTGTCTATATTAGCGGCAAGCATTTCAGTCTTTGCCCTGATGATCAACCGCCTCGTCAAAGGGACACCGGCGACGAAACTGCAGAAATGGGGGATATGCCTGGCTTTGCTCGGCATTACAATCGTGTTTGGCAACCAACTGCTGATCAAAGTCGATGTTATTGAAATTGTCGCAATGATTGTGATTTTGTGTGCGATGTTTGGCTCGGCTTTTATTCAAATCAAAGTACAGCAGAGAATTCGTTCGCTTCCGATCTTAAGCTTTAACTCCCTTTCAATGCTGAGCGGCGGAGCGGTATTGCTCATCAGCAGCCTCATCTTTGAAAGCGGGACAAGAACGTTTTCCGGTGTGAGTCTTTATGCGCTGCTTTATTTAGCGGTTGTCGGCTCGATTTTGGGTTTTTGGATCAACATTTATCTGCTTAAAAAATGGCACATCTCAAAAGCGACTTCCCACTTGTTCATCTCCCCTGTCATTGCGCTCTATATCGGATTTCTGTTTCTGGATGAAAAACTGAATGCGAATATTTATTTAGGAACGCTGTTTGTCATATTCGGTGTGATGTTCATCAACTTAAAAAAAGAAGAGAGGATCGCGAAAATTGACGAAACGAAACAAAAACTTGGCCATCATTTGTCAAAATAAGCACCTGCCATTTATTTTTGAAGAAGCTGAGCGTTTAGGATTGAAGGTCACGTTCTTTTACAATTCGGCCGAAGATTTCCCGGGCAATCTTCCGGCTGTGGAACGCTGTGTGCCGCTGCCGTTGTTTGAAGATGAAGAAGCGGCGATGGATGTCGTCAGGCAGACATTTGTCGAATTTCCGTTTGACGGCATGATGACACTGTTTGAACCGGCTTTGCCTTTCACGGCAAAAGCTGCTGAAGCTTTGAATCTGCCGGGGCTTCCTTTCACAACAATGGAAAACTGCCGCAATAAAAATAAAACCCGCAGCATACTTCAGCAAAACGGATTGAATACGCCGGTTTTTCACGAGTTCCATACGCTCGCTGACCTGGAAAACAGGAAACTGTCGTATCCATTAGTCGTCAAGCCGGTCAACGGCTTCTCAAGCCAGGGCGTCGTCCGTGTTGATGATCGGAAGGAGCTTGAGGAGGCCGTCCGGAAAGTCGAGGCCGTCAACCAAAGGGACCTCAATCGATTCGTGCACGGCAAAACGGGCATCGTAGCCGAGCAATTTATCGATGGGCCGGAATTCGCGATTGAAACGCTGTCGATTCAAGGAAACGTACATGTTCTTTCGATTGGATACAAAGGGAACAGCAAAGGGCCGTTTTTTGAAGAAGGGGTCTATATTGCTCCGGCTCAATTGAAAGAAGAGACGCGCCTTGCGATCGTCAAGGAAGTGACGGGCGCTGTTTCAGCGCTGGGCATTCACCAGGGGCCGGCTCATACAGAGCTGAGGCTGGACAAGGATGGAACACCTTATGTTATCGAGGTGGGCGCCAGAATCGGCGGTTCAGGGGTTTCCCATTACATCGTCAAAGAGAGCACAGGCATCAACTTTATGCAGCTTGTCTTGCAAAATGCATTAAAGCCGCTGGAGAGCAGCGAGTTTGAAGGCGAGATCAGGCCTGTAAGGACAGCCGGCAATTATATCATTCCTGTACAGGGCTCCGGCACTTTTGAAAAAATCGACGGACTGGAAGAAGTCAAACAGAGGCAGGAGGTTAAGCGGGTGTTTCAATTTATGAGAAGAGGCGCAAAGATCCTCCCGTACCCGCACTTTTCCGGTTATCCGGGGTTTATATTAACAAGCCATCATTCTTATGAAGAATGTGAAGCTTTCTACCGGGAGCTGGATGATGAGCTTCATATCATTTATCAAAATAATTTGACGGGTACAATAGGAGGTTAAGATGATCTCGACTAAAGTGCACAAAGAGCAAGCCGTGATGATTGTCCATACGCTCGGTCCCAAAGGCACGAACTGTGAAAAAGCCGGCCTGCTATGGCTCAAAAATAAAGGGGTCCGCGGGGAAGTCAGGCTTTATGAAACGTTGGAAGAAGCGCTGCTCCATGTTAAATCGACAGAAAATTCAGTCCTCTTAGGCTGCGCCGTTTACCCGTTTTTGCATCAAATCGTATTTGAGAATCTAGCGGACTTAAAGATTATAGACAGTTTTGTGATGCCTACATACAACATGGTGTTTGCCGCAAAACAGCACACGATGGCATCGGATATTCAAATCGTCGCTTCACACCCTGCTCCGGCTCATCTGGCAAAGCTGTTCAG
This sequence comes from Bacillus sp. GM2, assembly GCF_056155945.1. Taxonomy (NCBI): domain Bacteria; kingdom Bacillati; phylum Bacillota; class Bacilli; order Caryophanales; family Bacillaceae; genus Bacillus; species Bacillus sp. GM2. The sequence goes on from NZ_JBRKSZ010000008.1 coordinate 1,094,391, forward strand.
CAGTCAAGTCCAATTTGTCACCAGCAATGCTCAAGCGGCCCTGGCCTGCGCTTCAAACGCGGCTGACGGCTGCATCACGACGATTAAAGCAGCCGATGAACACCGTTTGAAAGTCATTAAAGATTTTGGGGAAGTACCGATGTGCTTTACAATCCACGGGCTTAAATCAATCGAAGGAGGAAGCCGATGACGACTTTGACAGGGGACATTGTAAACATGGTCAACGGGCAGATTGTACCGAACATACATGAATTGCAGACGTACCAAAATGATAAAGGACAGATTACAGAGCATCACGAAAGGGCGGAACAGCTTCTGCTGCAATTGATTGAAGACGCAGGAGCCATTTATGAAGCGGTTCACTTAACGGCTGCAAAAGAGGCGTTTAAAGAGGACGTTTTGGATTGGATCAGCCGCGGATTAGGGGAGACGCCGTATTTTGACCGGTTATTGACGGCTTACCGGGCTCCGCATGATCAGGAGACGACCTTTTTTGCGGCGCCGATCGTGACGCCGAATGGGCCTCATGCGAAAGGCTGCTATTTTGAAGCCTTTTTAGCCGTTCGTGAAGAACCTGCCATGATGAGGCCGATAGAAGAGGATCTGCCTCATCCTGAAAACGGCTGCCAATCCCTTAAGCTGCTCGCCGGAACAAAGGGGTTCACGGAAGAAAAATGCATCGTATTCTTCCCTGAAAATGTGAAAACAAAAGAGAAAATCACATCACAGACATTCGCGATTTTCTACTTTAATAAGTTTTATCACATTTACCATGAGGACACGCTCAAAAGAGCGAGGGCCATTTTTGAACATGCGCCTTTCAAGTCGGCTCAGCTTTCCCCCGACCGCACATATGAAGCAAGGGTGTTGTGGGGCTACCTTCACGACTATTTTCATCATTGCGGAAAAAAACCTTTTCATCTCCATATTCAGGCGAAAATGAATTTTTTCGCAGGCATTTTAGAAGAAGTCAAGGTCGATTGCCAAGCAATCCTGACCTTGTGGGAGCGGCAATATGACGGCTGGGAGGAAATTATCGAATTTGTTTTGTATGAGCGGCTGCTGCGCTATCCGAGCCAGCATAATGCAACGCGGAATTTTGATTCCGGGACAGGCTATTTTCTGTTCAGCTGGATGATTGAAAACGGCCGTTCCATTCAAAAAGGAGAAGAGAAGCGCGTGTCGCTTGACCTTCCACGCTGCATGGACGATTTAAGAAAGCTTGTGGCCGAAATTGAACAGCTGGAAGAAATCGAGGATGACACGGCATACAAAGAGGCCGCGGAGCGCTATGTCAGACAATACCTGCCTCCGGGACGGGAAGGCGAGCGATTCAGCGTCCCGGAACAGTATTTCATTGACGAGATCAATAAGAAAATCGAAACTCCCCGTCTTCGATTTGAACGGGAGAGACTGGAAGCGTGAAGCCGCCATTAAGCAAAATCGGAGAGAAAATGATTGAGAAAACAGGGGTCAGGGCTGTGATGAGCGATATTCAGGAAGTCCTGGCCGGCGGTGAACGGTCATACATTAATTTAAGTGCGGGCAATCCGATGATTTTGCCCGGCGTGTCAGCCATGTGGAAGTCGGCTCTTGCCGATCTCCTTGACGATGACAGGTTTTCTTCGGTGATCGGCCAATACGGATCGAGCTATGGAACCGATGAACTGATTGCAAGTGTTGTCCGCTTCTTTTCAGAGCGGTATAGCGCCGGCATTCGAAAAGAGAACGTGTTGATTACAGCCGGAAGCCAGCAGCTGTTTTTTCTGGCGATCAATTCGTTTTGCGGAATGGGAAGCGGATCTGTGATGAAAAAAGCCTTGATCCCGATGCTGCCTGACTATTCGGGATACAGCGGGGCGGCACTGGAGCGGGAGATGATTGAGGGGATCCCTCCGCTCATATCGAAATTGGATGATCATACGTTTCGATATGAGCTCGACCGTAAGGGGTTTTTAGAGAGGATGCGGACCGATCCGTGCATCGGTGCTGTCTTGCTATCGCGCCCGAACAATCCTTGCGGAAACATCTTGCCTAAAGAAGATGTAGCATTCATTTCAGACGCATGCCGAGAAGCGAATGTTCCGCTGTTCATTGATTCCGCATATGCTCCGCCTTTTCCGGCGATTCACTTTATCGACATGGAACCGATTTTCAACGAGCAGATCATTCACTGTATGAGCCTTTCAAAAGCCGGCCTGCCTGGCGAAAGGATCGGAATCGCCATCGGGCCGTCCCGGTATATTCAGGCAATGGAAGCTTTTCAGTCGAATGCGGCGATCCATTCTTCAAGGCTGGGGCAGTATATGGCTGCATCAGTATTGAATGACGGGCGCCTCGCCGACGTGTCGCTGAATGAAGTCAGGCCATATTACCGCAATAAATTCATGCTGCTCAAGGAAACGCTTTTATGCAAGATGCCTGAAGACATCAAATGGTATCTGCATCAAGGGGAAGGATCGCTTTTCGGATGGCTGTGGTTTGAAGACCTGCCGGTGACCGATGCAGCGCTGTATGAGTATATGAAAGCGGATGGAGTCATTATCGTTCCCGGATCATCTTTCTTTCACCGTCAATCCCGGCGCCTGGCGCATTCACACCAGTGTATACGAATCAGCCTAACCGCGGCGGATGAAGATATTATAAGGGGAATCGATGTTTTAGCTAAAATTGCGAAGGGTGTATATGAGAAACAGGTTGAATACTTATAAAAAAACAGGGGCTAAAAGCAAGCCCCTGTTTTATTCGTCAATCCCTCGGCCGGCATTGGCCTTTCTTTTTCTGCGCCTTGCCGTTGTCAAGATCAAAATAACCGCTGCCGCTATGATTACGATCAGGATGGCAATGTACAGCACATGCTGCTGATTGCTTTCCTGTTTATCATCCGTCTTGGTTTCGGCGGATTTTGCTGTCAGCTGTTGATGGTTTGTAAATAGCTGATGGCTGTCCGTTTCATTCACAACGGTTGCTGCGAAATCATTGCTGTTCAAAAAGTTGATCATTTCTTTTGTGACTGCTGTGCCTTGCCCTTTAAACGGCGCGAAAACAGCCATCGAGTAATTTGAATCCCACAGCGACGTTTGAGTAAACGCGACTTGTTTTGTCGTTTCATTCAGCATTTGAAAAGATGACACATCAAATGTTCCGTTTTTCGCCGTCGGAACAGCCAATTCGGCTGTTTTTTCCTTCAGCAGAGAGAATTGATCGACGCTTCCGATGAAGATTACGTTTCTTCCTTTCACGTCATCCGGTTTGACTTCCGAGGATGTTTTTACTGTGAATGCCTGCCGGGCTTCGCTGCCGAAGGAGCCGACTACAAGCGAAAGCTCATCAATCTTCGACTGATCCGCATTGTCGGGCAGGATCATCAGCGTTTTATTGTTATGATCACCCGCGTAGGGAAGCGGCCACGCTTGAAAATCTGCTGAAGCTGACGTGTCGCTGACATGGTAAGACAATGCACTTTGTTTATCGATAAAAATCCATTTGTCCTCGTTCACCGCGTAGCAAGGGTTGTTCTCTTTCAAGCCTGAAGCGGCAAATTGAATATCAATGTAACGGCTTTTTTGCAAAAGTTTCGGATCGACTTTTAAAGAAACATGGTAAAAGCCGTTTTTGTCTTCTTTTCCTATATCGTCAAGTCCGACGGAATGAGGCTGGCCATTGATCATGACCTTCAGCTCCGCCTGTTCCGCAGCTAAGTCGCTTTGGCCGGCCTGCTTTTGAATCGTTTTCGATTTTTTCATCGCAAGCGAAAGCTTTGCAGGCTGATTCTTGTCTAATAGAGCTGGCGCGGGATAATAAAAATGCTCGGAAGATGTCTGTCCCGAACCGATTGTCAAATCCCCCGCCCCGAAATCCTCAAGTGTCAGCTTGCTGCCGCCCCGTTTGCTATGCTGCTGAAGTTTGCCGATTGCCAGCGTGTCGCCGCTGAGCTGGGCGGCATACGTTTTGTCGGTGATGACGCTGATTTTTTCAGAAAGCACATCATCAGATGCTGCGGCCGCAAACAATACAGGCTGCTGCTTATCCTTTGCTTTGAGCATCCGTTTCGCAAGCAAAAGCTTGTCTTCTTTTGCTTCGAGTTTCGCTTGTTTCAACAGCTTTTTCACTTTGCCGCTCCAGTGATGGTGAACGCCGATCACAATCGTCGGCCTGTCGATCTTCGCCAGGTCAGATTCACCCAAGATCTTCGTGCTGATGCTGTTGTCAACCGTTTTGAGGTATGCTTCTGTTTTAACTGCCGCTTCGATTTCAGCCGAACTTGGATGGTCCGGAATGACGATTGCCGTTTTTTCCACGGAGCTGCCGGACTGGGCGAACGGATAAGGATAATGTTCGAGCGCCGCTCCTTTAGATTCGTTCTTTTCCCCGATATTCAGACGACTGTCCGGATAAATTTTGATCCAGTTCCCGGAGGAGTCCTGTCTGACGCAGACGCCTTCATGAACCACTCCGTAGAACTTCAGTGATAAGCTGTGAAACCCTGGAGACGACTGGCTTTTGTTCAGCGAGAGCTTCAGCGTTTTCTTCCCGTTATTCCCTTCAAGCTTAACCGTTTTGACCGGTTCGCCATCAATCTCGGCTGTTAAAGAAGACGGTGAGATTAAAAGGTCTGAGGCCTCGTATTTAAGTGTAAGCTGCTGATGGGTAGAGGAGGCGCCCGCCGGTATTTGATACGTCAGCTCGGCGCTGTCTTTTGCCCCGTACAAGGTCAAGAGATCGTTTGTGAGCACTTGCTGCTTGGCTTGTTCCCGGCTGTTTTCCCCCAGGATCGAGCCGTCTACTGTAACGTCTTTGGCTGCAGCCGCTTGTCCCGTCGCCGTGATCAGCAAGAAGCTTGCCAGACATATGATGATATATTTCAAAAAAGTCACCCGCTTTTCTTTTGATTGTATCGTTCTGTTTTGTACCATGTAACCTTTTGCTTGAACAGGCGGTGCTTGATTTCTACGAATAAAGAATAAATCACGAGCACAATCCAAGCCTGCGAGTATGTAAAGTACATCAGAAAAACGATGAAAAAGTTTTGCCTGTTCATTTCTGTTTTTTCGATGCTCAGTGTAATCATGACCTCCGTCATAAATAGAAAGAAAGCCAAAACCCATAAAATGATAGACAAAAAACCGAATGAAAGATGCAGATTATAAAATAAATTGATGACAAAAATCGCATTTGACATGATGACGCCAAAGAAAAACAAAAAATACGTAAAAAAGAAATAAAACAAATCAAAAATAATCCGTTTTCTCTTCAGCTTGAAAAACTGAGCCAAAAATTTCAGGACGACATACTGGTTGCCGCGAGCCCACCTTGTCCGCTGACGCCACCAGACTTTCCACGTTTCCGGCTCCTGTTCCCAAGTGACGGCCGCCGGAAAGAAGCGGATGTGGTAGCCGAGGTTGTAGACCCGGATCGTAAGCTCGGTATCTTCGGCCAGCGCCTTATCATCCCAGCCGCCCAGCTGTTCGATAATGCTTCTTCTGATGGCGAAATTGGTGCCGGGGATCGTGGCGATTTTGAACCATTTCCATCTCCCGCCCTGTGCCATCCATTGAAAACAAATCGTTTCGATGTTAATAAATTTTGTGAGCAATGTTTTCGCCGCATTGATGACGCGGAATTTTCCCACCACCGCTCCGGCTTTCTGATCATTCATGAGCCCGAGGACAAGGTAATAAACAGCCATTTTTTCCGGCGTGTTGTCGGCGTCATATACACAAATGACGTCCCCGTTTGACTCGGCAAAACCGCAGTTGAGCGCCGACGATTTTCCCTTTCCGGCATGCGGCGGTTTGGTCAATTTTAATAAAGCCGTATTGCGTGGAAAATTCATCCACAATGTCACCCGTCCGGTCGGATGAATTGTCGTTGACGACAATAATCTCCAGCCGGTCCTTCGGATAATAGAGGTTGACCATCGCCTTCAGCGTCTGCCGAATGACGACCTCTTCGTTATGCGCCGGAATCAGAACGCTGACCTTCGGGAGATCCTTCACGTTCTCTTTCCACTTCGGAATGTTCCGTTCGAAGGTCATATAGTGGCGGAATCCGCCCTGCATCAAAAACATGTGATACAGAAGCATGACCCATATTAAGCTTAACGAGACTAGGAACAGAACATTACCCACGGCTTTTTCTCTCCTTAAAGATTCGTTTTTTTAATGTGGCTCTCAAGTAAAGGGTATAGCTCACAAACATGACAACAAACAAGAGCACAATAAGAGAGAGAATCCAAAGCGCCTTTTCCAGCGGGCTTTGCTGGTGATGATCGAAAAACGTCTCAATGGGGCTGACTTTGCTTTTTGACTTGAATCGTTCCATCTCCGCTTGTGTGAATTTCTACTTTATCTGTGTTAACAGTTTGCTTTGTCTTTTTAATATCGAGCCATTCGCTGTTTGGAATGCGTTCCATTTGATCAACCAGTTCAGGAAGATATTTCATTCCAAGATAAGGATGATAAAATGCGCCGGCTACTCCGCCTTCAAAATCGATCATTTGAGAGATGCGCTCCTCGACTTTGCCGAGCGGATTTTGCTCCGATTGATCGACATAGCCGATTGTCTCGGGATAGAGCGTCATCCCATGGAGCATGGCCGGATTCGTAACAAATGGACCGGCGCCTGACGTTTTCCATGTTGTATCGCTAAGCTGAACCTGGCCGAACAAGCTTGTGAAATATTGTGAGGCGATTTGATAGCCGTGCTCTGACACCGTATAGTGCGGCGCTTCAAACGCGAGCGGATACAGCCCTTCCGCGGTGAGATCCTCAATAGCGTTCGTCAGCTTCTGCCGCGTGTAAGTTTCTTCATTCTTTCTGAACGGCTTCAAATAGTTTCGATATGCCTCTTCATTCGGAAAGCTCTGTTCCTTTTGCAAAAGGGTCGCGGGCTCTTCCGCATTTTCCGATGTGATCGGCTGATCGGCTTTGGCATCCCAAAACTCGAATCCTTCACCGGTTTCGCTGTAGCGGTATGTATGGGTATACCCGTGGACAATTACGCTTCCGCCCATATCCTGAAGCTTCCTCAGTACTTTGACCAGCTTCGGCTTATCAGACATATAGACTTTGTCGCCTGTTTCAGGATTGACATATACCGGAATCACAGAAAGGATAAAAGGAATATTCCGTTTATGCAGATAAGATCCGGCTTGGAGCAGCAGTTTTTCATCCGACATCGGGCTGATATCCTCAAGCCGCAAATATAACAGCGTGCTGCCGGCCGTTTCACCAAATGCCTGTCTGAGCTGTTTAGCGGCGAGGAGGCTGTTGTTTAGCAAATCGGTTAACCCGATGTACACGTTTCCTTTGCCGGTTTTCCATCCAAAAGGACGAGCTTTTCCTTCGTCAGCTTTGTATGTGTACAATGCTTTTCCCTTCAATCCTGATACGTCGAGGACACGGACTCCGCTTTCTAAAGAGGAATCGTTTTCCTCATTTGTGCTGCGAATCTGATACACATTGTCTTTGCTTTTGAGCGTAAGACCTGCAAATTGGCTGAACTGCCCGGCGTTAAAGCCGATCGCTATCACAGGTTTTTTGGAGGAGCTGATCAGCTGCGCGAGCTTTTTGCTCAGCTTTCTTTTCGTTTGTCCGTAATAGATGACGCGGTCTTTTGTTGCGAGATCCGATGCTTTGACATCCGCGTCTTTTATGACGGCCACACGGGATGAAAAATGGCCGGCGATAAGGTCGAGAATTTTCACATCGGCTGACTCTTTTCCATCCAATGTTGAATAGACGATGAGAATGCCGTGCTCCTGCTGCTTTGCCTCGGCGCTGTCCGGAACATAAAAAGCCGCAGACAGGATAAGCACAGCCGCGTATAGAAGTAATAGCCGCTTACAGTTCATTCATCATCATCTCGTTTTCTAGTTCTTCTAAAAATTGATCGGCAGTCTTTAAATCGTTCTGATATGATAAGTGGCACACGTGGAAGGTCAAGGTGACATACTTGCCGTTTTTCAGCTGGTACGTATCCAGCTGTTTCTTCAGTTTTTCAAGGACGGCGGGCATATGTTCGGCAGGCGTGTGTGTCAGCAGGATGCCGAACCGCTCCTCGGCAGGCCGGAACTTTTTATCGGTTTCCCGGACACATGATCTGATTTGACTGCTGACAAATTGAAAGAGACGATCGGTTTCTTTTTCTCCGTACAGGGATTTGAACTCTTTGAATTAATGCATATGAAGCAGTAAAAAAACAAACGAGTTGCCATACCGCTCCGCCCGCTTGATTTCTTCTGACAGCTCCAGCTTCATCCTCTGTTTATTATCAAAGCCTGTCACCCTGTCAATCGCAACAAAGCTTTTGATTTCGTCTTGAAGGTGTTTGACGGAGCGGTGAAGTCCGATCGCGATGTCGTGTATTCTCCCTGACATAAAGGAAAACAGCAACAGCGCCACTCCCCAGATGACGAGCATTTGCAGTCCGGTTTCAGACGAAGCAGCTTCTCCTTGGCCTGTGTGAAAAAACATCATCAAAGTGCCGAGAACAAACAGGACGATGATGGTCCCAGCCAGTGCGTAAATCGATCCGAGCCATATTCCTGCTGCGATGATGGCAAGTGTGATGCAAATGATGAGAACGGGTTCGAACCGCTGGACTGAGATATAATGGATGAACAACGCAAGCGCTGCTGCAAGTCCTGTCATATAAGCAAACATTTTATGCGATTCATTGAATGAGATTTTCATTTAAAAGCTTCCTTTCGGCTAATAGGGGCAGCAGATTATCAAAAGAATGCGTATCATTTCCGCTCATATATCCCCCATAATACGTCTCGGACGAATCAAGAATTTCAAAATCATTCATTCGATCATACAGCGCTTTAATGACGGTTTTATCTTCGTTTTGGTTGATGAAGAATAAAATCGCCAACGCGTAGACGGATGGAGACTCGTATTGGACCGCCGGCTTTTTTGTATCGAGCGAATACCGGCCATACAGTTTTCCGCCGGTTTGAAACGTCTGTTTGAGCCAATCCGCTAATACAGCGGCTTTTTGATCCTTCGGAGGTAAATGCCAAGCTGCGTAAAGCTGATCAATGAGATTGACTTCATGGTCATAGGTGTATGCTTTCGTTTCTGTACTGTATGCTTTTGGGAGAAAACCGTTTTTCAAAGGGGCGAGATAAAGAATGCTGGCATTCCGACTTTCGAGTTCTTTATTTATCACTCCATTCTTTTTCAAGATGGATAGCGCATCCGGCATGATATAGGAAAGCGTGATATCTTTTGCCGCGGATTGAGAGGCGGAGTCGTAAAAGTCCGTCAATATCCCGTTGTTCATGTTGTATTTTCTTAATGCGGCACCGATGTTCCGAGCGGTTTGTTTATACTCGCTGTTTCCCCATAGAGCTGCCGCTTGATCGAGGCTCACCATGATTCTGAGATCATCGATCAGGGCGTTCACCCCGCTTGCCTGGCCGTTTTGGATTTGCCATGACACCAGGTTGTTGTTCATAAGGAAGGATTCGTTCAGGTGCTGATATTGCTCATGGAAATGCTCGCCGTCTTTTTTGCTGATCAAAAACTCCATCCACAAGCCAAGCGATTCCGACAAGTAAACAGGCTGGTCGGAAAAGCCGGTTTTGATCAGCCCCTGATCGCTCATTAAATGACGGTAAACGAAGTGTTCGGCAGGCTGAAGCGCTTCATCATTTTTCTCATCATCTGACTGATCTTCAGCTTTGATGCAGCCGACGGCCAGACTGACGGATAAAAAGCACAGGATCATACCAATCCATATATACCTCACGGGTGCTTTCACGATAGATCACCCCGAATGTTTTTTTGAGTAATGATTTTGACTTATTTATTATAAATGAAAAAATGGAGATTGCTAGATTTATTTGATCTTTTTGGACTATCCAAAAACAGGACGTGAGTCCAATAATAAAATGTTTTTCCATCAATAGCAGGATTTTCGTATTGATTTTTAAAAGGGGAAATGTAGAAGAGAACTAGCGGGTGTGCTAGCGCTTGGAAAAATAAAATAAACGGAGGGCCTGAATGTACATCATCAGCAAGCTTGAAAGACAAAATGTGAAAGTGACAGAAATACCGAAGTGGGGCTCTTACTTGAGAAAAACGTGGGAAAACCGTTTTGCCGCAAGCATGGAGCTTCCGGAAAGGGACGCGATCTTGGTGAGCCATTTTTTGTGGCATTTATTCAGCTATGGGATGAAGCCGTGTTTTACCGGCGGACAGGCCGATCAAGCCTTTAGCGAACAGCCGAAGCGCGATTGCTTTTTATTCTACCAGCACACGTATGACGCCTATATTCTTGAACATGCTGAACAACTGATAGCCGCAGATCTGAAAGGAGAAGAAGATGCATATATAACGGATAAACATATGACATGGACATATGCGGTGACGCATGAGTCTGCATCCGGACCGTATTTTGCAATTCAGCTGGATGAGAAGGAGCATGAACCTATATAATATGGGTTAAAGCTTTACTAAAGGGGAGGAACGTGATGGACAAGGAAAAACAGCAATTGAGCATTGAAGCAGCGAGGCTCTACTATCAGTCTGACTACAGCCAGCAGCAAATCGCCGAACAGCTGCAGATTTCAAGACCGACGGTATCAAGGCTGCTGCAGTTCGCCAAGGAAAAGGGGTATGTCCAAATCCGCGTTATGGACCCGTTTGAAGATATGGATGCGCTCGGTGCGATGCTTGAGGAAAAATACGGGCTTCTAGAAGCGCATGTTGTCTTTTCGCCGACCGCGGATTATACGACCATCACGCATTATCTCAGCCGCTTCGGGGCCGAATATATGCACGGCGCAGTCAAGGACGGCGACATTGTCGGCGTCAGCTGGGGGACGACGATGTACCAAATCGCCCAAAATATGCAGCCTAAACAGGTGAAGGGCGCAGAGGTCGTTCAACTGAAAGGCGGAATCAGCCATTCCAGCGTCAACACTTATTCGTCTGAAACGATTCAGCTGTTTGCCGAAGCTTTTCAAACGATGCCGAGGTATTTGCCGCTTCCGGTCGTGTTTGACAATCCGGAAGTCAAACAGATGGTGGAACAGGACAGGCACATCAAGCGGATCATAGAAATGGGAAAACAGGCAAACATTGCGTTATTTACAGTCGGCACGGTACGCGATGAAGCCTTGCTGTTCAGGCTGGGGTATTTTCATGAAGAGGAAAAAGCCCTCCTGAAAGAACGTGGAGTCGGCGATATTTGTTCGCGCTTTTTTGATGCGGAAGGAAACATTTGCAGCGATGCTATCGATTCGCGGACGATCGGCATTGAATTGGCTGACTTGAGGGAAAAAGAACGGTCGATTCTCGTAGCGGGCGGCAGCCGGAAAAAAGCCGCTATTCATGGTGCGCTCAAAGGCAAGTATGCCAATGTGCTGATTATTGATCAGCACACGGCGAAAGAACTGCTTGATGACTGAAGTGTCCAGGAAGAACAGCCTGGATTTTACTTTATTTTCTATTGAACAAAATTTCATATGATAATTTACATTTGTTCAAAAATCGGTTATGCTGAAACTATCTTATACAAAGGAAGTGCTAGTAAATGACGATTGCAAATCTCATTGATCATACAGCATTGAAACCGCATACACAAAAATCCGAGATTAAGAAATTAATAGAAGAAGCGAAAGCATACCAATTCGCTTCAGTCTGCGTCAACCCGACATGGGTCGAATTTGCCGCCGAAGAGCTGAAGGGAACGGAAATCGACGTTTGCACGGTCATCGGTTTTCCGCTGGGCGCCAACACGACAGAGACAAAAGCGTTTGAAACAAAAGACGCTATCGCAAAAGGCGCGACAGAGGTGGACATGGTCATCAACATCGCCGCTTTAAAAGACGGAAACGATGACTTTGTCGAGGCCGACATCCGCGCGGTCGTTGAAGCCGCAAAAGATAAAGCGCTTGTTAAAGTCATCATTGAAACGTGTCTGTTGACAGACGAAGAAAAAGAGCGCGCCTGCCGCCTGGCTGTTGCTGCCGGTGCCGACTTTGTCAAAACCTCAACCGGGTTCTCAACCGGCGGAGCGACAGCGGAAGATATCGCCCTGATGCGGAAAACCGTCGGACCAGACATCGGTGTCAAAGCATCCGGAGGGATTCGAACAAAAGAGGACGTTGAAACCATGATCTCAGCAGGAGCGACACGGATCGGTGCAAGCGCAGGCGTTTCCATCGTCAGCGGAGCAGAAGGAAAAAATGAAGATAACTACTAAGATCCAGTGCGGCGGGAAGCGGAAGCTTCCTGCGCGCAGATACAAAAATGTAAGCGAATACATCACCAGGAGGATCAAAACATGAAATATCTCATCGGGCTCATTGGTTTATTTGTCGTCTTAGGGCTTGCATGGCTGGTCAGCAGCGGAAAGAAAAGAGTGAAATACCGCCCGGTTATCGTCATGATCGTGCTGCAATTCGCATTGGGATATATATTGCTGAACACGGGTGTCGGAAACTATCTCGTCGGCGGTTTTGCCAAGGGCTTCGGCTATTTGCTTGAATATGCGGCAGAAGGTGTGAATTTTGTCTTTGGCGGACTGGTGAATGTGAATGAATCCACATTCTTCATCAGCGTACTTCTACCGATTGTTTTTATATCTGCTTTAATCGGTATTCTGCAATATTGGAGAATCCTTCCGTTTATTATAAAATATATTGGTCTTGCGCTCAGCAAAATCAACGGGATGGGCAAACTGGAGTCATACAATGCCGTGGCTTCGGCGATACTGGGGCAATCTGAAGTATTCATTTCGTTAAAAAAGCAGCTTGGCCTGCTGCCTAAACACAGACTTTATACGCTGTGCGCTTCGGCGATGTCGACCGTCTCGATGTCTATCGTCGGCGCCTATATGACGATGCTGAAGCCCGAATACGTTGTCACCGCGCTCGTATTGAACTTATTCGGCGGATTTATTATCGCTTCGATTATCAATCCTTATGAAGTCGATCGAGAACATGATATGGTAGAGGTACAGGAAGAGGAAAAACAATCCTTCTTTGAAATGCTGGGCGAATATATTATGGACGGCTTTAAAGTCGCCGTCGTCGTGGCCGCCATGCTGATCGGATTTGTCGCGATCATCGCAATGATTAACGGCATTTTCAGCGCCGCACTAGGTATATCATTCCAGGAACTGCTCGGATTTATTTTTGCACCGTTTGCCTTCCTGATGGGTATTCCATGGCATGAAGCGGTGAATGCTGGAAGTATCATGGCAACCAAAATGGTCTCAAATGAATTTGTCGCGATGCAGTCTCTCGCACAAGGCAGCTTCCATTTCAGCGGCCGCACCGAAGCGATTGTTTCCGTCTTCCTCGTCTCATTTGCCAATTTCTCATCGATCGGTATTATCGCCGGTGCGGTTAAAGGACTGAATGAGAAACAAGGAAACGTCGTCGCGCGCTTCGGGTTGAAATTGCTGTACGGCGCAACGCTCGTCAGTTTCTTGACAGCGACCGTTGTAGGATTGATCTATTGATAAACATTGAAAAAAGGACTGGTGATCACAATGAGAATGGTTGATATCATCACCAAAAAACAAAATGGAGAAGAATTGACAACAGAAGAAATTCAATTTTTCATTAAAGGCTACACCGACGGCAGCATTCCTGACTATCAAGCGAGCGCTCTGGCGATGGCCATCTATTTTCAGGACATGACGGACAGAGAGCGGGCCGATCTCACGATGGCGATGGTCAACTCAGGCGAAACGATCGACCTTTCCGCGATTGAAGGTATCAAGGTCGACAAACACTCAACAGGAGGCGTCGGCGACACGACGACGCTCGTACTTGCACCGCTTGTCGCGGCTCTCGACGTACCCGTCGCCAAAATGTCGGGACGCGGCCTCGGACACACAGGGGGAACAATTGACAAGCTCGAAGCGATCAAAGGGTTTCACGTGGAACTTTCCAAAGATGAATTCATCGAGCTCGTCAACCGCGACAAGGTCGCCGTTATCGGCCAAAGCGGAAACTTGACGCCTGCTGACAAAAAACTGTACGCCCTTCGCGATGTGACAGGCACGGTCAATTCGATCCCGCTGATTGCCAGCTCGATCATGAGCAAGAAAATCGCCGCAGGGGCGGATGCGATTGTCCTTGACGTCAAAACGGGCGCCGGCGCATTTATGAAAACCGATGAAGATGCAGTCAACCTTGCAAAAGCAATGGTCCGCATCGGAAACAATGTCGGCCGCCAAACGATGGCCGTCATCTCCGACATGTCCCAGCCGCTGGGGTTTGCCATCGGAAATGCGCTTGAAGTGAAAGAGGCGATTGATACATTAAAAGGCGAAGGTCCTGAAGACTTGACTGAGCTTGTCTTAACATTGGGCAGCCAAATGGTCGTTCTCGCCAAAAAAGCGGAGACCCTTGACGAAGCAAGAGAGAAACTGATCGACGTGATGAAAAACGGAAAAGCGCTGCAAAAATTCAAAGACTTCCTGCAGAATCAAGGCGGCGACAGCTCTGTCGCGGATAACCCAGAAAAGCTGCCTCAGGCTGCCTATAAAATCGACGTTCCTGCCAAAGAAGCGGGTGTCGTGTCTGAAATCGTCGCCGATCAAATCGGCGTTGCGGCCATGCTGCTGGGCGCCGGCCGCGCAACAAAAGAAGACAAAATCGACCTCGCCGTCGGCATCATGCTCCGCAAAAAAGTCGGCGACGCAGTCGAAAAAGGCGAACCATTGGTTACCCTATACGCAAACCGCGAAAATGTCGATGACGTCATCGCAAAAGTCTACGACAACATCCAAATCGCGGAAACAGCCGAAGCACCGAAGCTTGTGCATACGGTGATTACGGAATAGAGGAACATGCAAAACAGCACATACCTTTGGGTGTGTGCTGTTTTTTTGATGTCACGGAATTTGAGAAAAGGTCATTTGAACTAAGTCCAGGACGCTATTTTAAATAACATCGTTTGTATCTTGAATTGATCGATTCAAGAAAATCCAAGAAAACCAAGTCCATTATCCTATTTACCTATTTTGGATGATATTGTAATATGAAAAAGGTCTGATTTACAAGAACGTTAGATTCTCCCGTAAAGCAACAATATACCTAACCGAAATACAGTGGAATAAGCGAATAGTAACGTGCGGATTTTTATTTTCTGAAAAATGAGGTGAACCCGATATGTCTAACCATGCTGCTAAAATCTCTTCTTTGGAAAAAGATATTTCTTCTTTATCTCACAATATAAAGGATACCCAAAGCAAAATCGCTGAACTGAAAAAAGCAAAAACAGCTATTACCGGTGAACTTCACACCCTTTCAAACAATGCCACTCTCATCAATCAGCCAGATATTACATCACATATATGGAATGGCAGACATACAAAGCAATTTATCAATATTAGATCAAACATTGCACACAGCTATCAAAATATACAGAGAGAAACAGATGGTCTGATTTCGCATATTGAGCAAGAGATTGAAAATCTTGAAATGCAAATTTCTAATATGGAGATGTTTCTAAGTATACAAAAACAACAGCTTACAGATATAAAAAAACAAGTCAATCATTGAGGTGAAATAATGGCAGAAATAAAGGTAAAAGCAGAAGAAGTCAAAACGGTGTTTTCAAGCCTTCAGACAAAAATCAGCGCACTTTCGATATCAGGTTCAAAAGCCGATATCTCTAATTCTTCAATGGATGTAGTGAACAAAATAAAAAAAATCGAAAAGGAATACGAGCAACTACTAAAAAAATACAAGGAGGCGCTATCATCAGTTGAAAAGGACGCATGGTCAAACATTAAAGTCTTGATTGATACTGATAAAAACATCTCTCAAAAAATGAAATAAGGAGGGCTGGTTTTCTCTTGAAAGTTTTAGATGTTTCTGAAGTCATTGACGCGATTGACCAATTGATTAAGGAAAAAAAGCAGGAGGAAAAAGAGATCAACGCCATAAGGGAAAGTGTACAAAAAATTGCAGAGCTTGATGATGCATTAAAAGGAGAAGGCGGAAATGCGATCAAAGAACACTTTTCTGTTCTTCATCTTCCCGTGCTGCTTTATTTTCAGCACTTTATAGATCAATACATACAGAATTTAAAAGACATTAAAGCAAAAATCAGAACTTATGAATCAACAGAGGGTTTTGTAAAAGAAGAATTTCTGACGCATGACGTCAAAAAGGGCTTAACAGAACTGAAACGTCAAACGAATGATACGGTTGATTCGATTAATGACGAAGTTGATAAAATCAGCCACTTAATTGGGGGCGGATCTATCTCTTTGGCATCATTTAATGAGCATATTTCCGAAGCCAAAAAACATGTGAACAACACGGTGTCTGATTTAAAAGAGCTTGATCGCGATGCTAATTCTATATTAAAACAATCGTCAAATTCGATCGCTCAGCTATCCAAGCTCACTGAAAAGGTGAACACTTGGTCAAAGGGAGGCGCGATCTTATCTAAAAAAACGATTAAAGAGGTTGAAAACTACTTTTCTGAAACAGATGTCGTTAAACAAATGATTGACGAAGCCGTTGATTTAGCAGAAAAACAAGACGATCCGACAATGATGGGCAGAATCGCTGAATGGCTTGATTTAATCGGAACAGGAAACGGCGCGTTGGCCGTAACAAAAGGCGTCATAGCCGTGAATGTACTGGCGACGAAAATGCTTGAGCTTGAAAAAGACGGAAAAGGAAACTTCCGTGTGAAAGCCTCTCCGAAATGGACGCAAGGAGCTAACGGAAAATACGATTCCAAGGTGGCTCAGTTTGTTTACAACATCCTGAAAAAAGGCGATCCAAACTCAAGCAAACCAATAAAAAAATGGCTCGGCAAATTTCAAAATAAACCAAGCGGCCTTTTGAGAAAGATTGTTGGATTGGGGCCTAACACAACAAGGATCTCCTACAAGAAAATTTTGGAGAGCCAAAGTTTCCTAAAGCATAAGCCAGAGGAACTGAAGAGTTATAAGACTAAGGTTGATGTGAAAGGGACTGTTGGGAAGTTTAAGGATGAAGCTAGTATTACAAAACTCGCCAAAAAAATACCTTATGCTGGAACAATATTCTCCTTGACTACAAATGGAGCTGAGTTTTTTAGTGATGATAATAAAGATAAATCTTGGTTCGAAAAATTTGGCCGATTTTCAGCAGGGATTGGAATGGATGCTGGAGTTGGAGCGTTGACCGCTAGCGGAGCTGGACTGGGTTCATTAGTATGTCCAGGTCCTGGCACCCTTATTGGAGGAGCAATTGGAGCTGGTATTGGTATAACTGGATCCATAATTGCGGGAGATCAAGTAAAAGAATGGGGAGAAGATGCTGCAGGTTGGATAGAAGATAAAGGTAAGGAAGCTGGTGAATGGTTAAGTCAAAAGGCCTCTGAAACTACAGATACAATTTCAGACGGACTCTCAGGTGCAAAGGAATTTGTCACTAGCTGGTTCAGGTAATAAGGAGGAGTATAATGTTAGACTCTAAAATTATATTAACAACAAATGAACTCGTTGCCGCATTTTTATTGTGTAGGTATGAAAAAGCTGCTGAAGATATTATCAATGATCAGCAGTTGATTCAAGATGAAAAAGATATTGAGCCATTTTCAATTCAAGCCGAAAATCTTTTAAAACAAAGAGGATATTGGGCTGATGGCACAGAATCTAATTTACAAAAAGGGTTAGAAAACCTGATTCACTTACTCATTCAATCAAAGCGAAAAGTTCGTTGTATCCATCGGAAAAGGGTGCTGATTGTACACCATGTTCAAAAAGATGAACTCATTGTGCAGGAGATCGAAAATCAAAATCATAGTTTTTCGATTTTAAGAAGCAGAGAGTCGTTTTTAGAAATGTTGAAAACATTTTATCATTCATATACAGATAAAAAACCAGAACATGAAATTTTTGAAATGGATGAAGATTCATTTGATGAGTTTCACGAGGTTGAAGCTGACGTTATTAAAAGAATGGCGGAAGACCCGAAAACGCATCCGACTATAAGTCAATTTTCCTTTGACTTTTTAGCAAACAACCAAGAGCTCGATAATATTTCTTTTGTAGAAAGTGACTATATTCAAAATCAAACAAGATTAGATCAAGTTGCTTTTTTATTAAGAAGTGATAATTTCATTTGGCATTTAGATTATGAAAATATTAAAAAAACTGGCTCGCTATATCTTCTACCAGTGGCAGTCGACGAATATTTTGGGAAAATAGTGGATACAATGAATGAATTTTATGATTTATAGTAGAAAGGATTTCTATTTATGTTCTCTTTTAAAAAAAGCCGATTCTTTTGGCTGAGAAGCAATGTTATTCTAATATTGTTAACTGCTCTATTGTTGTTGAATAAACCTTATTGGGAAAAAAACGCCAATGTTATGTTTTTTATGTTTGTTTGCATTGCTGAGCTGTTTATCATTTTACTTGCATTGGTATATGGTTTTCAAACAAAAAAGACAATTGCGCGCCCTCCTTCAAGAGCTATAAGAAAGACCAATATCCCAATAGGTATATTTGTTTTTTCTATTTTTAGTTTATTTTTTGGATTTGCGATGTCAGGGGATATACCGTATCCCAATTCTGCGCTTATCATATATTTAACAATTAACATGGTGTTTGCATTTGTTTCTTTGTTTGTACCAACATTAATCATTAAGCTATATGAAGTCAACGTATATGACGAATCAAATGGGCTGATCACCGACTTTTTTCGATATGTAGCCATTCTGGTTTCCTCTTTAAATTACGAAGTCCAAATCGTTTTAGCCCGCCTCCCTTTTGTATTACAGCGTCTACTGGGCGTCATTTTCATCGCTGTTTTGCTGTGGGAGCTTACTATGATCGGATTAATTTTTGAAAACAATTGATACTGTAGGGTGTTTCTTAGGGTTGCACTGATTGCAGCCTCTTTTTCATGTCTTTTTGAAATCAGTCATGATTCGCGTATAATCACATTCATAACACCATCATTCACTGGAAATCATATGACCAAAAGGAGTCCATACATGAGCAAAGCCAGTTTTAAAGAATATGCATTAAGCGGCGATATTACGAAAGCGCTCGATCATTTAGGGTATAAGCACCCGACTGCGGTGCAGAGCGAGGTGATTCCCGCGGCGCTTAAAAAGCGGGATGTTGTTGTGAAATCGCGGACGGGGAGCGGGAAGACGGCCGCGTTCGGAATTCCGCTTTGCGAGTTGACCGAATGGGAAGAGAACAAACCGCAAGCCTTGATTTTGACACCGACGCGCGAGCTTGCCGCTCAGGTAAAGGAGGATTTGACGAACATCGGCCGCTATAAAAGAATAAAAGCAGCGGCTGTTTACGGGAAGTCGTCCTTTGAACGGCAAAAAACGGAGCTCAAGCAAAAATGCCATATCGTTGTCGGGACGCCGGGCCGCGTATTGGATCACATTGAAAAAGGAACCTTTCCATTAGAAAAACTGAAATACCTTGTCATCGATGAGGCCGATAAAATGCTGAATATGGGATTTATCGATCAAGTGGGAGCGATCATCCGCCATTTGCCTGAAGAACGGCTGACAATGCTGTTTTCTGCAACTTTTCCGGAGGATGTGGAGCAGCTATCCCTTCAATATATGAAAGACCCTTTAAAAATCGAGATGAAAGCAGGCGGTACGACAACCGCAGACATCGAGCATCAACTGATCATTGTAGATGAAAATGATCCATTTTCGCTTTTAGTGGATCTGATCATTGTTGAAAACCCGGACAGCTGCATCGTCTTTTGCCGCACACAGGAGCAAGTGAATGAGTTGCAGCGGCGCTTAGCCGGTTTGGGTTATCCGTGCGCGAAAATTCACGGAGGTATGCCGCAGGAGGACCGTTTTGCCGTGATGAATCGCTTCAGACGGGGAGCGTTCCGCTATTTAATCGCGACAGATGTGGCGGCAAGAGGTATCGACATTGAGAACATCACACATGTCATCAACTATGAGCTGCCATTAGATCAAGAAAGCTATGTGCATCGTACCGGCAGAACAGGCCGAGCCGGCAGCCGGGGAAAAGCGATTACTCTTGCCAGTCCGCGTGAAAAGGGGATGATCGCTGATATTGAAGACTATATCGGCTTTCCCATTCCTATTATTGAGACGCCGTCAAAAGAAGAAATTGCACGAGCAAAAGCGGCTTTTCTAAAGAAAATCAATACGAAACCGGAGCTTAAACAGGACAAGAGCGAACCGTTAAATAAAGAAATCATGAGGCTCTACTTTAACGGGGGAAAAAAGAAGAAACTGAGAGCCGTTGATTTCGTCGGAACGATTGCTAAAATTGACGGCGTCTCGGCTGAGGATATCGGGATTATCACGATCCAGGAGCAAGGTTCATTCGTTGAAATTTTAAACGGCAAAGGTCCGCTCGTCTTAGATGCGATGAAAAACACGACAGTGAAAGGGAAATTGCTGAAAGTGCATAAAGCGAGGAAATAATCTTAGGCTGCCGATTTTGTCGGGAGCTTTTTTGCTCGTAATAAACCTTGGATAAGCAGCATATGATGGATTGTCAAAAAATGAAAGCGTTTTAAAAGAGAGGAGAACAAATGAATATGAGAAAGTGTTTCATCCAAGTCCTTGCATTGCTTTTCATCATTGCTGCATGTTTCGCGCCAAACCAAGCCTCTGCACAAACTCAAAAACCTGTTTTTTCAGAAGTGACGGTACATGATCCATCGATTATTAAAGCGAATGGCACGTACTATGTCTTCGGCTCCCATTTAGCTTCGGCCAAATCGACGGACCTGATGAATTGGACGCAAATTTCCTCGAGTGTTCACGACGGCAATCCTCTGATTCCGAACGTCTATGAAGAATTAAAAGAAACCTTTGAATGGGCTGAATCTGATACGTTGTGGGCGCCTGATGTCACCCAGCTTGAGGACGGCAAGTTTTATATGTATTACAACGCCTGCCGCGGGGATTCTCCGAGATCCGCCCTCGGGCTTGCTGTCGCAGACGACATTGAAGGCCCATACAAAAATAAAGGCATTTTTCTGAAGTCGGGAATGGATGGGATCAGCAATGACGGGACGCCTTATGACGCGACAAAGCACCCAAATGTCGTCGATCCCCACACATTCTTTGATCAAAACGGAAAGCTGTGGATGGTGTACGGCTCCTATTCCGGCGGAATTTTTATTTTAGAAATGGACAAGAAAACCGGATTTCCGCTTCCGGGACAGGGATACGGCAAAAAGCTGATCGGCGGCAACCACAGCCGTATTGAAGGCGCATATATTCTCTACCATCCTGAAACACAGTATTACTACCTGTACATGTCCTTCGGGGGGCTTGCCGCTGACGGCGGGTACAACATTCGCGTCGCCCGCTCCAAAAACCCTGACGGCCCTTATTATGATGCAGAAGGCCACGCGATGATTGACGTCCGCGGCAAAGAAGGAACGCTTTTTGACGATCGTTCAATCGAACCGTACGGCGTCAAACTGATGGGAAATTTCTCATTTAACAATAAAAACGGCTATGTGTCGCCGGGCCATAACTCTGCCTTTTACGATGAAAAAAGCGGTAAATCATATTTAATCTTCCACACCCGCTTCCCGGGACGGGGCGAGGAGCACGAAGTCCGCGTCCACCAATTGCTGATGAACAAACAAGGCTGGCCGGTTGTCGCCCCTCACCGCTATGCCGGAGAGAAGCTTGAAAAGGTTAAAAAGTCAGATGTGATTGGCGATTACGAATTGGTGAGGCACGGCAAAGACATCTCCGCAGATATTAAAGAATCGAAAGAAATCCGCTTGAATCAAAACGGCAAAATAACAGGCGCAGTAGCCGGAACGTGGAAGAACACGGGGCATAACAAAATAGAACTCAAGATCGACGGAAAAACCTACGATGGCGTGTTTTTGCGCCAGTGGGATGCGGCTTCTGAGCGTAAGGTGATGACGTTTAGTGCGTTGTCTCGTGAGGGGGATGCAGTTTGGGGGAGTAGTGACATGCAAAATTAATATAAATCGAGCGAAACAATTTTAAAAGTTAATCTAGAGAACTTTATCGACAGGACAGTATATAAAAAGAAGGAGTGGTTTAACACCACCCTTTTTTTATTGGCAGGCCTATAATTACATACAGCTGTAAAAATTATTTAAAACAAAACTAAAGTTGAAATATAAAGAAAAACAACCGATAATATAGATGTACTTGTCTTTAATGGAAGAAGTGTGATTTTTTGGGTAGTCACTGAAAATAGTTCGTATTGTTTTTAGGAAAATCGATAAGTTGATAGAATTTGATATTTGAAAACAAAAACACAATATATTTTTGAAGGGATCGATTAAGTTCTATGTTAATATCATCTTTTATAAATGGTTACAAATCATATAATAAGGCTTATTTTGTTCCCATTACTATAGGGTTACATGATAAATATACAGTATACATAGGCAATAATGGAGTTGGGAAAAGTGGAATTTTAGAAGCAATAGACGTTTTCTTCAATAATAGAGAGTGGAATGTTTATAAAGGAGCAAAAAAGGATGATGTCTATATTTCTCCGGTTTTCTTGATTAATAAAAAAGAGTTTAATGCAAGGTTTGAGAATCATAATAGATTTAATAGGGCAGAAATAAATGAATTTCAAAAAACAATAGCTGATTTAACTAAAATAAGCGACTATATATGGGGTAATTTAGATGGTATTGTACGAGGTAGTTCTCGTAGAGAGCATATAGATAAATTTTTTGAAATGAAAAGAAAATTAGAGGATAGATATAAAGAAGATTACTATCTATTAGTTATAGGTGTTAAGAGTAATGGAAAAACTACCTTAAATCCCTTTCAAGGGTACTTGGGGAAATTAATTGAAGAATCGGAAAAGAGGATGGATAAAATCAGGAAAATGATTTTGTTACACTACTCTTATGTTTATATTTCAGTAGAACAAAGAGCAAATGATATACTTAAAATTGAAGCGGAACAAATGCAAAAGTTGATGAGTAGGGATGTACTAGAGTTAGTAGATAAAATTATTGAACAACCATTAAATATTGAAGGTAGAAATATTAATTTTTTAAGTTATATTAATCAAAATCTTGATAAATTTATGGATGAAATAAATGAGAAAATAAAATGTATTGATACAAGGTATGATTATGGGGTTAGTGCAAATTATAAAAAACGATTAACAAGGACTGATTTAAGAGATAAAATACTTGAAGCATATTTTTTAAAGAAGTCATTAAGACATAATCAACGGGAAATTTCAAAATTAAGTTCGGGAGAACAGAGAAAGGCTTTAGTAGACATAGCATATGCTTTTCTTTCTAACTTTAATCAAAAGGAAAAAGAAATCGTGTTAGCTATCGATGAACCAGAAGTTTCATTAAATGTTGCAAACTGCTTTGCTCAATTTACTAGAATAGAGGATTTAGCTAATAAATTTAATAGTCAGATAATAATTACAACACATTGGTATGGTTTTTTACCTATAACTACTAAGGGACAGTTAATACATTTAGAAAAAAGTATTGATAATTTAAAAATAAACCAATATAGCTTTTTTAATTACTTGGATAATCAAAGAAGCTTTCCAGAAGATGTAGAATTGAAGAGTATGTTTGATTTGGCTACTAGTATCTTAAGCTATATAAAAACAAATGAAACTCATAGTAATTGGATAATATGTGAGGGTGGAGACGATAAAATTTATCTAGACACAATATTGCCAGAAAATAAAGAATACAGAATTCTACCAGTTGGCGGCTGTGGAAATGTTGTGAAGTTATTCAATCTTTTACTTAATCCACTTCTTATAGATAAGAAAGAGAGAAAAGAGTTTAAAGGAAAGATTCTTTGTATTATCGATACAGATGAGACAAAAATGAATTATAAATTTGAAAATTTAAAAGATATGCCTATATCCTTAAGACGATTGCAGGTGTTTAAATCTAATAATGAAGAAGTTATAAAATTATTAGACGTTGCAAAACAAGGAACCATTTATGAAAAAACAGAGATAGAAGACTGTCTTGATCCACAAATTTATTATAATTCAATAAAAACAGTAATTTTGTCAAGCCAAGACAGTAATATTATAGACTTATTTAATAATTTTGAACTCAATAGGGAAAAGAAATTTTCAAAAATAAGCGGAGACGATTCATTGTTGTTACCCAATGGAAATGAAGCATATAGAAGAAAGAATGAGTTAGTTTCTTTCCTAGAGAAGCCCGAAATTAAAATGCTTGTAGCAAAAGAATACAGTCAGGAGTCTCAATCTACAAATATAACACATGCATTAGCCATTGAAATTATAGATTATTTTGAAGAATCGATGATAACAGTCAGTTAGAAAATGTCTTAAATTCCTTTAAGTTCAAATTATCTGTTGAAATAAAAAAGATATTAAACTCATTTAATTCCTTGATTGCCATTATTTTGGAAATCGAGGTTTTTTTGTGGTTATTTCATCTAGTTAAAGCAACATTTTGACGAATCTTTTCCAATTCGTTAACATAAAAATAGTTCACGAAGTGTAATATCAAACAAAAAGGATGAAGCGCAATGTGTACAAGTATCACGTTGACGACTGCTGGTCGGGAGCATTTATTGGCGAGGACGATGGATTTTGATTTTGAGCTTAACGGGGAAGTGCTGTTGCATCCGCGTCGCTACAAATGGAAAAGTGAAGCAGACGGCAGCGAGCATGCCGGCCGGTATGCGTTTATCGGGATGGGCAGAAAGCTCAATAATGCGCTGTTTGCCGATGGTGTGAATGAAAAAGGATTGTCTTGCGCAGCGCTTTATTTCCCGGGCTATGCTGTGTATGAAAGCGAGACTAAAGAGCAATGCCGCAATCTTGCGCCGCACGAATTTGTGACATGGGTGCTGTCGGAATGCGGCGATTTGGAGGAAGTGAAAAAAGCGGCTGTTTCCGTAAACATTGTTGAGAGAGAGGTCAGCTTGCTCAGTACGGTGACGCCGCTTCATTGGCTATTAACGGACCGCTCCGGTGCGAGCATCGTTGTTGAACCGGCGGCCGGCGGGATTCAAATTCATGATAATCCGGTCGGCGTGCTGACGAACAGTCCAGATTTTCCTTGGCATTTGACCAATTTGCGCAATTATATCGGTCTTCAGCCGGGACAGTTTGCCGCGAAAAAAATGGGAGACATGACGCTGTCGGCTTTTGGTCAAGGTTCCGGGCTGTCCGGATTGCCGGGAGACTTTACACCGCCATCCCGTTTTGTCAGGGCTGCAGTTTTGAAAGAGCACATGAAGCCTGTGTCCGACGAAACAGAAGGCGTTTCTGCCGTGTTTCATATTCTCTCCAATATGAATATTCCCAAAGGGATTGTCATGACTGACAATGGCGAAGACGATTACACCCAATATACGGCGGTGATGTGCAGCGAGACTTGTAGCTACTATTTTCACCATTATCAAAACAGGCAGATTCAAAAGGTTTGCATATTACAGGAAGACCTGGACAGCAACGAAATAAAGGCGTTTCAGCCAAAGCAGGAAGAGACGGTTTATTCTCTTCAATCATAAACGGAAGAAGGAACAACATTGCAAAACAAAGCAGCAAACAGACTCATTTTATTAGGCATTAGCTTACATAGCATATATTGGTTGTTTATATTATTTTTGTTTTTTCATTTCAAACATCAGTTTGACGCTTATGCCGTTTGGAATCCAAATGTCACGGACGGATATATGGAGGCTGGGACTTTCGTAGCCGCGTTGAAGTTGATGATCTACTCAGGCACGTTATTTAATTTTGCTCTCTTGTTTATTTTGAGCTTGCTGATTGTGATATTAGCACAGTCGATCATTTTTATTGCCCTGGAAATCACCGCTTACGTGAAAATCAAAAAAGATCCGTTTTCTCCATGGGGATCTTTTATTTTAGCGATGGGCATTAAAAACATTTTCACAAACTTATCAGGGATTCCGTTCATGGCTGCCGGATTCATTCTTCATAAGCAGCAGGAACCGAAAGACGCAGTTGCACAGCCGGCAGCACGAAGGAAAGCAAGGCGAAACCCCGAATTGCTTATGAAAAAGGCGGCGAAAGCTAGAAAACATAGAAATAAAGGTATAAAGTCTTAGTTTTTAGTTTTCATGTATTCTGGTTTTTATGAGACATTTGTAATGAAAGCGTTGACATGAACAAAAACAGGTGCTACAGTATAGTTACAAACTAATATCAGCAAGTTTCTTATGGATTGTTACTGCTTTTGCAGGCAAAACCTAAGTTGCGTACAGCTTTCTGGGACATCGTCCCGTTCAAGCCGGCGTAATTTAGGTTTTTTTTATACCCAAAATGAGGAGGTGATGTGAGATTCCGAGGATTCATTGCGGCGTCAAGCCAATAAAAAAGCCGGGTGAAGGCGGCCACCTTCAGTCCGGCAGATTCCCCCAAAAGAGGAGGTACTCATATGGATTATAATAAAGTATCGAAGGACATTTTACAACTCGTGGGCGGTGAAGAGAACGTACAGAGCGTGATTCACTGCATGACAAGACTGCGTTTCAACCTTTATGACAATGCGAAGGCAGACCGCGCGAAACTGGAAAGTCTTTCGGCTGTAATGGGCACCAACATCAGCGGCGACCAGTTTCAGATTATCGTTGGAAATGATGTGCCTAAAGTTTACAAAGCGATTATCGAAAACAGCGGACTGAGCGAGGGAAAGGCTGGCATGCAGAAAGCAGAAGGAAAGACAAATGTGATGAGCGCCATCTTTGATGTCATTTCCGGCGTATTTACACCGATTCTGCCGGCGATCGCCGGTGCGGGTATGATCAAGGGGATTATAGCGTTAGCCGTGACGTTCGGCTGGCTGAGCGAGAATAGCCAGGCGCACACTATTCTGACTGCTATCGGCGACGGTGCGTTCTACTTCCAGCCTTTATTGCTTGCGGTCAGTGCAGCGAAAAAATTCGGCAGCAACCCTTATGTTGCTGCGGCGATCGGAGCGGCGATTCTGCATCCCGATCTGACAGCGCTCCTCGGTTCAGGGGAAAGCATTTCCTTTATCGGATTGCCTGTAACCGCTGCCACGTATTCGTCGACGGTGATTCCGATTTTGCTTGCCATCTGGATTTCATCTTATGTAGAAAAATGGATTGATAGAATCACCCCGACTTCTTTGAAACTCATCTTTGTTCCGACTTTCACCCTGCTGATTGTCGTGCCCGTTACATTGATCACGGTCGGTCCACTCGGAGCGATTATCGGAAACTATCTATCTGTCGGTGTGAATTATTTATTCCAGCATGCTGGCCTCATTGCAATGGTTCTGTTGGCCGGAACGTTCTCTCTCATCATTATGACGGGAATGCACTACGCGCTGGTGCCAATTATGCTTAATAATATTACTCAAAACGGATACGACTACTTGATGCCGGCCATGTTTCTGGCCAATATGGGGCAGGCGGGCGCGTCATTCGCAGTCTTTTTACGCTCAAGAAATAAGACGTTCAAATCGTTGTCGATGACGACAAGCATCACGGCGTTGATGGGAATCACGGAGCCGGCGATGTACGGTGTCAACATGAGGCTGAAAAAGCCGTTTGTCTCAGCGCTTCTCGGTGCAGCCGTCGGCGGTGCTTTTTACGGTGTCACAGGAGTTGCATCCTACATTGTTGGAGGCAACGCCGGATTGCCTGGCATTCCGACATTTATCGGCCCTACATTCGTTCAGGCGATGATTGGCCTTGTTATAGCGTTTTTTGCAGCGACGATTATCGCTTATCTGCTAGGGTTTGAAGATGTGCCTTCACAGGAAGATGAAGTTCAGGCTAAAGACGAACCTCAAGGCAACGCGGCCGCCGAAGAAATTATTCAAAGCCCGCTGAAAGGCGAAGTCAAAGCATTGAGTGAAGTGGATGATGCGACATTTTCAGGAGAAGTCATGGGAAAAGGTGTTGCCATTGAGCCAGAAGAAGGCAAAGTGGTATCGCCTGTATCAGGCACGATCACGACCGTCTTTCAAACGAAGCACGCCCTCGGCATCACTAGCGACAATGGGGCAGAAATTATTATCCATATCGGAATCGATACGGTGAAATTGAACGGTGAGCACTTTACCGTGCATGTCAATAAAGGAGACGCTGTAAAGCCGGGAGACCAGCTTGTCTCATTTGATATGGATGCGATTAAGGATGCAGGCTATCAGTTAATCACGCCGGTTATCATCACAAATACGGACCGGTACCAGTCGATCAAGCCTTTGAAAACAGATGAAAGCGTTGACATTGAGGAAGCGCTGATCGCGCTGGCATAGAGAGAGGAAAGCTCGACAAATTTGGATGAGGTGAAAGGATATGACTGAACAAACGAAAAAATTCCCTGATGGTTTTTTATGGGGCGGAGCGGTTGCCGCAAACCAAGTAGAAGGCGCCTATAATGTCGGCGGAAAGGGGCTCTCGACAGCTGATGTGTCGCCGAACGGGGTCATGTATCCATTCGATGAGTCGATGAAGTCATTGAACCTGTATCACGAAGGCATCGATTTTTACCACCGCTACAAAGAAGACATCGCTCTTTTCGCCGAAATGGGATTTAAAGCGTTTCGAACATCGATTGCCTGGACGCGGATTTTTCCTAACGGTGATGAAAGTGAACCGAATGAAGAGGGACTCGAATTTTACGATCGCCTCTTTGATGAGCTATTAAAATACAATATTGAGCCAGTCGTGACGATATCCCACTATGAAATGCCGCTCGGTTTAATTAAAAAATACGGAGGCTGGAAAAACCGGAAAGTGATCGAGTGCTATGAACATTATGCGAAAACGGTTTTCACCCGCTATAAAGACAAAGTGAAATATTGGATGACGTTCAACGAAATCAACATGGTTCTGCATGCGCCGTTTACAGGCGGTGGCCTTGTATTTGAAGAAGGCGAAAACCAGTCAAATGCGATGTACCAAGCGGCGCATCATCTATTTGTCGCAAGCGCCCTTGCGGTAAAAACAGGCAAGGATATTATTCCGGACGCTAAAATCGGCTGTATGATTGCCGCA
Source organism: Bacillus sp. GM2 (assembly GCF_056155945.1). Taxonomy (NCBI): domain Bacteria; kingdom Bacillati; phylum Bacillota; class Bacilli; order Caryophanales; family Bacillaceae; genus Bacillus; species Bacillus sp. GM2. The sequence continues at coordinate 1,123,373 of NZ_JBRKSZ010000008.1, forward strand.
ACGACGACATACCCGATGACGCCAAAACCGGAAGACGTGCTCGCCGCGATGGAAAATGAGAGAAGAACGCTGTTTTTCTCGGACGTACAGGCACGCGGAGCTTATCCGGGCTATATGAAGCGCTTCTTTAAGGAAAATGGAATTGCGATTGAGATGGCTGAAGGTGATGAAGACATTCTGAAGGAAAACACAGTCGACTATATCGGTTTCAGCTACTACATGTCAATGGTTGCGAGCACGAATCCGGAAGATTTGGCAAAAACGGGAGGCAACTTGCTCGGAGGGGTTAAAAACCCGTACCTTGAATCGTCCGAATGGGGCTGGCAGATCGACCCTAAAGGAATCCGCATTACGCTGAATACATTGTACGACCGCTATCAAAAGCCGCTTTTCATTGTTGAAAATGGGCTCGGCGCCGTCGATGTCGTCGAAGAAGACGGTTCGATACAAGATGACTACAGAATCAACTATTTGCGCGATCACTTAAAAGAAGTAAGAGAAGCGATCGCAGACGGCGTCGACTTAATCGGCTACACATCATGGGGCCCGATCGACTTGGTCAGCGCATCCACCGCCGAAATGAAAAAACGCTACGGCTATATTTATGTCGACCGTGACAATGAAGGAAACGGCACGTTTGCAAGAACGAGAAAGAAAAGCTTTTACTGGTATAAAAAAGTGATCGAAACGAATGGCGAGAGTTTGTGATATTTAAAATGGCTGTCCTTTACAGGACAGCTTTTTTCTCTGTAGCGCATGAAAACGATTTGCTATACACTTGACTTAGAAAAAAGACAAAAAGTGCGGTGAGGCAAATGTTTAAACTGCTGTTGATCGAAGACGATGAATCGCTGTTTCAGGAAATAAAAGAACGGTTAACCGGGTGGTCATACGAGGTGTACGGCATCGACGATTTCAGCGAAGTGATGCAGGAGTTTGCGGCGATTAAGCCCGATTGCGTCATTATCGATATTCAGCTGCCGAAATATGACGGGTTTCATTGGTGCCGGCAGATCCGTTCCCGTTCCAACGTTCCGATTCTCTTTTTATCTTCGCGCGACCATCCGGCTGATATGGTCATGTCCATGCAGTTTGGAGCAGATGATTATATTCAGAAACCGTTTCATTTTGACGTGCTGATTGCCAAAATCCAGGCGATTTTCCGCCGTGTTTACGACTATAATACAGAGCCTGAGATTCTGAAGAAAGCGTGGTGCGGTGCAACCGTTGATCCCGAGCAAAACCGCGTCAGCAATAAGGCGGGGGCGATCGAGCTGACGAGGAATGAAATGTTCATTTTAAAACAATTGATCGACCAAAAAAACAAAATTGTCAGCAGGGAAGAATTGATGAGAAGCTTATGGAACGATGAGCGTTTTGTCAGCGATAACACGCTGACGGTCAACGTAAACCGTTTGAGAAAAAAACTGGATACCTTGAACTTGGGGCAATATATTGAGACAAAGGTCGGCCAGGGCTATATGGCGAAAGAAGAAGGATGATGAGAATGCTGAAAGCGTTTTTGACCGAGAGGCGAAGCTGGATCGCCATATTTGTCTTGCAGCAGATCGTCTTTCTGTTTATCGCTTATGTCGATTCATCCATTCCTTTTACGTCGATTTTATATATGACCTATTTGTCTTCATTTATTTTTATCGTTTTTGTACTTGTCCGCTTTCGGAGGGAAACGAAGTTTTATAAAAGCCTGGAAGAATGGGATCACAATCTCGACGTGACAAACATTCGAGAGGCGGAAACGCCTTTCGAAACGATGATTGAAAAAAGCATAGCCGAACAAACGAAACAGTTAAAGCAAGAGGCGGCGCAGCATCGCCTGGCGCTGGAGAATGAAAAAGATGAGCTCATGGCCTGGATACACGAAGTGAAAACGCCGCTTACCGCCATGCATTTGATCATGGAGACGATTGACGATCAATCATTAAAATCGAGACTCGACTATGAATGGCTGCGCGTTCACCTGCTGCTCGATCGCCAGCTTCATCAAAAGCGGATGTCATTTATCGAAAATGACTTGTCTCTTGAAGCTCTAGAGCTCAAACCTTTAATCTTTAAAGAACTAAAAGATTTGCAATCATGGTGCATTCCAAAAGGGATCGGGTTTGATATACAGCTTGAGGCCGGGGAAGTGCTCAGCGATGCGAAATGGCTGTCTTTTATCATGAGGCAGCTGCTGACAAACGCAGTGAAATACAGCGAAGCATCCGATATTTTGATTAAAAGCTATGAACAAGATGGCCAGGTGCATCTCGCAGTTCAAGATTTTGGACGGGGCATCGATCCAAAAGATATACCGCGTGTGTTTGACAAAGGTTTCACATCAACAACGGAGCATCATGATCAGGCCGCCACGGGAATGGGGCTGTACTTGGCGAAAAAAGCGGCAAAGCCGCTCCTGATTCATATCGAGGTTGATTCTAAACCGGGAGCGGGGACAACCTTTACGCTGATTTTTCCGAAGCGGAACGAATTTTCCCGTGTGCTTGGCGTGTGACAAAAGTGTCACACGCTTTTCTTTTTTGTTCGCTGAATCGAAGGAAAACGGCTGTCCTCCTTTCTATAATAAAAATATCCAGTCAAAAGGAGATTTTAAAAATGATGATTTTAGAAGCGAAAAAAATACGAAAAAGCTATGGAAATAAGCACAATAAACACGAAGTGTTAAAGGGAATTGACATTCAGATCCAAAAGGGTGAATTTGTCAGTATTATGGGCCCGTCAGGTTCAGGCAAAACAACATTGCTCAATGTTCTGTCCTCTATTGACCAGGTGAGCGGCGGAACGATTAACATCAACCAAGCTGAGATGACGAATCTGAAGGAAAAACAGCTTGCTGAATTCAGGAAGCAGCATTTAGGATTTATCTTTCAAGAATACAATTTGCTCGATACGCTGACAGTGAAAGAAAATATCCTTCTGCCGCTGTCGATTACGAAAATATCAAAAAAAGAAGCCGGTCAAAAATTTGAGGAAGTCGCGAAAGAATTAGGCATCTTTGAGCTGAAGAATAAGTATCCGAATGAAATTTCCGGCGGGCAAAAACAGCGCACATCAGCAGCCAGGGCGTTTATTCATGAACCGAGCATTATTTTTTCGCTGACGAACCGACCGGTGCGCTTGATTCGAAATCCGCATCAGACTTGTTAAACAAGCTGAGCCAGTTAAATCAAAAGCGCCGAGCCACAATCATTATGGTCACCCATGATCCCGTCGCCGCGAGCTTCTGCAGCAGAGTGGTTTTCATTAAAGACGGACAAATTTATACGCAGCTGAATAAAGGCGGACAAGACAGGCAGATGTTCTTTCAGGACATCATGAAAACGCAAGGCGTGTTAGGCGGGGTTCAGCATGAGTATTAATCAGCTGATCTTCCGCAACCTGAAAAAGAATATACGGAACTATTACCTTTATGTGTTTGCGTTAATCTTCAGCGTGGCGCTTTATTTTGCGTTTGTTACGCTGCAGTATGATCCGGCGATCGATGAAGTGAAGGCATCGATAAAAGGTGCAGTGGCTTTGAAAGCAGCTTCCATTCTTCTAGTGGCAGTAGTAGCAGTTTTTATTTTGTATGCCAATACGATTTTTATTAAGCGGCGCAGTAAAGAAATCGGTTTATTCCAGCTAATCGGCATGAGGAAGCAAAAAATCTTCCGTATTTTAAGTTTGGAAAATGTCATGCTGTATTTCGGCTCTTTGGTCATTGGGGTGTTTGCCGGGTTTTCGATCTCAAAGCTCGTGCTTATGACTTTATTTAAAATAGTTGATGTTCAAGCTGAAACCGAATTGAATTTTTCCGGAGAAGCGCTTATGCAAACTGTCATTGTATTCTGCGGAATCTACCTGCTGGTGATGGTGATGAATTATACGTTTATCAAAAAGCAAAGCATTTTGTCATTATTTAAAGCGACATCAGCTACGGAAGATAAGGTAAAGAGAATATCCGTTTTTCAAATGATCATTGGCTTATTGGGCATCTTGTTTATTTTGTCGGGATATTACATTTCCACTGAGTTGTTCAGCGGAAAATTCAAGACCATAGATGAGCTGTTTTATGCGATGAGCTTTATTCTCGGTACCGTTATCATCGGAACGTACCTCTTTTATAAAGGATCGGTCAGCTTTGTCTCCAATATCATCCGCAAAAGCAAAGGAGGCTACTTAAATATTTATGAAGTGCTGTCCCTTTCATCGATCATGTTCCGGCTGAAATCAAACGCTCTATTATTAACGATCATCACCACTGTTACGGCACTGGCGATCGGTTTGTTATCCTTGTGCTATATTTCGTACTACTCTGCAGAGAAAGCCGCCGAACAAAATGTGGCGGCTGATTTCTCTATGACAAATCAAAAGGATGCAAAACGGTTCGAACAACTATTGGATGAAAACAACATTTCATACAGCAAAAAAGAAATTCATGTCATTCAGGCGACTTTCAATCTGGAACAAGTTGTCGAAGGGGATCCTGAAAATATGGCTGGTGACCCGGGGAAATTACCCCTCGCCGTAGTCAGCGATGCAGAGATTGACGGGATTGACGTGCACAAAGGAGACGTCATTTTCTCAGGATATAACGACCTTCTCCAGAAACTTATGGCTTTAAAAGAGACGGGGGCCATTAAGGTAAAGAGCGAGCATGAGACGATTCCATTAAACTATTTAGGGCTGAGAAAAGAGTCCCTCTTATCCTTCAACTTTACCAGCGGCGGATTGCCTGTAGCCGTTGTGGATGATGCGCTGTTTAAACGTCTGAGCCAAGACAAAGATCCAAAATTACAGCAGAAGTCGAGTCTTTTTTACGGGATCAATTTAAAAGATGAAGATCAGATTCAGCAGGCAAATGAATTGTTTGCAACAGTGAATCAAAACGATCAGCATTTATCGCTCCTCGATGCAAGCACAGCTCAAAAATCGCTTTTCGGACTTGCCATGTTTATCGTAGGATTTCTAGGACTTACGTTTCTGATCACATCAGGATGCATCCTTTACTTTAAACAAATGGACGAAAGCGAAGATGAGAAACCGAATTACACGATCTTGAGAAAACTTGGTTTCACGCGCGGGGATCTTCTGAAGGGGATACGAATCAAGCAAATGTATAATTTCGGAATTCCATTGGTTATCGGCCTGTCTCACAGTTACTTTGCTGTCCAATCCGGCTGGTTCTTATTCGGAGCAGAGGTGCGGACGCCAATGATCATCGTGATGGTGCTGTACACCGTTCTGTATTCTATTTTCGGTTTGCTGTCCGTTCTTTACGGTAAGAAAGTGATCAAGTCGGCGCTGTAGCTGAGCCGTGTGGAATCTCGGCCGCAGCATCAGAGACGAATGAAAGGGTTGTTCCCGAGTGGGGGCAGCCTTTTTTGCTTCGCTCAATGAATATAAAAAAATGTAATTTTTATTGGATTTTAATCCCTTAAATATTTTAGGAATATTGTAACAGTTCTATGCATCGGTTAAAATATAGATAATAATGAAGCTAAACGATGGAAAAAGTGATCCATGCTGAAAAAGAGAGACCGTTGATTTTGAGTTTGTGATTCAACCATTTTGATGCAAAAGAGCGATTAGTCTTTCTTTTGGGGACGGCTACATTTCAAAGGACGCTATGAATGCTTGCTGTCAGATACAATAGAGAAGAAAAAGTGGAAAGGAGTTTTCTATTGGGCTTTTGGGAAGAAGAACATAAAAACAAGAACATTATGATCGGTGATGACGGATTGGACATCCTTCACGAAGCAGTAGAGAAATTCTATAAAATGTCCAAGAAGCATTTGGATAGGGAACCCGCGTTAGATGAATTTTTCGTAACATTGCTTCAAGTGCTGAACACAAGTGGAGATTCATTTTTTCCAGAGCTAAACGAAAGACAAATTACAGATATAAAAGCTTTTACAAAAAAAGCAAAGTCCCTGTCAAAAATTGTGCCCGGCGCTATTATTGAGATTTCCTTAGAGGAGATAAATAAATACAGTTATGCATGGGTTTTGGAAGGAAACTTGGCAAAACACAAAGATGATGATGTGCTAATTCAGTATTATGACATTTTTGTTGATCAGAAGCTGAGTAAAGCTAAGATACTTGATTTACTAAAAGAAGAAAATAAACTATTTGTAGCAAATACAAGTTACACTGGTTTTTTTCAGGGTGATTGGAAGGTTGTTTCTAAAGCAACTCAAGATTTGTTGAAACAATATGAGGAATCCAAATTAAGATTTATTACTTATGAGGAAGGAAAATATTTTATTAGTGAAGGAAAAGAAGGCTCTTTAGGTGGAGATGATATATTAACAGAAGTAGATCAGAAAACAGGTAAGGCCATTTATAACCCAATAGGAATATTCGGCCATTTATGTATAGAGACGATTCTAATGAAGTATTCTAACGGCACTTCAATGGAAGATATCATTAAGTATGAAACATAAATAAATATCCAGTGTGTGGCTTGATATATAAATTAGGAGTAGCCATGGTAGCTATTAAACAATTATAAAACACCATGAGCTTTTGGAAATTGGATTAGCGGTAAGGCGTTTTATGACTTAAAATCAGTTTCCAAACGATTATATTAATAGAAATCTAATTACACGCTATGCTAAATATACTAAAAAATTACATATTAAAAGACATCAATGGAGGTGATGATCGTGCTCAAAAGTAAAGAAGCGATGCTTGCATTGCTTGATGATTCATTCAAAAAGGGAGAGTTTCCATTGCTTGATAACGGAAATTTCGACTTCGCAAAAGGCAAACTTTCGGTATTTGTTGAAGGGGATAACTGGCTCTTGACGTTTCAGTTGTTCGGATTGTCAAAATTGGGGCCGGCCATTGATTTTCATGCGATGGGCAATCAAGTAACCAATCATGAGGTCAGCTTTTTAGTTGATGAGCCGTTTGCATTTTTGAACGAAAAAGGAAACAAATTAGAGTTGGAGGATGTGGGAAACGGTTTTGCAAAAAATCCGTTTAGTGTTGTCCTTAGAGAGAAAGTTTTTCATTTTTTCATTGAGCAAAAAGTGCAAGCAAATATTAATGCGGAGAATGAATGGATCACCTGTTTGAGGCAGATGAGTAAAAACCGTTTATTTCTCGACACTCTCTGGCTGACAGAACATGAACAGCTCCAAACTGCTGGTCTCCCGTTATTGTACGATCAATTGTATTCAACAGAAACGTGGAGACATCCAGAAACAGAAAAGGATTTGCCAAGTCTTTCTCCTTTCTTTCAATCAATTGCTGAAGATATTTTCCGCAAAAAGGAAATATATCTACCGAACCATGCCGGTGGAAATACAGAGTGGCCAATGTGGGCATCCACAGATTCTGTTGATTATTTTTAAAAAGGTATTTAAGGGAGAAATACATTGATTAAAAGCAGAGAAATTCTTAGTTTATTAGACGATGAATTTAGTGAATTAAACCGACCGATTTTTGAATGGCGCGAATGTAACTATATCGGCAGTAAGTGTACGTTAATGCGGTTAAATAAAGAACATTGGTTACTTTCAATACAATGCTTTCAAATAGATGATAAAGGGCCTTTTCTGTCTATTCATGCATACAGCAACAGTTTTTCAGACAACTACAGCTTAATCATTATTGACGACTTCTTTTTAACGACCAAAGCAGGTGAGCTGGTAACATATTATGAAAGTAATCTAGATCAATTAAGCGAAGTATCCAAAATTGAAATTGCGGAAAGTCTTTACTGTATAAAAGCTAACCAGAGAAACAGATACCAAAAACAGATAAAAGAAGGAGCGTGGAAAACATACTTTAGAAACCTGTTTAAAGATCCTTCTTTCAGAGAGGCTCTTTGGATAAAACCCGGAAATCTTCTGAATAAATTAGGGCTACAAGACAATTATGAAGGAGTATACGAAACAGAGAATTGGGAGTATCCCGATTATTTAACTAGCCCAAGTGAATTAGTTTCATTTCAATCATTTGCAGAATATCTTGAAACTGGACAAGGTCCGGTTTGTGCAGGGGTCCCAAATAATGCTTGGAAAGAATGGGAAGATTACGATATCGACTAAGATATGTTTAGAAAGCCTATGGGGAGAATCACATTCGATAAAAAAAGAGGTGTTAGATGTGAAAAAACCTGAATTATCGGACTGTATCTGCAAAATGAAACAGGTGTTAAAAGGAGATTTGGCGAGAGAGGAACTTTCAGATTGGGCAGGTGGTTATGTATACGCTGACGATCCGGAAGTAGAAGATGAGAGGGTATGGAATTTGTTGATTTTACTAAGCGGATTCGATTTAAAGGATTCACCTGAAACATATTTGCATGATAAAGAGGAACTAAAGGATTGGATAAAAGAATACTGGAATGGCCCCAATGGTGAGGTGAGAAAGTGCAGCAAGGAAAGTTTCGGTTAGGATTAATAGATATCTATTTTCCCGATCCTGTCATTAAATATTGGTTTTATGCAGATGTGGCAGCATTATTGAATCAAGAAACGACAGAGCAGGCTGTCTCCCTTATTAGAAAAGAATTAAAGCAAAGAGGATTCGGGAGGATAGCCTTTGATTCAGAAGCCGATGGAACTTCAGTTTCCTATCGGGATGGCCAAAAAGTGCTTGAAGTGGCCGCGGTTATAAATGAACTGCATAATCCTTCCTTTATGGTTTCTCAAGAACTGCGCGACAGTTTTAAAGAGGAGATCGCGAACTATAAGATTCCTACGTATCGAATCAAAGGGGAAGGTCTTCTGGTTTGAATTTGATGCGACTGATGTATATGTCGTGGAATAATGCATCATCAAAGGGGGCATTTTTCTTCGACGAAACATATTTTTCGCTCTCTCCCGGAATGTCGCATCTTAAAGTCGAAGCTCAAGGTATATAAATGTGATTGTAAAAGGCGATGAGCAATGATGTATGCAATGATTGAGCTCCAATTTCTTTTGACAAAACAGAATTTTTGAGGATTCGCGGGTGAATGACAATGAAGAAAAGATACAGATATTATCAGCTTGATGCTGATACTGTAAATCAACTGAAGGATATGGACAAGCGCTTGTCAGGACCGCTTCCGGCCGATTTGGATGCGTTTGAACAAGACGGGCACGGATTTTCAGGGGATTTTTACGAGTATTTTGCGCTCGTCGCTGGCAGTTTAGGTTACGTTTTGGCGGATAAAAAAATGCCTCAGGCGCAGCGCCAATCACTAAAAAAATCGTTTTTTGAAGTTTATCCAAAAGACAAAATCGAAAATTACCCTGAGACTTTTCATGTGGTAGCCATGCATGAAAACGTCAGGAAATTGTTGTGTTCGATCATAAACCGCAGGAAGGCTTGATCATACCAATACAGAGGTGACTATAGTGGAGTTGTCTAAAAACGAAAAGCTTAATCTGGAAATCCCGGAGTTTTCACCGGTTCATATCAAAGAAATTATCCGGTTTCAATACTACAAGGAATTTCATGATGGAAAAGACATCAGCTCAATCGATATGACGGTTCTCTATGAAGATGAGAATGACAGCTATCATATTGATTTGACATTTAAGGAGGTGTCTTCTGTTCGGTTAACCGATTTTAAAGGCCGGCATGGCGGTTTCAAAATCGATCAATTAAACGCCGGCTGGGAGAATGTCAATTATGTTGTTGAAGATTATGAAGACGGGACGTTTCAATTTTATTGCCATACATATGATGTTTCGCGTATTGAACGAATCGTGCCAAGGCTGCACAAAAAAGAGATCGAGGCTTTATTAAAGGCTTCGAAAGAGAAGCGGTACGAGTATTTTATTAAAAGAATCGCCGATTTTGAAGAGGTATGGTCATTATATGGCGACGGCTGGGTAATGACGAAGGATGATCAAGGCCGCAAAATGATTCCGTTCTGGCCTGCCAAGGACTACGCCGAATTTTGCGCAGAACAGGAATGGTGCGAATGTACAGCCAGACCGATTGATCTCGAAGAGTTTGTGAATGAGTGGCTGCCGGGCATGAAAGAAGACGGGATTCAGCCGTCCATCTTTTTTAATTCAAAAGACGCGATTACATTGCCGATCGATTCTCTTTTGGAAGACATTTTGGCGGAACTGGAGAATTATTGAAGGGTTAAACATTAACAGCAGCAAAGAGTGCTCTATCAGAAACCAACCTATAAGGTCAAACAGGCAAAGGAGAACAATACCTAATGAGCTGGACCGTCTTAAGCAGCAGGGAAAATGATGAAGTGTGGACAAAGGCGAATCGGGTCGTCAAATGGAAGCCTGGCTTTCAATGTTCAAAGATGAAGCCGCCGCGCCCGTTTATTGTCTATGATGTGTCCGCAGGGTTTAAAGCAGACGGCCGGTTCCTTGCCGATTTGGAGGAGATGATGATCGGCGCCTTCAAGGCGTGTACAGATCCGCTGGAGACGATGTACGCACTCGATTGGCAGCATGAAGGATATATGTTTCGTCCGCACGGACCGCTTCCTAAAGATGAATATGGGGATTGGCCGGTTCCGATCTTTCCAAATGGGGATTACTATTTCTTTTTCCAGCGGAATTTTGAATGGGGCGTGCTTGGCGACCCTTGGCGGAAAACGATGACCGTTTATGGAGAAAAACTGCTCTATCATATTGAACATCATCCGCCGGTTATTTTCAGAAAAGCATAATCAAAAGCCCATCGGACTCATCCGATGGGCTTCCACCTTTTACAGCTCAACCTTATAGAGCGTTTGCTGCTGTCCGCCGCCCGGGCCGCCTCTTGCGCCCTGCTGTCCGGAGCTGTCGGTACTGTTCGTTGTACTGCTGTATTGGTCAGACGAAATTTCGGTTCCGTTTTCTTTGATCCAGGAGACGAGCTCACTGTTGCCTGAGTTGTCACTGATCAGAAAGTATTTTACTTTTCCTTCTTTGACGAGGTTTTTCAGCTCGCTGACCGACAGGATCGGGTCTGTGCCATTGAAGCCTCCGAGCGCCATGACATTTTCGTCGGCATTGATGATATACGGGGCCGCGGTTACCGTTGTCAATGTCGCGAACAGGTACTCTTCACCGGTATTATTTTCCCGGAGGTATGTGAGCAGTCCTGTGTCCACATCCGAGCTGAACATTCCGCCTCCGTTGGAGCTTTGCAGCTGAGGCCCCGATTCAGGAAGAACGCTGTTTCCTCCGTAAAGGATCGGTGTTGCCGACCAATAGACCGGTGTCAAAAGAAGCACGCACAAGCTGATGATGGTGAGCTGCTTTCCGAATGGATGGCTTCGCTTCAGCATCAGTAAGGCGATGGTGACACCAAGCCCCATGATTCCCATGACATACATCCAGGCGCTGCCGATTTGGTTTGTATAAGCACTTAAAATATACACTTGGAATGCTGCCGTTGTCAGAACGGCAGCCGGCAGCAAATAGCTTGCCCAGTCTTTGTGATTTTTGTAAAGGCCGTACATCGCGTACCATCCGATTCCTGACAGCGCGGCGATCGGCGGCGCCAGCATAATCAAGTAATAGTGGTGAAAGAATCCGGCGATGCTGAAGAACCCGGCGACAGGAACGAGCCATGCGGCCCAAAAGATTGTTTCTTTCATTTCGCCCGTTTTTTCGCGGCGGCTGCGGAACCAGCTGATGATCATGCCGATCAGTCCGAATAATGCGAATGGAAGCATCCAGCTGATTTGGCCTGATAAAGCCGATTGGAAGAGCCGCAGCGGTCCTGCGTCACCGGTGCCGAACATGTTCATGCTTTGTCCGCCGCCTTGACCTCCTCCTGGTCCGCCATTGCCTCCGCCCGGTCCGCGACGGGCAGGCGGCTGACTGCCGCCGTTTGCCCATTGTGAACCGTCATCGGTCGCGCTGTCCGTGCCTGGCGGCTGCATCGCGCCGTTTTGTCCATTGGAGCCGCCGGATGAACGGTTTCCGTCTTGAGTTTGCGCATTGCCGTCGGTCGCGCCACTCGCACCCGGCGGCTGCATCACGCCGTTTTGTCCATCGGAACCGCCGAACGAACGGTTTCCGTTCTGAGCTTGGGCATTGCTGTTCGGCTGCTGCATGTCTCCTCCAAAACCGTTCATATCGCCGCGGGCGTTGCCTGTCGTCTGGCCGAGCAGCCGCTCTGTGCCGTTGTAGCCGAAAGCCAGTTCAAGCACGGAGTTGGTTTGGCTGCTTCCGACATACGGGCGGCTGTCGGCTGATGTATAGTCGACAGCAAGCGCCCAAGAAAGCGAAACGCCGGTGAGAACAATAAGCGATAAAACCGCTGACACGATTTTTTTCTTCCAATTCGCATGGGCCGCGATGAGATAAAACAGCAAGAACGCGGGAAGCACCATAAATGCCTGAAGCATCTTCATATTGAACCCGAGGCCGATGAGGCCAAATGCAGCGAGAAGCCAGAGCAGCCTGCCTTGTTTGACCGCCTTCATCAGGCACCATGTACTAAGAAGTAGCGTGAAGACGAGCATGCTGTCGATATTATTCGTTCTGCTTACGGCTACCGCGATCGGCGTCAGCGCCATCACTAGCGCTGAAATGCGGGCGGCGCCTTTTCCGAATTTCGCCTTAATCAGTGCGTAAAGCAGATAGACGGAACCCGCCCCTGCAAGCGCCTGCGGCAAAATCACACTCCACGTATGCACGCCGAAGATTTTCGCACATATAGTCTGAATCCATAAAACGACGGGCGGCTTATCTACTGATACGAATCCGGAAGAGTCGAATGACGCAAAGAAGAAATTGTGGAAGCTTTGCGTCATGCTTTTGACCGCCGCCAAGTAATACTGGTTGGCGGCATCGTCCTGCCAAATGTTATATGTATTCAGAATAAGAGCTGCCAACAAAATAAGAATCAGAATGACATCAAGTTGTTTATTTTTTATTTTCATCATCACTTTCACCTCTTTATGTTCCCTATTCTAGAAGAAAAATATGAACAAGTTATGAATAAAAAGAGAACAATCTATTTTTGTTTGAATGGAAAAAAATAAATATTTTTTGGAAAAAGGTGTGTACTTTTTTATTTTTGCGCTGTATACTGTACTACAACAGAAATATAAAACATAAAACTGTTCTATAAAAAGGAGAGTGACACAAATGAGCATGAAAAGTCCGATGGAATTTTTCAGAACGCTTCCCAAAAAAACTTGCCCTGAATGCGGCGAAAAGATGGAGGAGCAGGCTGAATCTTACTTTATGGAATGCGAGCGCTGTCTTTCCAAAAAAGGCGAGTAAGCAAACTGTTTTATAACAATGCATGTAAAGGGGTAGGGAGACATGAAAACAGAGGAGAAGAGAATTCACATCACCGGATCGATGAACCCGCAGTATGAAGAGATTTTGACAAAAGAAGCGCTGGAGTTTATCGGACGTCTTGAACGCCATTTTGGGGGAAGAAGACGGGAATTGCTGCATTTGCGGACGATCAGGCAGGCTGAAATTGATCAAGGGAAGAATCCCGGTTTTTTGGCGGAAACGAAGCACATCCGCGAGGCGGACTGGACGGTCGCGCCGCTCCCCGGGGATTTGGAGGACCGCAGGGTTGAAATCACCGGCCCGGTCGACAGAAAAATGGTCATCAATGCTTTAAATTCAGGAGCGAAAGTCTTTATGGCCGACTTTGAAGATGCGAACTCGCCAACGTGGAAAAACTGCATTGACGGCCAGGTTAATTTACGGGACGCGGTTCGCGGAACGATTTCCTTTACGAATGAACAAGGCAAACGCTATGAGCTGAAAGAAAACCCCGCCGTCATCATTGTAAGACCGAGAGGATGGCACTTGGAAGAGAAGCATGTGCTGATCGGCGGCAAGCCCGTGTCAGCAAGCTTGTTCGATTTTGGCCTCTATTTTTTCCATAACGCAAAAAAGCTGATCAAAAAAGGAAGCGGCCCTTATTTCTACCTTCCAAAAATCGAAAACCATCTGGAAGCAAGGTTGTGGAACGACGTATTTGTTTATGCGCAAAACGATTTGCGCATTCCGCAGGGCACCATTAAAGCGACGGTTCTCATTGAAACGATCCTGGCGGCTTTTGAAATGGATGAAATCCTCTATGAATTGAAGGAGCATTCAGCTGGACTTAACTGCGGCAGGTGGGATTATATTTTCAGCTTTATTAAGAAATTCAGGAACAGGGATGACGTCATTCTTCCAGACCGCTCAACCGTGACGATGACGGTTCCAAACATGAGAGCCTACTCCCTCTTGGCGATTCAAACGTGTCATAAACGCAACGTCCATGCAATCGGGGGAATGGCGGCGCAAATTCCCGCTAAAGACAAACCTGAGATCAATGAAGCCGCATTTGCCAAAATCCGCGAAGATAAGGAACGTGAAGTAAAAGACGGCCATGACGGAACATGGATCGCACATCCCGGCATGATTCAAACGGCGCTCGATGTATTCAATCAGCATATGCCGTCGGCGAACCAGATTCATAGAAAGCGGGAAGACGTAAAGGTCGAGGAAAAAGACTTGCTGGAAGTGCCGCAAGGCCGGATTACAGAAGCAGGCGTCCGTACTAATATCAGCGCCGGCATCCGTTATTTAGCTTCATGGCTGTCGGGCAGAGGCGCCGCTCCGATTGACCACTTAATGGAGGACGCAGCAACGGCGGAGATTTCCAGAGCCCAGCTTTGGCAATGGATTCGCCATCCGAAAGGGGTTCTTGACGACGGCCGGAAAGTGACCTCCGAAATGGTCAAGATGATGAAAGAGGAAGAAATGCAGAAAATCTTCGAAGAAGCCGGCATAGAACATTTTCGGAGCGGCCGGTTTGAAGAGGCCGGACAGTTATTTGAACAGCTGATTTTGGATGATGAATTCGCGGAATTTCTAACGATACCGGCTTATGAAAATATATAATGGGGGAATGTGCGATGCTGAAAGAAAAACAACTCGCAGAAAGCTGGGAGCATGAAGAACGTTGGAAAGGGATTACAAGGCCGTATCAGGCGGCTGACGTCATTCGGCTGAGGGGCACGCTCGAGATTGAATACACGATTGCAAGGCGCGGCGCCGAAAAGCTGTGGAAGCTTCTCCACACAGAGGATTTCGTCCCGGCGCTGGGCGCTTTGACCGGAAACCAAGCCATGCAGCAAGTAAAAGCCGGATTGAAAGCGATTTATTTAAGCGGCTGGCAGGTGGCAGCCGATGCCAATATGTCAGGGAGCATGTATCCGGACCAAAGCCTTTATCCGGCAAACAGCGTGCCGGAAGTCGTCAAAAAAATCAACCGCACGCTGCAGCGCGCCGATCAAATTCACCATATGGAAGGGAAAGAAGACATCGATTGGTTTGCTCCGATTGTGGCCGACGCTGAAGCGGGCTTCGGCGGCCAGCTGAATGTGTTCGAGCTGATGAAAAGCATGATTGAAGCCGGCGCCGCGGGAGTTCACTTTGAAGATCAGCTGTCGTCTGAGAAAAAGTGCGGACATTTGGGCGGAAAAGTGCTGCTTCCAACGCAAACGGCGGTGCGTAATTTGATTGCCGCGCGTCTCGCCGCAGATGTGATGGGAGTCCCGACCATTCTTATTGCCCGCACGGACGCGAATGCGGCCGACCTGATCACAAGCGACGTCGATTCATATGATGCGCCGTTTTTGACCGGAGAACGAACAGCGGAAGGGTTCTTCAAAACAAAGCCGGGCCTTGATCAGGCGATTGCCAGAGGTTTGGCGTATGCGCCTTATGCCGATTTGATCTGGTGTGAAACGTCTGAGCCGAATATTGAAGAAGCCCGCCGGTTTGCACAGGCGATCCATGAAAAATTCCCGGGCAAACTGCTCGCCTACAACTGCTCCCCTTCGTTCAACTGGAAGGCCAAACTGGATGATAACACGATCTTGAACTTCCAGAAACAGCTCAGTGAAATGGGCTATAAATTTCAATTTGTCACACTGGCAGGCTTCCACGCCTTAAACCACGGCATGTTTGAATTGGCCCGCCAATATAAGCACCGCGGAATGGCGGCGTACTCTGATCTGCAGCAGGCCGAGTTTGCCAGCGAAGTCCACGGCTATACGGCGACAAGGCATCAGCGCGAAGTCGGAACGAGCTACTTTGATGAAGTCGCCCAGGTTGTGACAGGCGGGACTTCATCAACCACTGCACTGAAGGGATCGACTGAAGCGGAACAATTTCAATCATAAAAACGTAAAAAGCCGCCCAATCACGGGCGGCTTGCTTGTTGTCTATCAAGTTAGCAATTGACATCATTGGAAGGGGCGGTAAAAGGGTTTTCCCTAATAACAGTCAGTGTCTGATGATTCTTGTTGGTTCTTTTGGCCGGCCGGTTGTCTTTGCTGAAAGAATAGAACAAATACACAGCCATTGTCAAAATCAAGATAAACATCATCATAAATATCCCCTCCAAATGTTTTGTCTTCACTATATTAGACGAACAAGCCTGCAAAAAGGTTTCAGAAAATTAACATTTTTCCATAAATATTTTACCCGCTGCATCTTCTGTATGAAACCCGGCGGTTTTATACAAGAATAAAACTGAAAAACTCAGGTTGACATCATAATCATTGATGTGTAGAGTAAAAGTTAATGTAATAGGAAGTCCACTAGGGGAGCCGTAAGCCGGCTGAGACAAGAAGCGATCTTGGACCCTTTGAACCTGATCTAGTTCATACTAGCGTAGGGAAGTGGAGCCGGTGTCTTTATGATTTCATCATACAAAGGCCGCTCCATTTTGGGGCGGCTTTTTTGCGTATAAAGCGGCTCGCTCCCCCTGTGCCTTCCTTATAAAACCGATTGCTGAGGAGGCTATCTACATGAGTTTTTCTGCAGAACTGCGCCGCGAGGCAGACCCTATTTTTGAAGCCATTTTTGAGCATCCGTTTGTATTGGAGCTGGCGTCCGGGAGGCTGAAAAAGGAGCAGCTTATTCATTATGTGAAGCAAGATTACGAGTATTTGAACGCTTTTATTCAAATCTACGGAATTGCGATTTCCAAGTGTCAAAACCGGAAAGACATGGAGATGTTTCATGAGCAGATTTCGTTTGTATTAAACAGCGAAGTGCACCCGCACAACAACCTGTGCCGGGCCGCGGGGGTGGCGTATGAATCTCTGCAGGGCTATCCGCTTGCACCTTCTGCCCATCATTATATCCGCCATATGCTGACGGCGGCGCACGAAGGCACGCTGGGAGAGATATTAGCCGTCTTGCTGCCTTGTCCGTGGACATATTGGGAGATCGGAAAAAAATTGATGATGGACGTTCAGCCTGACCCGTCGCATCCATTTTATGACTGGATCTGTTTTTACGGAGACAGAACCGATTCGATCACGACAAAGTTTTGCGCCCGCCTGGATGAATGGGCCGAAACAGCGGGCAAGGCTGAAAAAGAAAAAATGAAGGAGCTCTTTTTGCAAAGCTGTCAGCTTGAATACGGCTTTTGGGAGATGGCTTATACGGTTGAAGATTGGCCTGTGGAAATGGAGGCGGTGAGACGATGAATTGGAACATGAAAGAAGTCGTGATGGCAGTGATCTTGTCTGTTGCATGCGGCGTCATTTACTTAGGATGGTCCACCTTGTGGATCCCTGTTTCAGCTATTGTCGGGCCCGTCGGAGCGAACTTTATGTTCGGCATTTGGGTGATCGCCAGCCCGATTGTCGCTTATATCATCCGTAAACCGGGTGCGGCGCTGATTGCCGAGACGGCGGCTGCGGCGGTCGAACTGCTGACTGGAAGCCACTTTGGGCTGTCAGCATTATTAATCGGTGTGTTCCAGGGAGCCGGTGCGGAAATCGCGTTTGCGATCTTTCGCTATAAGCGTTATAACTTGTTTACCCTTATGCTTTCCGGTGCGCTTGCCGCGGTCGGAAGCATGACATACAGCCTGATGGCGAACGGTTTTGCCTACTATACGACGCAAACGCTGATCTTGACGCTTATCATCCAAATCATCAGCGGCATTGTACTCGGCGGCTGGCTGGCAAAAGCCGTTGTCGAAGCGCTTGCGAAAACGGGAGTCCTGAACCAGTATGAGATCATGAAGGAACAGCGGAAGAAGGATGATGCCGATGCGTTCATTTCTCGGATGCAGTAACCTTTCCGTCCGTTTTTATCATCGTCCTGAAACAGTCCTGGACCGGGTCTCGCTGTCGATTGGGCAGGGCGAAAAATTGCTGATACTCGGTCCGAGCGGAAGCGGCAAATCGACGCTGTTGTCCGTGCTTTCCGGCATCATTCCTGAACATATCGAAGCTGAAGTCACAGGCGAAGTCAATCGCAGAAAGAGCGCCGGCGTTATGTTTCAGGATCCGGATTCGCAGTTTTGCATGCTTCATGTTGATGAAGAAATCGCTTTTAGCCTAGAAAACCGGTCCGTCTCCCGAAAAGATATGGACGGCATCATCTCGGAGCTGATGGAGCAAGTCGGCTTAAAGATAGATAAGAAAACGCCGATCGAAACCTTGTCAGGCGGGATGAAGCAGAGACTGGCATTAGCGTGCCTGCTCGCTCTGGAGCCTGAAGTGCTGTTTTTTGACGAGCCGACGGCGCAGCTGGACCCTGCCAGCCGGAAAGACATCTTTGCCTTGCTTCGTAACGTTTCCCGAAAAAGCGGACAGACGATGGTGTTCGTCGAACACGTGCTGGACGGCTGTATCGAGTGGATGGACCGCGTCATTCTTTTCAATGGAAAGGGACAGATCATCGCTGACGGAAAGCCGGAAGAAATCGTGAAACATTTTCAGCAGGAGATGAAAGCGGCGGGCATCTGGCAGCCGAAACTGTACCCTGCGGTATGGGAAGATGTCATCACACAAGATGATCATCCGCTCGCCGTCAAGCTCTCTTCTACATTGAAAATGAAAGAGGAGGAGGCGAAAAACAGGCCTGCAGCGGACAGAGACATATTGATCCGCGCAGACGACGCGGCGATCGGCTATCGGAAAAAGATCGTGGCCGACGGCATCACCCTTGAGATTCCAAGGGGGGAATGGATTTCGGTCATCGGCGAGAACGGCAGCGGAAAGAGTACGTTTTTAAAAAGTCTGATCAGGCTTGAAGCGGTCAAAAAAGGGCGCCTTTATCTGGAGGATCGGGAGCTGAAGAAATGGTCCGACCGTATGCTCTATGAGAAGGCCGGCTTTGTTTTTCAAAATCCCGAGCTTCAATTTATTCGGGACACGGTGTTTGATGAGATCGCGTTCGGGGCGAGACAGCGGGGCTGGCCGGAGGACCGGGTTGAAAAGAAAACGGCTGAATTGCTGCAGGAATTCGGACTTGACGCTCATCAAAAAGCGCACCCCTTTACATTAAGCCTCGGGCAGAAACGACGTTTAAGCGTTGCGACGATGCTTTTGTTTGACCAGGATCTGCTGCTGCTTGACGAGCCGACATTCGGTCAGGACGAAAGGACGGCGCAAGAATTAATCAAGCGGTTAAAGGAACGGCAGGAACGGGGAACGACGATTGTGATGGTGACGCATGACATGGACATCGTAGACGAGCATTCCGGCCGGGTCATCGTGTTTCATCAAGGGAAAGCGGCATATCAAGGAACGCCGTATCGATTATTCTCTGATCAAGGCCTCGTCCGCCGCTTCTCGTTGATACCGCCGCTTCATTACCGGTTCATGCATGAAAGAAAGGAGAGGGTTCCCGTATGAAAAGCAATGGTTCACTTCTTTCAGCATTGAACCCGAGTGCCAAGCTCTTTTCCCACCTCCTGGTCATGTGCTTGCTCATGTTTGTTTCAAATCCGAAACCGACTCTATTCATTTGGCTGTTTGCGGTTGCCGTCGGAATTTTTTTCGGGGGATGGACTTTGTCTTATTTAAGTAAACGGCTGTTGCCTTATCTCGTCTTTTTTATTCTCGTATTCTGGATGATGGCCGCTTTTGGAAAAGGTGAGGAAACGATTTGGGAATGGGCCTGGTTCCGCGTCACCGAGGAAAGCGTCGGCAATGGACTGACAATCGCGCTCCGGATGCTCGGCTTTGTCACATACGGTCTTTTGTTTACGTCAACAACCGATTTGACGCAGTTTATTATGAGCCTGATTCATCAATGCAGATTGTCGCCTAAATGGGCTTATGGCTTGCTGGCCGGCTTCCGTTTTGTCCCGCTTTTTCAGTCTGAGCTTTCGCAGATGAAGGCGGCGCACAAAATTAGGGGCTATAAGCAAAAAAACAGCTGGAAGGCGTTTATTCGCTATGCGCTGCCTTTGTTTTCGCAAGGCATCCGCAAATCGGAAAGAATCGCCGTTGCTATGGAAGCGAGAGGGTTTACCGGTACAAAAGACCGCACCTACTATCAAACAGCGCGGCTTTCCGGAAAAGACTTCGTTTATTTTGCGGGTCCGGCGTCAGTCGCAGCGGGAATTTTGCTCATTTTTTAAGAAGGTTTTTTACAGGGCCGCACTGCGGCTCTTTTTTTATAAATCGGGCACGGACGGGCATTCTGTAAAATGTAAATATTTCGGACGTTGACTGAAACATATTGACCTAGGCCAAAAAGGTTGTACAATCAATGTGTACCATATGAAAAAAGAAATATAAAAAAATCCCCTTACAAGATGGGAGTGGCGCGATGTGAAAATTGCCAAAGTGATCAACAACAATGTGATCAGTGTTTTAAATGAACAGGGTCAGGAATTAGTGGTCATGGGCAGAGGAATCGCTTTTCAAAAAAAGCCTGGTGAAGCGGTGGATGAATCGAGAATCGAGAAGATTTTCAGGCTTGATAATAAAGATGTATCAGAAAGGTTTAAGACGCTGTTGGACGAAATTCCGATCGAATTTATGGAAATGTCTGAAAAAATTATCTCCTATGCGAAATTAAAGCTCGGCAAGAAGCTGAATGACAGCATTTACGTCTCGCTGACCGACCATATCCATTTCGCCGTCGAACGGCATAAAAAGGGTCTGGATATTAAAAACGCCCTGCTTTGGGAGACGAAACGGCTGTATAAAGATGAGTTCGCCATCGGCAAAGAGGCGCTGGCCATCATTGAAAAGAAGACGGGGGCAGCTCTTCCGGAGGATGAAGCCGCCTTTATCGCGCTCCATATCGTAAACGCCGAGCTGAATGAAGAAATGCCGAACATCGTCAATATTACGAAAGTCATGCAGGAAATTTTAAGCATCGTCAAATATCACTTTCATATCGACTTTGACGAAGAAGCGCTTCACTATTACCGCTTCATTACCCATTTGAAATTTTTCGCGCAGCGGCTGTTCAGCGGAACCTATATGGAAAGCCGGGACGACTTTTTATTTGAAACCGTCAAAAATAAGTACCGCGACGCTTATGTCTGCACGAATAAAATCAAGCAGTACATCGAAAAAGAATACGGCCATCAGCTGACAAACGAAGAGCTTCTGTATTTGACGATTCATATCGAGCGGGTCGTTCATCAAAAATAGAGGATGATGCCAAAATGAAAGCGTTGACAATTGGATAAATGTATGCTACTTTTTACTTACATCAACTTATACAGGTTGTTAGGATTGTTACTGATCATGCAGGCAAAACCTAAATGACTGTGAAGCGGCACTCTTATGCCCTTGTTTCACAGTGATTTAGGTTTTTTTATTTACTTGATGTCTTAACACGGGATTGTTACTGTTCGGCAGGCAAAACCTAAACTAAGCCTTCTTTGACGGGCTCTAGTTTAGGTTTTTTATTTTATAACAGCTTGATAGGGCTTTAGGAGAGACAGGAGATGATCAACGATGGATGTTCAATCAATGGCAAAAAAAATTGTGGCACGCGTCGGCGGGGAGAAAAACGTTGTATCGCTAGTCCATTGCGCGACAAGGCTTCGCTTCAAACTGAAAGACCGTTCCAAAGCAGACAGGGAAGCGCTTGAAAATACGGATGGCGTGGTAACTGTGGTGGAGAGCGGCGGCCAATTTCAAGTCGTTATCGGCAATAACGTTCCTGAAGTCTATCAAGAAATCGGCCGGATCTCTCAACTGTTGGAAGGTTCTGTGGCCGATCACAGTCAAAAAGAGACAGGAAGCCTTGCCGGTAGATTGGTAGATGTCGTATCCAGCATTTTCACTCCGCTGCTCGGCGTCATGGCGGGAGCGGGGATTTTAAAAGGCCTGCTTTTGATTTGCACAAACGCCGGCTGGCTCTCGCCGGAAGAGACGACATATACGATTCTATATGCGGCAGCCGACAGCCTGTTTTATTTCCTGCCTTTGCTGCTCGCCGTTACGGCCGCCAAAAAATTCGGAGCGAACCCGTTCATAGCGCTGACGATTGCCGGGGCCCTGATCTATCCAACGATACTCGAACTGAAAAACAGCGGCGCCCAGACGGAGTTTTTCGGCATTCCGGTCGTCTTGATGAATTATACGTCGACCGTTATCCCGATTATCCTTGCGGTATTTGTGATGAGCTATCTTGAAAGATTATGTATGCGCTTTATTCATGAAAGCGTGAAAAACTTTATCACCCCTTTAATATGCCTGACGGTGATGGTGCCGTTAACTTTGATCGTATTCGGACCGCTCGGTGTTTACACAGGAAACGGGATCGCGGCGGCGATTCTGTCCGTTTTTGATCTCAGCCCGATTCTGGCAGGAGCGATTATCGCGGCCCTATGGCAAATCCTTGTCATCTTCGGCATACACTGGGGGATCGTCCCTGTCATTTTGAACAACATTGCCGTCCACGGCAAGGACTACATCAAACCGGCGACGGCAGCCGCCGTGTTTGCCCAAACAGGAGCCGCATTTGGCGTCATGCTGAAGACGAAAAACAAGAAGTTGAAGGCATTGGCAGGATCTGCTGCCGTTACCGGGATATTCGGGATTACAGAGCCGGCCGTCTACGGGGTGACGCTCAGGCTGAAAAAGCCGTTTGTATGCGGTGTCATCAGTGCGGCGGCAGGCGGAGCCATTATCGGATACTCCGGCAGCGTCGCCCTCGCTTCCGGCGCCCCGGGCTTGTTGACGATTCCGATTTTTTATGGACCAGGCTTTCTCGGCTTCATCATCGGAATCTCAGTTTCATTTGTTTTATCGATTTTGCTCACTTACATTGTCGGTTTTGACGACCCTGTGGACGAGACGAAAGAGCCGCCCGTTGAAAACAGCGGCGGTGAACCAATTTACAGCCCTTTGCAAGGAGAAGTCCTGCCGTTAACAGAAGTATCAGATAAAGTGTTCGCATCGGGGGCGCTAGGAGAAGGAATCGCGGTGCTTCCGTCAAAAGGCGTTGTCACCGCCCCTGCGGACGGCATCGTGACAACGGCATTTCCGACGGGTCACGCATACGGCATAACGTCAGAAAGCGGAGCCGAGATTTTGATTCATATCGGAATGGACACGGTCAGACTCGACGGAAAGCACTTCAATGCTAAAGCGGTGCAGGGGCAAAAAGTGAAACGGGGTGATATACTCGCAGAATTCGATCTGGACGCTTTGAAAGAAGAAGGGTTTGACGTGACAACACCGATCATCGTTACAAATTCCGGTCAATACACGGATATCATTCCAACGGATCAAAAAAAGGTGAAAACTGAAGAACCGATCATCACTTTAATTTCATCACCATGGGAGGAAAATAATCATGAAATATAAAACATTAGCTCAATTTCCGGAAGATTTTTTGTGGGGCGCATCTACTTCCGCTTATCAAGTGGAGGGCGCTTGGGATGAAGATGGAAAAGGGCCTTCTGTCATCGATGCGCGCGAAAGCTACCCGGAAGGGACAACCGATTTTAAAGTCGCAAGCGACCATTACCACCGCTATAAAGAAGATATCGCTTTGTTTGCGGAAATGGGCTTCAAAGCGTACCGTTTTTCGATTGCTTGGACGCGCATCATTCCGGACGGGGACGGCGATATTAATCCGAAGGGCATCGAATTTTACAGCCGTTTGATCGATGAACTCCTGAAGTATGGAATCGAACCGATTGTTACGATGTACCACTTTGATCTGCCGAATGCTTTGCAGAAAAAAGGGGGCTGGTCGGACAGGGCCACGATTGATGCCTTTGAAAAGTATGCGAAGATCCTTTTTGAAAACTACGGAGATCGCGTCAAATACTGGCTGACCATCAATGAACAAAATATGATGATTCTCCACGGGGCTGCACTCGGTACACTCGATCCGAACTTGGAAAATCCGAAAAAAGAGCTATATCAGCAAAACCATCACATGCTTGTCGCACAGGCGAAAGCGATCAAGCTTTGCCATGAGATGCTGTCGGAAGCGAAAATCGGTCCTGCGCCGAATATCGCGCTCATCTATCCCGCTTCTTCGAAACCGGAGGACGTGCTGGCGGCTTTTAACTATAATGCGATCCGCAACTGGCTTTACTTGGATATGGCCGTATTCGGACGGTACAATACAACGGCATGGGCATATATGAAAGAAAAAGACTGCACACCGGTCATCGCCGAAGGAGATATGGATATTGTGCGGTCAGCCAAGCCGGACTTTATCGCATTTAACTACTATACATCGCAAACGGCTGAAGCGAGCAGGGATGACGGCAGCGACACGGCTGCGCGAGGCGGCGACCAGCATTTGCAGACGGGAGAAGAAGGCGTATACAGGGGAAGCAGCAATCCGCACTTAAAGAAAAATGCATTTGGCTGGGAGATCGACCCTGTCGGTTTCCGTTCGACGCTGCGCGAGATCTATGACCGCTATCAGCTGCCGCTGATCATCACTGAGAACGGCCTCGGCGCGTTTGATCAGCTTGAAGACGGAGATGTCGTAAATGACGACTACCGCATCGATTATTTAAAGGAACATATCAAGCAAATTCAGCTGGCGATTACGGATGGAGTCGATGTTTTCGGCTACTCCCCATGGTCTGCCATCGACTTGATTTCAACCCATCAAGGCTGTTCAAAACGCTACGGATTTATTTATGTGAACCGCGACGAATTTGATTTGAAAGACTTGCGCCGCATTCGCAAAAAAAGCTTTTACTGGTATAAAGACTTGATTGCTTCAAACGGCAAAACACTAGATTAAACAAAGAAAGAGGATGTTCAGATAATCTCTGAATATCCTCTTTTTTGTTGTGAAAATGATCATTTTAAAATTTACAGAAAATTTTAAAAATATAAATGTAATTATTTTTAAAGCATGTTACATTCGAAACGTAACGAACAACAATCAGGAAAGGAAGAAAAAATCTATGACATTCAAAGTTGAAACACTTCCAAACTATCGTATTGCTTATATGCGACGAGTTGGTCCGTACGGTCCTGCGAATATTGAGGTAATGGAGGCATTAAAAAAATGGGCTAAGGAAAAAGGTCTTCTTGAGTCCGCCATTCTGTTTGCGATTCCACAGGATAACCCGGAAACAACACCTCCTGATCAGTGTAGATTTGATGCTTGTATTGTGATACCGCGTGATTATCAAGTCGATGATTCAGTATTTGAAGGGGAAATTTCCGGCGGAAAATACATGATTTACGATGTTAAACATACAGCAGAAGATATTCAAAAAGCATATTCTGATATTTTTTCATCTCTGCAAAACAATGAATATCAACTGGACAACAGACCAATGATGGAAAAATACATGGGTGATATGGTGAGCAACCCGTATTGTGAAATATGTGTACCTTTAAAATCGGTTTAATTCGTTTTCTTGTCTAAACTTTGAATTTATTAAAATTACATTTCCCTTTAACGAGCGTTGCGTTTAACTCGCTGACAGACAGGGTAAATCATAAAATAGCAATCCAGATCAACTACATAGGGAATCAGAATGGGGAGGGATGACAAGTGAATAACAATGATGGCCGCCGCAAAGTCAATGAGCACAGCAAGGATCAACAACTCGAACAGTACCGGTCTGACAACAGGGGCAAAAAAATGACGACGAACCAGGGTTTGCGCGTATCTGAAGATGAACACTCCTTAAAAGCAGGCGTGCGCGGTCCGACGCTGATGGAGGACTTTCATTTCCGTGAAAAAATGACCCATTTTGACCATGAACGGATTCCGGAGCGGGTAGTCCATGCGAGGGGTTTTGGCGCGCATGGCTATTTCCAGGTTTACGAGCCGATGACGGAGTATACGAAAGCAAAGTTTCTTCAAGATCCGTCAGTGAAAACACCGGTGTTTGTCAGGTTCTCGACTGTAGCCGGTTCCAGGGGATCGGGTGATACCGTCCGCGATGTCAGAGGATTCGCGACAAAGTTTTATACAGAAGAAGGGAACTACGACCTTGTCGGCAACAACATCCCTGTTTTCTTCATTCAGGATGCCATCAAGTTCCCTGACCTGGTGCATTCCTTTAAGCCGGAACCGAATAACGAAATGCCGCAGGCTTCTACGGCGCACGATACGTTTTGGGACTTTGTCGCCAACAACGAAGAAACGGCTCACATGATCATGTGGGCGATGTCTGACAGGGCGATTCCGCGAAGCTACAGGATGATGGAAGGCTTCGGCGTTCATACGTTCAGGTTTGTAAATGAAGAAGGCAAGGCGCGCTTTGTTAAATTTCACTGGAAGCCCGTCCTCGGCGTCCATTCGCTCGTCTGGGATGAAGCGCAGACAATCGCCGGAAAAGATCCCGATTATCACCGCCGCGATCTGTGGGAAGCGATCGAAAGAGGCGATGAAGTGGAGTATGAGCTCGGCGTGCAAATGATTGACGAAGAAGACGAGTTCAAGTTTGACTTCGATATCCTTGATCCAACAAAGCTTTGGCCGGAAGAAATGGTTCCTGTCAAGATCATCGGCAAAATGACGCTGAATCGAAACCAGGATAACGTTTTTGCCGAAACGGAACAGGCCGCTTTCCATCCGGGCCATGTTGTTCCGGGCATCGATTTCACAAACGATCCGCTTTTGCAGGGCCGGCTCTTTTCCTATACGGACACACAGCTGATCCGATTGGGAGGTCCGAACTTTCACGAAATTCCGATCAACCGGCCGGTCTGCCCGTTCCATAACAACCAGTATGACGGCTATCACAGGATGACGATTAATAAAGGGCCTGTCGCTTATCATAAAATTTGCTGCAAAACAACGATCCGGCGCCTGCTTCAGAAGAAGAAGGCGGATATGTGCACTACGAGGAAAAAGTCGAGGGCAAAAAAATCCGCCAGCGCAGCGAAAGCTTTAATGATCACTATTCGCAAGCGAAGCTGTTTTGGAACAGCATGTCTCCCGTTGAAAAAGAACATATCATTTCGGCGTTCCGCTTTGAAGTCGGAAAGGTCAAAAGCAAGGACGTCCGCCGCCAAGTCGTTCATATGTTTAACAGGGTTGACGGGGAGCTTGCCAAGCAAATCGCTGCGGGTGTAGGTGTAGAGCCCCCTGAAAAAGACGAAGGCTCCAATGTGACGTTCAAATCCCCTGCGCTAAGCCAGGAGAACACGGTGAAACGACCGCAGACGAGGACCGTCGCCATTTTAGCAGAACAAGGTTTTGATGATGAGGACCTCAGCCGGGTGTTGAAAGAGTTCAAAAAAGCCGGCATCATGCCGGACATTGTCAGCTCGGCACTCGGCGTGATCAAAGGGACCGGCGGCACAGAAATAGAAGTCGGAAACACTTTGCAGACGGTCGATTCCGTGCTGTACGATGCCGTTTATATTCCGGGCGGCCAAGAAAGCATTGAACGCCTGCAATTGCATAAAGCCGCATCGGATTTTATCAATGAAGCATTCGGACATTATAAAGCAATCGGAGCCGCAGGCGAAGGGGTCGATCTCCTGCTGTCCGCCGCCGGATCCCATGCGGCTGCACAGCCGGGCATTATCACCTCTCGCGATGATAAGAGCAAAGACGACTTTGGAAAAATACTGGTCGAAGCGATCGGCGAGCACCGCCATTGGGATAGACAAGTTTCATAGTGAAGAGATTTCTAAGCACCCTGTTTCAAGGGTGCTTTTTTAAAATCCAAAGTCTCAAGATCTAGTGAGGCTTATATCCTGGTTCTTTAGTTCGTTGTATATCGTCATCATATTTGTTACGATTTGTCTATGTTTTTACATTATTTTCTGTAGTTCGTTATTTATGTAAGAGAAAAGGGTGATAACAATGCTTTTTAAGAAAAAATATCTACCCGTCGGCAGTGTAGTAGGCCTGACTAACGATGCAAGACGCTTGCTTATTGTAGGCCGTCAAGTGTATTCCGAATCAAATCATGTCATTAGAGATTATGCGGCCGCGGAATATCCCAATGGTTTTGTCGGTGCTAAGGAGCGTTTCGTGCTTTTTAATAAAGAAGACATTGAAGTTGTTTATCATTACGGCTATGTCGATGAAAAAGAATTAGAGCTTGATCGTCTGCTGACAGAAGCTGAACAAGGAAAGATTGAAGACAGGGAGCAATAATATGGGACATTTACGTTTTAATAAAGAACTGCCTCATAAGGCATCCGGAACAATCAATCAATTAGAAAGCGCTTTTAGCCATGTTTTTGAAAACATGGTGTTTTTTCGTGAGGAATTAGATCGGCACAGCGGAAAAGCCGCAGCAGCTCTTCAAAAAAAAATGAACGATCATATCGGGTTTTTCAGCAAGGCAAGCAGCTGTCTATTATTTTTTGCCGACAGTGTACAAAACTTTGCAAAGGCTGTAGAAATGACGGACGAATCCGATCAGCCGGTAAACATTTCACCTGAGGGCAGATCGGAGAGAAGCTATGCGTTTTCCGCTGAAAGGGTCAAAAGCGAAATTTCGATTAATGCCCGGTCCTTGAGCCAAGCCGCATCTAAGTTTGAATCAAATTTATCGACCCTGGATGAGGTGTTGAACCATTTTGAAACGATGCTTCGGCAGATGATGTTTGATACAAAGTTTCCCTGGAGCGATGTAGACCATATTTGGCCTGAAGCAAAGCGGCAGATTAACGCAATCATTTCTGAAGTAAGAAAAAGATTGCAAGAGCTGGCCAAAGAAGCGGATGAACTAATCGCCGAATTGACGCGTGTTGATAACCTAATTTCACAGCAGCTGCAAAGAGTGAAGTGATAGAAAGGAAAAAAGCATGTTATATTATAGAGAACAAGAAGTTAAAAATATTTTAAAAAGCCATGTATCCAAAGCTAATTCTATTCTGGCCCTTGCCCAATCCAACCGTTTTCTCGAAGCGTTCAAAACCTCCTGGGAAACCGTACAGTATGGAAGTATTTCATCATCTTTAACAGGGAACGTCATGGCCTTCGATTCGACTGAATTAAAAAGCGAAGTCGATATGTGGATACGGGATTTAAAAGATTGCAAACAACAGGCGGAAAATAAGTTTAGATCGATAGAAAAGCCGACATATGAAGAAGAAAGAAAATATGCCAATATTGTTTCGGATGTAACGGTCTTGGTTGATACATATCAAGATTTAAAAGGAAAAATTGACGAGATCGACCAGGACTTTAAAAACGCAGTCCGCGTCTACCGCGCCCCTATGCGCGAAGCTCTAACCGACATATCAATCTTGTATAATTCGGTGAATCATGTGAAAGGCAATTTTACCGGATTTAAAAATGTTTCGGTTTATGTGCATGGGATTGAAGATACGGGTAACGGTTTTTTAGAAAGTGTAAAAGAAGCCGCAAAAGATGGGGATATTATTTTAAGAGTAAATCGTGACGGGAGCAAAGAATACTACAGAGTTACAATATTAAATGGCGAAAAGGTGATCGAGCAGGTAAGTGATTTAAAAAAACTACAAGATACAGCTCAATATAAAAATAAAACAGGACGGCTGCATATTATTTATGAGACTGAACAAAAAAATGAACACCGCCAAGAAACAAGCGATGATTTAGCCGAAAAGCTGAATGAAATGGGATTGATGAATGAGAATACTAAAATAGATATGTTTGGACACAGCTACGGCGGAAGAAGATCGCTGCAATTCGCCATGGACTATCCCGATCATGTTCGAAGCATAACAACAATCGGAACGCCTTATGATACGAATTACTTAAGTACAATGGCGAATAATGTCCGGTGGGCTGCGGAAAAGATCGGTCAAGATCCGAAGGATACGAGTGATTATCTTGATTTCAACGAGAAAAATAGAAATACCAACGACGGGATGGAGTACAGCAATGCCTATACCGATATGGCCAGCGAGCCAATGACAGAAGACATTCACCATTTGAAGTCTGCCAATCCTGAAGTCTATCAGAAGCTCTTGAAGATGGACATTACGGCTGCGGCGGGATACAGAATGGAAGATACCGTAAGCTTTTCTCCATACTATACCGCAAGCGGAAAACATAAAATAAGCAGTGATGACACCGTTTCAGTAGAAAGTCAGAACGGAGAAATACTCGGGAATTTAATTGATAAAAAACCGCAAATTGAAGTCGAAGGCTCAGGTGTAACCAATCCCGGACACATATATGAAGTAGAAGATGAAGAATTTATTCATTTGATTGAAGAAACAAATGAAAAACAACGACAATAGGAGCGAGTCAATGTTAAAAAAACGGATAACAATCCTTTCTCTATTTTTGATCATTATGCTCTTGACGGCTGGTTGCAAAGACCAGAGTTCAACGGTGTATGAAAAAGGATTTCCTAAAGATAGTCCGGCATTAATGGAATTTATGAAATATTACTTTACTGATTATAATGATAAATATTTATTGAGAAATGATCATACCAACGTTTTTTCAAGAGGATCAAATGGACAGCAAGATATTCAATTCTATGAATACACTGATGCTCAATTAAAAGATTATTATCAGCCTTTGATGAAAGAAAAAAACCCAAAAAAATTATTGCATGATTTAAAGCAGAGCGAGACTCTTGAAAAATCCCTCCATCACTCTGTCAAAAACATAGAGAAGTATGATCTGCCCTCAATAAAAATGAAACCTGATCTTCAATTGAATATAAAAACAAAGGAAAACGAAAAGAAATTGGATTTACCATCACTGTTGAGAGAATATGGAGTAAAGAAAACAGATGAGACAGAGATCAATATAGAAGCAGTGAATCAAAAATCCTTTGCTTTATTTATTCAGGATTATAGTATTGAGGACCCTGTAAACAGAACCATAGGAATTTTCTTGACTAATGATTTGCAACATATTGAAACCACAATCCTAAACAAGGATAAGCTGCAACAAAGCGTTTCATCAGGTAAATTAAAAAGATTTTATGATTTGTTTCCCAAAATCGCTTCGTCGGAAAGATATCTGCTCTTGTTCGATCATATGATTGTAGATCAAAAAACTAACCAATTAATTGATATCAAAAAAGATGATTATCTCAGTAATGATGGTAAATATGTTTATGTTAACGGATCGAAAGATAAACTGGCCGATGGAACTCAACGAATTCAAACAATAGAGGATTATGCAGAAGGAAAAGAAAAATACGATAAACAATTCGATATCGATTATCAAGCGATTGCGAAAGAGCTTGGTTTGAAAGAAAATGGTCCAAGCATTGCAAAAGTTAATTATTTTGGTGAAGACTTTGTGGTGCTAAGTTTAAACTATAGAGGCAAGTTAGTGGGAAGTGCAGGCTTTACAAATGTTATGATAGATTTAAGTAAAAAAGACAACACTGCCAACTTAGTGGATCTAGGTATTCAATCGAAGATAAAATGAAGAAAAGCCGTCTGATTTTTCAGGCGGCTTTTTATCGCTATATTACCACACAAACAGCCCCACAATCCCCGCGCTCAACAGCGACACTGCTATTCCGCTGACAAGGAGCTTCCACACATTTCTTCCGATAATCGCCGATTTTTCTCCGTTAAATAAGGAATTGTATGTTCCATAGATCATCCCGATCGTACTGAAGTTGGCAAACGACGTCAAAAATGTTGTGGCCACGGCGGCTGTATGGGGCGAAATCGTATCTAGCTGCGTTTTTAAATCCATCATCGCGACGAATTCGTTCGTGGCGAGTTTCATCCCCATCAGCTGCGCGACATACATCGCGTCACCCGGCGCCAGTCCAAGCAGGAATGCGAACGGACTGAAGATGTAAGAAAAGATTTTTTGAATCGTCAAACCGTCCATGACCAACCCTAAAATACCGTTCAAACATGAGGTTAAAGCGACATATCCGATGACCATGGCGAGAATGACGATGACCATATTCATTCCGACCATCATGCTGTTTGAAATCGTTGAGAAAAAGTCCTTTTTCTCTTCTTTTGGCGGTACGTAAATGATGTCTTCATCCTTAGTGACTTCCACAGGGTTTAAAATGCTGGCCAAGATCAACGCATTTAGGCAGTTCAACGGAATCGCTGTAAATACGTATGTTGCAGGAACCATCGTTAAATAAGACCCGAGAATCGATCCGCTGATACTGCTCATGCTCATGATGCCGAATGTCAGCAAGCGGTTGTCCTTTAATACGGCCAATTGCCCGCGAATGACGGCGAGCGCTTCAGTATTGCCCAGAAACATCATTTGAATCGAAAAGAAACTTTCTAATTTAGGAAGGCGTGACACTTTCGAAATCACCCAGCCGATCTTATCAATCATCCATGTTAAAATTCCGAAATAAGCCAGTATATCAAAAAATGTCACGACAAAAATAATTGGCAGCAAGGCGCTGAAGAAAAAGTCAACGGTTTCATTGCCCATCACGGACGGAAAGGCAAATGCAATACCGTCGCTTGCACAAGCGATCAGCCACGAAAAGAAAGAGGCGATCAGGTTGATGGCCCATCCGCCGATTTTTGTTCCAAGCATAAACCATGTCACCAAAAGCTCGACGATGAAAAGGGAGAGAATCGGCCTCCATTTTACGCTTTTCTTTCGCGGGGAACAAAAATAAATCACGGACATGACAATGAAAATGCCTAAAATGTTAATGAGAAAATACATGATGCCAACTCCCGAATGTTTTTTGAAAATAAAAAAGCTCTTACTTTTCATGGGTTCCGATAAAGAAAGCATGAAAAATAAGAGCAAATGAAAAATAGATATATTGTTTGCGCAATACACTTTTTACATGATCAAATCTATTCAAACTTCCTTGTAGTCTGGCGATTTACGGTTGCCAGGTAGAAACAATCAGACCCTATTACTGATTATATACAAGAAGTGAGCTTCTATTATTTTGACTGTATTTTATCCCTTTTGCGCTCAGAAAATCAACCTAAATAAGTATTTTCACAATAATAAATTATTTTTATATTAAATTGAGTTCTCGTGTAAGCTAAAAGCCGCCATTCCGGCGGCTTTCTAAAAAAGGGAGGATTCTATGTTCACCCTTGCTTCACCTTCTCCGACGCATATCCATTCGGATTCGCAGAGTGCCAGTTCCAGGCGTCGCGGATGATTGCGATCAGGCTGTTGTGCTTTGGCGTCCAGCCTAATTCTTTTCTGGCTCTCGAAGAAGAAGCGGCAAATGTTGCTTGTGAATCGATGTCCGTTTCTGTCAGCTTTGCGGCGATGAGAGGAATGCCTGTGACATATTGGGCGGCAAGGATGATTTGTTCAGCGGAGTAGCTTTCGCCATAGCTGAGATTGTAGATTCGGCTATCCTTGCCTTTCCGCAAGTGACCGATGGCGAGCACGTGTGCTTCTGCCAAATCCTGAACGTGAACATAATCGCGGAAGCCTGTTCTGTTTTCAGGGTGATCTATGTGAACAAAAGGAAGGTGTCCGAGAGCGGTTCGCAGAACATTTGAAATGAGATGTGTTTCGCTCCCCCGGTCTTCGCCGATGATGGCAGATGGGTGGGCGCCGCACGCATTGAAGGAGCGGAGGATCACAAATTTCAGGCCATACGCTTTTTCCGCTTCCATCAGCATTTTCTCCATCATCCATTTGACTTTCCCGTGCGGGTGAACGGTTTCTGGTTCGGTTTCTTCCGTGACAGGGAAGTCCTGCGGACAGCCGTAGACCGCAGCGCTTGATGCAAAAACGATCCGGCCGACATCGTATTCTTTCATCACGTCAAGCAGGGTTTCCATGCCTGTCATGTTTTCGTTGAAAGAAGAAAAAACGCGATTCGACTGTGATGGAATGGGTGATGCTGCGAAATGCATGACGGCTTCAATTTCCTCGTTTTCAAATACTTGCTTGAGAAAATGCCGGTCGCGAATATCCCCTTCATAAAACGCAGCTTCGGGGTGAACGGCTTCTGCGTGTCCCGTTGCCAGAGAATCTACAACGACGACTTTTTCTTTTTTCTCAATTAACGTGTAAACGGCGTGGGAACCGATATAACCGGCTCCCCCGACAACTAGTATGCTCATCGGAATCCCTCCTTTTGGATCTCTTATCTTCTACATGATATGGCGCTGCGGAGCTGCCGCCCGCCGCTGTTCTTCAAATCCGTATTTGCCGTCAATGATATATAGCGGCCTGTCTTTCACTTCGTCATAAATGCGGCCGATGTATTCGCCGATCGCTCCGAGGATGATCAGGATAAAGCCGCTGAACAAGCATTGCAGAATGATTATCGAAGACCACCCGGTAATGGTGCTTGTCGTAAACAGCTTCATGCAGACGACGATGAAGGCGTATATAAAGCCAACCGCTGACAGCGCGATTCCTGAGTAGCTTGCCAGTTTCAGCGGCTGAAAGGAAAATGAGGTGATGCCGTCGAGCGAGAGCTTCAGCATTTTTTTGAGCGGGTACTTCGTTTCACCTGCAAGCCGTTCGTGACGCTCGTAATAGACGGCGGTCTGCTTGAACCCGAGCCAGCTGACAAGGCCGCGGACGAACGGGTTTTTTTCTTTGAGCTTGTTCATTTCATTGACCACCTTCCGATCCATGAGCCGGAAGTCTCCCGTATCCACCGGAATATCAACGTCTGTGAGTTTTCTTAAAATACGGTAGAACATGGAGGCCGTTTGCTTCTTGAAAAATGTTTCTCCTTCACGCTTTGTGCGGACGGCGTATACAACGTCAAAGCCTTGGCGCCACTTTTCCGCCATTTCCAAAATCAATTCGGGAGGATCCTGCAAATCGGCGTCGATCACAACGATCGCTTCGCCGGCAGCATAGTCGGTGCCGGCCGTAATGGCGATCTGATGACCGAAGTTTCTTGAGAAATTGATGCATTTTACTGCCGGGTCTGACTGAGCAAGCGACTTCAGCATGTGAATGCTGTCATCGCTTGAACCGTCGTTTACAAAAATCAGTTCATAGGGATCGCCTGTCGAGTCCATCACGGTTTTTAATCGGTCATAGGTGCTTTGAAGCACTTCCGCTTCGTTGTAGACAGGGACTACGATTGAAAATGTGACTTGTCTCTGCATATTCATCACCTTTCCTTTCATCAATCCAGCTCCACTTTATAAAGCGTCTGATTTCCGCCAGGTCCGCCTGACTGGGAATCGTTATTTGAAGAAGAGCTGCTGTATTCGCTTTTTGAAATTTCTTTTCCGTTTTCTTTAATCCAGTTGGTGATTTCTGAATTGTCTTGGCCTCGGCCGTCGCCGACCATGAAGTACTTGACTTCGCCGTTTTTGACGAGCTTTTCAAGTTTTTCAACCGTCAAAATCGGGTCGCTTCCAGAGAATCCGCCCATCGCCATCACAGCTTTGCCTGTTTTGATAATGTAAGATTGAGCAGATGTTGCGCTGGAGACCGCAAATAAATATTTTTCACCAGTGTTGTTTTTTTCAAGGTAGCTCAACAGTTCTTCATCGACTGACTCGCCGCTTCCAGGGCTGCCGCCGCCGCTTGGTTCGCCTTGTTGACGGCCGCTTGCGCCTTCGCCGTTCTGATTTTGGCTGTTTTGGCCGGAACCGGTATCAGCTGAAGAATCATTGCTGTTTGAACCAGGACCGAAGCCAGGTCCGTTATTGTTGTTTTGATCACTGTCTGATTGGCCGTCTTGGCTGCCGAATCCGGGAGGTCCGCTGCCGTTGTTATTCTGCATCTTCCCTCCGCTACCGCCGCCAAATGATTGTGCGGATTTAGGTCCGGCCTGCGGAATCATGCCGTTTACACCGTCAGCGAGCGTTGCTGTCGTCCAATAGAAAGGTCCGATCAGCATGCCGAGCAGCGCTGCAAGTGCTACATAGTAGCTGAATGACTTTCCTTTTTTGAAAAAGATGAGAAGGCAGCTTGTGACAATGCCGAAAGCGCCGATCAATATGCTCCAGATGATGCCGATTTCGCTGAGATAAGGACTCAAAATATACAATTCAAATGCGGTTGTCAGCAAAATGCCGATCGGCAGAAGCTGTTTTTTCCAGCCGGTTTCTTCCTGATAAAGGCGAACGAGCGCCGTCCAGCCTGCACCTGACAAAGCGGCGATTGGAGCTGCCAGCATGATCAGATAGTAGTGGTGGAAGAATCCTGCGACACTGAAGAATGCAGCGACCGGCAGAAGCCACATCATCCAGAAAATCGTTTCAGTCGTTGTTTCATTGAGTTTTCGTTGCCCGCGAAGGCCCGTGATCAGCAAACAGATGATGCCGAACAGTACAAACGGGATCAGCCAGCTTGCCTGTCCGGAAAGCTCAGATTGGAATAGTCTGAGAGGACCCGGGGTTCCTGTGCCAAACATGCCGCTCGTGCCGCCGCCGGGACCTCCGCCGCCGCTTTGGACATCACCCTGCCGGCCATCCGGTCCGCCTGAAGGCATTTCGCCCCCGCTCGGCGGAGCCATTTGTCCATTTGCCGAGTCTGAGTTGTTTTCGGTATCGCCGCTTTGCTGCTGCGGCATTTCCTGCTGCTGGTTCTTTTGATCTTGATCAGATGAGGAGGTTCCGCCCCCGCCTGTACCGTTTTGGCCTGTGAGACGCTGGATGCCGTTGTAGCCAAACGCCAGCTCAAGGACAGAGTTGGTCTGGCTGCTTCCGATATAAGGGCGCGAACTCTCCGGCTGGCTGTCGACGACAACCGCCCAGGAAACGGAAACACCTGCCAGAACAATCACGGCTGTGATAAGAGACACAACTTTTTTGCGAATCGTCGTTTTTGCTGCAATCATGTAAAACAGCAGGAATGCCGGTAATACCATGTAAGCTTGCAGCATTTTGACGTTAAAGCCGCCGCCGACCATACAGAATGCGCCGAGCAGCCAGCCGATTTTTCCTTTCCGAACTGCTTTAAACAACATCCAGGTTGCAGTCATCAAGCAAAGGACGAGAATGCTGTCGACGTTGTTTGTATGGCTGACGGCAACGGCAATCGGCGTACACGCCATAATAAGAGCTGAAATTCTGGCCGCCGTTTTGCCAAAAGTAGGTTTTACAATAAAGTACAAGAGTGCTACGGAAATCACTTCGGCAATGGCTTCAGGGAGAACGACGCTCCAGCCGTGCACGCCGAACACAAGTGCAAAAACTGTCTGAATCCAGAGTGCGACAGGCGGTTTATCAACTGTTACAAAGCCTGCCGGATCAAATGATGCGTAAAAGAAGTTATGAAAGCTTTGGGTCATACTTTCGACGGCCGCCGTATAGTAGGCGTTGTCTGTGTCACTATTCCAGATGCCGTACAAGTTTAATGCTGCGGATAATACAAGAATGAAGACCAGGAATATATCGATTTTCCTTTTTTTAATCATTGTTCGATCACCTCACTAAAGAGCATTATAGAAGCCAAATATGATCAAACTATGAACAAATCAAGAAGGAATTTTAAATTGTATAAAGGGGCAAAAAAAAAGAGACATGCCGTCATTAGGCATGTCTCAAATATGAGATGTTATTTCCATACGTCTTCAGCGATCTCGACGACATGGCGCAGTTTTTCCCATTGCTGCTCTTCCGTCAGGAGGTTGCCTTCTTCTGTGGAGGCAAAGCCGCACTGCGGGCTTAGGCACAACTGGTTCAGGTCGACGTAGCGGGAAGCCTCTTCGATGCGCCGCTTAATGGCATCCGGGTTTTCAAGCTCACCGAATTTGGATGTGATGAGGCCGAGGACGACCTGCAAGTCTTTCCGTTTGACATAGCGAAGCGGTTCGAAGCCGCCGGAGCGCTCGTCATCAAATTCAAGGAAAAGTCCGTCTAAATTGAGTCCGTCGAAAATCGTTTCAGCAGCCGCATCGTAGCCGCCTTCCGCCACCCATGTTGATTGGAAGTTGCCGCGGCAGATGTGCATGGTGACCGTCAAATCGTCCGGGCGTCCTTCAACTGCTTCATTAATCGTGTTGGCGAAAGACTGGCGCAGTTCATCAGGCTGGCGGCCGAATGCTTTGATCTGCTCATGTCCTTTGTCTGAGAAAAATACCGACCAGGCCGTATCATCCAGCTGCAAATAGCGGCAGCCGGCGTCGTAAAATGCGCGGATCGCTTTTTTGTAAGCCTGCGCGACATCGTGATGGAACTCATCCAGATCCTTGTACGGGCTTTCTCCAAGTTTTCCTCTGAAAAACAGCATATTCGGGCTCGGAATCGTCATTTTCGGCGTATGTGTGCCCGCAATATCATGAAGAAATTGATAATCTTCCAGCATCGGATGGTTTGTAAAATCGACTTTGCTTGTTACTTTGATACCTCGCGGCTTCGTTTCAACATTATGAAATTGAATGCCCTTGTCCGCTGTGTATCCTTCTACGCCATCAAGTCCTTCAAGAAAATCGAAATGCCACCATGACCTGCGGAATTCCCCGTCAGTAACGGCTTTAAGGCCAATTTCTTTTTGCTTTTCGACAATGCGCTTAATCTCTTCGTTTTCGACTTCGCGCAGTTGCTCAGCGCTAATTTCACCGTTCGCTTTTTGAATACGCGCTTTTTTTACGGGCTCAGACCTTAAAAGGCTTCCCACCTGATCAGCTCTGTACGGTCCGATTTTTCTTCCAGGCGTTTGCTTCAGTACATCAGTTGATTGTGTCATGCTTCATCCCTCTTTCTTTATAGACATAAAAAAGCCCTTCCCGATAAGGAAGAGCTTGATATATTCAATCTCCTCCTTATCTTCAAGAGCACGAACATGCTCTTAAGGATTTAGCACCATTCTGTCATAGACAGCGGTTGCCGGGTTTCACAGGGCCAGTCCCTCCACCACTCTTGATAAGGAAAACCTTTTTATGCGATTTTTTTAATAATTTTAATATTAATACTTTTTATAAAAATGTCAATGGTTAATAAAAGAGCATTTTTAATTTATTCGAGTATTTTTCCAGACGGTTTTGTACTTTTTTTGATATTTTTCAATCTCTTCTTCTGCGATTAAACCGGCGGCAGTGCTTTTGATATCGTCATCCTTCAAGGATCGTATAAGTGTCTAAGGCTTTAGATCATATCAAATCGAATCAGCGTGTAATTTTTTTCGTAAAGGCAGCCGTTAAAACAATCAACGAGGTGTTTGACGACTATTTTCCGCTGTTGATCCCCTGCCAATCCGACTCTCCAAATTTTATACGTCACTTAGCATTCTGTTTTCCGGGTCACTAATGCTCAATGATAGAGAAATTGCGCTTTATGATTGTCTTTACCATCAAGATCTTTTATTAATTGATCCCATACTTAATAGGCCCAATCGACTTCTTTTTCGGTTAAGGACAGGATGTGTTGATATGCTTCATATTGGAGCTGTCGATCGTCTGACTCCAAATCTCTAAAATACATGTGAATCGCATTGAATTAGAATATTTTTCAAAAACTGAAACTTTTTATCGAGTTCACCGGTCTATCATGTGTACCTGATTTCAAAGTGGGTATGATAAACAATGAAAGATTAAGGAGGGTTCTTATGAACATAAAAACAGTGTTTAAAGCGTTAGGTATGTTGATGACAGGGATATTGTTTTTTGCGCTGTACAGTGCGGCCGCACTTCCTTCTGCATACGCGGCAAATGAAAAAAAGCCGACGGTCACGAGCCATACTTACAAAAACGTTAAGGCTTTGAAATACCCGCAGGTTTCAAATGTAAGCACCAAATCTCTCCAAAATAAGATCAACAAAGATTTTAAACGTTATATTGAGCAGTCCTACAAAGATTATGTAAAAAACAAGAAAGACGGTCAACAGCACGGATACCAAACCGATTACCAAACGTCCTTTGAAGTGAAATACCGGACCGGCCAAAAGCTGAGCATCCTGACAAGTAATTACGTCTACTCCGGCGGAGCGCACGGAAATACGGCAGTCCGCTCTTTCAACTATGACCTTGCCTCTAAAAAACGGGTGTATTTATCAGACATCCTAAATACAAAATCGAAAATGGATAAGACAAAAACATACATTTACAACTATATTCAAAAACACAGCGACATTTTCTTCCCGGATGTGAAGAAGAAAGACATCGTCCTTGGTAAAAACACGGCTTTTTATTACACAAAAGACGGCATTGCGATCGTCTTCCAGCAATACGATGTAGCCCCTTATGCTGCCGGAAATCCGGTCGTTGCCGTTCCGAAAACGGTGTATCAATAAATAACAGCCCCTGTTTCGCAGGGGTTTTTGTTTTGAGGGAAGAAGGATTGGGGAGGTTTTGGAAGCTCTTTCATAAAGCGGCAGCTGACGGGCATGATTCAGCCCGGCGTCAGTTCGCAGATTTTTTCTAAATCGAACAGCTCGCAGACATAGAACATGCACTGTCGGCCGCTGATGATCTGATATTTTTTAAAAGCATATGTCCGGTCTGCCGAAACAGGTACAAGGTGTGTGAAATGTTTTCCCTGGCAGTCGCCCGTGCTGAAAATTTCACGCCTTGACTCCAGTTCTGCAATGATTTTCCCGATGGGAAGTCTTTCTTCCTGCAAATCTTGTTTGATAGCGGGCGGCAGTAAGTTTGTTTTGACATAGACATAATTATAAGATAAATAATCAGCGCCTGATTTCAAAGAGGAGGTTCTAAACAAGATGTCATCATCGCGTTGAAACAGTCTCGCTTCTTCAGGTGACAGTTTGTCATAATCAATATTCTTTTGCTGAAAAACTTCGATTTCGGCTTTGCCGCCGATCAGCGTTTCAATCTCTTTGGTTGTTGAACCATCGGTTTTGGTTAACATGTCTTTTACAAGAGCAACAACAGTTTCAGGAAAAAAGTGGCTTACGCTCAATGAAAGGCACCTCCGTACCAAAATTAGAATTTTTTGAAAACTTGTCTTTAAATTTATCATGTGGAGGTGAGTTTGTCTAGAAAAATAAGTTAAAATTTAGGTTAGTAATGTAAAATTTATCTTTTTTAAAATTGAATAGATATATGGAAAAAGGAGACGTCAAAGTCTCCTTTTTTTGTGCCATTAATTTAAGTCGTCTCTCCTTCTAAAAGCTGTACGGGCAAATAGGTTTCCAGCGGCAAGTCATCGAATTCGCCTTCAATGGCTTTGGACAAAATCTCGATGGCCGTCTTGGAAATGAGTTCAATCGGCTGCTGGATGGTTGTCAATTCCGGGAGGATGGACTGAACTGTTTCCGTTCCATCGTAGCCGATCACCTTTAATTGCCCCGGAATGTCTTTTTTGCGTTTTTTTGCTTCGGTGATGACTGTAGCGGCCATGAGGTCATCACTGGCAAAAATGCCGTCAGCTGCAGGCTGTTCATCAAACAGTTTTGAGATGATTTCCCGGTAATTTTGATGAAAGGGAACTTCATATGTAATCGGCTGTCTCCCGTGTTGTCGCATCACATCTTCATATGCTTTTCTTCTAAGGTTTGCCGGTGTTTTCAGCTCAATTGGTCCGTTGATATGGATGATGTGCCGGCAGCCTTTTGCAATTAACAGTTCTGTCGCTTTTCTTCCTCCGGCATAGTTATCGGAGCCGATGACGGGAATCGTTTCCGATAAGTAATGGTCGATGGCGACAATCGGCAGGTTTTGCCGATGATAATTTAAAATTCCCCTGTTGTAAGTCACGGCGATGACGCCGTCCACTTGATTTCGCATCAGCATTTCCAAGTATTTTTCTTCTTTGTCTTTGCGGTTCAAGCTGTTGCAAAGCAGCAGTTTGTAGCCCATGGCAGCACAGATGCTCTCAATATGAAAGGCCAGTTCGCCGAAAAACGGGTTGCTGGAGTTAGGGATGATGAGCCCTATTAAATGGGTTCGTTTACGAAATAAAGAGCGGGCCAAATCGTTTGGAAAGTAATTGATGTCTTCCATCGCTTTATAGACTTTTTCTTTTGTTTTTTCACTAATATAGCCGCGGTTATTTAATACCCGCGATACGGTTGTTGGTGAAACTCCCGCTTTTTTTGCAACGTCGTGAATGCTAGGCTTCATTCCCTTTTCCCCCTGCTTTTTTACTGAAATGGCTTACAATTCTCGTCACGCACTTATTTTAGAGAATCGGGCCGATATGTGCAAGAAAATGCCATGATTCTGAGAAATGTACCGGGATGAATGAATGGGAAAAAAGTATGTCAACCGGTTGACATATGAAACCGGTTGACATACAATTCACTTGAAAGCGCTTTTATTTGTTAATTTATGAAAAATGGGGGGAAGTAACAAAGATGAAAAGGTGGCTCTTCGGAATTTTTTCGTTGTTGCTGATGTTTGCGATGTGGGGCTGCAGCAATAGCAAAAGTGCAAATAGCCAAGATGGGAAAACGCTTACGGTATGGGTGCACGTATCTGATGATAGTGAAGAAGGAAAGGTCTATCAAAAGCGGGTGGACGCTTTTAATAAAAAGTATGCCTCTGAAAACGTCGAGGCCAAAATTGATTTCATCCCCAGAAGCGGAAACGGCGGCGGATATGAAGACAAAGTGAACGCGGCGCTGACAACGAACACCCTGCCGGATGTGATCACTTTGGACGGACCGAATACGGCGGCTTATGCGAAATCGGGCGTAATTGCGCCATTGGATGAGTATATCAAAGACCAGGATGATTTATTGCCGAGCATTAAGCAACAGGGAACCTACGAGGGGAAACTGTATGCGATCGGTGTCAGCGAATCGTCGGTCGGTATTTACTATAACAAAAAAATGCTGAAGGATGCCGGCGTTGACTTGAAAACGCTGCCAACGGTTGAGAATCCATGGACGTGGGACGAATTTCTTGAGCTTTGCAAAAAGCTGAAAAATAAATATGACAAGCCGGCCATCGATATGCAGTTGCAGTCAAAAGACGAAATGCTGACGTATGCGCTTTTGCCATTTGTTTGGTCGGCCGGCGGTGATGTCCTTTCAAAAGATGGCAAGAAAGCGGAGGGTGTTTTTAACGACAAACCGACCGTTGAAGCGATGACATTTATTCAAACAATGCTGAAAGAGGGTTACACGACCCGGACTCCGGTTAAGCAGGCGTTTGAAACGGAAAAATATCCGATGAAAATGAGCGGTGTCTGGACGGTAACCGACATGAAAACAAATTTTCCTAATGTCGATTATGGTGTGATGCCGTATCCTGTTTCGCCAAAAACAAAAAAGCTTGTGTCCCCTTCAGGAAGCTGGCAGTTTGCCATGACACAAACGTCTGAAAACAAGGAATGGGCGGCAAAATTGGTCGATTGGATGACAAACAAGGAATCCAACCTGGAATTGAGCCGTTCGATCGCCGCGCTGCCTGTGCGCTATTCATCAGAGAAAGTGCTGGCAAAAGAATTCTCAGATGAAATGAATGTCTTCTTACAGCAGCTGAAAGAAACGGGGCATGCACGACCGGTGACACCGGCATATCCACAGGTGACACGCGCATTTCAGCAAGCGATCGATGACATCAGCTTCTTTGATCAGCATCAGGATATTCAATCGGTGCTGGACACGCGTACAAAAGAAATGCAATCAGCCATCGATAAGGCAAACTAGAAGGTGGAGCCATGAATAAAATTCCGTTGAAAGAAGCAAGGACGGCCTTTCCGCTGAAAAAAACCCCTGCCGATAAAATAGGGTGGCGGGACAATGTGCTGGCCTATACATTTTTAGGTCCGGCCTTGCTGATTTTGTCAGTATTTCTCGTGATTCCTTCGATTATGGCGGTTTACTACGCATTTACAGATTATTATTTGTTAACACCTGACCTGCGCAAGTTTGTCGGATTTGACAACTTTATCAAATTGTTCAAAGACCCTATTTTCTTGAAGAGTTTGAGCAACACATTGAAATTTGTTGTCCTTGTGATTCCGTTACAGATCGGGGCCGCTCTCGGGCTGGCCCTTCTGTTGAATAAAAAGCGCAAGGCCAATACGTTTTTCAAAGTCGCATACTTTAGCCCCGTCGTCATGTCGCTAGTTGTCATCTCCGTTTTGTGGCTGTACTTGCTGAATCCGAATGAAGGAATGATCAATAACGTACTGACGCATGTCGGTTTACCGCCACAGCCGTTTTTGACAAGTCCTGATCAGGCGATCTTTACAATTGTTTTCGTTTCAGTCTGGCAGGGAGCCGGATTTCAGATGCTGATTTTTTTAGCGGGCCTGCAAAACATTCCAGGAGATGTCTACGAGGCGGCGCAATTGGATGGTATGAATAAATGGCAGCGGTTTATTTATATTACATTGCCTTTGTTGAAACCGACGTCGGTTTTTATCTTTATTACGACGCTGATCAGTGCGTTTAAGCTTCTCGTGCAGCCAATGGTCATGACCCAGGGGGGACCGGTCAATTCAACGATGACAGTTGTCTATTATATTTATCAAACGGGATTTACCGATCGGATGGTCGGCTATGCAAGTTCAATTGCGCTCTTGTTTGGCACGATGATTGGATTGGTGACGCTTGCGCAGCGCAAGTTGGTGAAGGAGGATGAAGGCGGATGAGAAGGAAATTCGGACCTTTGACGATACTGGAATATATATGCCTTGTTTTGCTGGCGGTTCTGTTTATATTTCCGCTGATTTGGATGGTCGCTTCATCGATGAAACCGGAAGCCGATATTTACAACAATATCAGCAGCATTAAAGCGTTTCTCCCGTCTTTTCATCCGTCGGAATGGTTTCAATCCTACAGGGAAGTGCTGTCACGGTTTGATTTACTCATGTATATCGGTAACAGTCTGTTTTACGGTTTGTGTGTGGCAGCGGGAGCGGTCATCATCAACGGTATGGCGGGCTTCGCATTCGCCAAGCTGCAATTCACAGGTAAAAAAGTGCTGTTTGCCATATTGCTGGCGCTTTTAATCGTGCCGATGGAAACGATTTTAATCTCGCAGTTTACAATTGTTCA
Source organism: Bacillus sp. GM2 (assembly GCF_056155945.1). NCBI lineage: Bacteria > Bacillati > Bacillota > Bacilli > Caryophanales > Bacillaceae > Bacillus > Bacillus sp. GM2. The sequence continues at coordinate 1,168,249 of NZ_JBRKSZ010000008.1, forward strand.
TAAGCTCGGACTTGTTGATACGCGCCTTGCCGTGATTTTGCCGGCACTTGCCGGGGCTTTCAATATTTATTTGTTCCGAAACTTTTTCATGGCGATCCCGGGGGAGATGATTGAGTCGGCCAAGCTGGACGGAGCCAATACATGGCAGATTTTCTGGCGGGTGATGCTGCCGATGTCCAAACCGGCTGTTGCTACGGTGGGGACATTGGCTTTTATCGGCAGCTGGAATGACTATATTTGGCCGCTGATGGTTTTGACGGATAAGTCGAAATTTCCGATCCAGGTGGCGATTACAGCCATCAACAGCACCGAGCCGGTTTATACGAACCAGGTAATGGCTGTCCTGACGATTTCCACGATTCCGCTGATTCTGATCTACATTGTCGCCCAACGCTACATTTTAGATGGCCTGGGCGGTTCAGGGACAGGCATCAAATAGATACATCCAAATCGGGTTAAAGGAGCAAATGAAAATGAAAAGCTCAAACAGTCTGTATTGGAAACTAAGCGCTTATTTTTTCTTTTTCTTTTTTACTTGGTCTTCCAGCTATTCTTTATTTGCGATTTGGTTAGGGCAAGAAATCAATTTGAACGGGTCCGCGACGGGCATTATCTTTTCTGTAAACGCTATCTTTACTTTGTGCATGCAGCCTTTGTACGGTTTTATCTCTGATAAGCTCGGGCTGAAGAAAAACATATTATTTATGATCAGTTTGCTTCTCGTATTGACGGGTCCCTTTTATATTTTCGTCTATGGGCCGCTTTTGCAATACAATGTCTTTCTTGGGGCTATCGTCGGCGGAATGTATTTGGGAACTGCTTTTCTCGCCGGAATCGGCGCGATTGAAACTTTTATTGAAAAGGTCAGCCGCAAATATCAATTTGAATATGGAAGAACAAGGATGTGGGGGTCCCTCGGCTGGGCTGCGGCGACATTTTTTGCAGGTCAGCTGTTCAATATCGATCCGAATATCAACTTCTGGGTAGCGTCCGTTTCAGCAGTCATATTGGTGGCCATTATTGTTTCCGTAAAAATTGAGATGACAGATGATGAAAAGGAAAGAGCAGACTCGGTCGGATTAAAAGACGTGGGAGCTCTTTTTCTCTTAAAAGATTTCTGGTTTTTGATGGTGTACGTGATCGGCGTAACTTGCGTATACGGCGTCTATGACCAGCAGTTTCCGCTTTACTACGCTTCCTTATTTCCGACTCCGGCCCTGGGGAACCAAATATTTGGATACCTTAACTCATTCCAAGTATTCATTGAAGCGGGCATGATGTTTCTTGCGCCTTTCATCGTCAATAAGCTTGGTCCTAAAAAAAGTTTGATTTTAGCGGGGCTGTTAATGGCTTTCCGCATTATCGGCTCCGGACTTGTCAGCGGACCGGTCGGAATTTCATCGATGAAACTCATTCATGCTTTAGAATTGCCGATTATGCTGATTGCGGTGTTTAAATATTTGGCGACTAATTTTGATAATCGTCTTTCGTCCGTACTTTATCTTGTCGGCTTTCAATTCGCATCCCAGGTAGGCACGTCGATTTTTTCGCCGCTTGCGGGAGGTTTATACGACAGCATCGGATTTCGCCACACTTATCTCATCATGGGAACAATGGTTCTTTGTTTCACCATTATTTCGATTTTCACCTTGCTAGACTCAAAGAAGGACGTTGAATTTGTTCAAAGTCTACAAAGAAAGCATATATAGAAAGGATGTCACAGATGAATAGAATTCAGCAGGCAGAAGAAGCATTGAAGAAAGCCGTGAAAAAAGTGAATCACCGATACCGAATGGGCTATCACATGATGCCCCGGGCAAACTGGATAAATGATCCAAATGGACTTATTCAATATAAAGGGGAGTATCATGTCTTTTATCAACATCATCCGTATGATGAGAATTGGGGGCCGATGCATTGGGGCCATTTGAAGAGCAGGGATCTCATTCACTGGGAACACTTGCCGATCGCTTTAGCCCCTGGCGATGCATTTGATGAGAGCGGCTGCTTCTCAGGAAGCGCAGTCGAATATAACGGCGATCTCGCTTTAATCTATACAGGGCATAATATGATCGATGAAGAGAAAGACGATTTCTATCAAAATCAGAATATAGCAGTCAGCAAAGACGGTATCGCCTTTGAAAAACTGAAAGAAAACCCTGTCATCGCAGAGCCGCCGGAAGACAGCTCCCGCCACTTTCGCGATCCGAAAGTATGGAGGCATCGTGAGACCTGGTATATGGTGATCGGAAACGCCTCAAAAGAAAATGTCGGCCGGGTCATTTTATACCGCTCGCCTAACTTTGTAGATTGGGAATATGCAGGCGTCCTCGCCCAAAGCGACGGAAGTCTCGGCTTTATGTGGGAATGTCCGGATTTCTTTGAACTAGACGGCAAACACATTTTGCTGATTTCCCCTCAGGGTATAGAGGCGGATGGTGATTCATATCAAAATCTGTATCAAACAGGCTATTTGGTTGGAGACTATGATGAAGAAACGAATGAGTTTGTCCATGGCTCCTTTAAGGAATTGGACCATGGCCATGACTTTTATGCCGTGCAAACTTTGTTGGATGACAAAGGGCGCAGAATTGCGATTGGCTGGATGGATATGTGGGAGTCAGAGATGCCGACGAAAGCAGACGGATGGTGCGGGGCATTAACTTTGCCGCGTGAATTGACGTTGAAGGATGATCACAAAATTTTAATGAACCCCGTCGAGGAGACTCAATTACTTCGTGAATCAGAACATCATGAATGTGCCAATCAATCGATTTCCGGCAGCTATTTGATCAAGACAGCCGAAAAGCTTCTTGAAGTGGTAGCCGTTTTTGATTTGACAATTTGCAGTGCCGAAACGGTTGGCTTAAAGATTCGGGGGATTGATCAGGAAGAGACAATCATCCAGTACAGCTTGGTTGATCAAAAGCTGACGCTCGACTGTTCAAAGTCCGGCAAAGCACGGGACGGTGTCAGAAACGTACGGCTTGAAGCGGAGGAGAAGCTCACCCTGCATCTGTTTCTTGACAGATCGTCAATTGAAGTATTTGCAAACCATGGTGAAGCGACAATGACCAGCCGCATATATCCTAAAGAAGGAAGAGCCGGGATTGAGCTGTTTTCTGAGAAAGGCAATGTACGGGTTGAAGAGTTCACTTACTGGACGTTGAAAGATATTTGGAAAGGTAATGAAGCCAAATGAGCAGAATTTTTAGCATCGGTGAGATGTTAATCGACTTTATGCCGGTCCAAAAAGAAACCGCCTTGCAACATGTTCTAATTTCGGCAAAGCGCAGATAAAGATTGATCTGGCAAAAAAAGCGGCTGTCTTGCAGCCGCTTTCCGCGTTTTTTTCGTATTACGCTCTTTCTTCAAACAGCTTCACAATTTCCACGATGACATTCGCGGCTTTTACCATATTGTCGGCGGAAATATACTCGTATTTTCCGTGGAAGTTTTCCCCGCCTGTGAAAATGTTCGGACAAGGAAGCCCCATGTATGAGAGCTGGGAGCCGTCTGTACCGCCGCGGATCGGTTTCACAACCGGCTCGATGTCCAGATTTTTCATAGCTTCATAGGCAATGTCGACAATCTCTTTGACCGGTTCGATCTTTTCCCTCATGTTGTAATATTGATCATTCATGTCTACTGTAATACTGTTTTCGCCGTATTTGGCTTTAAGGTCGTTTGCGATTTTTTGGACGGTGGCTTTTCTCTCGTTAAATCGGTCTCTGTCAAAATCTCTAATGATATAAGAGAGGCTCGTTTCAGAAACATCGCCCTTGATTGAAAGCAGATGATAAAAGCCTTCATAACCTTCTGTAAATTCAGGGGCTTCGTTTTCCGGAAGTCCGGCGTGAAACTGCATCGCGATTTTGGCGGCATTGACCATTTTTCCTTTTGCTGTGCCGGGGTGGACGTTCGTTCCTTTACAAGTGATTTTCGCGGCTGCGGCATTGAAGCTTTCGTATTGCAGTTCGCCGAGCGGCCCGCCGTCAACCGTATACGCGAATGCGGCGTTGAACGCCTCGACGTCAAATTTGTGCGGCCCTCTGCCGATCTCTTCATCAGGCGTAAAAGCGACTCTGATATTCCCGTGTTTGATTTCGGGGTGCGCAATTAAATATTCGATTGCCGTCATGATTTCAGAGATCCCCGCTTTATTATCGGCGCCGAGCAAAGTCGTTCCGTCGGTTGTGATCAACGTGTGTCCCGCGTAATTTGCAAGCTCGGGAAATTCCTTGGGCGACAAGACAACATTGAGGGATTCATTCAGCACAATGTCCTTTCCGTCGTATTGTTCGATAACCTGCGGATTGACGTTCTTTCCGGTAAAATCTGTTGCTGTATCCACATGAGCCAGGAAGCCGATCGTCGGCACCTCTTTTTCCGTATTCGAAGGAAGCGTCGCCATCACATAGCCGTTTTCATCGATTGTGACGTCCTTCATGCCGATTTCTTTCAGCTCTTCAACAAGCATATTGGCAAGCGTCAGCTGCCCGGGAGTGGAAGGCGTCGTCTGACTGTTTTCATTTGACTGCGTATCCACTTTCGCATAAGAAATGAGACGTTCAATCAGTTTGTTCTTCATGTTTCCTTCATCTCCAATTGTTGGTTTTATGTTTATCTTATCATTCATGGCGGGCGAATCGAAAACTTTTATTCCTGTATAGGAAAATTTAGTATAATATAGTTCTAAAGGATCATCACAATTGTAAGGGAGTATCAAAATGGCTAAAGGTTATACAAATGAAGGAACGAAATGGGAGTTTGCACATTCATTCTGGCTTGTGTTCACATGGGTTCCTTTTGGATTTTTAAGCTGGTTTGCATTTATTTATATCGCAGCGCGAACGAAACAAAGAAAATGGTTATTTGCCGGGATCGGATATGCAGCGGCTGTTTTATTCGCTGCTTTTACAGCCAGAACGTTCCTCTTCGATTTGGCTATGAAAGCCTTGCTTATCGTTTGGATCATCTCAATCATTCATGCTTTCAAAACAAGGGCCGAATATTTGGTTCGGCTTGAAGCCGTATATCGAATCAAACGATCAAGTATGAATGAGCTGAGGGAAGAGCTTAAACATGAACAGGAACCGCTCGGCCGAACCGGAACTTCTAAAGTGACGCTGACAAAGAAATAAACAGAATCCGCTATTTTCGGTGAAATAGCGGATTTTTTTAATGCAGAGAAAAAATTCCGTTCTTTTGAAACTTTTCTCATCAATTCCCCTCTCTAATGTTTGAAGGAGGCGCAGCAGTGAAGCAAATCAGATTAGTTAAGAAAGCTGTCGCAGGCAATGCCAAAGCTTTTGAAATGCTGTTTCAAAAGCACAGCGATCAGCTTTACAGAACAGCTTACATATATGTGCGAAATAAGGAGGACGCGTTAGATATCGTACAGGAGACGGCGTACAAGGCATTTTTATCGATTGCCCAGCTGAGGAATCCCGAATACTTTTTGACATGGCTGACGAAAATCCTCATTCATCATGCATATGCCTTATTGGACAAGAAAAAGAAAGTGGTTTTAATGGACAGGCCGCTGCAGGATGAAGGCCAGGAGCAGGAGATGGATGCGGACGACAGAATGGGGATGCTTGAAGCTGTTCAGCGGTTGCGAAAAGAATATCAAACCGCCATCATTCTATTTTATTATCACGATCTGCCAATTCATGATATCGCCGGGGTGATGAATGCTCCCGAAGGAACCGTTAAGACCTATTTGAAAAGAGCGAAGCTAGAATTAAAACAACTACTGACTGGGGGAGAAGACGCATGGACAAACAATGGTTCAAAAACGAAGTAAACAAGATCGATGTTCCTGCAAAAGAAATCCAAGAATCAATCGATAAAGGCATCAAGCGGGCCAAGCGGGAAAAAACGTTTCGGCCGAAGCGCGCCGTGAAAAGGACCGTTTTTGTTTCAGGCGCGGCCGCCGTGCTCCTTCTCGGGAGCGGCTTCGTTTCCCCAGCGATGCAAAGCGTGTTGGCTGACGTCCCGCTGTTTGGAAAAGCGTATCAACAATTCCACGACTATGTCGGTCAAAACTTGGTGGCGGACCAGCTTGTCACTGAACTGAACGAGAAAGCGTCCAGCAACAACATAGACGTGACGGCGACAAGCGTTTATTTTGACGGCGGAATCATCGGTATGACGTTTAAGGTAAAAAGCGATACAAGAAAAGATTTAGATGATGGAGCGAGCATGATTCATTTCACATTATTTAATGGCGAGCGCAAATGGGCTATCGCTTCTCAAGGAGACATAAAGAAAACAGAGGACGGCTATACCGGCTACATTCAAATGGGCTATCCAGACAAACATATTCCCGATAAACTGACACTCCCGGTTACGATCACAGACATTAACGGAATCAGAGGGAAATGGAAGTTCGACATTCCGGTTGATAAACTGCCGTATAAAACGCTCCCTATAACCAAAAACAATACACAATCGGCTGATGGCCATAAACTCGCCGTAAAAACGGTAATTCTCGGAAAAGAATCGACTGTCATCGACTATGAAGTATCCAATTCAGAGGAATATCCAAACGATCGTACATCAATTATAAAAGTGACCGATGATAAAGGGAACGAAATCCCTCATATAAGCGGAGGGCAGTGGACGACAGACAGTACAAAGAACGGAAACAAGGTTCGTCACGAAGAAAGGCTGATCCTTGGAAAAGTGAATAAAGGAACAACATACCTCAAGATTGAGGCGAGCAGCAGTATGGGCGATTCCGAAAAGACGCTGCCTCTCACAAATACGCCCGCCGCGCTGAGCGCTGACCGCCATGATTTCCAGATTGCCGTTGATCAGGTGAAACAAAACGGAAGCAAACTGTCTGTCGACTATCATCTGAAACATGTCGATCAATCTAAGATCGATATTGACAGCATGCAAAATTTTTTAGAAACGATGTCGCTGGTTGATTCGGATTATAAAGGCTTTGACGAGGCGCCGATGGGACACAGCGTAAAAGGTAATTTTACAAAAGTGCTTGATCCTGAAAAACTCCGATTCCGATCAGACTTTACGTTAGATGGTGAATTTGGAGCGAAAAGCTTCAGCCTTGACCAATATTCGCTTGCTGTCGACTTTGGTTATTTAAGCGCATTTTACTCTACACCGTTTAAGCCGATCAAAGTGCAATTGCCACAGTAAAATAGATGACCCGCTGTTTCAATGAAACGGCGGGTTGTCTGCTTTGCTGGCCTCCCAACCTGAAAAATTTCCTCTCCCACAGGAAAAAATATGCACCGAAAAGAAAGCGTTTTCATTGTAAAGTAAAAGCAAACCACCAAAAAAAGGGGGAGAGCAAATGAGCAGGATGGCGAAGGTGACCGAGGTGTTTGAGCGGGTCGCTTTTAAAATTACAAGCTTCAAATACATCATGGTCATTAAGTCGGCGTTTGTCACGCTGATGCCGGTCATCATTGCCGGGGCGTTTGCGGTTTTGATGCAGAATATGGTGATGAGCCCCGAGACGGGACTTGCGGTTTTCAAGCCTTTTCGGTTCTTGTCTGCGCTTGAGCCGATTATGGCGTCGATCAATTATGCGACGCTGAACTTTATTACGATCGGCGCAGTGTTTTTGATCGGGATAGAGCTCGGAAAGCTGAATGGGCATGAATCATTTTTTCCCGGCTTAATGGCGCTGATGTCCTATATCTCTGTCATTCCATCGACGGTGCTGTTGGAAGTGAACGGTTCGATGCAGGAAGTGGTTAACGTGCTGGCCAAGGAATTTACGGATCCGAAGTCGCTGTTTTTGGGGATGTTTATTTCGATTGTGTCTGTTGAAATCTTCAGCAAGCTTTCAAGCATGGACCGGCTCAAGATTAAAATGCCGGACAGCGTGCCGGCCAATGTCTCTGTCTCGTTCGGCACTTTATTTCCTTCGATTATTACTGTCACGATCATCGCCAGCTTCGGATTTGCTTTTCATCGGCTGACGGGCGTATACCTTCATGAAGCTGTGTACAATGTCGTGCAAAAACCGCTTGAGGGCGCGATTCAAGGCCTTCCCGGCATTTTGCTGCTCGTGTTTGTCGCACAGTTTTTCTGGGTCATCGGCATACACGGAAACCAGATGGTGAAGCCGATCAGGGAGCCTTTGCTGCTCGCTTCGATTACCGTCAATATGAATGCATACGCTGCCGGCGAATCGATTCCGAATATCATTACGATGCCATTTTGGGATGTGTACATGAGCATCGGCGGTTCCGGCGTCACGATCGGCCTGTTGATCGCGATTTTTATCGCGGGGAAACGGGAGGATATGCGCAGCATTACAAAAATTTCATTTGGTCCCGGCATCTTCAATATCAATGAACCGGTGATCTTCGGGGTTCCCGTCATGTTGAATCCGTTAATGGCGATTCCTTTTATTGTGACACCGCTTGTGACGGGTGCGATCGGTTACATCGCGACAGCGGCGGGCTTTGCCGGAAAAGCTGTTGTCATGGTGCCGTGGACGACACCGCCGATTATCAATGCCTGGCTGTCGACAGGAGGAAGCCTCGGCGCCGTCGTCACACAAATCGTATGCATCATCGTCTCCGCCCTTATTTATCTTCCGTTTGTAATGTTGTTGAATCGAAGCCTTACGGTCAGTTCTGAAAAAAATGTTTCCATGTAAAGGCGTTGAAAGGAGCGAACGAAATGGCGAGACAAACGTGGAAGATTCCCGACGATTTTATTCTCGGCGCAGCAGCGTCGGCGTGGCAGACAGAGGGGGGGACGGGAAGCGGCCGTCACAAGATTCTTATTTGGATATGTGGTACAAGAATGATCCGCATGTATGGCATAACGGATACGGACCGGCGGTGGCAACCGATTTTTATAACCGCTATAAAGAGGATATCCATCATATGAAAGAGATCGGCTTGACACATTACCGGACATCGATTAACTGGTCCCGCTTTCTGATTGATTATGAAACAGCAGAAGTTGACGAAGTGTACGCAGGCTATATCGACGATGTCATCAATGAGCTGATTACGTCAGGTGTGGAGCCGATGATTTGCCTTGAGCATTATGAGATTCCCGCAGTTTTGATGGAGAAATACGGAGGATGGGGGTCTAAACATGTCATAGATTTATTTGCGGCATACGCGGAAAAAGTATTTGAACGGTATGGAGACAGGGTGAAATATTGGTTTACTTTTAATGAACCAATTGTCCCGCAAACGCGGATTTTCCTTGATGCGATTCGATATCCATATGAGCAGAACACGAAAAAATGGATGCAATGGAATTTTAATAAGGCATTGGCGACGGCAAAGGTCGTGGAGCTTTTTCGGGAAAGGAAGCCCGCTTTTAGAGAAGGCGCAAAAATCGGCGTCATTTTAAATCCTGAGGTCACGTATGCGAGATCAAGCGCGCCTCATGACCAAAAAGCGGCCCGCATCTATGATTTGTTTTTTAACAGGGTTTTTTTGGATCCGAGCATCAAAGGCGTCTATCCCGATGAATTGATGGAGCTCTTGGTTAAACACGATATGCTGTTTGACCATGATGAGACGGAGCTTGATATCATCAAACAGCATACAGTAGATTTTGCCGGCATTAACCTTTATTACCCCCGCCGTGTAAAAGCTCCATCAAGACAGTGGAATGACTCAACGCCATTTCATCCCGCATATTACTATGAATACTTTGAGCTGCCCGGCAGAAAGATGAATCCGTTCAGAGGATGGGAGATCTATCCCCAAATTGTCTATGATATGGCGATGAGAATCAAACATGAATACGGAAATATCGAATGGCTGATTGCGGAAAACGGCATGGGCGTCGAACATGAGGAGCGTTTTAAAAATGAAGAGGGGGTCATTCAGGATGACTACAGAATCGATTTTATTTCGGCCCATTTGCGGGAGGTGATGAAAGGGATCGGCGCCGGCGCAAACTGCAAAGGATATATGCTTTGGGCGTTCACGGACAACGTCTCTCCGATGAACGCCTTTAAAAACCGCTACGGCCTTGTTGAGATTCGATTGGAGGACAACCGCAGCAGGGCGCTGAAAAAATCAGCTTACTTTTATCGGGATATCATCAAAAACAGACGGTTTGAAACAGAGGAATTCCGGTATAAATAAAGGCGGCGGGGGGAATCATCCCGCTTGTCGCCGGGATGATTTCTCATATATGATTTACATAAAATACTCCGGCCGATTGATCATAATCTGCTTGTTCATTTGACTGATAACGCCTTCACAGCGGAGCTTTTTCAGGACGGCGCTGACGGTTTCGCGGGATGTCCCCGAGATTTTGGCAATTTCCGCAGCGGTGATCGGACAGTTGATGACGGTTGAATTGCTTTCTTTTTGGCCGAGGCTTTCGGTTAAATAGTAAATGGCTTGTGTGACCCTGTCATGGGCATGGGAGAGTGTAATGCGCTTCAGCCTTTCCTCGTGGAGGGCAAGGATGTCTGATAAATGATTGAGAATATCGTAAAGCAGGTTTTTGTTGTCCCGGACGAGATCTTCGAAGATGTTCATGGGTATATAGTAGAGTTCAATATCTGTTAAGGCTTCGGCGGCATAGTGATAATGCTCATCCCGAAACAAGCCTCCAAATGGAAAGAGGGTATGAGGACGTACATAGTCGGTATAAAACATGGATCCAGCTTCGTTTGATTTTTCGAGTTTGATAAAGCCGTCGAGAAGAAGGTACATTCGTTCCCGGGGGTCGTCTTCCATAAATAATATCTGGCCTTTATGGTAAGTGCGCCAATAGATAAACTGTTTCATATCTTCCAGATCTCTTTTATTCAGGGAAGCGAGAAGAGGAAACTTTTTCAGTTGATGTACGATGTCTTTGTTCTTCATATGGACCACCCTTATCGATTTTCTGATGTTGCGGCTATATAGTTTAAATTTTACTTGTTTTTGACGATTGGCAAAAGGAAGAACCCTCCCCGAGCCCTTCCTTTTGCTTTTAGGCTTGTTCGACAATCGTGCCGGCATTTCCTTGGAGAGCGTCTTTGGCTAATTTCAGGGATGTGATGACCGTTTTGTTGCCTTTTTTGGCTTCAGCAAATTGGATGGCTGCTTTGACTTTTGGCAGCATGCTTCCTTCTGCAAATTGCTTTTCTTTTATATAACCTTTCAGTTCTTCGGTGGTGACGCGTTTCAACGCGCGTTCTGTCGGCTTTAAATAATCGACGGCAACATAGTCGACACCTGTTAAAATGACCAGTTCGTCAGCCTGCACAAGTTCCGCCAGTTTGCAGGCGGCAAAGTCTTTGTCGATGACGGCGTCAATACCGGAGACGGCATCGCCGTTTTCAATGACGGGAACGCCTCCGCCGCCGGCCGCAATGACGATGTGTCCGTGTTCGACAAGATCATTGATCACATCATGTTCAAGGATCGATACCGGAGCTGGAGACGGTACGACGCGGCGCCAGCCTCTTCCGGCATCTTCTTTAAAAACGAGGCCGCCGTTGCGGCTGTTCATCAGTTCTTTCGCTTCTGCTTCGCTGTAAAACGGACCGATCGGCTTTGTCGGGTTGCGGAATGCTTCATCATCGCCTCGGACGGCGACACGGGTAATGACAGTTGCCGCATGTCCGCCTTTCCCTTTCGCATGCAGCGCCCGGTCAAGGGCATTTTGCAGCCAATAGCCGATCATTCCCTGGGTCATGGAAACACAAGTTTCAAGCGGCATCGCCGGCGTTTTCGGAGAATCCGCCTCTTTTTGCTGAATCATCAGGTTTCCGACCTGTGGGCCATTTCCGTGCGTGATGATTAATTCAGCACCGCTGTCGATCATATCCGCCAAATACATGGCCGTTTCTTCAAGCGCGCGCTTTTGCGCTTCTGCGCTGGCATCTCCGGTTTGGATGGCATTACCGCCAAGTGCCACGACAATTTTTCTTTTTTTCATTTGATCATCACCTCTGTTTTGTTAAATTGAAATGCTTCCCGCAGCCAGCCTGATCACGGCGATGACAGCCAATATAAGAATCGCGGCGGCAATCAAAAGCTCGGCTTTATTGAAGACGGGGCCTTCTTTTCCTTTGCGGACAGCCCGGAATACGAGAATGCCGGGAGCGTATAAAATCATGGTCAAAAGCAGGTAATCAAGTCCTGCGGCATAGACGAGCCAGACGCCGTAAATGCTTGCGATGATCCCGATGATGAGGTTTTTGCCCCGGTCAGGTTCTTTGTGCAGCCAGCTGTATTTAAGCTGATAAAGCCCGGAAAACAGATACGGGATCAAGATGGCCGAGGAAGCCAGGGAGAATGCAAACTGGTAGGCCGCATCCGAAATGAGAAACGTCAGCAAAAACAGCTGGATAATGGCGTTTGTCAAAGTCAGCGCATTTGTCGGCGCACCGTTTTTATTTTCTTTGCCGAACCATTTCGGGAAGACCCCTTCGCGCGCCGCGATCAGCGGGAGTTCGCCCGCGAATAATGTCCAGGCCAGCCAGGCGCCCAATACGGAAATGATCAATCCCAAGTTGATGAGCACAGCTCCCCATTTGCCGACGATATGCTCCATGATCGTGGCCATTGAAGGATTCGGAAGCCCGGCCAAGTTTTGCTGATTCATGACGCCGAGCGACAGCATCGTAATCATGACGTAAATCACGAGTACGCTGATCAAGCCGATGACAGTCGCTTTGCCGACATCGCTCGATTTTTTGGCACGGCTTGAGAATAAGACGGCCCCTTCAATTCCGGTAAACACCCAGACGGTCACCAGCATCGTGCTCTTGACCTGTGTCCCGATGGAACCGAGCGACAGCCCTTTTCCCCAGAAATCGTTCGTAAATAAATCAAGATGAAACACAAAGATAATGGCGATAATGAAAGCAAAAATCGGTACCAGTTTTGAAATGGTCGTAATTAAGTTGATCATGGCAGCGGACTGTACCCCGCGCAGGATCAAAAAGTGCACGCACCAGAGGATTACGCTTGCACCGATAATCGATGCGACGTTTTGTCCGTTTCCAAACGCAGGGATGAAATATCCGACTGCGCTGAACAGCAGCGTTCCGTATGCGACATTGCCGAGAAGGGCTGCGAACCAGTATCCCCAGCCGCTGTTAAACCCCATAAAATGGCCGAATCCTTCCCGCGCGTAAGTGAAAATACCGCCGTCTAAATCAGGCCTTTTCGTCGTCAAGTTTTGGAAAGAGAAGGCCAGGGCAATCATGCCGACTCCGGTGATGATCCAGCCGATTAAAATGGCTCCCGCCCCCGCTCCTGAAGCCATGTCGCTTGCAAGGTTGAAGGCGCCCCCGCCGATCATCGAGCCGATGACAAGCGCGATAAGTGCAAACAGCCCAAGTTTCTTTTCTTCCGCCATTTTTGTCACCTCATTCGGTATAGAATGGAAAAGGGAATGAGCCCCTTTTCCTGTCAGTCAAGATCGCCGAGTGTCGCTGCCATGACCGCTTTAATTGTGTGCATGCGGTTTTCAGCTTCATCGAACACTTTAGAGTGTTTGCTGCGGAACACTTCGTCCGTCACTTCCATTTCTTTAAGGCCGTGCTGTTCATAAACGTTTTGTCCGTAAGTTGTATGAAGATCGTGGAAGGCAGGCAGACAGTGCAGGAAGATGACGTTGTCGTTTCCTGTTTTCTTGACGAGATCCATATTCACTTGATAAGGCTTGAGCAGTTTGATCCTTTCAGCGAACTTGTCTTCTTCTCCCATGGATACCCAGACGTCCGTATACAGAACGTCGGCTCCGGACACGGCTTTATCTGTATCGCTTGTGACGGTGATTTTTCCGCCGGATTCTTCGGCGAACGCTTCCGCCATTTTAACGATGTCCTGATCAGGGAACAGCTCTTGAGGCGAGCAGATTCTTACGTCCATGCCGACTTTGGCGCCGCCGATGAGCAGGCTGTTGGCGACATTGTTCCGGCCGTCGCCGATATAGGTGAGTTTGATCCCTTTTACGCGTCCCGTATGTTCTTTCACTGTCATAAAGTCCGCAAGCATCTGCGTCGGATGCCATAAATCGGTCAGCCCGTTCCATACCGGCACACCGGAATGCTCTGCCAGGGAAATCACTTTTTCGTGTTCAAATCCGCGGAATTCAATTCCGTCGAACATGCGGCCGAGAACTTTGGCCGTGTCTTCGATCGATTCTTTTTTGCCGAGCTGAATGTCGTCTTTGCCCAAATATTCGGGATGTGCACCGAGGTCGATACAGGCTGTCGTGAAAGCGCAGCGCGTTCTTGTAGAAGGCTTTTCAAACAGCAAAGCGATGTTTTTGCCTTCCAAATAGCGATGCTTGATGCCTTGCGCTTTTTTTTCTTTTAATTTTTGGGCAAGGTCGAGCAAATAGAGGATTTCTTCTTCTGAAAAATCTTTTTCAGCTAAGTAGCTTCTGCCTTTTAAATCAATCGTTTGGTTCATGGATCTCTCTCCTTTTTCTTTAGGTTTGTCTATTTCACATCGTCGCGGTAGAGCGGCATGCTCATGCAGCGCGGGCCGCCGCGTCCTCTTGAAAGCTCCCCGCTCGGGATTTCGATAACTTCAATGCCCTGTTCTCTCAAACATTCGTTAGAAATGTAATTCCGATCATAGGTGACGACGACACCAGGAGCGATCGCGAGTGTATTGGAGCCGTCATTCCACTGCTCCCTGGCTGAAGCGATTTCGTCTCCGCCGCCGCAGAAGATCAAATTGACATCTGAAAGGCCGAGCGTTCTTTTCAGCACTTCCGGCAAATTGTGTTCTTCAGTCGTATGAATGTCGTCTGCCGTTTTTCCCCTCTCAAGAACGAAGATCCGCATGTCTCCTTCAGGCCCCTGAATGGCGGGATGGATCGTGAATTGATCACGGTCAACCATCGTGAAGACGGTATCTAAATGCATAAAGGCTCTGCTCTTCGGTATTTCGACGGCCAGTACGCGGCGAATCCGGCTCTGCCGCTGAAATAAGTTCCGGACAAGACGCTCGATCGCCTGAGCCGTTGTCCGTTCTGATACCCCGATCGCTACGGTTTCTTCATTTAAGACAAGCTCATCTCCGCCTTCAATATTGAATTTGAAATCACGGTCAAGCCAAACCGGAATCTCATGCCCTTTAAAACGCGGGTGGTGATTGATAATGTAGCGCATAAACAGCGACTCTCTCCTGCGAGCAGGCTCTTTCATTTTGTTGATGGTCAGTCCGCTGCCGATGGCGGCCGCCGGATCTCTTGTGAAGTAAAGGTTTGGCATCGGATCGAGATAAAATGGATAATGGTCTTCCATCAGCTCATAAAGATGCGATTTCTTTTCGCGTTCCAGCTCATTTTTTCGAATGCCGCTCATCACATGTTCGACCATCGAATCGGCGTCAAAGGTGAGCAAGAACTCTTTAAGCCTGTCGTAAGCGCCGTTGATATCCGCCTTGCTTTCTGTTAAAAGCTCATCGATAAACCGCTCGCGGACGAAAGCGTCATCCAAGGCTTCGGCCGTCAGCTTTTCTAAATAAAGAACTTCAACTCCCTGTTTCTTTAACGTCTCTGCAAATTGGTCATGCTCTTTTTGCACCGCTGGCAAAAAGGGAATATCGTCAAAGAGAAGCCTTTCCAGATATTCGGGTGTAAGGTTTTCCAGTTCCCGACCGGGCCGCTTCAGCATGACGGTTTTCAAAGGGCCGATTTCAGAGTAAACGTGTATCGGTGTTGTCATGATCATCCCGCCTCCTAAGCTCTTTTTGTTACATGTACAGCTTAAAACAGGAAGGAAAAGCGCGATGTGAAAGCGAAAACAACGAAAACGTGATATATTTCACATGTTTTTTGATGAAGCAAAAATAAAAATGAATAATTATGATAAATCGAAAATGAGTCCTTGCAGGAGCAGAGAATAGAACGTATAAAACGTGTATATTTTTAAAGGGGATTTTTTGAAAAATTTTTTTTGAGGGGAAAAAAAGCTGATCCGGACGGCCGGATCAGCATAAGTGATCACAAAATGATTGGGCTGCCTCAGGCGATTGGGAAATCACAAGGCATGTATCGTTCCCGCATATACAGCCCAGCATTTCCGGGCTTCCGAGCTTATCAAGAAGGACGCCGATGGCATGGGCGTTGCCGGGCATCGTTTTAATAATGATCAAGTTGTCCGTCCGATGCACATGCAGGACAACGTCGGAGATTTTATCTTTTAATATTTTAGAAGGATTGATGGATAAAGAAGCATTTGTCGTGTAGACAAGCTTTCCGTTTTCACCGGGCTGTTTCACAAGATACATTTCTTTAATATCGCGGGAAATGGTAGACTGCGAAACGGCGATGCCGCGTTTTTCCAGCAGGGATGCCAGCTGTTCCTGATTTTCTACCGGATGTTCGAGAATGGTTTGCTTGATGAGCCATTGCCGTTTTTGTTTGTTCATAAGAGCGCCTCCCAGGCAAAACACGTATATCTATTATTATAGGACGGTTTTATTGCCGGCAGATGGAAGCTATTTTACAAAAAAACAAATCTTTCAGGCTGATAAAGGGGTTGATAGACCCCAAAATTTCACTTATAATGCTTGAAGATGACAAATTGATAACAGAGAAAAGGTGGTTTTCTAGGGTTCCGCAGTGCGTTCCGCGCTGGTCTGGTCCGAGAGAAAACACATAGCGAAGATATCGTTATGACACGGTGGGATAAAAGCCCAGGAGTTTTTGCTCTTGATCAAAGAGCTTCTCTCCGGGGCTTTTTTACTTTTTACAGGAAATCGACTACGGATAAGGAAGGGGATGCAAATATGAAAAAGAAAGCAATGGACATGATCCTGATTGTGATAGGCGCATTTTTCTTTGCGTTAGCCGTGAATCTGTTCGCCATCCCGAACGACTTGGGAGAAGGCGGCGTCACGGGGATCACGCTGATTTTATACTACGTTTTTGAATGGTCTCCGGGCATCACAAACTTTGTGCTGAACGGCATTCTTCTGATGATCGGCTATCGCTTTTTGGATAAAAAAACGACGATTTATACCATCATTGCGGTGGCGGCCAATTCATTTTTTCTGCACGTCACTGAAGATTGGACGGTGCCGGCTGATGAAGTGATCATCAGCACGATCTTTGCCGGGGTCTTTGCCGGCGTCGGCATCGGCATGATCATCCGTGTCGGCGGAACCACTGCCGGGTCTGCGATTCTCGCGAGAATCGCCAATAAATATTTTGACTGGAACATCAGCTATGCCTTGCTGATGATCGATTTAGTTGTCGTGTTCAGTTCCTACTTTATCATCGGAGCTGAAAAGCTGATGTTTACGATTGTCATGCTGTACATCGCCACAAAGGTCATGGATTTCATTATCGAAGGACTCAACACGAAAAAAGCGATCACGATCATTTCCGAGCATAAAAACGAGATCGCCGCGCAGGTCAATACCTTGATGGACCGCGGCGTCACGATATTAACGGGACGCGGACACTATACGGGCGATTCCAAAGAAATTCTATACATTGTCATTAATAAACAAGAGCTGTCCATGCTCAAGAAAATTATAAGAAGCACAGATAAAAAAGCATTTGTCATCATCCACGATGTCAGGGATGTATTCGGCGAGGGATTTGTTGATATTTCAAAATAGGGGAAGGCTGCCGGCAGATGGCCGGGAGCCTTTTTGTATTCATCGGGTCTGATGAGGGACAGATCGTCTGCTGATTGGACGAATACGTGATCACTCACACTGCAAGTTTTATGCAGAAACCGGTTTCTGTGGTAAGGTAGATTGTGGCATGAATATCATTAATATAGAAATCCGCTTGCTGAAGTAAAGGAGGTCTATTATTTTTGGAACAGGAAGAAAAACAGCCAATTGATGTGAAAAGCCGAATGTTCTTTAGAGTATGGGCTTTTGCGGGGACGGCAGGTTTCGGGTTGGTCGGAGCATGGCTCTTTTATGAAGCAATAAAACTCGAATCGAAATATTCATTGCTGTACCTGGGAGTCGGACTTTTCGGGATCATCTATGGTTTGATTACTTTTCTAATGATATTTCCGGTCTTCACGAAAAAAGGAAACATCATCTTCAGCATGATCGAGGGAGAAGACGGGCGGCTGTTCTCAGGGAAGAAATCTGTGTTGTTCAAGGACATCAAAAGCCTTAAAATGGCGCAGCACCGCTGCAGCCCGAAAGGCATTTTCTTTATGGATATACTGATAGAGACGCGCGGGAACGGCATGGTTCGGATTCCGACGTACAACATTCTTCCTGAACCGGAATTTTATAAAGCGGTCGAGCTGTACATTCTGCCCTATATGACGGAGGAAGCGCGTGCGGACTGGATCGGCCGGTTCACAGAAGCGCGAAGAAAAGCTTATTTAAATGAATTTCATAAAGATATTTAATCGTCCGGGAAAGAGCAATTTTCGAGGTGAATGAAAATAACTGAAACCTTTGGGGAAATTCATTCGTCTTAATTAGAGGCCGTAGTCTTAAATGCGGAATTTTTTTACGCAGACGTGGACTGTTTGAGTGAGGGAAGCCGGGGGGATTTCACCGTGGACGTGCTTGAAAAACCGCCGAGACTTTTAGTAGAATGATATATTATCGTTTCCTCACGCTTCATTGACTGAAACAGAAAGCGGTCTGAAAAAAGTTAAAAAGGTAGAGGTTATCATGAAAAAAATATTCTCTCATAAGCTAAGCTTTTTTTTGTTAGCTGTTGTTTTTGTATGGGCTAAAACCTATGCTTCCTACTTTTTAGAGTTTAATTTAGGTGTGAAAGGGTCTACGCAGCAAATGCTGCTGTTTATCAACCCATTCAGCTTCACGATTGCTGCACTCGGTTTGGCTTTGTTTGCAAAAGGCCGCCGGTCGGCGATATGGATCATCATCATTGATGCGGTGATGACGTTTGCTTTATATGCAAATATCCTGTTTTACCGTTTCTTTGATGACTTTTTGACGTTTGCAAACTTAAAACAAGCCGGAAACCTCGGCAACATGTCGGATGGCGTTTTTGACATCATGGCATTTCATGACGTTATCTATTTCGTCGATTTGATCATTCTGATTGCATTATGTGTGAAGCTGCCTGAACTGAAGGCGGCACAACTGAAAAAAAGATGGGCTGCAACTGTCGTTCTCGGCGGAGTGGCGCTGTTTTTCATCAACCTTGCAGTTGCTGAGACAGACCGTCCGGAGCTTTTGACAAGAACATTTGACCGGAATTATATCGTCAAGTATTTGGGGCCTTACAATTACATGATCTATGATGGTGTTCAGGCTGCCCAAAACGCGAGCCAAAAGGCATACGCGAGCAGCGACGACCTGACGAGCGTCATCAACTATACAAATTCGCATTATGCGAAACCGAATGACGAGTATTTCGGCGCAGCAAAAGGCAAGAACATCATCAAGATTCATTTGGAAAGCTTCCAGACGTTTTTGATCGATTATAAGCTGAACGGAAAAGAAGTCACTCCGTTTTTGAACAAGCTGGCGCACGGCCAGAATGACATGATGTATTTCGATAACTTTTTCCATCAGACCGGTCAAGGTAAAACCGCGGATGCCGAATTGATGATGGACAACAGCCTTTACGGACTGCCTGAAGGCAGCGCGTTTGTAACAAAAGGGCAAAATACGTACCAGTCCCTGCCGGCGATTCTGAACCAAAAAGAAGGCTACACAAGCGCCGTGATGCACGGGGATTACAAGTCATTCTGGAACCGCGACCAGGTCTATAAACAAATTGGCTATGACAAATTCTTCGATGCCAGCACATATGACATGTCAGAGGAGAATCTCGTCAACCTTGGCTTGAAAGACAAGCCGTTCTTTGAAGAATCAATTCCGAAGCTGAAATCGCTCAAACAGCCGTTTTATGCGCATTTAATCTCGTTGACAAACCACTATCCGTTCATTTTGGATGAAAAGGATGCCACCCTTGAAAAGGGAACGACGGGAGACAAAACGGTAGACGGGTACTTCCAGACGGCGCGCTATCTTGACGAAGCGCTTGAAGATTTCTTTAAAGAGCTGAAAAAATCGGGATTATATGATGATTCCGTCATCGTCATCTATGGCGACCACAACGGAATCTCAGAGAATCACAACCGTGCGATGAAGGAAGTATTAGGTAAAGAGATTACACCGTATCAAAACGCGATGAATCAGCGCGTACCGCTTATGATCCGCGTTCCGGGCAAAAAAGGCGGAGTCAATCATACGTATGGCGGTGAGATGGATGTCATGCCGACACTTCTTCACCTGCAAGGTATTGACAGCAAAAAATACATCAACTTTGGTACAGACCTCTTTTCTAAAGACCACGACGAAACCGTGGCTTTCAGAAATGGAAACTATGTAACGCCGAAGTACACGATGATTGATACGACCGTATACGATACAAAGACAGGAAAAGAGATCAAAGGCAACCAGGAAACGGAAAACCTGAAATCACAGGTGTCCGAACAGCTGGATCTGTCCGACCAAGTACTCTATAAAGATCTGTTAAGATTCCACGAGATTTCGGACTTCAAGCCTGTTGATCCATCAAAATATCATTACGGAAAAGAAAAAACCGGCGAGTAAAAACGAAAAACCGCCTGACGCTTCATAAAGCAGTCAGGCGGTTTTTTTGTGTGCTGGTCCGCCATTGTTCTAAGAAGCCGGCCCGGCACATAGATTGATAGGAAAGAGGACAGAATAAGGAAAGAGGATGTGAGTACGTTGACCAAATCTCAGTATTTTTTTAAATTGCATCCTTTGATGGTGCCGGCCGGCTGGACGGTGAAAGAAAATCATTTGTATCAAAAGCCGATTCGCGATCTCCGCCGTATGCTATTCACCTTGGAGAATGAAACCTCCGGTAAAATGGTACAAGTTGAATATGCTGGAGAACTGAAGTACGTCATCAGGATGCTAAATGCTGATCAAACGCTGGTTAGCGAGGATTCAGACACGTCGTATGAACAGCTGGTCGAACGGTTGGAAGATAGGATTCGTGCTTCCGGTGGCGCACGCAATTTGCTGAGGCTTAGAATCCCGGCCGGCTGGACGGTTGTGCATCACTCATTAACCGGTACAAACCCCGATGAATTGGCGCCTGACAGCAAGGCCTGGCGGTCAGATTTCAAACGGGATCTTTTGAAGCTGCGGCATGATGAAAAATGCCTTCTGCTCGATGTAGAGTGGTATCCCGAGTGCAGTCCGGCCGGCCATTATGCGCTGAAATTGATTAAAAACGGGAACTGGAACAGTCCTTTGGAAGACATGCTGTGCATCCATCCGAAGGAATTAGCCTATGAGATTAACGCTGTTTTGAAAAAGACATGTGAACATCAATATGTTGATGAAGCCGGCGCTTAAAGCGCCGGTTTTTGTGTGAAAAGTCCTTTGTTCAAACCATACCTTTTATTCAATAAAATGTCATTTTTTTCTTGAGTGAATAAGAGAAATATTTTATGATGGTAAAAGATACATAAGAAAGAGACGAAAGGGGTCAAACGGGATGAAAAAAATAGCAGCGAGTCTTTTGTCTGCCGGTCTTATCATCGGTTTTTCCTGGGGTGCCGGCGATGTGGCAGAAGCAAAAACGAAGGTAAAAACGTACAAAAACTGCAAAGCTTTAAACAAAGACTATAAAGGCGGCGTCGCACGTTCGAAGTCGGTCAAAAACAAAGGCGGAAAAACGAAATACAAGCCGTATGTTTCAAAAGCGCTTTATGACGCCAATAAAAAGCTGGACCGCGATAAAGACAAAATTGCCTGCGAACGCTGATATATCCAAAAAAGATCTCTGCTGAGGGGTCTTTTTTTGTTTATCAGGAAATTTATGAAAATTAAAGACTGCTGAAACATAATCTTAACAGTGCGAACCTATACTTTGGCAAGAGAAGAGCAAAAGGGGAGTGGATGATGTGTCAGCTTTATTAAAGAAATTGATGTTATCTTCATTGATCGGGGTTTCTATCGGGTCAGCACTGTTTGCACCGGATGCGGGAGCGCAAGAGCCGGCGGCGAAGCCTAAAAAAGTGGCTGTCATTGCGCACAGAGGCGCTTCGGGATATGCTCCGGAAAACACGATGGCTGCCTTTGAAAAGGCGCTTCAGATGAAAGCGGACTATATCGAGCTGGATGTTCAAATGTCCAAGGACGGGGAGCTTGTCGTCATTCACGATACGACCGTAAACCGTACGACAGACATCGGCTCAGTGCTGCCGGTCGCCGTAAAGAACTTGACGCTTGCCGAGCTGCGCAAGCTTGATGCTGGCAGCTACTTCGGTCCGCAGTTCGCCGGGGAGCGCATTCCGACATTTGAAGAAGTGCTTGACCGGTATAAAGGGAAGATTGGAATGCTGATCGAATTAAAAGAACCTGCACGCTATCCGGGAATCGAAGAAAAAGTATCAGCGGCATTGAAAGAGCGGAGAATTGATAAGCCTAAAAATGGAAAAATCATTGTACAATCGTTTGATTTCAACTCTGTATACAAAATTCATCAGCTGCTCCCATCGATGCCGACAGGTGTCTTAACGTCAAAAGCAGCGGACTTAACAGATGCAAAGCTCAAGGCATTTTCCGGCTATGCCAAATATGTGAACGCCAACTTAAAAAATGTGGCCGCTGATCCTACGCTTGTGCCGAGGATTCATGCGCTCGGCATGAAAATTACGCCATGGACCGTCCGCTCCCGCGATGAAGTGCCTCCGCTTTTAAAGGCCGGCGTGGACGGGATTGTGACAGACTTTCCCGACTATGTTCCGAAGAAAGTACGCTAGATACTAAAAAGAAAGCCTGCAGTTCGCTCTGCAGGCTTCAGCGTGTCGACAAACCCTCACATTCGTTGTCAGGCCTGCTAAGTCGGTGCTCACTCAACGGCTAACCGCCCAGGCGTCCTGCCTGAACGCCGCCGTCATCACTTCCTGTGAAAGTCCGCTCAGATGCTCGGCCTTCCT
This sequence comes from Bacillus sp. GM2, assembly GCF_056155945.1. Taxonomy (NCBI): domain Bacteria; kingdom Bacillati; phylum Bacillota; class Bacilli; order Caryophanales; family Bacillaceae; genus Bacillus; species Bacillus sp. GM2. The sequence goes on from NZ_JBRKSZ010000008.1 coordinate 1,191,122, forward strand.
AGACTGCAAGGGTTGCGGGTCACGCTGAAAGGATGACAAAATCCCAAAACTAAAAGTCGTTTTCGGATTTATCAACAATATAAAGCCTGCAGTTTTTTGCTCTGCAGGCTTTTTCATTCATCAATAAAACTGGGCTAACAGCAGCAATGTCAGTGTAACGGTTATCGCTCCGCCGATTCTTGTGGACACCTGAGCAAACGGCATGAGCTCGAGGCGCTCTGCGGCGCTAAGAATGGCGATGTCCCCCGTTCCGCCCTGACCTGAATGGCAGGCATTGATAATCGCGGTTTCGATCGGGTACATGTTCAGCCACTTTCCTGTAAAAAAGCCGACGGCTATCATCGTGACCACGACAGATACGATCGTAATAATATTGGCGATATTAAAAGCAGCGATCAGCTTGTCCCACGGTGTCATGGAGACGCCAATGGCAAAAAGCAGCGGATATGTCACAGCAGTTGAAAAGAAGCGTGACACGCCGTAGGCGCCGTTTTCCAAATTCGCCGGAGCCAAACGAAACAGTTTCACGGCAACAGCCAGCAGAAGCATCATGACGGGTGCTGGAAATCCGAACAAGTCATGTGAAAGCATACCGACTAAATATAGTGAGACGGCAAGAATGCCTCCCGATGCAAAGTGGGAAAGATTAAAAACGCTTTCTTTGTCTTTGTCGCGGCTTTCAAGCGGCAGTGCGTCCCCGCTTTCGAAACGGTCGACTTTTCCGTTGCCTGTCCATTCAGGCTTTTTCTTTCCCATTACGTTTAAAACCCCGGACAAAATGACAGCGCTTAAGCTTCCAAACATAATAGAAGGAATGACAAGTGCAAAAGCTTCCCCTTGTGACATGTGCATGATCTCCGAATAGCCGATGGACAGCGGAATGGCTCCCTCGCCGACCCCTCCGGCCATGATCGGAATCACAATGTACAGAAGCGTATGCTGAAATCCGAGGCCGAGCATTGTACCAACTGTTAGACCGACTGCCGCTGCGGCAATTGTCCCTGCAATTAGCGGAATGAAAATTTTAATGAACGCCCTGACCAGCGTTTCTCTTTTCATGCCTAAAATGCTTCCCACTACAATGGCTGAGATAAACAAATAAAGAAAGTTTGAGTTTTCTGTAAATTCAGTTGTTGATTTGATAATGTCATCGGGAATGAGATGGTAATAGACGATAGCTGAAGGAATAAACGTCGCAAGTATAGCGGCACCGCCGACAGAACGAAGAAGCGGCAGCGACTTTCCGATTTGGGCGAAGGTGAATCCGAAAAAGCCCATAACCGCAATGGCTGTTAAAATGTCGCTTTTCAGATCATGCATATAGACAAACGTCACAATCAAAGCGAAGAGCAGCAAGTATACGGGCAGCGGAATGATGCCGATTTTAACATTCATTGCTCTTGCGAAAAAATTTTCATCCGGTTCTTTTGTTGTTTGAATCGGTATATGTTGTACCTTTGTTTTTACTTCCATATTCTTTCCCCCATCCTTTTTGTTATCCCCTTGCTCTAGTTATTTAACTAAATTAAGTATACTAAAAAAATCAAAATTCAGACAACCGTGCAGGAAGACCTAGCCGTTTTCCCATGATGATCTAGAGCGGCTCCATTTGGTTAAAGACGTGTCTGGACACTGTTTAATGGCCTTGTTCAGGCTTTTTTTGATGCGGTAATTCCCGAATCTCCTTTTACTGGAATAAAAATCGACACAAAAAAGCTGTTAATCCGTCAAAAATAAATCAAACATTTAGGAGCAGAGACCTTTTTTCTTGTGTGAACCGTTGATACATTCAGCTCCCGTCTCCGAACAGACACAGGACGTCTGCGACAAAAGATTCAATCTTGAGATGGCATATATGTGAGGGTTATCAATATGAACCTAATGGTTTTTTTGAATAAGAGTCTATAGTCTTATATTTTTTATTATTTTTAAAGAATTTTAGGTCTAAAGATGGTAATATATTCGAGTGCAAAAGAATGAAATAAAGGAATACTTTGGAGAAACCCTTTGAGAAGGGTTTTTATCCGCACATAAGGAGAAGAAAATGGAATTTATTTTACACTGCTATCCCGCAGCAATGATTGCCCTGATTCTCATCGGGTATTTGGGATCTTGGATGAATCCGCGTTTCAAGAGATTTTTAATCATATTGTGCCTTATGACGAACGGCGTGTATATTGTTTGGCGGTTCGGCTATACACTGCCTGTCTCTCGCCCCGCCGACATCGTGATGGGCGTGATCCTGATTGTAACTGAATGTATCGGCTTTTTACAGCTCTTGGTCTTTTATACGCTAGTATGGAAGGAAAGGAAGCGGGAGCCGGAAATGCTAGGTGATCAAGACCATTGGCCGAGCGTTGATATTCTGATTGCAACTTATAACGAAGAGCGCCATGTACTGAAAAAGTCAGTGGCAGGCTGTCTGAACCTCGATTATCCAAAAGAGCTTGTCAACATTTATTTGTGTGATGACGGAAGGCGGACAGATATTAAAAAGCTGGCCGAGGAACTTGGCGTTCATTACGTTACAAGGCCAAGTAATAAGCATGCAAAAGCAGGGAATTTAAACCATGCGATGAGCTGCTCGAACGGGGAACTGATTGTGACGATGGATGCCGATATGGTCCCGCTTCCTTCTTTTTTACAGAAAACTGTCGGCTATTTTAAGAAGGAAAAAGTGGCTTTTGTTCAAACGCCTCAGGCCTTCTATAATGAAGATCCTTATCAGTACAATTTATTTTCCGGAGCGAACATTCCGAATGAGCAGGACTTTTTTTTGCGCAGGCTCCAGGCCGGGAAAGACCGTTTTAATGCCGTTATGTACGTCGGCAGCAATACGGTTTTCAGAAGAAACGCTTTGGAGGAAATCGGCGGTTTTGCGACAGGCGTGATTACGGAGGATATGGCAACCGGAATGCTTTTGCAAACGAAATTTAAATCTGTTTTCGTCAAGGAAGTGCTTGCCGTCGGTCTTTCGCCGGAAACGTGGACGGATCTTTTGAAGCAGCGCGACCGCTGGTGCAGGGGAAACATTCAGTGCGGAAAGAAGTGGAATCCGCTTTTCTTAAAAGGTCTTACACCAATGCAGCGCATTCTTTATTTTGACGGTATTCTCTTTTGGTTTTTCGGCGTTTTTAAGATGGTCTACATCCTGGCGCCGCTCTTGTTTTTGCTGTTTGGCATACATAGCTTAAAGACCGATTTGTGGTCGATCACCTCGTTTTGGCTGCCTGCGTTTTTAGGTTCTTACCTTTCATTTAAAGCTGTTTCGGACCGGCAGCGCAGCATGAGCTGGAGCCATATTTACGATACTTCGATGGCGCCGCACATGGCGATATCGGCTTTGTCGGAATTCATTTTCAAGAAGCGGTTTGATTTTAAAGTCACACCGAAGGGCGTCAACACAGATCGGCGAAAATTCAAATATACGACGGCGCTGCCGTGTGCGATTCTGCTTGCAGTGACACTGTTTGCGCTCGGAAAAACCCTTTATGAATTTTTATTTCTGCATACTTTTGATATAAACGTCACATCGTATAATTTATTTTGGGTTCTCTATAATATGACAGGTCTCATACTTGCGTTGCTCGTTGCCTTTGACAGGCCGAGATTTCGAAGATCTGAACGGTTCACAGTCAACAAGCCGGCGGCTTTTTCCACTGTTTCAGGAGATGAGCACGAATGTGAACTGATCGATGTGAGCGACACGGGCGCGCGTATCAGGCTGCCTTATCAGGCTGATTTGGACATGTACTATCATGTGGACGGTCTGATGATAGATGCGGTCGGAAAAGTGCCGGCTCGGGTGATGTGGACGACGAAAGACGCGGACGACATTGAAATCGGACTGCACTTCAAAGAGATGGACAAGGAATTGTATGTCAAGCTGATCGGTTTTATGTTCAATGAAGAAAATGCGAGAAAGGCCGACCGGGAAAAGCGGGCTGATACATTGTCAACAGTGCTGCGCTTTTTCATGAAAACTGAAAAAAGCCCGGATGCATTCAAGAGAAAACACGTCCGCGAGGCCTTTCAAGGTCTGGGAACACTGCTGTTTCCCGATGATGCAGAGAAAGGCGCTCACGAGATCATGATTAAGGACATCAGCTTGTCAGGCTGTCAGATTGAATCCGGCGTCCCGCTTGAGATGAATGAACATGTGCTGGTTTGTATCGATGAGAAGGATCCGGATCAGCGGCTGGCGCTCGTCTGCTGGATAAAGAAGCGGAGAAAGCGGTACACAGCGGGATTGAAATTTATAGATGGATATGCGGCACAATCCATAGGAGACCCGGTAGCATAAGCTGCGGGTCTTTTTTTGTCAATGGTCTTCCTGTACGGTCCGCCCGTTTTCGAATTTCATGCTTTGATTCAGCATGTTTTCTTTAGCTGTTATCTCTCGGGGCTGAACTTTAAAGACAACGGTTTTGCTGCCTAAACTCGATCTGTACTTTTCGACATGTGTTTTGTGAAGCGGAGAACTGTAGTATCCCGGTACGTATTTGTCGAGAAGAGCCTGCATCGCGGATGTTGCTTCATCTAAGTCTGTGATGATTGACGCTGTGCCGAAAAGAATGACACTCATATAAGCGGTATCGGTTTTAGCGGGAATGGGATGAACCATTGTTCCATATTGTTCGCTGACTGTGAAACATACATTAGGATTTTCTTGCAGCATGTCCATTTTCCGTCCCTCTGAGGCACCGTGAAAATAAATGAAGCCTTTTTTCCAGACGAAATTCAAAGGGATCACATATGGATCTTGATCTGCGGCCAAGCCGAGGTATCCGGTTTGCGCTTCTGTTAAAAATTGATCAATCTTTTTTTCATCTGTGCAGGCAAGCTGTTTTTGCCGAATGGAATGAGCCATCACATTCACGCTCCTTTTTATTGTTAAGATGATTTTAGGTTGTTATTGTCCCTTTAAAAAGAGACAATAATAGAAAACTTGATGAGGTCAGAAAATGATAGAATTAACTCCTTTACTCAATAAACAGCTTAAAACGCCTCTGTATATGCAGCTATATCAATATATAAAAACAGAAATTGAGACCGGCGGCATCCCTGAGGGAACTCTTTTGCCGCCGATCCGCTACTTATGCGAGCATTTGCATCTAAGCAAAAATACAGTTGAAAGCGCCTATCAGCAGCTCACTGCAGAAGGCTATACAGAAAGCAGGCCAAGGATCGGCATCAAAGTGCTTCCCTTGGAGAAAACGCTGATACCGCCTGGTCAATTGAAGGTTCATACCAACCGGGCATCCAAAGAAACAGGACAAGCTACAGCGGCAACGTATGATTTTAAATATGGTGATATCGATTTAAGCCATTTTCCGTTCAAAACATGGAGGCGTTGTCTGCAAAATGCATTGGACAGTGAAGATCATGAATTATTACTGTATGGTCATCATAAAGGCGATTTCGGTCTTCGTACGGAATTGGCGAAATATTTATTTCAGGCAAGAGGTGTCCGCTGTGCACCTGAGCAAATTGTGATCTGTTCCGGTACGCAGTATGCAGTCGGACTTCTTTGCCAGCTGCTCTCAATGAACGGCCGATTGGTTGCGGCGGAAAATCCGGGATATGATGGTGTGCGTTCTGTTTTCCTTAACCATGGATGTGATATTCAGCCAATTGGTCTGGAGACGGATGGGGTCAATTTGTCACAGCTTGCTGCAACCGGGGCCAAACTCGTTTATATTACACCATCACATCAGTTTCCGTATGGAATGGTTCTGCCGATACAAAAGAGGCTGAAATTACTTGAATGGGCAAGCCGTGAGAAGGCCTATATTATCGAAGACGACTATGACAGCGAATTCCGCTATCAGGGCAGGCCTATTCCATCTTTAAAAGCGCTTGATAAAAAAGAAAATGTCATTTATTTAGGGACTTTTTCAAAGTCATTTCTTCCGGGAGCGAGATTGAGTTATATCGTTCTGCCTTCAAAGCTGGCGGATGAATTTCAAGAAAAGCTTGGACGCTACAGCCAGTCTGCTTCACCCATCATTCAAAAAGCGATGTTTTTATTTATGAAAGAAGGTTTTTTCGAAAGGCACATCCGAAAAATGAAAAAAGTCTATCAAGAAAAGCACAAAACATTAATTTCGGCCATTAAAACGCATTTCGGAAATGAAGTGGAAATCATCGGCGAAAAAGCGGGGCTTCATATTTTGATGAAGACAGGCCGACATGCGCAAGACCTCATACATAAAGCGGAAAAACTCGGTGTGAAAGTTTACCCGGTATCAGATTTCTGGCTTGAGCCTCATGAAAGCAGCTCTTCCATCGTCATGGCGGGATTTGGGGGTCTTTCTGCAACGGAAATTGAAGAAGGGATCAGCAGACTGCGTAAAGCTTGGCTCTCCTCATCAAAGCAGGAACAGTGAAAAATGCCAGTTCCGCACCGATATTAAAAAGGATTCAATAGATAGAAAGCGGGAATAATTGTGAAAAAAACGAAACTGTTACTTGTGCTGCTTATGTTGATAGGGATGCTGTACGGGTGTTCCGGTCATGAAACAAAAGGAGAGGAAAAAACAGAACCAAATACGGCTCAAAAAGCGGCAAAACAATCAAAACAGCAGGCAGAACATGATCCATCATCCAATTGGCTCAAAGTGAAGAGCCCCGCCCGCATTCCGATTCTCATGTATCACAGCATTTCCACAGGAAACAGCCTGCGCGTACCGGAGGCGGAGTTCCGCGGACATATGAAATGGCTGAAGGATAACGGCTATTACACACTGACACCTGAAGAAGCCTATATTGTCTTAACACAAGATAAAATGCCGAGTGAAAAATGCGTGCTGATTACGTTTGATGACGGTTATACAGATAACTTTACGAAAGCCTTTCCGATCCTTAAAGAATATGGTCAGAAGGCGACCGTATTCATGATCGGCAAATCGGTCGGCGGAAAGAACCATTTGACAGAGAAACAAATGAATGAGATGAGGCGAAACGGCATTTCGATTCAAAGCCATACCATTCATCACGTTGAATTGAACGGGCTGGCACCGGGACAGCAGCTCGATGAAATGACGCGTTCCAAAGCGCTGTTTGATCGCATGTTCAGCCAAAACACGGTTATGCTGAGTTATCCGGTCGGGCGCTATAACGAAGATACGCTGAAGCTGGCAAACGAGGCAGGCTATCAAATGGCTGTCACGACAGAACCGGGAGCGGCATCTAGGGAGCAGGGGATGCATGCGCTCCACCGCGTCCGAATCTCGCCGGGGATGTCGCCGGACGCCTTTGGGAGAATGGTGGAACACAGCAGACAATAGGAAAGACGGCATTTATCATGATGCCGCTTTCCTTATTTTTTTTCGTTTTGGTGCGTCGGGCTCATGACAAGCCGCAGATTCGGGCGCATACTTTCGGAGGTTCGGCGGTTTGCCGTCTGCCCGGGTGCGGTTTCGATTACCCTCAAAAATCCGGTCGGCACGGCTGCCTGGCGGATCAATATTCTGCTTTTCGGTGCCGCTTTTTTATAAGAACTTTTGTTGTTCTTGTCAAAAAAGAATGAATACAAAATAAACAGAGCCAATAAAACCAGTAAAAAAATCATCTGGAAAAAACCCTCCTTATCGTGAATGTCTTCTTTTAATATCGAACAAGTAGGTGCAAAGTTTTATATATTTTGTAACAGAATCGATTAATTGTGACTTTTAAATCGTTTGAAGATCGGGAATCTGCTGTCTTTACATCATTCCCAATCGGAAGTCTGGTTAAACAACTGGATTGATGATCCCGTATTTGGAGTTAGATGGTGAATGAATGATGAAGTGAGATGGCTGGAACATACCCGGCTGACTGCAGCAAGAACTGCATACAGCCTAAGGGTCCGAGCAGAAGATGGGTAAAGGCAGCCCGCAGGTCTTAACAGCCACCGCCGCCATCACCGCCGCCACCGCAATCACTTCCGCTGTCGCCGGATGAATCAGGACCCCCGACAAAAAAAGTTGAAGAGCTGCTGCCGCTGTTGTTTCCGTCAGACGGTGCCATGGCGGCGTAGAGGAAGAATACTACCAAGATAAAACCGATCATTCCAACAATCATATGAAAACCTCCTAACCAATATGACCTTTGTTTTTATACGAACAACAGGCCGAGAAGTTTCGGAATTTTGTAAAAATATAGTGATTCATAGAAAAAACGGCTTAGACGCCGTTTTTTTACTGCTTGATCAATTTGGCCCGAACTGCACTCGGCATATCGCCGGGCTGCACTTCTTCCCATGTCTGAACGTATTTTCCTTTCGCGTGTACCTTTAGGTAGGCGTTTTTTCGAAGGGAGCCGCCGGCGAAGAATGTAACTTCCTTTTCCTTACCGGCGTCATTATATCCTTCCAGCGTGTACTCATAGCCGCCCGGGCTCAGATGCTTACCGTCTTTGTTGATCTGGACATACACGTTTTCTTTCTTCACAAGCGGATTGAACCGGTCTGTCACATCATTATGAATGAACAGAAAAGAGCCGATGCATACAACAGCCAAACCGGCTGTAATCAGAGAAATTGTTTTTTTCATATTTTATCACCTTAAAAATCCTTTTAATTTTTTCAAATAGCTTTTTCGAATGATCATAAAGAATAATAGTTGGAAGGTCAGAAATCCGCCTATCGTCATCAAGACCGGAGCTGCAAAATGACCAAGACTCTGCGCCTCGAGCGTCTTCATCGCAAAATACGTATGAACTGCTGCAAGAGCGAACGGAAAGAAGAACAGGATGGCCAATTGAATCGTCACGCTCTGCGACATTTCCTTTTCGCTCAGGCCGATTTTTGAGAGCGACAGGTAGCGCTCTTGATCTTCTTCAAGATCGGTAAACAGGCGGAAGTAGAGAAAACTTCCGGATGCCGTAAAAAAGAGAACCGCAATAAAAAGGCCGATAAACAGACTCAGGCTTGGAAGCTGAACAGTTTCAAAATAAGAAATAGCCTTTGCGTCAAATTGAAAATGGATATTGGCATAGTTTCCATAAATACTGTTTTTCAGTGATTGGCTGATATCAAGGCTGTTTTTCCAGCCGCTGTACTTATAGCCGTACAATGTGACGGCTTCGCCTTGTGTTTTCAGCTTTTCGAAGGTTTTGCCGTTTACGACGACGATGCTGTCTAACGAAATGAGCGGTTTTTTTATGCCTTTCACTTTCAGCTGTTCACTTGCCGGCTTCAGATCTTTGTTCAACATGTTCAAGGTGTCGGGAACTTCCCGCTTTTCTTTTGCTTCAAAGGCGTTCGGATAATACAGTGCCTCGCCGTCTTTCAGTTCACCAGAATCTGACTTGAAGTGCTTTTGAAATTCGCCTTCAGAGATCAGAAGCACCGGAGGAACGAGATCTCCCTGGCTGTAGCTGATATAGATTCCTTTTGTTTCTTCCTTTGTATACGAAAAATCTCCGTCCGTCAGCTTTTGTTCAATCAGCTTAACGTGTGCTTGTTCTTTGTGGTTCCCGCTGTATGATAAGTACTCTATCTCATATTGAGAATCCATTTTTCCGAGAGAGGTCTTGTATATCGCCAATGTGCCTGTGGCGGTAAAGGCGACCGCTGAAATAATACAGACAAGAAAGAACAGGCGGGCATTATCTTTCAGCCGGTAGACAAGATCCGATATCCATAGCACGTTTTTTCCACGCAAATAATATGATTTCCGCTTTTTTAACAACCTGAGCAGCCAAATGCTGCTTTGGCTAAAGAAGAAATAAGTCCCGATGATCGTCAGAATTAAGATCGTGACGGCTTGGGGAAAATGGATGTCGGCGAACAATACAAGCCAGTAGCCTGAGCCGAGGCAGCCGATGCCGATGACCGAAAAGATAACGGACGGTTTTGGCTCAGGTTTTATTTTCCCGGTGCCTTTGATCAGCTTGGTAACGGTTTTTGATTTAATAAACAAAACCGTAAATTGCGACAGCAAAATAAACAGCGTGAGAAAGCAGGCGGCTGTGAGAGCCAGCGCTTTCCAAGGCATATACAATGGCAAAGCGTCCATTTCCAGAATATAAGCGCCGACCGTAAAGAATGTTTTTGCAAAAACCAGACCGCCGATGATCCCTGTAACGATCGAAAGCACGCCGATGATGATGTTTTCTGCGGTAATCAGCTTTCTCAATTGACCCGGAGCGATTCCTTGGATGGTGAGGATCCCGAATTCCCTGCTTCTCGACTTGAGAAAGGCGTTGACGGAATAAAGCACAAACAGAATAGAAAAGGCGAAAATCATCCATTCAGCCACCGATAATCCCCGTTTTGCAATGTTGTTTAAATAGCCTTTCTCTAAAGCGGGGTGGAACAAAAGCATCGCAAATGTGAAAAATATCATCACTGAAAACGCGCTGCTTAAAAAGAAGGCGAGATAGGCTCTTTTATTCCGGACGACGTTTTTATAAGCGAACTGAAGAAAGGTCATTGGCGTTTCCTCCCAGCATGGACAGCACATTCAGAATCTCTTCATAAAATACTTGGCGGTTGGCGCCGCGGTAAATTTCGTTGAATAATGTTCCGTCTTTAATAAAAATGACGCGCCGGCAATAGCTTGCGGCAACAGGGTCATGCGTGACCATCAATATCGTGGCATTGTCGTTTTCATTAAGGTGCTGCATCGTTTCCATCACGTCTTTTGACGCCTTCGAATCGAGGTTTCCCGTCGGTTCGTCGGCGAGGATGAGAGCGGGCTGATGAATGACTGCTCTTGCGATGGCCGCCCGCTGCTTTTGTCCGCCGGATACTTCAAACGTCCGTTTATTCAGAAGTTGTTCGATGCCGAGTTTTTCAGCAATCGCCTGAAGTTTATCTTCCATGACGGAAAGCGGTTTATTTTCAAGCGTTAAGGGCAGCATGATATTTTCACCGATCGTCAGCGTATCCAGCAAATTAAAATCCTGGAATACGAATCCGAGCTGCCTGCGGCGAAAGTGGGCAAGCTTGGCCCTCTTCAGATGATGCGGATTTTCTCCGCGAATTAAAATGTCGCCGGAATCGGGGCGGTCAATCGTCGAAATGATATTGAGAAGCGTCGTTTTTCCGGATCCGGACGGCCCCATGATCGCCGTGAACTCACCGCCCTCGACATTGAATGAAATATCTTTTAAGGCTTGATGAGAGACTTGTCCTTTATATGTTTTATTGATGTTTTTAACAATCAGCATGTCTGTCATGATATCCTCCTTTTGCGGTGCTTTTTAGTGGTGCCCGCTTCCAGTATGTTGCGATTCTCCACATCCACTCCAGCGGGCCCATCCGGAATGCTCTCAGCCAAAATGCGCTTATGAAAGCTTGAATGGCCAGTGTGCAGATGCAAAGAATGACGGCCTGTGCATGGGTGATGTGTCCATACATTCCTGTCAGGCGAAGAAATGCTATTATGATCAGGGTTTGTCCAATATAGTTGGTTAAAGACATTCTCCCCATGTATTGAAGGGGCTTAAGCATTTTCTTGAAAAACGGCGCCTGCAAAATCTGAATGAAGGCTGATACATAAAAAACTCCCATGACAAGTCCTGCTAGAGCGGTCAACCGGTCAAAGTGTTCAGTGGTGTAAAACTTGTACTGCAAATATATTGCCGCCGGGATGGCGATGAGTGAAATGATGCCGATCCGCCGCAGACCGTGCAAATGGACGTACAGGTTCTCGAATATACGGGTTTTTCCTGCCCATAATCCAAGCAAAAACATCGCCAGCGTATTCAGCATGTAAAAATAGCCGATTCCTGCTGCCATAAATACGAATGAACTGATCAGGATCCATTTGGGTCGCATTGAATAAAACGGCCAAAGGATAAATCCGAATATCGCATAAGGAAGCAGCGCCTCACCCGGCTGCACCAGCTGGTGAATTGCTCCGAAAAAGGCGAGTGCAACCAGTCGTCGAAAAAACATTAAATGCCCATTTGCGTTTTTTTGTTCAGCGCGAGATAAAAACAAATAAAAGCCTACTCCGAACAAAAAGGAAAAAATGACATAAAAGCGCTGTTCAAACACATACGGTTTGATTTGGGCGATCAAATGGCTGATGGGCCCGCCTGTTCTGGAGTCGATCATCGCCAGCACATCTATATTCATAAAAATGATTCCGCATAAAGCGAATCCTCGTATATAGTCGAGTGTGTCGATTCTTTTCAAAGACTTGGACTGCATATGAAAAATCCTCCTTTCTACGTTTGTTTTGTAAACAAATCATATCAAGGAGGATGTGGATGAGCTATGCGGTTTTATTAAAGAAGACTTACATTTTTGTAAGGAACGAAAATTGAACAGCCGTCCCTTTTCCAACTTCTGAAGCGATGCTCACATCATAATTGAGCTTTTCCGCAATCTCTTTTACAAGGTAGAGGCCGATGCCTGTTGATTCCTGAAAGCGCCGTCCGTTTTCCCCGGTGTAATAAGGCTCAAATACCCTTTTCAAATCTTGTGAAGGAATTCCGACTCCATAATCTTTGATTTCCAGGATGATGCGTTCGCCTTTACGGAATATCGTCATATCGATGCGTTCGCTTCTTCCTGACGAATACTTCACAGCGTTGGTGATGACTTGGCCAACGGCAAATTTGAGCCATTTTCGATCAGAGTAAATAACGGCGTCTTCAGCGGGAACCTGTTTATTTGGATAGACCCGGTGCTGTATAAAATAGCGTTTATAGCGCTGAATCTGCGAATTAAGCAGCTCGCCAAGTGACACGGCTTCAATTTTAAAATCCTTTTCAAACAGGTCAAGTCTTGATGAATAGAGGAGCGTTTCCAGTCCGTATTCAATCTGCTGGACTTCTTTTTTGATTTGTTTAAAAACGGGTTCGTCCTCTTCCTGGATGATCAGATTGATGACGGAAAGCGGTGTTTTCACCTGATGCACCCATTGATTCATGTAGGTTACCCTGTCTTCCAGCTTGGACTCCATCTCATGTATTTTGCGGTGGTGGAGCCGGCTCAGCTCCATATGTTTTTCATAGAGCTCTGAGCAAAATTCAGACGTCCCCAAAAAAGGAATTTCTGTATCTTTTTGTTCTGAGCTGACCCACTGGTAGACTCTGTGTTCTTCATACCATTTGTACGAAAGATAAAGCGCCAGCGCCAGAAGCTGAACGCCGAGAATGTAAAAAAGGTGAGTGAAAGTCTGCATGCCGGCAAACCAATAGTAAAAAAACACGAATCCGCCCTGAAAAAGAAACAGAAGAATGAGAACGGCATGGTTTTTTAGAAACAGCTTCATGATTTCGCCCTCAGCTGATACCCTTCGCCCCGCACTGATTCAATTGAGAAGGGCGCGTCCAAGCTTCGCAATTTTTTGCGAATCCTTGTAATATAGACATTTAACGTGTTTTCATCTATAAATGTATCGGTTTCCCATGTCTTCTCCATTAACCGGTCTCTGCTTGTCACTTTTTCTCCTCTTTCAAGCAGCACTTCCAAGAGTTTGCTTTCCTTTTTTGAAAGCTCGAGCTTCTCATCCCGGCAGCGCAGCTCAAAACGTTCGACAAACAGCTGGACGCCTTCAAATTCAATCACTTTTTCTCCTTGTTTAACGGCGTATTCTCCAAATGCCCTGCGAATTTGGCCTTTAATTTTAGCGAGCACCACCTCATATGAAAAAGGCTTTTCTATATAATCATCGCCGCCGTTTTCGATCGCCATGACCTGATCCATTTCTCCGCTTCTCGCTGAAATGAAAATGATCGGACAAGTCGAATGCTGGCGGATTTGCCGGCACCAGTAGTACCCGTCGTATGACGGCAGATTGATGTCAAGCAATACCAGATCGGGCTTCTCTTGAAGAAACATTTCAAGGATAGAGGTGAAATCAGTCGCTGCAACCGTTTCGTATCCGTATTTTTCTAAATGATCGCGTAAAAGCTTCCGAATGTCTTCGCTGTCTTCGACAATCATGATTTTCGTCATTTTGAACACTCCTATGAACAAGTCTCCGCTGCCGAAAATGAGCGATTCCATTATAAAAGCGGCAGTGAAGATCTCTTATGTTAAGAATATCATAAAAAGTTGTTTTTCATGTGAGCGCTTAAGGTTTTTGCATACCAGATCATGATAATTCAGTTTCTGTGAGTTAAAATAGGAATGGACGACTGTCTAAAAAGGAGAGGATCAAATGGCAAAATACAGAGGTTATATCGGAACATATACTAAAGCTGACAGCGAAGGGATTTATACATTTGAGCTTGATACGGAAAAAAAGGCGTTAAGCACGCCGAAGCCGGCAGCAAAGCTGGGCAGTCCGACATATTTGAATATCGCCAAAGACAATGAAATGCTCTATGCAGTGGTCAAAGACGGCGATAAAGGCGGGGTTGCCGCATACCGTGTTGACGGTTCCACAGGAGAGCTGACTTTCGTCAACCAGCAGGCCGGGGAAGGACCGTCACCTTGCCATGTCAGCGTCGATCAGAATAACCATTATGTTCTGTCCGCCAATTACCACAACGGGACGATCATGGCATACCCTTTAAATGAAAGCCGCGGCTTGCTTGAGCCTTCAGCAAAAGTGCAGCATGAGGGAACAGGACCGCATGAGAGGCAGGAAAAAGCGCATACCCATTATTCCGGATTCACACCTGATGAGAAGTATGCAGTAGCCGTCGATCTCGGTACGGATCATATCATTACGTATCAATTGAAAGAGGACCGGCTTGAAGCGGTGAAAAAACACGCAACTGCACCGGGGTCAGGGCCGAGGCATATTGAGTTCCATCCGCAGGAAAAGTATGCGTATGTATTAACGGAGCTGAGCAATGAAGTCATCGTGTTGGCATACAACCCTGATTTGGGTGAATTCAGGGAGATTCAAGTCATTTCGGCATTGCCGGAAGGCTTTGACGGTGCGAGCCAAGGCGGCGCCATCCATGTCACTAAAGACGGCAAATTTGTATACGCTTCAAACCGCGGACACGACAGCATTGCCGTCTTCAGCATCAACGAGTATTCGGGCGAACTTTCCCTGGTTGAACACGTATCAACTGAAGGGGAATGGCCGCGCGACTTTGAGATTGATCCTTCAGAGCAATTTTTAATCGCTTCCAACCAGGAAACAGGGACATTGACATTGTTTGAAAGAGACCGGACAACGGGCCGGCTGACGCTTTTGCAGTCCGGAGTTCCTGCTCCTGAAGCGGTTTGCGTTAAATTTTTACATCAATAAAAGCAAAAAAACTTGACTGGCCTTTTTAGCCAGTCAAGTTTTTTTCTTTTTATAACACTTGCAGCATGCGGTTAACCGCTGTCATTTTACCCCGCATCCAGCTCTTTTTTGACCTTGATAAACGCAACCATCTGCTTGATTTCTTCTTCGGAAAGAAGCGTCCCGTCGACTGCCAGCTTGAGCTTATCCCATTCCGTCAGTTCAATGGCTTCGTTTTTAGCCTTTTCATCCCGGGGATCGTCAACTCTGCCAAGCAAAAAATCAGTGGAAGTATTGAATAAATCAGCGATTTCGATAAGCGCCTCTAAAGAAGGACGGCGGTAGCCCGATTCATAGCCCGCGTAAGTGCTTTTCGCAATACCGAGGCGGTCGGCAGTATATTGCAATGACCATTTTTTATTTTTTCTCAGTGTTGTTAATCGATCTAAATTCATATCTTACGCTCCTTTTGATACACAGTGATTATAGCACATTATCAGTAAAAGTGTACGCGAAATGAATAAAGTTTCTTGATTATTTCACATTTGAGGACTATAATTGCATTGAAGGTACGCATAAAGCGTATACATTCCTGATGCATCAAGCCTTCTTAGATAAAATCGATCTTGCTTTATACTGTATAAAACTACTTCTTAAAGAGGTGTAGCACATGAAAAAGTTACTGCTGTTGACCACCGGCGGGACCATCGCTTCAGTAGAAGGCGAAAACGGACTGGCTCCGGGGGTTAAAGCGGAAGAGCTTCTCAACTATTTATCTGATGACCATTCTAATTATACGATAGATTGCCAATCTTTAATGGATATAGACAGCACCAACATGCAACCTGAACATTGGGTGATGATGGCTGAGGCTGTATATGAGAATTACAGCCGCTACGACGGATTTGTGATCACGCACGGAACCGATACGATGGCCTACACCTCGGCGGCGCTTTCATACATGCTGCAGAATATTGATAAGCCTGTTGCGATTACGGGTTCCCAAGTTCCGATTACATTTAAGAAAACGGATGCGAAAAAAAATATTAAAGATGCGGTCCGCTTCGCGTGCGACGGTATCGGCGGAGTTTACGTCGTCTTTGACGGCCGCGTCATTTTAGGCACGAGAGCGATCAAATTAAGAACGAAAAGCTACGATGCATTTGAAAGCATCAATTATCCTTACGTTGCTTTCATTCATGACAAGGAGATCGAGTATAACAAACGGGTTCCCGAAGTGAAGCCAGGCGCTTTGAAACTTGATACTTCCTTAAATACCGATGTTTGTCTGGTGAAGCTTCATCCCGGATTAAAGCCTGAGTTTTTTGATTGTCTGAAAGGTTCATATAAAGGTATTGTGATTGAGAGCTACGGAAGCGGCGGCATTCCTTTTGAGAAAAGAAACATTTTAGAAAAAGTGAACGAGCTGATCGATTCCGGAGTAGTCGTAGCGATTACGACGCAATGCCTTGAAGAAGGAGAGGATATGAGCATTTACGAGGTCGGCCGCAAGGTAAACCAGGATGCCATCATCCGCTCGAGGAATATGAACACCGAAGCGATCGTTCCGAAGCTGATGTGGGCACTAGGAAAAACCGGACAACAAGCTGAAGTCAAAAAGATTATGGAAACGCCAATTGCAGACGATATCATCATCTAAAAAAAGAAAGCAGGGTTAAAAAATGAAAACTGAAATGACATACCGGACGGAAAAGGATTTTCTCGGAGAAAAAAAGATTCCGGCCGATGTCTACTACGGTATTCAGACATTGCGGGCAGCGGAGAATTTTCCGATTACAGGATATAAAATCCACGAAGAAATGATCAAGGCGCTGGCAGTGGTAAAAAAAGCGGCCGCGCTTGCCAACATGGAGACAAAACGTCTTTATAAAGGCCTTGGAGATGCCATCGTCCAAGCCGCTGATGAGATCCTTGAAGGAAAGCTGCACGATCAATTCATCGTTGATCCGATTCAAGGCGGCGCAGGCACTTCAATGAATATGAACGCGAACGAAGTCATCGGAAACCGTGCACTTGAACTGCTCGGCCACAAGAAAGGCGAATATATTCATCTGAGTCCGAATACGCACGTCAATATGTCTCAATCGACAAACGACGTATTCCCGACGGCGATTCACATTTCAACGCTCAAGCAGCTGGAAAAGCTGCTGGACACAATGGAATACATGCTTGACGCGTTTAAGAAAAAAGCGCGCGACTTTGACCACGTCATTAAAATGGGCCGCACACATCTTCAAGACGCCGTGCCGATCCGCCTTGGACAGGAATTTGAAGCCTACAGCCGCGTGATTGAACGCGACATCAAACGGATTAAACAATCGCGCCAGCATCTGTATGAAGTCAATATGGGCGCTACTGCGGTTGGAACGGGATTGAACGCGGATCCGCGCTATATTGAAAATGTTGTCAAGCACTTGGCTGAGATCAGCGGTCTTCCGCTAATCGGCGCTGACCATCTGGTGGATGCGACGCAAAATACGGACGCGTACACAGAAGTTTCGGCTGCATTAAAAGTATGCATGATGAACATGTCGAAAATAGCCAACGACCTTCGGTTGATGGCATCGGGTCCGCGCGCAGGACTTGCCGAGATTTCCCTTCCGGCAAGACAGCCGGGTTCATCCATCATGCCGGGGAAAGTCAATCCGGTTATGGCTGAGCTGATCAACCAAATCGCATTCCAAGTCATCGGAAACGACAATACGATCTGTCTTGCTTCTGAAGCCGGACAGCTCGAACTGAACGTGATGGAGCCTGTGCTCGTCTTTAATCTCCTGCAATCCATCAGCATCATGAACAACGGATTCCGTTCGTTTACCGATCACTGTGTAGCAGGAATCGAAGCGAATGAAAAACGCTTAAAGGCATATGTAGAAAAAAGCGCAGGCGTCATTACTGCGGTCAACCCGCATCTTGGCTACGAAGCAGCTGCAAGAATTGCAAGAGAAGCGATTTTAACAGGGCAATCCGTCCGCGATCTCTGTCTTCAAAACGACGTGTTGACTGAAGAAGAGCTTGATCTGATTTTGAATCCTTATGAAATGACAAAACCGGGAATTGCCGGGGCTGAACTTTTAAATCGGGATTAAGCTGGAAAAAAACAGTACGCGAAAACACTCTGAAGCATTTTACCGGGATAGAAACACAGAGTGTTTTCGCTTTCCTTCAATAACTTTATGAAGAGAAAGGATAACAGCGGTGAAGTGGTACCGCATAAGCCTTTTTCATGGTATACTGTTCGTTGTTAGTTAAATTTTTAAGAAAAAATTGAAGCAGATTGCTATTTTTATGTAGTTTATTTTGAAAGCGTTTCAATAATAAGGGGGATTTAGGTTGAAAACAGCACGGTTGCCATCAATGTTGGAAATCATTTGTGTATTAGGTGCATTTTTAGCGATAGTTTGTTCATTTACAGTCAAATTTGATCTGCCGATTCAGCTGGCATTGTTTATTTCATGGTTTTTAGTGATTTTGCTCGGTCTGCGCCTGGGACACCGGTATGAAGATTTGCAAAAATCGATTACAAACGGAATTTCAAACGGACTCGAAGCGATATTGATCCTGATTGCCGTCGGCGCGCTGATCGGCACATGGATAGCCGGCGGCGTTGTGCCGACTTTGATTTATTACGGGCTTGAGTTTATCCACCCGAGCATATTCCTGCTTGCCACGCTCATTATTTGTTCGATCACCTCTGTGGCCACAGGTACGTCTTGGGGTACTGTAGGAACGGCCGGGATCGCCATGATGGCAATCGGTGAAGGGCTGGGGCTACCGCTTCCGCTTGTAGCCGGAGCCGTGCTGTCCGGAGCCTATTTCGGAGATAAATTATCACCGCTTTCCGATAGTACAGTGCTTGCGTCATCTCTTTCAAAGGTCGAAGTGATTACTCATGTCAGAGCGATGCTGTACTTGTCGGTACCCGCCTATTTGATCACGGCGGTGTTGTTCACCATTACCGGATTTATTTACGGTAGTAAAAATGTCGATTTGCAGAAAGTCGAATTTTTGAAAACTTCTTTGCAAAACACGTTTGATATTCATATTTGGATGCTTGTTCCGGCTGTTATCGTTATCGTTCTTTTGGCCATGAGAAAGCCGTCTGTGCCGACGATCGCGATCGGCGCACTTTTGGGGGCGATCTGGGCTGCGGTCTTCCAAGGCATGAACTTTGCGGATGCACTTGGCACGGCTTACAACGGCTTTTCCATCGAGACCGGGATCAAATTTATGGACGAGCTCTTAAACCGCGGAGGAATTCAAGGCATGCTCGGTTCGGTCGTCGTCATCATTCTCGGTCTGGGCTTTGGCGGCCTTTTGGAGCACTTAGGCGTTTTAAAAGTGATCGTGTCCAAGTTCCAGCAAAAGCTGACTTCTGCCGGCAACGTCACATTCTCGACGATTATCGTCGCTTTCCTGGCGAATGTGTTTGGCTGCGCGATGTACGTCTCGCTCATTTTGACGCCGAAAATTATGGAGAAAAGCTATGACAAGCTCGGAATTGACCGGAGGGTGCTGTCCAGAAACGCGGAAGTCGGCGGTACGATGACGTCGGGCATGGTGCCGTGGTCAGACAACGGCATATATATGGCGGGGATTCTCGGCGTGTCAACCTTCTCTTATCTGCCGTTCATGTGGCTGAGCTTTGTTTCAATCGGCCTTGCGATTTTGTACGGATACACAGGTAAATTTATTTGGTACACCGATAAAAAAGACTCGCCGGTTCAGTAGCCGATTTTAAAACAATTGATGGAGGTATTCTGTTATGAATGGCAACAATATTATTCGGAATTTGATGCTGGAAATCCCTTCAGCACCAGGAAACCTTGGAAAGGTGACAACGGCGATCGGCCTTGCCGGCGGTGATATCGGAGAGGTTGAAACGATCAAGGTGGGGCCGAATTATACGATGCGGAACATTACGGTTCAAGTTGAGCATGAAGAACAGCTTACCGAGATCCTTGAAGTGATCCGCAACTTAAAAGAAGGCATCCATCTTCATACCGTTTCAGATGACGTGCTGGCTGCACATGAAGGCGGCAAAATCCGCATGAAAAGCAAGATGCCGATCCGCTCGCTCGCTGATCTGCGGCGGGTGTATACGCCGGGTGTCGCGAATGTGTGCGAGCTTATTAAAGAAGAGCCGCAAAAAGCGAATATCTATACTGGCATCGGCAATTCGGTTGCAATTGTCACGGACGGTACGGCCATCCTTGGCTTGGGAGACATTGGGCCTGTGGCGGGAATGCCTGTTATGGAAGGGAAGGCCGCACTTTTCGACCAGCTAGCAGACATCAGCGGAATTCCGATTCTGCTTGATACGAATGATCCTGACGAAATCGTGCGGACGGTTAAAAACATCGCGCCCGGATTTAGCGGTATTTTGCTTGAAGACATCGGTTCACCGCATTGTTTTGAAATCGAAGAGCGCCTGAAAAACGACCTGAATATTCCGGTCATGCATGACGACCAGCACGGTACTGCGGTGGTGACGCTGGCGGCCGCCATTTCAGCCGCCAAGAGTGCAGGGGTCGATCTGAAGCAGGCCCATGTCGGCCAAATCGGCCTGGGTGCGGCAGGGGTCGCGATCTGCAGAATGTTTATGGCATATGGGGTAAAACGTGTCGTCGGAACGGATAAATCGCTTGAGGCGATGGCGCGTTTAGAGAACTATGGCGGTCATGCGGCTGAAAGCATCGAAGAATTGATGGAAAGCTGCGATATCATCGTTGCGACAACCGGTGTTCCGGGATTGATCAATAAGAAATGGGTTCGGGAAGGCCAGGTGATTTTGGCTCTGTCCAATCCGAAGCCGGAGATTGAGCCTGAGGATGCGCTCGAGGCCGGGGCAGCCTACGCTGCGGATGGACGGTCTGTCAACAATGTGCTGGGGTTCCCCGGTATTTTCAGGGGCGTGTTAAATGCCGGAGCGGAATCGATCAGCCACCCGATGCTGGTCGCGGCCGCCGAAGCGATCGCATCCTGCACAAAACAAGGCGATCTCGTGCCTGATCCGCTGAATCCTGATGTTCACGAGATTGTGGCCAAAGCAGTCGAAAGGGTCGCACTTTCAGAGATGGGAAAAATGAACGGATAAAGAAAACAGCTGCTGCTTTATCGCAATACGGATAAAGCGGCAGCTGTTTTTCTTGCGAATGTTAGCGGCGGTTCTACAGATTGAAAATGAATATATAAGATATTCGGTTTTGTAAAAATCCAATGATTGTGGAGAGCGCTGATGATGATGCCTTGATCGACAAGCTTTTTTGTAAACAGCGGAATTTCTTCAGGCAAAATTGCGACTTCGGCCATATTCAAGGCGGTTCCGTTTTGATCGAGCGACTCGAACATGACTTCTTCCATGCCGACTCCCTTGCTTGGTCTTCCTTGAATCGTGACGCGCAAATTCCGTTTGATGCTGACAGAACAGACACCGTGTTCAATGTGCGGCTCCCCATTTAAAATATGTCCAAACTGCTGGCAAAGCGAATGAAAACTTTGCATCTGCTGAACCTCCATTTTTAAAGTTACCACGATTTTATGAAGGGAACCCGCATATTTAGAATCCTTTAAAAATGGACGATCCTTTTATTTGATGATTTCTTCACCGCCCGGCTTGTTTGCATAGTGGTACATGAAGCCCATCATAAACGCGCCTCCGATCAGGTTCCCGAGGGTTACTGGAATCAAGTTATGGATTGCGCCTGCAATCGAAATCGTATCCGGATGCTCGGTCACCAGGGAGACGGCAAAAGTGGCCATGTTCGCGATGCTGTGTTCATAACCGGAAATAAAGAAAGTAAAAACAAACAGCATCATAGAGAACATTTTCGCTCCGTCTCCTTTTTGTGCCATCGGAACAAAGAACGCAAGGCAGACAAGCCAGTTACACAAAATCGCTTTGAAGAACAATTCGGTCACCGGCGTATTCATTTTATGCTCCGCCACGCTAAGAATAAAGCCGGTGGAAGAAGGATCTTTAAATAAACCGGTCGCAAAGATGAGGCCTGCGAAAAACACGGCGCCCATTAAATTTCCTGCATAGCTGAAAATCCACAGCTTGATAACAGTGGGCCAACGCATTTTTTTACGAAGCGCAGCCAATGTATAATAAAATGTATTTCCCGTAAATAAATCTCCTCCGCCATAGACAATTAGAATAATGGCGCCCCCGAATGTGATTGCTGCAATTGGATATGTGAACGGAGAATGTTCAACATAAAAGAGATTCCCCGTTTTAAACGCTACAATGACTCCGAACCCGATAAACATACTGGCCAGCATAGCCCGTAAAAGATAACGAAGCGGGCTTTGCATAAAGATGCTTTGCTTTTTTAAGGCAAGCTCTTCGACTAGAACAAGTGATTTTGATTCCATGTTTTCCACCACCATCAAGTGTTTACTAAGAAGTATCTATCATAAATACAACCTAAGTATAGCAGGATATTGTGAAACATTTCACAAATTTTGTGTATTTTGTTTGAACAAATGTATGGTTCGATTTTCATAGAATAAACAGGGTATCGTTATTGTTTATTTTTAAGTCATAAATATTCCATCCATTCGTTAAAGCCTGAGGGAGCGATGTTTCAAAGATAGCTGTACAGGGAGGGATACGGCAGCAAGCAGGTAAATGCGCAGTCCAGTCAGCCGGTGCTGCATGAAGGCATAGATGAAGGACGTGCGCAGAAGGCTGAAGGAAGATTTCACAGATTGGACAAAATAACAGGACTTTCCGTCGGGCGTTTTCAAACTGAAGGAAAGCGCCGAATTTGTTTGTTTGCATATCACGGTATTCTTTTGACCCGCAAGGCTTTGCACAGAAAATCGCAAATGTTGAATGACGAAATGCTCCGCGTGGATGAGGGGCATTTTTCTCATGTTGATTTAGTTCTTGTTAACCATCACGTCACAAAATAGCTATAATTTCTTCGTATAATTGTCACAATGACATCCATAAATTAGGGAATATGTACTTTATTTAAGAAGGAATTCGCGGTAAAGTACAGGTATAAATAACCATCCGGATAATAACAGAACATCAATGTGGGCCGAGGTCACCCTTTTGTCTGTGATCATATTCATAAAATTCATGTGAAACTTTGAGCAAGGGTGATGCCCATTCGGCAACGGGTCCGGCTAGAACGAAGAGGAGGAGACTGGAACAGTGGACGAACTCATTTTGGCAAGATTTCAATTTGCTTCAACAACGATCTTTCACTTTATTTTTGTGCCGATGTCAATCGGGCTTGTCTTTATGGTTGCTTTAATGGAAACTCTTTATGTCGTAAAGAAAAAAGACATTTACAGAACGATGGCTAAATTTTGGGGGCACTTATTTTTAATTAATTTTGCAGTCGGTGTGGTCACCGGGATTTTACAGGAATTTCAGTTTGGAATGAACTGGTCGGAGTACTCCCGCTTTGTCGGTGATGTATTCGGCGCTCCGCTCGCGGTGGAAGCGCTGCTCGCTTTCTTTATGGAATCGACGTTTATCGGTTTGTGGATATTCGGCTGGGACCGGCTTCCGAAGAAGATCCATTTGCTGTCCATCTGGCTTGTTTCGCTTGGAACGATCATGTCGGCGTTTTGGATTTTAGCGGCCAACTCGTTTATGCAGGAGCCTGTCGGATTCGCGATCAAAAACGGCCGCGCGGAAATGACCGATTTCTTTGCGATTATTAATAACCCGCAGCTATGGGTTGAATTTCCGCACGTCATTTTCGGTGCGCTTGCCACCGGTGCGTTTTTCATTGCCGGTGTCAGCGCGTATAAAATGCTGAAAAAACAGGAATTGCTCTTTTTTAAAAAATCCTTTCAAATCGCGATGATTGTGGCGCTTGTTTCCGGCATCGGCGTAGCGTTCAGCGGACATGAGCAGGCACAGCATCTGATGAAGAGCCAGCCGATGAAAATGGCTGCCAGCGAAGCGCTTTGGGATGACAGCGGCGATCCTGCAGCTTGGACGGTGCTTGCGAACATTGACGCGGACAAGCAGGAAAACAAATCAGAGCTCAGCATCCCGTATGCGCTCAGCTATTTGGCTTATAAACAATTCAGCGGCGATGTGCCCGGAATGAAGACGCTGCAAAAGCAATATGAAGAAAAATACGGAGAAGGAAATTATATTCCGCCGGTGAAAACGACGTTCTGGAGTTTCAGAATCATGGCCGGCTCAGGACTTTTAATGATCGTTGCCGCTTTGACTGGCCTCTATCTCAGCTTCCGCAAAAGACTCGAAACAAGCAAATGGTTTTTGCGGACGATGGTGGCTTTGATCGCCTTTCCATTCATTGCAAATACGGCGGGGTGGATCATGACTGAAATTGGACGCCAGCCGTGGACGGTGTTCGGTATTTTGACAACGGCGCAGTCCGTGTCGCCGAACGTATCAGCGGGAATGCTGCTGTTTTCCGTCATCGCGTTTACAGCGATTTATCTTGTACTGGCGCTCGTTCTTGTCTACTTGTTTGTGCGGGAGATTAAAAAAGGGGCTGCACACCATGACCACCATCATGATGATTCCGTATCGACAGACCCGTTTGATCAGGAGGTTTACCATGGTATCTCTT
The DNA here is from genome assembly GCF_056155945.1 of Bacillus sp. GM2. Lineage (NCBI taxonomy): Bacteria > Bacillati > Bacillota > Bacilli > Caryophanales > Bacillaceae > Bacillus > Bacillus sp. GM2. Next base: position 1,215,846 of record NZ_JBRKSZ010000008.1, read on the forward strand.
AATGAACTTTGGTTTATATTAGTCGCTGTGCTGTTCATCGGTTTTTTCTTTCTTGAAGGCTTTGATTTCGGCGTCGGAATGGCGACACGGTTTCTCGGACGCAACGAGCTTGAACGGAGGGTGATGATCAATACGATCGGCCCTTTCTGGGATGCCAATGAAGTCTGGCTGCTGACTGGGGGAGGCGCGATTTTCGCGGCTTTTCCGAACTGGTATGCCACGATGTTCAGCGGATATTACATTCCGTTTGTCTTTGTTCTTCTTGCATTGATCGGACGCGGAGTCGCGTTTGAATTTAGAGGGAAAGTCGAAACCGCAAAATGGAAGAAAACATGGGATTGGGTCGTATTTTTCGGCAGCATCCTGCCCCCGTTTTTGTTCGGTGTTTTGTTTACCAGCATCTTGCGCGGCATGCCGATTGATGCCGATATGAATCTGCACGCCGGTTTTACTGACTATGTGAACGTTTATTCCGTAACAGGGGGAGTCACCGTTACGCTTCTCTGCCTGCTGCATGGCCTGATCTTTATTACGTTGAGGACGGAAGCTGATTTGCGCGACCGGGCAAGACAGCTGGCCAAAAAAGTCGTATTCGCCGTTTTGGCGGCGCTTGTTGCCTTTGTTGCTTTATCCATTTTTGAAACGGACTTGTTCACGGGCAGGGGACATGTGACGATACCGCTTGCGGCTCTGATTGTCGTTTGCTATGTGCTGTCGATCGTATTTATGAAACAAAAACGCGACGGCTGGACATTTGCTATGACAGGGGCTGGGATCGCCCTCACAGTGGCGACGATTTTCACTGCGCTGTTCCCGCGCGTCATGATCAGCTCGGTCAAAAGTGCATATGATTTAACGGTTTATAATGCTTCATCAGGAGACTATTCTTTAAAAGTGATGACGATCGTCGCGCTGTCACTGCTTCCGTTCGTGCTGGGTTATCAGATCTGGAGTTACTATGTTTTTCGAAAACGGGTCAGCAGTAAGGAGCCAATGATTTATTAATGGGAAAAGATCTTTTGCAATATAAAGGAATGAAGCGAATTCTTGCAGCACTCACCGTACTGACATGCATGCAAGGCGCAGCTATTATCATGCAGGCCGAATGGCTTGCTGAAGCGGTGACCCGCCTTTTTAACGGCGAGCGGGTCGGTTCGCTTGTTCCGCTGATCATCTTATTTACCGCCGCTTTTTTATTCCGCCACGCCGTGACCCTTGTCAGGCAAAGGCTGATTTTTGATTATGCCGCCAAGACGGGGGCCGACCTGCGGAAAAAGTTTTTGGAGAAGCTTTTCCAATCCGGCCCCAGACTGGCGAGAAAAGAAGGAACAGGTCACGTCGTCACACTCGCGATGGAAGGGATTGCGCAGTTTCGCCGTTATTTGGAGCTGTTTTTGCCGAAAATGATCAGCATGGCCGTTATACCGCCGGCGGTTGTCTGTTATGTCTTTTTTAAAGACACATCCTCCGCTGCAGTATTAATGATTACGATGCCGATTTTAATCGCATTTATGATCCTTCTCGGCTATGCGGCAAAGAGAAAAGCGGACAGCCAGTGGAAGACGTATGAGATGCTTTCAAATCATTTTACTGATTCCTTGCGCGGCCTGGAAACATTGAAAGTGCTGGGCATGAGCCGTTCACATACGAAGAATATTTTTCATGTGAGCGAACGGTACAGGAAGGCGACGATGGGCACGCTTAAAATTGCCTTTCTGTCTTCGTTTGCACTTGATTTTTTCACCATGCTGTCCGTGGCAACCGTAGCCGTTTTTCTCGGTCTCGGTCTTGTTGACGGCACCATCATGCTGGAGCCGGCGCTTGCCATTCTGATTCTTGCGCCTGAGTTTTTTCTTCCTGTCCGGGAAGTCGGCAATGACTATCATGCTACGTTGAACGGCCGGGAAGCCGGTAAAGCGATCAAGGCGATATTGGAGTCGCCCGGTTTCAAGTATGAGGAGCCTTTGGATCTTGAGCGATGGTCAGACGACGATCAAATCGAGTTCAAGCATGTAGAGGTGAGGCATGATGAGGAGGAAAACTCCTCTTTATCCGGCATTTCTCTATCGTTTAAAGGAAAGAAAAAAATCGGAATCATCGGGGAGAGCGGTGCCGGAAAATCTACGCTTATCGATGTGCTCGGCGGTTTCTTGGAAACGAATAGCGGCGTGATCAAAGTCGGGGGAAAAGAGAGGACGCATTTGCAGACGGACAGCTGGCAAAATCAGCTCCTGTATATTCCGCAGCATCCCTATATCTTTCCGGATACGCTCGGAGCCAATATCCGTTTTTATCATCCCGGCGCTTCTGACGAAGAAGTTGAACAGGCAGCAAGAGCCGCCGGGCTGACGGAGCTGATTGATCAGCTTCCGTCCGGCTTAGAAGAGCGGATCGGTGAAGGCGGGAGGGCATTAAGCGGCGGACAGGCGCAGCGCACAGCCGTTGCCCGGGCTTTCCTGGGCAACCGTCCGATTCTCCTTTTAGATGAGCCGACCGCTCACTTGGATATCGAAACAGAATACGAGTTGAAAAAAACGATGCTGAAACTGTTTGAAGACAAGCTGGTTTTTTTGGCAACCCATCGTCTTCACTGGATGCTTGATATGGATGAAATCATCGTGCTGAAGGATGGGCAGGTGGCTGAAACCGGTACACATCAAGAATTGATTGAAAAGCGGGGCGTTTATTATGAGCTCGTGCAGGCGCAGTCGTTTGGAGGTGCATCATGAACAATGAAGACGGGTGGATTCTGCCCTATATCAAGAAAAATATAAGGCTTTTGATCATTGTCGTGTTGCTTGGCGGATTGACGGCATGCTCGGCTGCAGCTCTCATGTTTACCTCCGGTTATTTAATATCCAAAGCGGCTACGCGTCCGGAAAATGTTTTGATGATCTATGTCCCGATCGTAGCGGTCCGCACCTTCGGGATTATGCGCTCGGTGTCGCGCTATGTTGAGCGGTTGACCGGACACCATATCATCTTGAAAATTTTATCCGATATGCGCGTCAGGCTTTACAGGATGCTGGAACCTCAAGCTTTAAAATGGCGTGAACGCTTCCGAACGGGGGATATGCTCGGCATTTTGGCCGACGATGTTGAGCATTTGCAGGACATGTATTTGAGAACGGTATTTCCCGGGCTGTCGGCGCTTCTTTTATATGGCGTATACATCACTGCTATCGGCTTTTTTTCATGGCCTTTTGCAGGGCTGATCGCGATCTATGCAGCGGTTTTCGTGTTTCTTGTTCCGCTTGTTTCCCTGCTTGTGACAAGGGCGAAAAATGTTGCGTTGAAAAGAGGACGAAGCCTCTTGTACCGTCAGCTGACAGACGCGGTCATGGGCGTGAGCGACTGGGTTTTCAGCGGCCGGCAAAACGACTTCGTCCATGCGTATGAAGCAGCAGAACAGGAATGGCTGGCGATCGAAAAGAAACGGATGCGCTTCAGTCGTTGGAGGGACTTTGCCATGCAATGCCTGGCGGCAGGACTTGTTCTTCTGATGTTGATATGGGCGGGCGGACAAAGCGCGGAAGGCGCCTTGGCTCCTGTGTTTATTGCGGCGTTTGTCCTTGTTGTGTTTCCTTTGACGGAAGCTTTCTTTCCGCTTTCAGACGCAGCGGCGTCAATCCCTGAGTATCAGGATTCTTTAGAAAGAATGGACGGGCTTGAGCCGTCGAAAAGGGAAGAAATTGGAGCCGCTGTTCAGCAGGAACGGGCGGAGGCCGTAGGTTTGGACGATGTCACGCTTCGCTTTGAAGATGTTTCTTTTTCTTATGAAGAAGGCCATCCGGTGTTGGACGGTGTTTCATTTATATTAAAACAGGGTGAAAAGACCGCTTTGCTCGGGCCGAGCGGCGCGGGTAAATCGACGATCTTGTCGTTGATACAAGGGGCGCTCGCTCCTTCTAAAGGAAACATTACATTGAACGGCATTTCTGCACAGTCTCTTCAGGGAGAAATCTCACGCGCAGTCTCTGTTTTTAATCAGCAGCCGCATCTGTTTGATACGACGGTTTTGAATAATATCAGGCTCGGAAACCCTGACGCGAGCGATGAGGACGTGTATTGGGCAGCGCGCCAGGTGAAGCTTCACGATTATATTCAGTCTCTTCCCGAAGGATATTATACATCTGTTCAGGAAACGGGCATTCGTTTTTCAGGCGGAGAACGTCAGCGGATTGCATTGGCGCGGATTCTGCTGCAGAATGCGCCAATCGTTGTATTGGACGAACCGACCGTAGGTCTCGATCCTAAAACAGAGAAAGAGCTTCTATCAACGATGTTTCAAGTGCTTGATGGAAAGACTGTTCTATGGATTACACACCATTTGGCAGGAGCCGAAGCGGCCGACCGGATTCTGTTTTTAGACAAAGGGAAGCTTGCAATGGCAGGGAGCCATCAGCAGCTTTTGGAAAACAATCCTCGCTATTCAAGACTTTATCGTCTGGATGCGCCTGTCGGCCGGCTTTCTTAGTAGAAAACCGCAAAAGACAGCTTCAAGCCGAGAAGCTGTCTTTTTTATATGGCCCGCTCATCAACTGCTTTTATTTTGCATGTTAAAGAGCGGTGAAGGGTATGATTCAGTTAGTATTTAATTAAACGTTTGTTTAAACTTTGTATTGAAAGGTGTGATCCGGGATGTCTGCAGAACAATTGCCGATATGGACGAAAGACTGCGTGAAGGGCTCATTGCCGAAAAGGGGGAATGGAAGTCATAAAGGAACTTATGGAACCGGCCTTTTGCTCGCGGGAAGCGATGACATGCCGGGAGCGGCTCTCCTTGCAGGAATCGGGGCGATGCGGAGCGGTCTTGGAAAGCTTGTCATCGGAACGTGCGGAAGTGCCATTCCGTTGATCGTCCCCGTTCTCCCTGAAGCGACGTATTGGCGGGACGGCTTAGAAAAGGCGGCGTCCGGCGAGATTGCCGAACCTTACCGGGCGATTGCGATCGGGCCGGGGCTGCCGCCTTCGCAAATGACTGAGCAAGCGGTCCGGAACGTATTGACGAAAGAATGCCCGGTTGTCCTTGATGCGGGTGCTCTTTCAAAACGATCGTACCAAGAAAGGAAAGCGCCGGTGATATTAACGCCGCATCCGGGCGAATTTTCGAGAATGACAGGCTTGTCCATTCAAGAAATTGAGGCAAACCGGGCCGGCTATGCTCGAGATTATGCAGAGGAACACGGTGTTACTCTTGTATTGAAAGGCAATGAAACGATCATTGCTTTCCCGGACGGCAAGTGCTGGCGGAATGTAACGGGAAACGGGGCGCTGGCAAAGGGAGGAACCGGAGATACGTTAACCGGGATGCTTCTCGGGATGCTGTGCTGTCATGAGAATCCGAGAGAAGCGGTGCTGAATGCTGTCCACCTGCACGGCGCATGTGCGGACGCATGGACAAAGACCAGATCGGCCCATACGCTTCTCGCGCATGAACTTTCCGATATGCTGCCTACGGTTTGGAAAGCGTATGAGGATGGAAATAAGTGAAACGCTCGGAATGCCTCCGAACGTTTCACCTCAAAGTTTATGGAGTGACTTTACCGACTCCGGCATTTTGCTTGACGATTGATTTTACATCGTCGACATTGTCGAGTGAGTAGCTGTATGGCGGATTATAGGTTGTAGTAGAAGAAGTCGGCATGCTGCCTGTAGAGTTTACAAATTTGTTGTTGGATACATGCCAATAGCCTGGTGAACCGCTGTACCAAGAGACAATCGGATCTTTGGCGTTTTCAAAGAGGTTGTTCTCAATTTTGATGCGCGCGCCCATCCTTGAATTAATACCGCTTTCAATGATGTTGCTGTAATAGTTGTTGTAAATGTGCCCCTCTCCGAACCGGAATGCCGGCACACGCGAATTCAGATTTTCAAACCAGTTATGGTGGAATGTAATCGTCCGGTTGTAATTGTCGCTGTCCGATGAACCCATCAGCATAGATTTCCACGCATCGTGCACATAGTTCCAAGAGAATGTAATATATTCGGCGTCTCTTTTGACGTCAAATAATCCGTCATAGTAATCTTTGTCAACGTTCAGGCTGTGGTAAAGCTCATTATGATCAACCCAAATGTTTTTAGACGGCCCTTCAATGCTAATCGCGTCTTTATCGCCTGAGGCGACCTCGTGAATTTTTAAGTTGCGGATGATGATGTTGTTGGCGCGCCATATTTTGATGCCGATGCCTTTGAGTTCGCCTTTGGTCCCTGACCCGACAATCGATACGTTTGACACGTCTTTGACGTCAATCTTTGATGCGGATGTATTTGAAGTTGTAATGGTGCCGTTGACATAAATTTTTAATGGCGTATTTGCATTCTTATTTTTTAATGCCGCAATCAGCTGATCTCCCGTTGTTACGGTTACCGTTTGACCGCCTTCTCCGCCCGATGTTCCGCCGTTTAGCGTCGCGAAGCCTTTTAAGCTGAAATCGGCAAGCGGATTGACTTTGCCCGAGCTGAACGAAGAAGCTGCTTCAGCCGAAACCGCCGCTGTCAAAGACCCGATAACCCCTAATACAAAGATAAAGATGATGCTGATTAATTTCTTCATATGAATTCCTCCTATTCTTTTTTCATGCCGCCGCTATATAGGAAGCGCTCACAATTACGGCGGATACCGGGTGATGGACACTGATTATCCCTCCCTTTTATTGGAATCAGAGAGAGCATAGCATATGTTTCTGAATTATCTGAATAATCATGATGTGAGTTGGATTTGCGCATAAGCTGGTGATTATGCCAAATGACACGAATCTGAGAATAAGCGCATTTAGTTTAAGGTCTTTCATCATAATGGTGCAAAAAAAAGAATCTATGGAAATGAAAATCCACAGATTCTATTTCTAAATCATGTTTTCTTCAGTTTTTCATTTTTCGGAGCGATCTACAGCTCTGCTTTCTCCTGTTCTGTGCTGTTGTATGTTCGCTCTACGACTGCGGCAAGCGTATCGATGAACCGCGGATCGGTGTTCGGCATAGGCGGACGGTGATAGCTTGCGCCAAGCTCGTCCGTAACCACTTTGCACTCATAGTCGTTGTCATACAGCACTTCCAAGTGGTCAGACACAAAGCCGACTGGTGCGTAAATGAATGACCGGAAGCCTTCCTGATACAGTTCCTTTGTTAAGTCTTGGACGTCGGGGCCAAGCCAAGGGTCGGGTGTGTTGCCCTCACTTTGCCAGCCTACGGCGATCTGGTCAAACGACAGCCGTTCTCCGATTAGTCGGGCCGTTTTCACGAGCTGATCCGGGTATGGATCGCCATGTTCCTTGATTTTTTCCGGCAGGCTGTGTGCTGAGCATACAAGAACCGCTTTTTTCCGTTCTTTTTCAGACATGCCGTTTAAAATGCTGCCGATTTCTTCAGACCAATAGCGAATAAAGCCTTCTTCCTGATACCATTCGTCAATCGATGCGATCCGGGGGCCGCCGATTGCTGCTGCGGCCTGTTTGGCGCGCCGATTGTATACTTCAGTGCTGAAGGTGGAATAGTGGGGAGCTAAGACGACGGAAACGGCCGCTTCAATTTGGTCTTTTTTCATTTGTTCAACCGCATCCTCGATAAACGGAGAGATGTGTTTTAAGCCGAGATACATCACGTATTCGACCTCATCTTGGCGCTCGTTCAACGTTTTTTCCAGCTCTTTTGCCTGAGCGAGCGTAATTTTCGCGAGCGGAGAGATTCCGCCGATATGCTTGTAGCGTTTTTTCAAGTCTTCAATCATATCATCGGACGGCCGTTTTCCATGACGGATATGCGTGTAATACGGAATGATATCTTCTTCCTGATAAGGGGTTCCGTATGCCATGACTAACAGGCCGACTTTTTTTCGTTCCATATGTCTTCACCTCTGCTGCTGTTCTTGGCATGTTGTACAGATTCCGTAAATTCCTAAATAATGCGAGTTCACTTTGAAGTTCGTCAATTGAGCTGCTGCATGCTCAACCTCTTTGAGGTGAGGATAGTCCAGATCAGCGATCTTCCCGCACGATTTACAGATGACATGATAGTGCTCTGATGTGAACAGTTCATATTTGCTTTTCGCGTCTCCGTGGGACAGCTCTTTTAAAATGCCGAGCTTCACAAATAATTTCAAGTTGCTGTAGATTGTCGGGAGACTCATGTACGGCAATTCCCGGTGAATGTCTTCCGCCGATGGATGGCCGCCCAAAGAGACAATCGTTTTTAAAATCAGGACGCGCTGAGCTGTTATTCGTAAACCCCGTTTCTTTAATAAAGGGACGAGCTGTTCGTCTTCCACACGTAACATCCCCTGTCGTTCTTTGATTAAGGGCAGGCACCCGCATGTTAAAGAAGACGGGTGCCTGTTCCTGAAAAAATGAGAATAAAAGTGAGAATGATTGAAATGAATGAGCCTCAGACTTCCTGTGGAACGGACAAGCCCAATCCTTCGGCAACTCGTGTGCCGTATTCCGGATCTGCTTTATAGAAATGCTGAATTTGACGAAGCTTAATTTCGTCTTTTGTCACTTGCTTCATCGAACCTACAATATTGCTGACAAGACGGGTCCGCTCTTCTTCGCTCAAGAGGCGGTAAAGATCGCCGGCCTGTGTGTAGTGGTCGTTATGGTCGTAAGCCGTGCTGTCCGCCGAACCTGACACCGGATAAGCCGTTGTTTTGTTTTCCGGAGTTTCCTGAGGGCCTCCGAAGCTGTTCGGTTCATAGTAGACAGAGCCGCCGCCGTTTGAATCAAAGCGCATTTGTCCGTCTCTTTGATAATTACGGACTTCCGCTTTCGGCCGGTTGATCGGCAGGCTGTTATGGTTTGCGCCGACGCGGTAGCGGTGCGCATCCGCATATGCGAACAGGCGTCCCTGAAGCATTTTGTCGGGAGACGGTTCAATGCCGGGCACCAATGTTCCAGGGGAGAATGTAGCTTGTTCAACCTCTGCGAAATAGTTTTCCGGATTGCGGTTTAGAACCATGCGGCCGACTTCAATCAGCGGATAATCTTTTTGCGACCATACTTTTGTAACATCGAACGGATCAAAACGGTACGTATCCGCATCCTCCAGCGGCATGATTTGAACGTACAGCTTCCATGCCGGGAAATCACCTTTTTCAATCGCCTCATACAAGTCCTGTGTATGATAATCGGGGTTTTCACCTGCAATCTTTGTCCCCACTTCTTCGGTCAGGTTTTTAATGCCTTGTTCTGTTTTGAAGTGGTATTTGATCCAGACGCCTTCTCCTTCGGCATTCACCCATTTGAATGTGTGGGACCCGAAACCGTGCATGTGCCGGTAAGTGGCGGGGATGCCTCTGTCAGACATCAGGATGGTCACCTGGTGAAGGGACTCTGGAGACAATGACCAAAAATCCCATACGGCATCCGGGTTTTTCAAATGTGTGACCGGATGGCGCTTTTGAGTATGAATGAAGTCAGGGAATTTAATCGCATCGCGAATAAAGAAAACAGGTGTGTTGTTTCCGACGAGATCATAGTTCCCTTCCTCTGTATAAAATTTAACAGCAAATCCGCGCGGGTCGCGGACGGAATCGGCTGAACCGTTTTCGCCTGCAACAGTTGAAAAACGGACGAATAACGGTGTGCGTTTTCCGACTTCTGATAAAAATTTGGCTTTTGTATATTTGGAAACGTCATTTGTGACTTCAAAGTAACCGTGCGCACCGGCGCCTTTTGCATGCACAACCCGTTCGGGTACACGCTCTCTGTTAAAGTGGGCGAGCTTTTCGAGCAAGTGGACGTCCTGAATCAGCGTCGGTCCGCGTGAACCAGCTGTCATTGAGTTTTGGTTGTCTCCAACGGGAGCGCCCCAGCTGGTTGTTAGGTTGTTTTTATTTGTCGTCATCAAAGGATCACCTCGCGTAAATTTTAATTACAAAATAATGATAACATTTCTCAAGAAAAAAACAATATTTATTTATAATAATTATAAAGAAAAATTTATTATCGTTGATTAAATATATTGAAACCTGAATAACTTCCTTGATTTGGGATAAATTATTATTGATTCCAAATAAAGGAGGTATGGAGATGGATCAGCATTCAAACGAGCAGAAGTCTGACATGGAGACGGATGATACGTTAACAAACCGGCAGGGCCACCCGATCACAAACAATCAGCATATCAGGACCGTGGGCAACCGGGGGCCTTCTACATTGGAGAACTATGATTTCTTGGAGAAGATCAGCCACTTTGACAGGGAGAGGGTTCCCGAACGGGTCGTCCATGCCAGGGGAGCCGGAGCGCACGGCTATTTTGAAGCTTATGGAACAGCAGGCGATGAGCCGGTCTCAAAATATACGAGAGCAAAACTGTTTCAGGAAAAAGGGAAGAGAACCCCGGTGTTTGTCCGTTTTTCGACGGTGACCCATGGGATATCTTCACCGGAAACGCTTCGTGATCCCCGCGGATTTGCCGTTAAGTTCTACACGGAAGACGGGAACTGGGATCTGGTCGGAAACAACTTGAAGATCTTCTTTATCCGCGATGCGGTGAAGTTTCCTGATTTAATCCATGCATTTAAGCCGGACCCGGTTACGAATTTGCAGGATGGCGAAAGAATCTTTGACTTCATTTCCAACACGCCTGAAGCCATGCACATGATCACATTTTTGTTTTCTCCTTGGGGCATTCCGGCAAACTACCGGCAGATGCAGGGGTCCGGTGTCAACACGTACAAATGGGTAAATCAAGAAGGAGAAGCCGTCCTTGTGAAATATCACTGGGAACCGAAGCAGGGCATAAAAAATTTGACGCAAAAAGAGGCGGAAGAAATTCAGGCGAAGAACTTCAATCACGCCACACAGGATTTATATGAAGCGATTGAGCGGGGAGACTATCCCGAGTGGGAGTTGTTCGTTCAAATCATGAGCGATGATGAGCATCCTGAACTCGATTTTGATCCGCTTGACGATACAAAGCTATGGCCTGAGGAGCAATTTCCTTGGCTTCCTGTCGGCAAAATGGTATTAAACAAAAATCCGGAAGACTACTTTACGGAAGTCGAGCAAGCGGCATTTGGAACAGGGGTTCTTGTCGACGGACTTGATTTTTCCGATGATAAAATGCTTCAGGGACGTACGTTTTCCTACTCTGATACACAGCGATACAGAGTAGGGGCCAACTATCTGCAGCTGCCGATCAATGCGCCGAAAAAAAGGGTGGCAACCAATCAGCGGGGCGGCCAGATGCAGTACAAGGTCGATTTAGGCAAAAATCAAAGCCCACACATCAACTATGAACCTTCAACCATCAACGGGCTGAAAGAAGCGAAGCAGGATGGCAAAGAATATACCCCGCATGTCGAAGGAAATCTGGTGCGCGAAAGTATCGAAAGGCAGAATAATTTCAAGCAGGCCGGGGACACGTACAGGCATTTCGAAGATTGGGAAAAGGACGAGTTGATTACGAATCTGGTCAATACACTTGCCCCCTGCGATCAAAGAATTCAAACGAAAATGATCGATATGCTGAAGCAATGCGACAAGGAATATGGAAGCAGGGTCGAAGAAGGATTAAAAAACGCTTCCAGCCAAAATACATCCAGCCGGGAGCCGATCGGGGCAGAAGGCGCCGAAGATGCGCCGAGACAGGCGGAAGAAAAAGGGCATAGTGAAGATCCTTATTAAAGGATTATCCTTGTCTATTCAAATTGATGTTAAGATATGGATGCGCTTCAGCGTATCCTTTTTATTTTGGAATTAATGGAGACAATCGGTTCAGCCGTGGAGGAAAAAGAAGAATACAGAAGAGGCTTAGGGTGTTCGCTCCAATTTGTCGAGAAAATAACGAGCAAAAGAAACTTATCCCCGCTTACGCCTTTTAACCAATATTTCCCTATATTCAACAAATGTACAAATCCAAAGCAAAGAAGCAAACGGAAAATATGGTAAAATTAAACATTCATAAAAAGTTGAAAAAAGGGAGGAGTTTTCATGTTGAAAAAGTTGGCAGCGGTCGTTTTCATGTTGGGAATCATGCTTTGCGGTGCCGGCGGAACGTCTGTTTTGGCATACGGAAAGTCAATTTCTCAGGAATCGATTCATCCCTACAGCACGGCATATACAGATGTCAAGGTGGTTGGCAAAACAGTTCGCTTTTATATTAAAGGATTGGAGAGTCCGTTTAATCAGACTTATTATGAAAGAGTCGCATGGACAAGCACTGATGAGGAGCCTGATACATTAAAGGACAACATTTTATCTGTAAAAATACCGGCAAAAACGGGAAGCAGGTATGAGGCAAACTCAAGCGAAAGGCTTGAGCTGATCAGAGAAAAGGTCAATTCAGGCGATATGGTTTACGGATGGGCATAAGCGCAGAATGGCAATTGGTATCCTGCCGGTTCTGCTAAAATATCTTATTGAGCAAAGCAAAAAGCAGGCATCATCCCCGCCTGCTTTTTGTACGTATCGAAAACTGCTTTGAAACGAGCATCACTCCTGCCCCTGCCAATGACAAAGCCCCGGCAAACCAAAAAACCTCCCGCAGCCCGAACAGTTCAGCCGTTTTTCCCGCCACAACCGGTCCGAGAAAAAAACCGAGCGCATAAAAAGATTGATAGAAACCCATTACAGACATTTTGAGCTGAGGCGTACCAAGCTGGACAACTTTGCTGACCAAAAGCGGAAAAATAAACCCCAATGTCAGTCCTGTCACGGCGTGGATTACACACACCGCGAAAAGGGTCTCGGCGAACGGCAGCAAGGAAAAGAAAACAGCCGTTATCACATAAGATATCCATATCAGTGCATCGGCTGCCTTTACTTTGTAAAAGATACACCACACGGAAGCCAGCGTTTGCGGAACAAAAAAAGCGCACATGATCCAAATCAGCTGCTTCTCATCGATGCCGACCGATTCCGCGTAAATCGGCGTGAACCCGAACACGGTCATAAATAGCACGGCGTGGGCTAAAAACGATAATGTTGTAATCGCTTTTAAATCAGGAAGACGCAACGTCTGTTTAACATAGTCTGACAAAGCCATCCCTTTGGCCGTATGGCGGGGCCCGTTATCTTTAATGTAAAATGACAGAATCAGCCCGATGCACGAAACGGCAACACCGATCCAAAACGGAAACATCCAGCCGAACAAATGGACGAGGTATCCGCTGACAGCCATGCTGACAAATTGGGGGAGAACCGTTAAAAACTGCAGAATGCCCATCGCTTTTGACGATTGATCTTTTGTGAAATACTGCGAGTATAAAACGGTTGCCATCACCCACATCGCCGCAGTCATACCGGCGAGCAGCCTGGCCGTGATCACCATGATGAACGAATCGAACAACAGAAATATGCAGCAGCTCAACAGAGACATTGCAAAGCCGCTGATCAACAGCTGTTTTCTAAGCGGCGAAAGAACATCTGACAGAATGCCGAACGGAAACCGCAGTAATATCTGTGTGACGCCGTAGCTTCCGAGTATTATTCCTATCGCTGAATATGAAAATCCGATGTTGTCTAAATATAATCCGAAAACAGGGACATAGATGTATGTAGCAAACCAGAAACAAAAGACGGCACCCCAAAAGATTATATGATCTTTCCTTAAAATTTGTTTTTCTTCATAGACGATTTGTTTTTGCAGTTCCATCCCTTTTTACTCACACCCCTTTAAATTCCAGTACATCATAAACCGCGGTCGGAAAACAAGATGATTTTTTATCTTATTGAAATACAATTGAACGGTTTGCTTGCAGCCGTCGTCCTAGATACAGAGACAAAAAGAAAGGGGGTTGGCGTTTTAGTGGATCAAGCAGATGAAAAAGAACTGATCATACAGGCAAAAGACGGGGAAGATGCGGCTTTTACGAAACTGTTTCAGCTTCATTACCCCTTTGTATATCAATATGTTCTGAAATTAACGCTGAACCCTGATCTCACAGAGGACTTGGTCCAGGAAACGATGCTGAAAGCGTATGTCAGCCTTCATCAATTTCAGGGCAACGCGAAATTTTCAACATGGCTGATCTCAATTGCTTCCCGGCTGTTTATCGACCATCAGCGCCGGAAAAAACGCGAAAACCGCAAAACGCAAGCAGCAGGAGAGGAAGCCTTGCGAAAAATGAAATGGAAGTCCGCCCTTCACGGACACGAATGGAGCGAATACTTGGAGCTGTTTGCTGCTCTTGAGCCTGAGTTCAGAATGCCAATCTTGTTAAGACACTATTACGGGTTTACTTACCCTGAAGTGGCAAACATGCTGAAAATAAAAGAAGGTACCGTCAAATCGCGGGTGCATCATGGATTAAAGAAAATCCGAAAGGAGTGGGAACAGTGAATGAACGAGATAAAAAAGAAACGGTTACACATTTGAAACGCGAACTCGAAAGAATGGATGATACTTTTGTGCCGCCGGTTCCTCAAGTATTTGAACTGAATCAGCGTTTAGCGCGGTTTAAGCAAGAACGCAAGCGGGCGCTCAAAAAGGAATTGCTTTGTTTTATCGTCATGGCGCTGGTGATTTTATCGGCTTACTTGACGATTTCCGTTCAAGTACCGGCTGTTTTTATCGTGGTGCAGGGAGCGGCGATTATATTACTGCCAGCGCTCGCCCTATTAGAAAAAAGACGGCGTGCGGCTGACGGGGAGGCTGATTAAATGAATCTTGATATGACTCAGGAAAAACTGCTGCTGCTGCTTTACATTTCACCGCTTTTATTTGCGCAGAGTATCTTTCTATTTCTTAATGCGAAGAAAAAAGGAGCCAATGCGTGGTTTTGGGGCATATGGGGCTTGATCCAAACACCGATGCCTTTATTATTCTATTATTTATTTGTTGTAAGGCCGTTTCATAAGAAAAGGAGGCCGTCATCATGACTGAAGCAGATATACCTTGGGCGCTGCTTGCCCCTTTCATTGTGCTGTATTTCATTTTAGCGGTGTCCGCATTGATCAGTTGCATGAAACAGGAGAAAACAAATGGCCCAAAGTGGATGTGGATTTTGATCATAGTAGGGATCAGTTTTGTCGGCCCCGTCTCTTACTTTATCATCGGTAAAAAAACATATGAAAGGAGGCGTGTGTGATGCTGTCCGTCAATGGCTTAACAAAAATGTATCAGCAGCACCAAGCTGTCCGAAATGTCAGCTTTGACCTTGAATATCAGCAATGCGTTGCCCTTCTCGGGCCGAACGGAGCGGGAAAAACGACGACATTGCAAATGCTTTCCGGTTTATTGGCGCCTACATCAGGAGGCATCCGCTTTTTGGGGAAGGAATCGATAAACAGGCTGGAAATCGGGTATTTGCCTCAGCATCCTGCGTTTTTTTCATGGATGACAGCTTTGGAATATATGGTGTTCGCTGCAAGACTTTCTAAAATGAAACGTCGTGAAGCCCTGGAAAAGAGTCGAACCGCTTTGCGCTATGTCGGTCTGGAAAAGGAAGAAGACCGGAAAATCGGCGGTTTTTCAGGAGGGATGAAGCAAAGGCTCGGGCTTGCGCAGGCTTTGGTTCATGAGCCGAGCCTGTTGATTTTGGATGAACCTGTTTCTGCGCTCGATCCGGCGGGGCGGCGCGAAGTCCTTGATATGATGAAAGATTTAAAAAAGAAGATGACAATTCTATTTTCGACTCATGTGCTGCATGATGCCGAAGAGGTGTGCGATCAAGTGATCATGCTGAAAGAAGGGGCTGTCAAATGGTCCGGTCCGCTTCACAGATTGAAGAATCGGCATTTCAAGTCATCTTATATCCTGACAGCTGAAGAGAGCCTTGAAGGATGGCTGGAACACCTGCCTTATGTCAGCAAAGTCGTGTATCAAAAGCCTTCACAAGCTGAATTTTATTTAACAGATCGGTCTGACAGCCGCCGGCTGTTGGCTGAATGCTTGAGCAGACAATTATCGATTGTTCGTTTTGAACAAAAAACGATGTCCTTGGAAGATATGTATTTGAAGGTGATGGGACTATGAATTCATTTTTTATGTTATTTCAAAAAGAATGGACGGAAAGCTGGAGGGACGGAAAGCTGCTTTGGCTGCCTGTCATTCTGATCCTTCTGGGCTTGATTCAGCCGCTCAGCCTGTATTATATGCCCCAAATTCTCGATATGGCCGGGAATTTGCCTGAGGGAGCCGTGATCGACATACCAAGGCCGAAAGGTGAAGAGGTGATGGCGAGCACCTTGTCCCAGTTCGGTACGGTCGGTACGGCAATTTTCGTTTTGAGTGTGATGGGCAGCATTGTCCACGAACGAAACCAAGGATCCCTTTCATTGGTGATGGCGAGACCTGTCAGCCCGCTTCAGTATATCGGCAGCAAGTGGCTTCAGCAGGTGCTGCTCGTATTGGTTTCATTTGCTGTGAGCTACGGTTTGGCTTTTTATTATACAAACCTTCTATTCGGAAAGGTTGAATTTGACCGGTTCTTATTTAGTTTATTCGTGTACAGTATATGGATTGTATTTGTCATGTCGGTCACGATGTTTTTCAGCGCTCTGTTTCGCCATATCGGGGGGATTGCCGGCATGAGCATCAGTTTCATCGCCTTTGTTTCACTGGCTGGTTCCTTATTTCCCCGTTTTACCGAATGGATGCCTGATAAGGCGAAAAGCCAGGCTGGCTATTTTATCATGCACGGTTCATGGGACCATGCTTTCGGCTGGATGGTGTTTTCGTCTTCGGGAGTTGTGCTTCTTTTGTTCATGTCCACCGTTTTTGTTTTTAAAAGATATGAATCTTACTAATCAGCCGGGTTCGCCCGGTTTTTCTGATTGTCATCTACATAACTTAAGGTATACAATACACTGGTAGGTTCTGAGGGCGGTATGTAAGAATATAAAAAAAGGAGTGATCCAATGGGCGCGTTTAACAGCCAGGCAGATCTTGCGGCTCAGTCGAAAGCTAAGCCGAACAGGATATGGATCGCTGTCATATTGGGTATTTTATCGGGAATCGGTCCGGTTGTGATCGATTTATATTTGCCCGGCCTTCCGCAGATGGCATCTGATTTACATACGAATGCTTCCGTCGTTCAGCTCAGTTTAACATCGTGTTTACTGGGGCTGGCAATCGGCCAAATTGTCATCGGCCCTTTCAGCGATGTCCTTGGAAGAAGGCTCCCGCTGATCGTTTCGCTGTCCGTTTTTGCCGCGGCCTCTTTTTTATGTGCTATGACATCCTCTGTATGGGTCTTGATTGCGATGCGCTTTATACAAGGTGCAGCGGGTGCAGGCGGCATCGTCATATCACGCGCGATTGCCCGCGATCTATATTCCGGTACAGAATTGACAAAGTTCTTTTCGCTCTTGATGCTGGTTAACGGGATTGCGCCTATCATATCCCCGGTAGCGGGCGGACAGCTGATGAAATGGACGACTTGGAACGGCGTATTTTTCATCATCGGCCTTTTTGGCTTGCTGATGATTTTGTCCGTGATATTCGGGGTGAAAGAGTCGCTGTCTCCGGAAAACCGCACGGCAGGCGGGTTTAAAGAGACGTTTGTATCATTTGGAAGGCTCTTCGGCCAGCGCACATTTATGGGTTACGCCTTGGCGCAAGGGCTGATCGTAGCGGGGATGTTTGGCTATATATCGGCCTCTCCGTTTGTTTTGCAGGACATTTACAAATTGTCGGCGCAAGCCTTTAGTTTTTGTTTCGCATTAAACGGCTTGGGCATCATTATCGCAGCTCAGATTACGGGCAGGCTTGCCGGCCGGTTCGGCGAAGCGTCCCTTTTGCGGAGCGGTTTGCTGCTGTCTTTTACCGCAAGCGTTGTTTTATTTGTTTCTGTCTTTTTCAAAGCACCGCTGATTCTGATTTTAATCCCGCTGTTTGTCGTGGTTTCCTGCATCGGAATCGTGACGACGACCAGCGGATCCTTGGCGATGCAGAGCCAGGGAAAATCGGCCGGAAGCGCATCTGCGCTTTTAGGACTGCTTCCGTTTACTTTAGGAGCTGCCGCGGCGCCGCTCGTCGGTATTGGCGGAAGCCATACAGCTTTACCGATGGCAGTCGTCATTCTGTTTTGCAATATCAGCGCGCTCGCTTGTTTTATCATGCTGGTTCGGCGGACAGCGCTTAAATGAAAAAGCCTGCCGGTTCTTTTACCGGCAGGCTGAAATGTTTTAGCGTGGCAGGATATCAACTGTAGCTTCAGCGTGGTTGTAGTTTCGTCCGAACTTTTGCAGCTCCGCGGTGACTCTGTGAGTTCCTGCGTTTGGAAGCGTTTTCCGAACCATGACCAGTTTGAACGCAGAGGAGCTGAAAGCGTAAACCGGCACTCTGACGGTTTGCCCGTCATTTAAAATTTGTGTATAGTTCAGTGTTCTGCCGTTCAGCGAATCTCTTGTGTTCGCATGGAAGCGGTATGGAAAGTTAAATTCAACATAGCTTGAACCGACAAAAGAGTTCGGTTTGTAAGTGACTTCAATGTCTGAGGTTGTCCACTCTTTGTTGCTGTCAACCGTTTCGACATGAAGCGTCGGAGCGTTTCTGAAAAAAGTGGCGCTCGCTTCCTCGGTCGGAAGAATGAAAGAAAACAATGCTGCCGAAGTTAATAGGCCGACTCCCATTTTTCCGATAAATTTACGTTTTAACATGTACTTCCCCCTCCTAATAAATGTTTTTAAAAAAGATGAAAAAGGAAAAAATAAGTTCTTAATCTACTATATTCCTTTTCCTGCCCCATCAATCTATCACCGTTTACCATTCAAGTAAATATTTTTTGAGGAAAATTCTAAAAACTTTTAAAAAATGCATGATATGTAAAGGGAAATACAGCAGAACGGCTGCCGGCAAATCGATGCCGGCAGGCCGAACATTGATTTAACGAGGAACAATCTCCAAAGTTGTTTCAGCATGGTTGATGTTTTTTCCATTTTGCTGCAGTTCAGCAGTAATTCTGTGAGTCCCTGCATTTGGGAGCGTTTTCCGAACCATCACTAATTTGAACTCAGAAGAGCTTAAAGCATAGACGGGAACTCGGACCGTTTGTCCGTCATTTAAAATTTGTGTATAGTCAAGCGTTTTTCCATTTAGTGTATCTCTTGTGCTTGCATGAAAGCGGTATGGAAAATGAAATTCAACATAGCTTGAACCGACAAAAGTGTTTGGTTTATAAGTAATTTCAATGTCAGAAGTTGACCACTCTTTATTGCTGTTAATGGTTTTTGCCTCAAGCACAGGCTTCTGAGTCGGGTTATCCGGTTGCGGATAATCCGGCTGCGGTTTTTGAGGCGGCTGCGGCTTAGGCGACGGCTTGAATGGCGGCGGACAAAAGATCGGTCCTCTAAAATGATTTGTTTTCACCTCTTGGGCATTTGCCCCTTGGGTAGGAATGATAAATGAAAACAATGCTGCAGAAGCTAATAGACCAACACTGATTTTGCGAATGAATTTTCGTTTAAGCATCGATAAGTTCCTCCTAAATGCAATGTTAAAGTTAAAAAGTAGAGGACGTCCTATTATTTTCAAGAAAAGGTAGAAACGAGATCGCGATCAACTATATTCCTTTTCTTGTTTACTTAATCTATCACCATTTACCATCCAAGTAAATATTTTTAGATAAATTTCTAAAAAAATTAGTATAAATTAATAGTTTTCTGTTAATTTATAGCCTTTTTTTATAAAAAGGAGTCGTATAAAGAACAAAATGGTTAAATATGTATATTGGGTTGCGGTTCTTTGAGGGGCGTTTTAATATAAAACAAAAAGGAATGAGGGGGATGGATAATGAGAGACGTTCAGTTGTTTTTGGCCGGGGATTCAACGGTTTGCGATTATGATAGCGACAGGGCGCCGCGTGCAGGCTGGGGACAGAAAATTGGCGCGTTTTTAAGCGCCGGTGTTTTGATCCGCAATGAAGCGGCATCAGGGAGAAGCTCAAAAAGCTTTATTGAAGAAGGCAGGCTGGAGCGAATCATGACACAGATCCGAAGCGGCGATTATTTGTTTGTCCAGTTTGGTCATAACGACCAAAAGCCGGATGATCGCTATACAGAGCCATACACAACTTACAAGCAGCATTTGCGCCGGTATATAGATGACGCCCGGTTAAAAAAAGCCAATCCGGTCCTCATTACACCGGTCCAGAGAAGATCATTTGAAAGCGATGGCCGGTTCAAAAATACCCACGGCGACTATCCTGATGCGATGATACAGCTTGCGGAAGAGCTTGGGGTGCCGCTCATCGATCTCGCCTTCAAAAGCCGTCAATTGCTTGAATCGCTTGGACCGGAAGCTTCCAAAAAGCTGTTTTTATGGCTTGAACCGGGGGAACACCCCAACTATCCGGACGGAGCCAGGGACGACACCCATTTTTGCGACTTCGGGGCAAACGAAATCGCTAAGCTGGTTGCACAGGGAGCAAAAGAAACGGGAATTCCTTTATAAAACAGTCTACTTGAGAATAATTTTCAATTATTTTTCAAAATTTTTGCACTTCCGATGCCAAACTGTGATACGATCAATCTCGTAAAGATTCTCAAAAGGAGTGCACATCATCTTATGATACGCCGCTTTTTTTCATACTATAAACCTCATAAACGTCTGTTCTTCATCGATTTCAGCAGTGCGATCATCGTCGCAGTGCTTGAGCTGGCTTTTCCTCTAGTCGTTCAGTGGTTCATCGATACGCTGATTCCCGGGGGAGACTGGCTTGAAATTGTCTGGGTAAGCATCGGCCTCTTACTGATTTATTTACTCAGCACGTGCCTGCAATACATTGTCAATTATCTCGGGCATAAGCTCGGGATCAACATCGAAACGGATATGCGCCAGGAGCTTTTCCAACATGTACAGCGCCAATCTTTCCGCTACTTTGACAATACAAAAACTGGACATATCATCAGCCGCATCACAAATGATCTGTTTGATATCGGAGAGCTGGCCCATCACGGACCGGAAGATTTGTTCATCGCCGTGATGACCTTTTTAGGTGCATTTTGGATCATGCTGACGATTAATGTGAAGCTTGCATTGGTCGCTGTTCTGTTTGTGCCGTTATTGATTATTTTAATCACTTATTCAAATATCAGGATGAACCGTGCTTGGCGCCAGATGTACAGCGAAATCGCCGATGTTAACGCCAGGGTTGAGGACAGCGTTTCAGGCGTTCGCGTCGTTCAATCTTTTACGAATGAGCGCTTTGAGATTTCCCGGTTTTTAAAGAACAATCAAAAGTTCCGCAAGGCAAAGCTGAAAGGCTACAAAACGATGGCTCTCACGACTGCCGGGACCTTTTTGATGACGCGGCTGATGATTCTGGCAGTGCTTGTGTTCGGAGCATGGCTCAGTTTTTCCGGGAATATGTCCTACGGGGAATTCGTCGGGTTTGTTCTTTATGTCAACGTGTTGTTTAAGCCGATTGATAAAATCAGCGCCATTTTGGAGCTTTATCCGAAAGGAATGGCAGGATTTAAGCGGTTTACGGAGTTGATCGATACAAAGCCGCAGATTGTCGACCGCAAAGATGCGATTGATGTTCCGGAGTTGGAAGGAAACATCGTCTTCAAGAATGTGACGTTCGGCTATGAAAAACATAAACCCGTCCTGCAAGGTGTCGATCTGTCAATTACAGCCGGAGAAACGGTCGCTTTTGTCGGCCCTTCGGGAGCGGGCAAAACGACGATCAGCTCGCTGATTCCGCGTTTTTACGATATAGACGGCGGGGCCATCACAATTGACGGTATCGATATTCGCGACATGACTAAACGTTCTCTCCGTTCGCAAATCGGCATCGTTCAGCAGGATGTGTTTCTTTTTACGGGGACGCTCCGCGAAAACATCGCCTACGGAAAACTGGATGCGACAGATGAAGAGATTCAGCGGGCCGCCAAAATGGCGCATTTGGAACAGCTCATCGAGTCGCTCCCGGACGGTTATGAGACCCAGGTCGGCGAAAGAGGGCTGAAGCTGTCAGGGGGCCAAAAGCAAAGGATCGCAATCGCCAGGATGTTTCTTAAAAATCCGCCGATTCTCATATTGGACGAAGCCACATCAGCACTTGACACAGAGACGGAGCAGGTGATTCAAAACGCTTTGACAGAGCTCGCAAAAGACAGGACGACGCTTGTCATTGCTCACAGACTTGCCACGATCCGCAATGCCGACCGGATTGTGGTCGTGACAGAAAACGGAATCGCAGAAGAAGGAACACATGATGAACTGGTTGAGCGCGGCGGTATTTTCGCGAATCTTCATCGTGTACAGTATCAGTCGTAAATGTTTGAAACAGGCAAGCCCATGTTTGGGCTTGTTTTTTTAAGGGCAAAAGACCTTGAAAAGAGAGAGAACCGATGCTACACTTTCGTTATAAACTATCGATATCGGTTTTCGATATTGGATTTCGTTAAAGGGGGTGCGGTATTGGAAGATAAAGTATTGCGAAAGCTATTTCTAGGATTTATTCAAATTCATATTTTGCACCACGCCAGCGAACATCCGATTTTCGGATTGTGGATGCTTGAGGAATTGAAAGAGCACGGATATAACATCAGTGCGGGAACGCTGTATCCGATCCTTCATTCAATGGAATCTGACGGACTTCTTCGAAAAGAAGAACAGAATGTGGACGGGAAAATCAGAAAATACTACTCAACCACGGAAAAAGGAGCAAGCGTACTGAAGGAAGCAAGGTTGAAAGCATATGAACTGTTTAAAGAAATTAAAGAATAGAGGAGTGGAATGATGACAAAGCATAAAGCGGACAGAAGCTTGAGGTCGCTGCTTGAAATTCTATTCGTTTCAACCAGGCTTGGGTTGACATCGTTCGGAGGACCGATCGCCCATTTAGGATATTTTCATGCCGAATATGTCCGTAAAAGAAAATGGATGGACGAAAAAAACTATGCCGATCTGGTCGCTTTATGCCAGTTCCTGCCCGGCCCTGCCAGCAGCCAGGTGGGGATCGGAATCGGCGTCATGCGAGCCGGCATCATTGGAGGCATCCTAGCGTTCATCGGGTTTACTCTCCCATCTGTCATAGCACTCGTATTATTTGCCATGATTCTGCAAGGCTTCGATATCGGGACAGCCGGCTGGATTCACGGGTTGAAAATCGTAGCAGTAGCCGTAGTCGCCCATGCCATTTTGGGGATGGCGCAAAAGCTGACACCTGATAAAAGGCGCAAGGCGATCGCGCTGTTTGCTCTAGTCGCCACCCTTCTCTGGCAGACGGCTTTTACACAGGTTGGAGTCATCTTGCTCGCCGCTTTCGCCGGTTATCTTATCTATAAAGAGCAAGTTGAAACGGATGATTCCGTCATGCGGTTTCCAGTGTCGCGCCGTTTTGCGGCGGTTTGTCTCAGCTTGTTTTTCGGGCTTCTCATTCTGCTGCCGGTGCTCAGAGAAATGACATCTTCCGGCTGGATTGCTATGTTTGACAGCTTTTACAGGTCGGGTTCTTTGGTCTTCGGAGGAGGGCATGTGGTCCTGCCTTTATTAGAACGGGAATTTGTACCGACGGGCTGGTTAAGCGAAGAGGCTTTTCTAGCCGGGTATGGAGCCGCTCAAGCTGTCCCGGGGCCTTTGTTTACATTCGCTGCATATCTTGGTGCGGTGATCAGCGGCTGGCAAGGCGGATTGCTCGCCACAGCGGCGATTTTTCTGCCAGCGTTCCTGCTGATTTTGGGGACGCTGCCCTTCTGGGATACGCTGCGCCGCAATCCTAAAGTAAAAGGCGCTTTAATGGGAGTGAATGCAGCCGTTGTGGGAATTTTGATTTCCGCGTTTTATCATCCGATCTGGACCAGCTCGATATTGGCGCCGGTCGATTTTGCATTTGCCGCGGTTTTATTCAGCCTGCTTGTCTACTGGAAGCTTCCGTCATGGATTATCGTTGCAGCCGGTGCTGCCGGAGGCGCGTTGATGCAGCTCTGATGTAAGTGGAAAAGGCTGCCGACAATTCGGCAGCCTTTTTTCGCGTATCAACGATGTTCTTTTCCGATTTCGGGAAGCACCGTTTTGGCGATATTCTCGTCCAGTTTTTCATAGTCGTAGTAATGAATCGCATCATATAATTCTTCGCGCGTCTGCATGTCATCGAGTACGCCTTTTTGCGTGCCTTTTTCGAAAATTTCCGCGAAGACCCGCTCATAAGCTTTCGCGGCAGCGCGCAGGGAAGTCACCGGGTAAATAACCATACTGCAGCCGAGCATTTGGAATTCGTCAGCCGTGTAATAAGGCGTTTTTCCGAATTCGGTCATATTGGCGAGGAGCGGCGCTTTAATGGAGGAGGCCATTTCCTGGAACTCGGCTGCGCTCGTTAATGCTTCCGGAAAGATGGCATCGGCTCCCGCGTCGGCATATAAATTGGCGCGTCTGACGGCGGCTTCCATCCCTTCCGCTGCTTTTGCATCCGTGCGTGCCACAATGACGAGCGAAGGGGCGGTTTCTTTTATCGCTCTAATTTTTGCGATCATGTCTTCTGCCGGGACAAGTGTCTTTCCATTTAAATGTCCGCATTTTTTAGGCAGCTGCTGATCTTCGATTTGAACGGCTGCGACCCGGCTCTCAGCCATTTCGGCTGCCGTGCGCGCCGCATTTAGTACACCGCCGTAGCCGGTGTCGATATCGACCAAAAGCGGAAGATTTGCGGCTCTCACAAGTTCGCTGGCTTTTTCAGCGATTTCCTGGGAGTGAATCATTCCGAGGTCAGGGAGCCCGCGGCTTGCCGTGTAGGCTGCCCCGGAGAGGTAGAGCGCTTTGAAGCCGATGTTTTTTGCGGTAATGGCTGCCATCCCGTCATGAACGCCTGGTATTTTCAAAATATCAGGCGCTTTCATCAGCTTTCTGAATGTATTGGCCAGTTCTTCCTGAGTTGATTGTTTCGAGACAATCCACATATTCAAAACCTCCTAAATCACAAACAATTCCATAAAGTCCGGCACAGGTGTACCGCTTAATTGGCGAGGATCATTCAGCAGGGCATTGATTCGCTCCGTTTGCCCCGCCGGAAAGCGCGTTTTTAAGTTATTGATAAATTTTTCTTTTAACAGCGGGATACCTTCGTTGCGGCGGCGCCGATGACCAATCGGGTATTCGACCGCGATTTTTTCCGAGTGTGTGCCGTCTTTGTAAAACACTTGAACAGCGTTGGCGATCGAGCGTTTTTCCGGGTCGAGATAATCGGTAGAATACTGTTTGTTTTCGACTGTCGTCATTTTTTCGCGCAGCCTGTCGATCTCCGGATTTTGCGCGGTTTCGTCTTCGTAATGGTCAGCGGTAATATCGCCGTAGATCAGCCCGATCGCTGTTATATACTGAAGGCAGTGATCACGGTCAGCCGGATTGTGTAATTCTCCCGTTTTGTCGATAATCCGGATGGCCGATTCGTGCGTCGTGATCACGATTTGATCGATGTCATCAAGTCTGTTCTTCACTTCAGGATGAAGCCTGATCGCGGCTTCAGCAGCCGTTTGAGCATGGAATTCCGCCGGATACGAAATTTTAAAAAGGACATTTTCGATGACATAAGAGTCGAGCGGTCTGGCGAGCGTCAATTCTTTTCCGCCGAATAGGACATCCTGAAAACCCCACATTGGAGCGGATAAAGCGGTTTTATATCCCATTTCGCCTTTCAAGGTCATCATTGCAAGCCTCACGCCGCGGCTTGTCGCATCACCGGCTGCCCAGGACTTTCGCGAACCGGTATTCGGAGCGTGGCGGTACGTCCGCAGGCTTGAATTATCGACCCAGGCTTGGGAGACGGCGTTGACAACATCCTGTTTTGTGCCTCCCAATAGTGAGCATGCCACAGCAGTGGAGGCGACTTTTACAAACAGCACATGGTCAAGCCCGTTTCTGTTTAAGCTGTTCTCGAGAGCAAGAACGCCTTGGATTTCATGAGCCTTCACAATTGCCGTTAATACATCGTGAATGGTAAGCGGTTCCTTTCCCGCCGCGAGCCGCTGCCTGCTGACATAGTCAGCGCAGGCTAAAATCGCTCCAAGGTTATCTGACGGGTGGCCCCATTCGGCTGCCAGCCATGTGTCATTATAATCGAGCCAGCGGATCATGCAGCCGATATTGAAGGCTCCGTGAACAGGATCGAGCTCAAATTGCGTTCCCGGGACGCGGGTGCCGTTCGGGACGACGGTACCCGGGGCAATCGGACCGAGATGTTTGGCGCATTCCGGATATTTGAGCGCCAAAATGCCGCAGCCCAGTGTATCCATTAAGACGTAACGGGCGGTTTCAATCGCTTCTTCGCTTGAAATCTTGGCATTTACCGTATAGTCTGCGATCTCTTCCAGCAATTGATCGCAATGTTGGAGCGTTAGACTTTCTGTTTTCATAACATTGATCTCCCTTCTTTCTGAATCAAAACCGAACTATGGATGAAGATGACGCGGTCCGGTATAGTGAACTCTCGGGCGGAACAGCCTGTTGTCTTCGTGCTGTTCAATGACATGCGCGCTTAGACCGACCGACCGTGCCGCGAAAAATATCGGAGTATAGAGGTCGATCGGTATGCCGAGCAGGTAATAGACCGGAGCCGCATAGTAGTCGAGGTTCGGATACAGGCCTTTTTCTTCGCGCATCAGCTTTTCGCCGGCATCGCACATCTCATATAAATCCTGTCTGCCGGTTTTATGAGATAGCGAATAGAGCGCCTTTTTCAGCAGGGCTGCGCGCGGGTCCATTTTTTTCATATAGACGCGGTGCCCAAAGCCCATGATTTTTTCTTTTCTGCTTAACTTATGCTCAATCAGCTTGCAGAAGCCCGATTTTGTTTCCCCTTCGAGCAGCATGTACATCACTGCTTCATTCGCGCCGCCGTGCAAATGTCCTTTAAGCGATGCCGCGGCGCCTGTGAAAGCACCGTATATGTCTGTGTTTGTCGATGCGATGACTCTTGCGGCAAATGTGGAGTTCGGCATTTCGTGTTCGCTGTACAGCATTAATGTCTGATCAAAGACAGCTGTTTCTTGCGGAGTCGGTTCTTTTTCGGTCAGCATGTATAAAAAGTTCTGGCTGAATGAAAGCTGTTTATCAGGTGTGATGACATTTTTCTGGTGAAGGATGCGGTAGCTGTTGGCGGTAATATTCGGAACCTGTGCGATCAAGCGCAGCGCTTTGCTTCTGTTTGCTGATGGAGACCTGTCATTCAATTCAGGATCATATCCTGCCAAAGCGGAAATCCCGGTTCGGAGGGCATCCATCGGATGGGTGTTATTCGGAAGCGCCTTCAGAATGGTATAGATTCCGCCGGGCAGTTCATATGAATTTTTTATAGCGCTTTCAATTCCTTGCAATTCCATTGGATCAGGCAGTTTATTTTGAAGGAGAAGATAGACGAGGTCAAGATATGTTTTTTGTTCTGCAAGTTCGATTAAATCATAGCCTTTAATGACGATTTGTTCCGCTTCCGTATCTAAGAAGGAAATGTTTGTTTCCCCAGCAATAACGCCTTCTAATCCCGGTTTAAATACACCTTGTTTGCCCATTTTTCCACCTCTTATTCGTTTTTTAACTTTTGTGTCAAAAACGTGCTGTGAGAATGGCATTGGCTGTTCGGCGGATTAGTATGAACGTTCCAGCGTTTCTTCAATGGAACGCAAGCTTCGTTTAATGTGGGAACGCATGGCGGCTTCTGCCAAAATGCTGTTTTTTTCTTTGACGGCATTAAAAATGTCCAAGTGTTCATTGAAAGATACAGACGGTTTGTAGTCAGGATTTTTGTATCCGCTGATTCTGCGATACCGTTCAATCCTGCTTTCAAGCTGATCCAGAAAACGTTTTGCGGTTGCGTTTGTGCTGATGGCGTGCAAGATGGAATGAAATTCTGATCCGTATTTGACCGTATCTGTTTTGCGGCCTTTTACGGCAGCGAGCTTCATCAGTTCGATGCGGTCTTCAAGCTGATGAAGGCTCTCCGGCGTCACCAGCTGTGCGGCTTCGGCAGTGAGCAGTCCTTCAAGCGCTTCCCGAACTTTAAAAACCTCTTTCGCTTCGGCGAGCGAAATCGGGCATACGCGAAGCCTGCCGTTCGGCTGTTTGCTGACCAATCCTTCAAGCTCCAGCCGGTAAAGAGCCTGGCGAAGAGGCGTTCTGCTGATGTTTAAACCCTTTGCAAGACTGTCTTCAGC
The DNA here is from genome assembly GCF_056155945.1 of Bacillus sp. GM2. Taxonomy (NCBI): domain Bacteria; kingdom Bacillati; phylum Bacillota; class Bacilli; order Caryophanales; family Bacillaceae; genus Bacillus; species Bacillus sp. GM2. The sequence continues at coordinate 1,243,877 of NZ_JBRKSZ010000008.1, forward strand.
AAGCTGTTCAGAGGGAGGGTATTCAAGTTCGATAATTTTCGTTCTTAATTCGTTGTAAGCGTAATCACTTGCAGACTGTCTTTTGACTGGATTTGAAGAATGCATGAAAAAAGCTTTCGCCTCCTTTTTTCAGAATATAATTATTATTGTATACAATAATACAGATATGTCAATGTCATCCACGAAAGACCAAAAATATAATTGAAGATCATCGTCTCAATCAAGGCGCCTTCATTTGCTGGCATCCCGTCTGTTGAAAATGGTAAAATATATCACAATCGACAAAGAGGCGCGTTTCGCCTTTGAGCAAAAAGGAGGCCATCCAAAAAATGAATCCAGCTCACGAACCTCTCCCGCTCGAATTTTACAACAAACCAACAATCGAACTCGCCCAATCCCTGCTGGGCTGTCTGCTCGTCAAAGAAACAGAAGAAGGGACTGCTTCAGGATATATTGTGGAGACAGAGGCTTATAAAGGGCCCGGAGACAGAGCGGCGCACAGCTACGGCAACCGCCGGACGAAACGTACGGAAATCATGTATCATGAAGCCGGCTTGGTCTATACGTACACCATGCACACCCACACACTCATCAATGTTGTAAGCGGAGGAGCCGATGAACCTGAGGCCGTGCTGATCAGAGCGCTTGAACCCCATGAAGGCCTCACGCTGATGGAGAAGCGTAGAAGCGGAAAGAAACCGCGCGATTGGACGAACGGACCGGGCAAGCTGACAAAAGCGCTTTCCATCACGATGAACGATTATGGCAGACCGCTGACAGCGCCGCCGCTTTATATCGCAAAAGGGTATGAACCCCAGGACATTTTAAGCGGTCCGCGAATTGGCATTGACAACTCAGGAGAAGCGAGGGAATACCCTTGGCGATTCTGGATAAAAGGAAACCGCTATGTCTCAAGATAGTTAAAAGGTTTGGCTCCTGTTCATCAGGGAAAACAGTAAAAAAAACAGGAGGGAGCCAAGCTATGAAAAAAATGTTTAAAAGCGCCGTCAAATGGGCGCCTGTCATCTATCCGATCGCATGGAAAATCATCAAAAGCCGAAGAGAGAAAAAGAATCTGAAAGCCGGGTAAACCGGCTTTTTTTCTTGGAGAAAGGCCAAATTGACTTGAAAGCGCAGCCATAATAGAATTTACTTAACTATGAGACAATTTTCACAAAAAGAATGAATATACCTGAGTGTATAGTTTGGTCTCGGTTCAAGTATCTTAGTGGGAGGGTCTTTTTCTATGCTCAATGTTCGGCTTAAGCTTATCCTCGGCGAATTGATAGGAGCAGAATCACCGTTAACCAGCACATATTTGGCCAATGAGCTAAATGTAACCTCTCGGACGATCAGGTCAGATGTGAAAGAATTAGACCGGCTTCTCTCCAAAAACGGCGCTGCCGTCCAATCGATCAGAGGTGCAGGCTATCGGCTCTCCATCAAGAATGACCGCCTCTTTCGCCAGCTTCTGCAGCACACATTTCATGAAGAGCTTTCTACTCCCGTTTTTCCGAATGAGCATATTCTCTATTTATTAAAAAGGCTTCTCTTAACTGAGGAGTATGTCAAACTTGAAGATTTAGCCGGTGAGATGTTTATCAGCAAATCGACGGTCCAAAACGATATGAGAGATGTGAAGAAAAGGCTCAAACCTTACGACATTGAACTGAAGATCAAACCGAATTACGGCTTTAAACTGAAGGGAGATGAGATGAAGCTGCGATCGTGCATCGCAGAGCACCTTTTTCCAAAGCGGGAAACGGATATTGATATTATGAATACCCGGATATCCATTCTCCCAAAAGAAGAGCTGGCTATGATCCGTCAGACGATTTTAGAAAAAATAGGCGAAGATCAAATTTCTCTTTCAGATATCGGACTAAACAACCTTCTCATCCACGTCGCCATTGCATGCAAACGCATTCGAAGCGGCAAACATGTTTCTCTTTATTCCAAAGATGTAAAGGAGATTATGAATCATAAAGAATATGAAGTGGCGAGGGCGATTGTCCGCACTCTTGAACAAAAGCTGCAAGTGGTCTTTCCGGAAAAAGAAACAGCCTACATCGCCATTCATCTGCTTGGCGCGAAAAGGACGGTAATGGCCTCCATTCGCAGCAATGCAATCGAAAACATGATGGACGAAGAGACAGACCGGCTGACGCAATTGATCATGAAAGCCATCGATCAAAAATTTACCCTCGGCATTGGGAATGACAAAGAATTAAAAATCGGTCTCGGTCTTCACCTGAAACCGGCTCTGAATCGCTGCAAATACGGTATGAATATCAGAAATCCGATGCTGGACGCAATTAAAGCCAATTATCCCCTCGCATTTGAAGCCGGGATTCAAGCTGGTGAAGTTATCAAAAAAGAGACGGGGTTTGACATTCAGGAAAGCGAAGTCGGCTATCTCGCCCTGCATATCGGCGCAGCCATGGAAAGACGAAACATGAACAGGCCCTCAAAACGCTGTATGATTGTCTGTGCGTCAGGAGCCGGAAGCGCCATGCTGCTTCAAGACAGACTGCGGGCAACATTCGGTTCAAAGCTTGAGATCCTTGGAACGGTTGATTACTACAAGCTGAATCAAATGTCGCTCCATGCACTTGATTTTGTCATCAGCACCATACCGCTGTCCGCTGATCTTCCCATTCCGGTGATTCAAGTAAACGCCATATTGGGAGGAGGGGATTTAACGAAAATAGAACAGGTGCTTGCCGAAGATGACGGAATCGCTTCGACATATACGAAAAAACAGCTCGTCTTTTTGCAGGAAAGTCTGTCTTCAAGAGAGGAGGTCCTCCGCTTTCTGTGCGGAAAAGTGATGCAATCAGGGCTTGCAGACGCGGGGCTTGAAGCCTCCGTCTTTGAACGGGAGGCCGTTGCGCCCACTTGCTTCGGCAATCTGGTTGCGATTCCGCATCCGATGACACCAAAAACCGATTCGACTTTTTGGGCGGTTTGCACGCTGCAAAAACCGATAGTCTGGGAGAATAAGAGGGTTCAATTCGTTTGCCTTCTTTGCGTGGAAAAGGACAATACAGCAAATTTGCAAGAGATGTACAAATTTTTGGGCCGTGTTTTAGATGACAGGGTCATTGTCCGGGAGCTTCTAAAATGCAAAACGTACGGGGAGTTTATGTCCGTCTTCAAAAAAAGCGGGCCGGCACATCGATATGCAAAATGAAGATGTCCCCTTGTCTTTTTTCCTCTTCGCTGAGGAAAATCATTAAGTGTATATGAAAACGGTTTCATTGTATGATGGAACTGTAAAAGAGATCATACACGATACGTAAAAGGGGGACATATGAACATGAATATCTTACTAGCTTGCGCTGCAGGAATGTCAACGAGTCTGCTTGTGACGAAAATGGAAAAAAGTGCAGAGGAACAAGGCAAAGACTATAAAATCTGGGCTGTTTCCGGAGGAGAGGTTCAGAATCATATCGATAAAGCCGACGTATTGCTTCTTGGTCCGCAAGTCCGTTACATGCTCCCGCAATTAAAAAAATTAGGAGAATTGAAAGGTGTACCCGTCGATGTCATCAATACGGTCCATTACGGAACTTGTAATGGAGCAGAAGTGTTAAAATCCGCCGAACAGCTTGCCGGCTCTTAAAGGAGGCGGCACAAGTGAATAGGTTTAATGCGTTTTTAGAGGAGAAGGTCATGCCGGTTGCCGGCAGAATTGCCGCTCAGCGCCATTTGCAGGCTCTCAGAGACGGTATTATTCTGACCATGCCATTAATCATTATCGGATCGCTGTTTCTCATTTTAGCCAATTTGCCGATTCCGGGATATCCGGAATTCATGGCAGGGATTTTTGGCGAGCAATGGGCTGAGAAATTAAGCTATCCGGTTAATGTCAGTTTTGACATTATGGCGCTGATCGCCACGTTCGGTATCGCGTACCGCCTGGCCGAGAAATACGATATTGATGCTCTGTCATCGGGCGCCATTGCCGTAGCAGCTTTTCTGCTTGCGACCCCATACCAGATTCCGTTCACACCTGAAGGCGCAACAGAGGAAATTTTAGTGTCAGGCGGCATCCCGATTTCATTAATGGGAAGCAAAGGTCTGTTTGTCGGCATGCTGATCGCGATGTTCTCGACTGAGGTTTACCGCTGGGTCGTTCAAAAGGATATTGTCGTCAAAATGCCGGACGGCGTACCGCCGGCTGTCAGCAAATCATTTATCGCTCTGATTCCGGGATTCGCCGTTATCGGCTCGATCTGGGTGGCGCGCCTTTTAATTGAAATGACGCCGTTTGATAGCCTCCATAATGTCGTCAACGTACTTTTAGGCACACCTCTGTCCATCCTTGGAGGCAGTCTCGGCGGAAGCCTTATTGCCGAAACTGTGAAAATGCTGCTGTGGTCCTGCGGTCTCCATGGAGCAAACATTGTCGGCGGAGTGATGTCGCCGATCTGGTACGGTGCGATGGACGAAAACCGTCTTGCTTTCCAAGCCGGTGAAGCGCTCCCGAACATATTTACGACGCAATTTTTTGAGATTTGGGTTAACATCGGCGGAAGCGGCGCCACTTTGGCTTTGGTCATTACGATGTTTGTCAGAGCGCGAAGCAAGCAGATGAAACAGCTCGGCAGACTAGCCATCGGTCCCGCTATTTTTAACATCAACGAACCGATTATTTTCGGGATGCCGATCGTCATGAATCCGATGCTGCTGATTCCGTTCATCGTGTCGCCGCTGTTAATGTTAACGGCAACCTATATTGGAATGAGTACAGGTCTTGTCGCAAAGCCGGCTGGGATTGCGGTGCCGTGGACAATGCCGCCCGGCTTTTCCGGATATTTAGCAACAGGAGGGAAAATTTCCGGAGCGGTCATGCAGCTGATCAATCTGTTGATCTCGTTTGTCGTATACTATCCGTTCTTTAGAATGTGGGATCAACAAAAGCTGAGAGAAGAGAGCGAACTGGAGGCCGGAACGGCCGTAAGCGACGGTCAACAGGCCAGTGTATAGAAAAGGGGTGCCAAGATGTCCGAGGAATTGGAACGAACGATATTTCAAATTATCCTTCACGGAGGAAACGGCAGGAGCTTTTGCATGGAAGCGATAGCCGAAGCCAAAAAGGGAGATTTCGCCGCTGCAAAAGAAAAGATCCGGGCAGCTGACGAAGAACTGATCAAGGCGCATCACTTTCAGACAGCTTTGATTCAAAATGAAGCGAAGGGGGCGAAAACCGAACCCTCACTTCTCATGATTCATGCCCAAGATCATTTAATGAATGCGATGACCATGAAAGATTTGGCTGCGGAGATTGTCGAGCTGTATGAAAAAATGAATGTCCACGGAGGTGTCAATTGATGAAAAAAGGATTGAAAATCGTAACAATTGGCGGAGGTTCTAGTTATACGCCCGAGCTTGTCGAGGGATTAATCAAACGACATGACGAACTTCCGGTCAGCGAGCTCTGGCTCGTCGATATACCGGAAGGAGAGGAAAAACTCAATATCGTCGGCACGCTGGCGAAGCGAATGGTCGAAAAAGCGGGCGTCCCGATCGAAGTCCATCTGACGCTCGACCGCAGGGAGGCTTTAAAAGACGCTGATTTTGTCACGACGCAATTCCGCGTCGGTTTGCTCGAAGCGAGAGCAAAAGATGAACGAATTCCATTAAAATACGGGGTGATCGGACAGGAAACAAATGGACCGGGCGGTCTTTTCAAAGGGCTCCGCACCATTCCGGTCATCCTTGAGATTGCAAAAGACATCGAAGAACTGTGCCCTGACGCGTGGCTTGTCAACTTTACCAACCCGGCAGGCATGGTGACTGAAGCGCTGCTCCGCTACTCTAATTTGAAAAAAGTCGTCGGGCTCTGCAATGTGCCGATCGGCATGAAGATGGGGGTTGCAAAAGCGCTCGATGTTGATGAAAGCCGCATAAACATTCAATTTGCCGGATTAAATCATATGGTGTTCGGACTCGACGTTTTCCTGGACGGTGTCAGCGTCAAAGACAAAGTGATCGAAGCGATGGCAGATCCCGAAAATGCGATGACGATGAAAAACATCTCCGGAGAATCGTGGGAACCTGACTTTATCCGGGGCCTCGGCCTGATTCCGTGCGGCTACCACCGCTACTACTACAAAACGCAGGAGATGCTCGAACATGAACTGGAGGCTTCAAAAACGGAAGGAACGCGTGCAGAGGTCGTTCAGCAAGTTGAAAAGGAACTGTTTGATCTGTATAAAGATCCGGAGCTGGCGATCAAACCGCCCCAGCTTGAAAAGCGCGGCGGGGCATATTACAGTGATGCCGCCTGCAACTTGATCAGCTCGATTTATAATGACAAGCACGACATTCAGCCTGTCAACACGATGAATAACGGAGCGATCGCAAGCATTCCGGATGACTCCGCAGTGGAAGTCAACTGTGTCATGACGAAAAACGGGCCGAAACCGATCGCGGTCGGAGATTTGCCTGTCACCGTGAGAGGCCTTGTCCAGCAAATCAAATCATTCGAACGCGTTGCGGCTGAAGCGGCTGTTACAGGTGATTACAACACCGCGCTTGTCGCCATGACAATCAACCCGCTCGTTCCGTCCGACAAGATTGCGAAACAAATACTGGATGAAATGCTTGAAGCGCATAAAGAGCATCTTCCGCAGTTTTTTAAATCTGTAGAAGCATAGGAATAAAATTGAGGTTCCGGTGTGTCAGCCGGAACCTTTTAATAGATATAGGCGCCGCCGTGTCCGAATGGCCCGGGCGAAACAGCGGCCGTCCCATTCATGCTTACATATTTGCGCTTGCTTCTTTTTCTTTGACCAGATCTGACTGCCGGGCTTTGGCAAGCTGAGTGAATATGAGGATGCCGATGCCCGCAATGATTTCGATGAAGCCGCCGATTGCGATCACGCTTCCCGCGCCAAGCGTTTTTGCGGCATATCCGCAGGCAATTGCCCCTAAAGGAAGCGATAGATTTGTGATCATATGGATGACTGCGAACACTTGAGGCTGGTCATCCCCTTCGACAGATGTCTGGATAATCGTGAATTCGGGGACATTGATCGAGCTGATGGCTGCTCCGAATGCAAAGGCGGCGAGAAATACGAGCGGCAGGAAAGTATTCAGTCCTGCGATAAAATAAGCCGCACCTTCAAGAATGCCTGCCGTGATGAAAAGGAGTCCGTACCTGTTGATTTTTACTTTTGCAAGGATAAAACCCAGTAAAAATGCTCCTCCTGCCGTCGTAGCCTTCAGCAGCGAGTGGATGAACGGCGTTCCGTTTAAATCCTCTGCAACATATACCGCAGAAAGGGCTTCCCATGGTGAAGCCGCCAGGTTCATGAAGATGCAATAAATCGCCAGCGGATATAATATTTTGTGGTTTTTCACCAATGTAAATCCTCTTTTTAATCTCGCAAAATATGTACCTCTTTGAGCAAGAGACTTAGATTGTGATTGATTCCGGGTGATGGTGTATTTGATGCAAAGCACGAATAGGCCCGATATGATATAAAAGATAAATGAAAAGACCAAAGTCGTTGCAGGGCCGATAAAAGTCAGCAGCACTCCGCACAATGTAACGGCTCCCAGCCTGATGATTTCTGAAGAAGACTGGAGAATCGCGTTGGCTTTTTGGATGAGATTTTCGTTCACGATCTGCGGAATCAGCGTAATCGACGCCGGGTTATAAGTCGCACCTGTTGCCGAATGGATGATCATGAGCCCTAAAACAAACCACATCGGTGAAAAGCCGTTTAAGTAGCAAATCGGTATTGTAATGACGACGGCTGCTCTTGTTAAATCCGAAAAATACATCCAGAATTTCAGGGCGCTTCTTTTGACTAAAGGCCCTGTAACCGGCGCCAAAAAGGCTTCAGGGAGGAAAGTGACGGCAAGAAGCAGGGAGGTGCCGATTGCACCTTTTCCGTCAAAAATTAAGAACCATAAAATAGAGTTGAAGGCAAAACAGTCAGCCGAGATTTTGATTAGCCTGGAGATGAAAAGGAACGTGTAATTCTTTTCCCAGACGCTCAATTTTGTTTGATCCATTGTTCAGCGTCCTTTCTTGATTTGCATGTTACATGAGAACGGATAATCTCTCCTTTCCGGTATGGTTATTGATAATTTTAACATAAAATATATAAAATGGAATCGTTTTGTGCGGGGGGATTGACTAGGCGGAATGAAAAAGAGGGGGAGCGGTGTGGAAACAGAGCCTGCCGCCGGCACATTTCGCGATAAGGGTGCAAGCCCTCTTTTTTGCAAAAGAGAGCTTAAACCGCTTAGCAAGACTGGCTGACTTTATCAACTTCAACTGTCCAGCCAAATGTGTCAGGCAAAGCGCCTTTTTGAATACCGGTAATCGTTTGGTAGAGCCTTTTGGCGATTTCGCCTGTTTGCCCGCTGTTGATCACAAGGCTTTCGTCTTTCCAGATCAGCTCGCCGACCGGGGAAATGACAGCGGCGGTTCCGGTGCCGAACGCTTCTTCAAGCAGGCCGTCTTTGTGAGCCTGAACCAGTTCATCAACTGAAATTTTCCTTTCGGTTACGGAAAGCCCCCATTGTTTTAATAGATGGATGACGGAATTTCTCGTAATGCCTTCCAAAATACTTCCGTTTAGAGCCGGAGTGATAATTTCACCGCTGATTTTGAAGAAGATGTTCATGCTGCCTACTTCTTCAATGTATTTCTTTTCAACTCCGTCAAGCCAAAGCACTTGCGAGAAGCCTTTGCTTTCCGCCACTTCCTGGGCCTTCAGGCTCGCCGCGTAGTTTCCGGCCGTCTTCGCATTGCCTGTACCGCCTGCCACAGCACGGACAAATTCGCTTTCAACAGCAATTTTCACAGGGCGGATGCCTTCTTTGTAATAAGATCCGACCGGCGATAAAATGATCAGCATTTTATACATATTGGACGGGGCGACGCCGAGGTACGGTTCCGTTGAAATAATGAACGGACGGATATAAAGGGATGTCCCCTCAGCTTGAGGAATCCACTCTTTGTCGATCTGAACCAGCTGCTTCAGCCCTTCCAGAACGGTGTCAGGATCAACCCGCGGAATGCAGAGGCGGTCGTTGGATTTATTGAGCCTCTCGAAGTTTTTTTCAGGTCTGAACAGAAGAACTCTGCCTTCGCTTGATAAATAAGCTTTTAACCCTTCAAAAACGGACTGCCCGTAGTGGTAAACCATTGCCGCCGGGTCCATTTCAATCGGCTGATAAGGAACGATTCTCGGATCGTGCCAGCCGTTTTCAGCCGTATAGTCCATGATAAACATGTGGTCGGTAAATGTCCGGCCGAATTCGAGCCGGTCAGCCTCTGGTTTTTGCTTTTTTGCTGTACTGAGCTGTACGCTGATCGTTTGTTTTGTCATATTCATTCTCCCTGCCGTTTCTAGTCTTTTTCCAAAAAATATTTATCTTCTATTTTAAACCTTCTCTTGATAATCGCAATAGATTTCAGAGAAATTTGTAAAATAGAATTTTTGGAAACTTTAAAAATTTAAATCGGACAAAAAAAGGACTCCCCATAGGGGAATCCTTTTTTATGATGACTTTTTATAAAAGGATTCGATCTCCTGATCGACGTAAACCCAGCCTTTCCAGCCAAGGTGGAGCGTATCTTTCAAGAAGTATGGATCATATTCATGATTCGTTAAATCAGCAACTTGAAAGCCTTCTTGTTCGATTTCTTTTTTAATCTTTTTATAGAAATCTGTCCGGCCTTTTTTAGGGAAGCCGGTATAGTCATAAAATTTGCCGTGGACCGGAACCGAGATGAACAGCGGTTCTGCACCGGATTCTTTCAGAACATCCATCATGAGATGGAAATCGTGGAACTCGACTGACTCGGCATAGTTCATCTTTTTATTGTGGCCTTTAAGCTTTTTCAGCTTCGGCTTCAATTTCTTATAAACGCCGTTTGAGATTTTAAACTCATTTTTGTGCGATTCTTTGGCGCCGACCTTTTCAGCCATCTGCTTTAATTCATCCCACGATTTGTTTTTTACATCCTGGGAAATGGTCCGCTTCGGTCCGTTTCCTTCAACCATGGAATAGTAGATGTCCTTTTTCTCCAGAATGCTCCGGTAAGCTTTTGCCGGCGGCGTCAGAAGAGACAGCGCCACTTTGTCTTGATCGAGCTCGGCTTTAAAAAGGGCTGAAAGCAGAGCGTCATTTGTAACTGCATGAAATTTAAGCATGCGTTTGATCATTTTTTTCTTCAGCTCGGGATCGACATTTTGATTGAACACAAGATCGTATGCCTGCAAAGCCGAGAAGTTCGGCGCAAAGTGGGCTTCGTCCGAGCCGTTTTTTTGAAACCACTGCGGAGAAATAATGAAAACGATTTTTTTGCCCTTTAATTGATCAGACTGCGCCGCAAAGTTGATTGCATGAATCAAGGACTGTGAACCGCCTTTCCCGACCAGGTAAGGCGTGAACCCTTGATTGTTTACTTTAAAATAGTTAGACGGATGAAAGGCATCTAACCGGGACAATTCCGATGATCCGTAAATCGGCAGATATTTCGGATCTTCAAGCGCTTTGCCTTGAAGATACATACCCTGGAACATCATCGGGTTTATTTCTGTAGCTGAAGTTTCGACGCGATCTTTCGGAACCAGCTTTGCCAGCCATGCATTTGGGATCGAGATCGCGGTGAAAAAAAGTAAAAATGCCAAGATGATTGGCCCGAATAAAAAACGCTTTTTCATTATCTCAACTCATTCAGCTGCTTTATGATTTGATTTGGCGTGTTCCATGCATCCCGGTCAAACTCTGTAATCGGCACTGTGATGTTAAAGTGGCTTTCGAATGCAAGCAGCAATTCCACCGTGCCGAAGGAATCGAGGATTCCCTCTTCGAAAATATCAATATCCGGATTTTCCTTTACGATATCGTCCTGACATACCTCTGCTAAAACTGAAAGTACTTCTTGATTAAAATCCATTATGAAAATCTCCTTTTAGTGTATTAGTTTCCCTGAGAAAATTAAAAATCCAAAACAAACGAAGTGGAAGGTGACCACAATTGAGACGGCTGTCGTCCACTTATTGTTCGGCCACCACTTGTGCTTCTTATTCCATTTTTCAAAGAAGTTAAAGCCGACCATGAGCAGCGCGTGATACAGCCCGTAGACGATGTACTGAAGGGCAAGGCCGTGCCAGACGCCCATCAGAAGGAACAGCAGCACATATCCGATATTGGAAACAGCCATCCGGTTTGTGATCCATTTTTTCTTCGTCATCCAAAGGACAAAGCGCATGAACACGTAGTCCCTGAACCAGAAGGAAAGCGACATATGCCAGCGGTTCCAGAAATCTTTAATATTGCGGCTGATGAACGGCTTATTAAAGTTTTCAGGGGATTTGATTCCCATGATATAGCTGACGCCGACCGCAAAAGCCGTGTAGCCGGCAAAATCAAAAAACAGATAAAGGCTGTACGCATACATGTATGCCAATCCATGTGAGATGCTGCCGGAAGTCAAAAACGGCAGTTTCATAATGACATACGTATTAATGCAATAGCCGATAATGAATTTATATAAAAAGCCGAGAAAGATTTTATTGATTCCTTTGTAAAGCAGTTCTTCGTATTGCTCCTTCGTCCATACCGTCTGATCGTCTTTTTCAAAACGGCGGTACCTGTCGATCGGCCCTGACGAGATGGTCGGAAAAAAGAGAATAAAGTAAAGCAGTCTGCTGATTGGGAGCTGCTTTTTAATGAGACCGTCGCGGGTTTCAATGATGAGCTGAACCCCTTTAAAAGTTAAATACGAGATTCCGAGAAATGTTGCCCAGTTGTCAACTGCGAAAAACGGCAGCAGCTTTGACAGTGCCAGAGGCAGGATAGAAGCTGCTGCAGCCAGACAAAATACGATGCCGCTGTTCGCTTTGAGACGGTAAGCGATATAGCCTTTGATCAGAACCATTTGCCAAAGCGTAAACAGGCACAGCATGATCAGCCCGTGCAGGCTGTTCGAAAAAATTAGCGCCAGAACCAGAACGGAAACCGCCATATTATATAAGCGGAAGCTTTTTCCGTTCAGTCCGAGAATGATGGTCGGCGCCAGTAAAATTCCTAATATAATGAAGAAAAGAAATGAACCATAGGGTGTCATACGGTTACCTCTTCTTTTAATCTCTTGCGGTCGATTTTACCGTTTGCTGTCATCGGAATCTCTTTTTGATACATGAATTTTCTCGGAATCATATATGCAGGCAGCTTGCTGCCCAAATCTTTCTTAATCGCGCTGGTTAACTGGTATTCCTTTTCGAAATCGTGTTCGGCAGGCACGATCATGGCAATCAGATACTCGATTTTCTCCTCGCGGTAGTATGGAATAACGACCGCCGACTGCACGTATCGGGACTGATTGATTTGGTATTCGATCTCTTCAAGCTCAATCCGGTAGCCATGCAGTTTGATTTGGAAATCGAGTCTTCCGAGGAAGAACAGCTGGCCGTTTTCTTTGTACCCTGCGTCACCGGTGCGATAAGCAGGGGCGCCGTTGTAAGAGAAAAACGCTTTTTCCGTCAGCGCTTTTTCGCCTAAATAGCCTTTGCTGACGCTGGCTCCGGTAATAATGATCTCGCCTTTTTCCCCGTCTTGGACGGCTTTTCCGTCTTCATCGATGATCACGATCTCGGTTTCCGGCTTTTCAGAACCGACGGGAAGAGAAGAATACTTGTTTAATACGTCGTCTGTTACTTCGATGGAAGTGACGGCAACGGTCGCTTCGGTCGGGCCGTATGTGTTAAAAACACGAGCCTTCGGAAATCTCTCTTTAAGCTGTCTGGCGACTGACGACGGAAGCGTTTCTCCGCAGAACATAAACAAGCTCAGCTCAGGAAGCAGCTCTTCAGAATAAGACGGATCCATCAAGCACATTTGGGCGAATGAAGGCGTTGATGTCCAGACGTTGACGTTGGACTGTTTCAGCGCTTCAAACAACAGTTTCGGCCGGTTAATCATATCTTTCGTAACCGTCCATAATGTGCCTCCGGACTGCAGGCACGGATAAAGGTCCATCACCGATAAATCAAAGGAAAACGGGGCTTGATTTAAGAACACTTGGCCGCTTTCCACCGGAAAGTCATTCGTGATCCAATCTGTGAAGCTCTGAAGATTGTCGGCTGAGATTTGCACGCCTTTTGGATTTCCCGTGCTTCCGGATGTGTAGATAATGTAAAAGGTATCTTCACCGCGAACCCAGCGTCCGGGATCTGTCTCCGGCACCCCGTCTCCTTCAAGAACGCCCGGTTCCACAACGGAAATGAGGGCGTCTCCCGTGTCAACAGAAGTGCCTGAGTTATTGAGTATAAGCTCGGCTTTTGAGCTGTTGATGATTTTCAGAATCCGGTCTGCCGGAATCGATACGTCAACTGGAATGTACGGATGGCCGGCTTTCACGCAAGCCAGGAAAGAAACCGCCATGACCGGTTTCATATGTCCGTAGACAATGATCGGAGAAGCCTCTGTTAATGCTTCGCTTTGAATCCGTGCGGCAAGGCGCTCAGATTGTGACCAAAGCTCTCCGTATGTCAGTTTTTCTTCTTCATTCACAAAAGCAAGGGTATCGGGTTGTGTTTGCGCGTATTTTTTAATTGTTTCTATCAGTTTCATTGTTTTTTTCTCCATTAAAAGTCATTATAAATATATGAACCTGTATTTGCTGTGTGGAATCCGTAAATTAAAAACAGCAGTACGAGAATAAGAAAGTAATAGGAAGTGTTGAGCAGCCACTTCATTGTTGTTTTTTCATACAACATTCTTAGCTTATTTAACATTGATCTTTTCCTTTCCGTTATTGAATTGCCTTAACAACAGTATAAGACGAAAATGTTGTATAAAAGTTTCATTTGTGGGAGAGTTTTATTTCTGAGCGCCGTCAGCTCAGAGCCTCCCCTATTATAAACATTTTTTGTTATTGTGGAAATAAATTCTTTTTAAATCAAAAAAAACAGGCTCATATGAAAAGCGGAGCGCCTTTCGATATGAACCTGCAGTTTGTCGGAAGTGCGTGAAGGAATTAGTACCTTACAAATGCGGAACCCACAATGATCAGCAAAATAAATAATACAACGATCAAAGCGAAGCTATTAGAGTATGGCATATTCTCACCTCCGTAAAGTGGTAATACAGAATATGAATGTTTTCTGACTTTTGAAAGGGGAATAAATTTAAAAAAGTGGAAAATGATCAACCAGGCCACTTTTTGATCTTCCGCTTTAAGTCGAAACTTTACCGTGGACGTGCACGTCTACTAACTGAAAAAACGAAATGATGTCATAAGGAGAAAAATATGATGGATATGGCGATAGATAAGATGATAGGACTGCCTGAAGCCCAGATAGAAGATTTAAGAAACCTGATGGAGGACTGGAAGAACGAACTCCTCGTCTATAAATTTGCCTTGGATCAAATGGATACGAAGTTTTCGATTATCAGCCAAGAATATAATTTAATCCACGGCCATAACCCGATTGAGCATACGAAATCAAGGGTGAAAAGCTTTGAAAGCCTGATCAACAAGCTTGTGCGGAAGGGCTGCGATATTACGACAAAGGCCACTAAGGAGCACATCAATGATATCGCGGGTCTCAGAATCGTCTGCTCGTTTTTATCCGACATTTACAATATGGTTGAAGTGCTGAAGGAACACGAAGACATCAAGATTTTAAAAATGAAAGACTACATTAAAAATCCGAAGCCGAACGGATACAGAAGTCTCCACCTGATTGTAGAGGTGCCTGTTTACTTGACCAACCGCGTCGAGCACGCCAAGGTGGAGATTCAAATCAGGACAATCGCGATGGATTTCTGGGCGAGCCTCGAACATAAAATCTACTACAAATTGAACAATGAAGTGCCGAACCAGCTCACGGATGAGCTGAAAGAAGCGGCTGACATCGCGAATTATCTGGATGAAAAAATGCTTCATATTCGAACAAAAGCGGATCAATAGAAAGCAGCCGGGCATTTTTTAGCCCGGTTGCTATTTTTTTCTGCCGCTTGACCCGAAGTTGTCAATGTTGATATCAACATCATATGTCATATCAGCTTCGGTGAAAATCTCATCCCATTTCCTTTCCGCTTTTTCGATTCTTGCAGGTGCTGAATTCCCGAATTTCAAGATGTCCGTCCGGTATTCGCCCTGCAGTTTGCCGAGCGCGCTCTTCATCCACACTTTGACCCGATCTCCGGCAAGCCGCTCGACTTCTTTCAGCTTTTTGTTTTGGAAGTCATGGCCCGGCGATACCTTCGAGTTCTTCTTTTGTCAGCGTTCTGATAAGTTTTTTTGAACCTTTCACTATGCCAGCTCCGTCAAATACGTTTTTCAACTAAAAGAAAAAGAGGAAGAACGCTCCTTTGTATCAAAGGTTATGACTGTCATGAATCGAAAAAAGAAAACAAGAAAATGATAAGAGCACGAGGAGGTCTAAAAATGAAATCGGATATTGTAAAACTTGCGGAATGCGGTTTGCAAAACGGAGCGGCAGCGATGATGAACCGGGGGGCGCAACGGCTTGATGCTGCTTTATACGGGGCCGTCGGCAATGCTTTCGGCCGTGATGCGGGTGCGGGCGGTAAATCGGACGGAGCTGGCGAAAGGCTGCTTTACGCTAAGTAAATGGCCGGATTGAAAAAGAACCGCGCCCTGTTTTTAACAGCCGTTGCATCAGGGACGATGCTGAATCCGCTCAATTCTTCAATGATTTCTTTGGCGCTGCACAGTATCCAGCATGAGTTTCATCTTTCATTTGCAACCGTATCATGGCTGATTTCATCTTTTTATTTAGCCAGTGCGGTCGCACAGCCTGTCACGGGAAAAATCGGCGATTTAATCGGCCGGAAAAAGATGTTTTTGTCAGGGCTTGTTCTCGTTGCCGTATCGGCAATCGGCGCTCCTCTCGCACCGGCTTTTTCCGTCTTATTGATCATGCGTTTGTTTCAATCGATTGGGAGCGGCGCCATTTATCCTTCGGGAGTGGGCCTGATCAGAAGCCATATTCATGAGAAGCGGGCGTCGGCACTCAGTGTGCTGTCCATTTTTTCTTCGGCTATGACCGCTTTTGGACCGACTGTGGGGGGATTTTTAATCGTTCTCGGGGGATGGCCCGCCATTTTCCTCGTGAACTTTCCATTTATTTTGTTCAGCTTTTTGCTGGGGATGTACATGTTTCCGAAAGATGAGAAAAAAGCCGGCTTAAATGTCCGCGCCGTCATCAAGCGGCTTGATCTGACCGGGATTCTTCTGTTTGCGGGCGGAATCGTTCTCCTGCTGGCATTCCTGCTCTCATTGAGCACGGGCGAGCCCCGTTTTGCCGAGGGGATGTTCGGGCTTGTCGTGCTTTTGATGTTTGTTTGGTGGGAGCTGAGAGTGAACAGCCCGTTTATTGATATCAGACTGTTGATCGCGCGCAGGACGCTAACTTCGGTCTATGGTCAATTTATTATGCTGAACATCTTTAACTACTGTTTGTTTTTTGGACTTCCGAGTTATTTTCAGGATGAAATGCACCTTTCCGTTCAAACGAGCGGTCTTTTGATGCTGTTCATGTCCGGGACGAGCGTATTGATTTCGCCTTTCGTCGGGACATGGATTGACCGTTCAGGTGAAACGCAGCCCGTTTTAATTGGTTCTTGCTTAATGGCAGCCGGCGCTATCCTGCTCACATTGTTTTTTGTCGATGCACCGATGTTGTGGAAAGGCATCATCCTCTCTTTGCTGGGGGTCAGCTATGGACTCGGCAATGTCGCCCTCCAGGCCGCCATGTTTACGGCAAGCCCGCCGGACATCGTCGGAACCACTTCGGGGCTCTTCCAAACATGCCGCTATCTTGGCTCGATCTTTTCGTCCGTCATTCTGGGTCTGTTGTTTGGAGAAGAAATAACCGCGGGTCATTTTCAGGATCTGGGGGTGGTCATGATTGTGGTTGCCATCGGCAGCGTTTTGATGAGCTTCAGGTTTATTAAGCTGATGAAGGATTGAAAAGAAGCGGTATAAAAAAGGAGCAGATTGAATCAATCTGCTCCTTTTTAAAATTACTGGGCAACTGAGCTGTAAGACGGTTTTCTGTTTTCCTTCTTGGTGAAGTTATACACAGCTGTTCCCGCTATTTGACCGGCTGTTTTCAGCCTGTCTTTGCTGATATGTTCAATCGTGTCGTAAGGGGTGTGGTACCAAGGCTCCAAAGCGCCTGTTCCCGGCTCTCTCCAAATAAAGTTGGCCGAGTCGATGCCGGCTTCATGGAATGGGACATGGTCGGATGATCCGCCTTGATGTAAAAATAATACGTCTTTTCCAAGGCTTAAAGAAGCGGCTTTACTTAGCTGCCAGACGAGGTTTGCCGAACCGTCGGGCGTATTGATGTACAGCTGTGAAGCATTCTCCCAGCTTGTCGCCACCATATCTAAGTTAAAGTTGGCAACGCTCCGTTTGACTTCCTGATTTGACAATGTGCTGACATAATGGCGCGAACCGAGGAGTCCGATTTCTTCGGCTCCGAATGTAATAAAGCGAATTTCTTTGTCGGCTGGCACTGTCTTCAAAATTCGGGCCAGTTCAAGGACGACTGAAGTGCCGGAGGCATTGTCATTGGCTCCCGGTGCATATGGAACGCTGTCATAATGCGAAGTCACATAAACGATGTCAGGATTTTTGACACCTTTTGCTTTGCGGACGCCGATTACGTTTTGCGAGGTTTGATTTTTATGAGCTTTCAGCTTCAGGATCGCTTCTTGTTCAGAAAGCAGCTTTTCCCCGTCTTCCTTTTTGACGCCGACAACTGGAATATCGACTTTATTACCGCTTAGATTCGGAGTCAGAGGGACGAGGCTGTCGACGTTATTATAAATGATAACTCCGCTTGCGCCTGCGTCAGCAGCGTTTTTGGCCTTTTCATAGAATGTCAGCTCTCCTCTCAAAATGACGGCGATTTTTCCTTTCGCTTCTTCTGTGAAGTCGCCGGGCAAGCCGAGGCCGGCATCATAGAGAGGAGCGGCTAAGCCTTCTGCTGCAGTCGGGGCGGAACCGGCGGCAGGCCGCGCAGGCACGTTATTTCCCTGAACGGTAAGCGTTCCTTCCAGCCGGTCAGGTATGCTGAACTTTTGTGTGCTTACTTTCAGATTTGACTTTTTCATCTGTGAGGCGATAAAAGCGGCGCTCTTTTTTTCTTCTGCCGTGCCTGTCACACGCGGCCCGATCGTTTCGCTTAAATGGTAAATCGTTTGATAGGCGCGGTTCTCGTTGAATTTTTTGCTGAATTTTTCGATATCTTTTGCGATGGCTGTTTCCTGAGGGGCCGCTTGAGCTGCATTCCCCGTTCCATCGGCGACCACGCCGCCTGCAATGATCGATAGCGCCAATCCGAACATCATCATTTTTCTCTTCATACATAAACCCCCTTGATGGTCTTGTTTTCCTGAGAAGAGATATTCGCAGCAGAACGGGTGAATCCTGCATGCTTCAGATAAATGATTCGATAGACTGGTAATTTGAAGTTTAATAAAAAAATTTTTTTGTTTGATAGGATGGTTGACGTGAGCCTTCTTTCTGTTTAGAATACGTCCGAATTATCAGGATCCTGATTTTGAATCACATATGTGAATTTTGGAGGGTGTCATGTCAGTAAAATCCGCGGTACGTGTTGTACGTATATTTGAATTGCTGTCAAATCATCCGGATGGATTAACCGTAAAGGAAATCAGCAAAGAACTTTCGCTGCCTCAGAGCAGTACATTCAATTTGGCCGCTACACTTTTGGATGAAGGTTACCTTCAGCAGGATGCTGTCAAGCGTTACAGGCTGGGGGCAAAATTGATTCAAGTTGGAACCGCTGCCATGGAGTCGATAGACATTTCATCGCAGGGCGTTCCTTTTTTAAAACAGCTGATGGACGGCGTTCAGGAAACGGTGTTTATGGCCGTTCTATCCGATGATCAGCTCGTCTACATCGCAAAAATCGATAACAACAGGTCAATCAGAACAACCGCACAGCCCGGCTCGCGCAAACCGCTTTATTGCACCGGGCTTGGCAAGGCATTTTTGGCATTCATGCCGGAGGATAAAAGGGAAGGGCTGCTCGACCGCATGGAATTTATCCGGTTTACCGGGCATACCATCACCGCCAGAGATGAGCTGGAAAAGCAGCTGCAGACATTTTTGGAACAGGGATATGCCGTTGACAATGAAGAAAATGAAGAAGGTTTGTTTTGTCTGGCGGCGCCTGTCTATGGTCCGGATGGCGTAATGAAGGCGGCGATCAGCACTGCCGGGCCAAAGGAGCGCATGCTCGCAAGAAAGGCACTTATCGTTGAGCAGCTGCTTCACACAGCCGGAAAAATTACAGAAAGCATTGGCGGATATAGAAAGCCGCTTTAGCAAAGGAGAGAGTTCTGATGGATGTTATTAGCATAGGAGAGACAATGGCGCTGTTCACTCCGAATGAAGACGGCCCTCTCAGATACGCAAGAAACTATCAGGTGAGAATAGCGGGCGCAGAAACCAACACGCTGATCGGGCTTTCGAAGCTCGGGAAAAAAGCCGGCTGGATTACACGGCTTGGAAAAGACGAGTTCGGGGCGATGATTCTTTCTTCTGTCAGAGGAGAAGGAGTCGATGTGAGCCAGGTGAAGCTCGATGACGCGGCGCCGACCGGTTTGTTTTTTAAAGAAAGGAAAAGCGCGGCCAAAGTCAATGTCTTCTATTACAGGACGCTTTCAGCGGCGAGTTTTTTAAAGAAATGCGATATTGATGAGCAATACATTGAGAAAGCGGGGCTTTTATACATTACGGGAATTACCCCGGCTTTAAGTGAAAGCGCTTCAGATGCGGTGTTTTATGCAGTGGAGCTCGCCAAAAAGCACAATAAATGCGTTGTATTTGATCCGAACTTTCGAAAAAAGCTCTGGGACGGAGAGCGGGCGCGGCAGACCATGTTTGAACTTATCAAACGGTCTGATATCGTGCTTCCGGGGTTGAGCGAAGGGCGTTTTTTGTTCGGCACCGCTGATGAGAAAAAAATTGCGGAAGCCATCCGCGGGCTGGGGGCTGAAACTGCGATCATCAAGCTTGGTTCAAAAGGCGCCTATTATGCCGGCGGGAACGAAAGCGGCTATGCGGAAGGCTATCAGATTCAGGCAGCAGCGGATCCCGTGGGTGCCGGAGACGGCTTTGCGGCCGGCGTATTATCGGGTTTGATTGATCAAATTCCGCTTTCAGAAGCTGTCAAACGGGGCTGTGCCGTCGGCGCCATGGTAGCGGCGGTAAACGGTGATATTGAAGGGCTGCCTGACCGCGAATCACTGTTTGCGTTTATGGAACAATCTGATGAAGAAGATGTCAGCCGATAAAAAAACCGTAGAGAAAGGGTGGCAGAAATGATGGTATTGTCACACATCGAAGAACAAAAACTGATTGCGATCATCCGCGGATACAATCCGGAGGAGGCAGTGAGCATTGCCGGCGCATTAAAAGCGGGCGGCATCAGGCTTGTGGAGATTACGCTTAATTCCCCTCAAGCGATCAAAGCGATTGAAGCGGTTTCAGAGCATTTTGGGGACGAAATGCTTGTCGGAGCGGGAACCGTACTTGATCCCGAATCTGCGAGAGCGGCGCTTTTAGCCGGCGCGCGGTTTATCCTGTCTCCGACCGTCAATGAAGAGACGATCAAGCTGACAAAACGGTATGGAGCGGTCAGCATTCCAGGCGCTTTTACCCCGACTGAAATATTGACGGCGTATGAAAGCGGGGGAGACATCATCAAGGTATTTCCCGGAACAATGGGGCCTGGCTATATCAAGGATATCCACGGACCGCTTCCGCATATTCCGCTGCTTCCGACTGGAGGAGTCGGATTGGAAAACCTTCACGAGTTTCTGCAGGCCGGTGCGGTCGGAGCGGGAATCGGCGGTTCGCTTGTTCGGGCTAATAAAGATGTTAATGACGCGTTTTTAGAAGAGCTGTCCAAAAAAGCAAAGCAATTTGTTGAAGCAGCAAAACAGTAAAAAGGGGAGATCAGAGATGAAAATAACAGGATTCGAGTGTTTCCTAATTCCGCCGCGCTGGCTTTTCTTAAAAATCGAAACGGATGAAGGCATTACAGGATGGGGAGAGCCGGTAATCGAGGGAAAGGCCGCGACAGTTAAGGCGGCTGTGGGCGAGTTAATGGAATATTTGATCGGCAAAGACCCGATGAACATCGAAGACCATTGGAATGTCATGTACAGAGGCGGGTTTTATCGGGGCGGGCCCATTCTGATGAGCGCGATTGCAGGCATCGATCAAGCGCTTTGGGACATTAAGGGCAAGTTTTACAACGCTCCCGTGCATCAGCTGCTCGGAGGGAAGAACAGGGAATCGATCAAGGTCTATTCATGGATTGGCGGAGACAGGCCTCAAGACGTCGGCCTCGCTGCCAAACAGGTGGTTGATAAAGGCTTTACAGCCGTCAAAATGAACGGCACGGAAGAGCTGCAATACATCGATTCACATGAAAAAATCGATCAGGTGATTGAAAGAATATCAGCAGTCAGAGAAGCGGTCGGCCCGTACATCGGAATCGGCATTGACTTTCACGGCAGGGTGCACAAGCCGATGGCGAAGATCTTGGCAAAGGAGCTTGAACCGTTTCGGCCGATGTTTATAGAAGAGCCTGTTCTGCCGGAAAACAACGAGGCGCTCCGCGATATCGCCAGCCTCGTCTCAATTCCGATTGCGACTGGAGAACGGATGTTTTCAAAGTGGCAGTTTAAAAACCTGCTGACTGACGGCTATGTCGATATCATTCAGCCTGACTTGTCACACGCCGGCGGAATTACCGAATGCAAAAAGATCCTGTCGATGGCGGAAGCATTTGATGTCGCCGCCGCCCCTCATTGTCCGCTGGGCCCGATCGCTCTGGCGGCATGCCTTCAGGTTGATGCAACGTGCCACAATGCATTTATACAGGAACAAAGCTTAGGGATCCATTACAACAAAGGGACGGATTTGCTTGATTATATAGTAGATCAAAAGGTGTTTTTCTATGAGGACGGCTATGTCCGGATTCCGGATGGACCTGGCCTTGGGGTGGACATCAATGAAGATCACGTCCGTAAAATGGCTGATATCGGGCACAACTGGCGCAATCCGGTATGGCGGCACAAGGACGGAAGCATAGCTGAATGGTAAAAAATGATACCGTTTTCAAAAGGTGTCCGTCATTACAATCAAATAAAAGGAGAGGGCCTGTCATGAAACAAACAACTTTAAAAGAGAAGCCGACAAAGGTTAGAGTGCGGGTACTGCTGTTTATTTTTGTATGTGTCGTGATCAATTATATGGATCGAAGCAATATCTCTGTTGCAGCTTCTGCAATCGGGGACGATTTAAACTTGTCTGCCGTTCAATTGGGCTTGATTTTTTCAGCTTTCGGCTGGGCTTACTGCGCACTGCAAATACCGGGCGGCGGGCTTGTCGACCGGTTTGGCCCGAGGCTTGTCTACGGCTTTACCTTGGTTACATGGTCGCTCGCAACATTGCTTCAGGGGTTTGTCCGCGGCTTCGGTTCGCTATTCGGCTTGCGTCTTGCGACCGGAGCGTTTGAAGCGCCGGCTTTTCCGACCAATAACCGGGTGGTGACTTCATGGTTCCCTGAACAGGAAAGAGCTTCAGCCATTGCATTTTATACGTCGGGGCAATTTGCCGGCCTTGCATTTTTGACGCCGGCGCTCAGCGCCATCCAGCATGTCGTCGGCTGGCGCGGCCTTTTTATTGTAACAGGGGTGATCGGCATCATCTGGGGCCTGATCTGGTATATCTTTTATCGTGATCCTGATCGTCATCCAAAGGTAAACAAGGCTGAACTTGACCATATTGAAAAAGGCGGGGGTATCGTCCGCCGCGGCCGGACTTCCGAGAAAGAGAAATCGGCATTTACTTGGAAGCATTTTAAACAAGTGACCGCTCATCGCAAGCTGTGGGGCATATATATCGGACAGTTCGCCGTTAATTCGACTTTATGGTTTTTTCTGACGTGGTTTCCGACATACCTTGTAAAATATAGAGGCCTTGATTTTCTCCAATCCGGTTTTCTCGCCTCGCTTCCATTTCTTGCGGCATTTACCGGTGTTCTGTTGTCCGGCTTCCTGTCCGACTTTTTGATCAAAAGAGGCGTATCGGCCGGGGTTGCCCGCAAAACACCGATTATTACCGGATTGTTCCTGTCTATTTCAATTATCGGTGCCAATTATGTCGATCAGACATCTCTGATCATTTTGTTTATGACGCTCGCCTTTTTTGGAAACGGTTTGGCCTCCATTACATGGGTGCTTGTATCGTCTTTAGCGCCTAAGCATTTGATCGGGCTGACCGGCGGAGTATTTAATTTTGTCGGCAGCCTCGCCTCCGTTATCGTTCCGATTGTCATCGGCTTTCTCGCCAACGGCGGAAGCTTTGCGCCCGCCCTCGTCTTTATCGGAGCCCTCGCCCTTGCGGGAGCGCTTTCCTACATCTTTCTTGTCGGAAAGGTTGAACGGATTCAGGTCAATGATAACGCAGAGGAAAACGATTCTATTTCTATGTGACACCCGGCTGCCGGATATTCGGCGGCCTTTTTGAATAATAGATCATGGTTTGTCACAAAATAACGTTCAAATATTTTGATGACAGGTGCTCAGGATGAAAACATACTTTCAAAAAGATTATCAGCTCGGCTCGTTTCAATTTTTTTCAACATCTCATATACTGACTTTGCTGGTGCTTGCAGCGCTCGGCGTTTGTTTGTTCGTCTTTCGCAAGACGTTGCAAAAACCGCGGTGGAACCGGGTGATTCGCTATGCCTTTGTGGCGGTTTTATTGATTTCTGAAATCAGCTACCACTCCTGGTTTATCTATGTAAATTCATGGACGCCGCGCTATTGTTTGCCGCTCCACCTCAGCGACCTTTCGGTTTATCTCGTCATCATTCTGTTATTGACGAAAAACCTCAACTTGTTTAAATTTCTTTATTTTGCCGGTTTGGGAAGCGCGCTGCAGGCGATTCTGACGCCTGACTTGGGAAGGTACGGCTTTCCTCATTTCCGCTTTTTTGAATTTTTCATTTCCCACGGGATCGTCGTTCTCGCCTGCCTCCTGATGATTGCAGCCGAAAGGTATAAGCCGACGGTTCGCTCTCTCTGGGTCACGTTTCTTCTTGTCAATGTTTATGGCGCTCTCATTTTTTTGATCAACCGTTTGCTGAACTCGAACTATATGTACATGATGAAGAAGCCCGGCGGCGGAGCATCGCTGTTAGATGTGCTCGGGCCATGGCCGTGGTATCTTTTATCAGCTGAAGCGGTCACGATCGTCTTCTTCTATCTTCTCTATTTGCCGTTTTGGATTGCCGGGAAGGTGAGAGAAAAAAAGGATCATGCATGATTCTTTTCCATGGCTGATATTAGCGATTAACCTTTTCTAAAAAATAAACGTTTGTATGAAGCAAAAAAGCAGATCTCGTAAAAGATCTGCTTTCTATTACATACTGATTTGTTTCTTTTGTTCATGAGCTGTTTCTGGCTGTATTTCCTTCGTGAGTTGATGCCCTTCTATGTCTACATTCGGAATAATCTTGTCCAGCCATTTTGGCAAATACCAGGCTGCATTCCCCATCAGCTTCATCAGACTTGGAATCAGTGTCATTCGTACAATAAATGCATCAAAGAGCACACCAAAGGAAAGAGCCGACCCGTTGGCTTTAATAGAAGCTTCACCAGCAAAGATAAACCCTGCAAAAACGAATATCATGATCAGGCCGGCTGCGGTGACAACAGGACCGCTGTGTTTTAATCCAGCCTGAATGGCTTGTACTGGATTCTTTGTTTTTACATATTCTTCACGCATTCTGCTTACAAGGAATACTTGATAATCCATCGCTAATCCGAACAGAATCCCAATGGATAAAATCGGCAGGAACGCGAGTATCGGCCCTTTTTCAGGTATTTTGAAAAAGTCGATGAGATTCCCGTCTTGTAAAACAAATACACAGATTCCAAGAGTGGCTGTCATCGTCAATATGAAACCTGCGACAGCAACAAGAGGCACAAGCAACGAACGGAATACGATTGTCAGCAATACAAACGCAAAACCAACAATGAGTACAGCAAACACCGGTATCGCATCATTAAGGCGATCTGAAATATCAATATTCACTGCGGTTGATCCAGTAACGAGCAAATCTACTCCGTTTTTATCTGATAAGCTGCGTACATCCTTTACCAAATCCTTCGTTGCTGCATCATTTGGACCTGTTTCAGGAACTACTGTAATGATGGCAAAGTTCCCTTCTTTATTAGGCATTGCCGGAGTGACACTCGCTACATGGTCCAGTTCCTTTATTTCTTTCACTGCATCTGCGAAGGCTTCCGCCTTATTTTCTGTTACACTTGCGGCATCCGCTACGATTGTTAATTGACCATTAAATCCTTCTCCAAAACCGTCGGCAAGCAAGTCATAAGCCCGGCGATCCGGGTTATCCTTCGCTTTCATCCCTGCATCAGGCAAGCCCAGCTCCAAATGCATAGATGGGATACTAATAACGAGCAAAATCAGAATGCTGCATACACTTAGCATGATAGGATTCTTTGTGACAAAGCGTCCCCAGACATTTGTTTCCGCGCTTTGTTTTTCTTTTTTCTTGTTTGCTTTCGGAACCATCCGTTTCCCCGCTATCGACAAGACGGCAGGCACAAGCGTGATTGAAGCGAGAACAGCCATCAGTACACTAAGTCCTGCTGTCAGCCCCATTGCAGACATAAAAGGAATGTTAACGACAGTCAATCCGCAAAGTGCTACGATAACAGTAAGTCCGGCAAAAACGACTGCACTCCCGGCTGTTCCTGTAGCTCTCGCAATTGATTCATTTTTTTGTATACCTTCGCCTAAAAACTGGCGGTGCTTCGTAAAAATAAATAAAGCATAATCAATTCCAACTGCAAGGCCAATCATTCCGGCTAATGATAGACTGACGGAAGCGATATCGAATACTTGTGTCCCAATCAAAACAAGCCCAATACTTACACCTAATCCAATCAGTGCTGTTAAAATCGGCAAACCTGCTATTAATAAAGAGCCAAACGTAATGGCCAAAACGATAAAGGCCAAAATAATGCCGACAATTTCAGAGATACCGCCTATCTCCATCTCAGCTCCTGGTACATCTCCGCTTAGTTCAGTTTGCAATCCTTCATAATCAGCCATTTTCAAACTGTCTTTTAAGTGTTTGATAGAGTAATCTTTAATATCATCTGCTGATGATTTATACTTGATATCAGCATAGGCAACTGTGCCATCTTTCGCGATTGTTCCTGTCACAAAAGGACTTGCAATCGAGTCAACGGAACCATCTTTATCGATTTCCTTTAACGTATTTTCTATTGCTTTTTCCGCTGACTTCGAAGTCAGTTTCTCCCCATCTTCAGCACCGAAAATAACCCGTATGCTCCCTTTATCAGGACCGTGGGGAAATTCTTTTTGAATGACATCCATCGCTTTTTCCGAAGGTGTGTCAGGTATGGACATATCCTCAGAAAAACTTGGTTTTAACGTGATTGCAAGGCCTATCGAAGCAACTAGCACAACGATCCATGCGCATATTACTTTTATGCGATTGCGAGCAACCCATCCTCCTAATTTATATAACATTTTTGACATGATAATCTCCTTTCAACACATTGCTTGATCACATTCTTTCTCATTGTAGTGGACAATGAAATAAAAAAAACGTACATTCGGGCATGTACGTTTGGGCAAATTTTAATTTGATATTATTAGTCTAATGTCAGAACGCCTCTTTGCATGGCAATCGTCACTGCTTCAGTTCTTGAATTCGCGCCTAATTTATTGTAAATGGACGTTAGTCTAGACTTTACTGTTCTCTCAGAGACGCCCAAATCAAAGGCAATCGCTTTGCTTTTAAGACCTTTAGCAATTGCTTTTAGAACTATGACTTCCTTTTCTGTCAGCTGCGTATCACTGCTCTGCTTCTTCATCCGCTCCAATTGGATTTCTTGCAGACGTTTTAAGATATCAGGCTGCAATAGCACGTTTCCTCTTATTGCTGCGTCCATCGTATGAAAAAGGGTTTCTGAACTTGTATCCTTCAATAGATATCCTTTCGCCCCTAATTCAATTCCTTCGATCATTAAGTGATCTTCATTATACGTAGTCAAAATAATGATGGGGATGTCGTGTTTTTCTTTTATTAGTTTAATGGCTTCTAACCCGCTCATCTCCGGCATATACAAATCCATGAGAATAATATCCGGTTTTAATTCATCTGCAAGGCGGACTGCTGCTTTGCCATTTTCCGCCTCTCCTATGATGATGTAGTGATCATTCGTTTCAATTAAAAGCTTCAGACCTTCCCTCACGACAAGATGGTCATCAACGATTAAAACCTTATTCATCTGGCATCTCTCCCTGAATTGGTACAGTGATATCAATTTGTGTTCCTTTAGATGTTGTACTCTTTATATTGAATTGGCCTTTCATTGCTCTGACGCGTTCTTCTATGCAGAGAAGCCCATAATGTCCTCTCTTTTTCTTGCCTTTTTCAACATCAAATCCTTTGCCGTTATCCTTGACGGTTAAATGGAGCCTCCTCTTATCATCATCCCAAATGGACACTGAGATCGTTTCTGCTTCAGCATGCTTTACGGCATTCGCTATGCATTCTCCAATGATGTAATAACAGTTTTCAGCTGTTCGAACGTCCGGCACTTGGTCTAATCTGTAGTCTAAAAAGCAAGCCATGCCTGTCGACTCTTGAAAATGATCCATTAATGAGGTAATTCTTTCTTTTAAAAAACCGATTTCTTCTGATTTGCTGCGCAGATCGTCAATCGCTGAACGCGCGTCCGCCAATGTACCTCTCACTCTTTTCATTGATTGTTGAATGATTTCTATTGCTCTCTCTGTGTTGCCTTTGGCGAGATGAACATGAATCGCATCCAGCTGCATATTTAAACTGACCAGTCCTTGAGCAAGCGTATCGTGTAAGTCCCGGGCCATACGCTGCCTTTCGTTTTGCAGCGTCAGCTGTTCGACCTGCTGATGAGCCAGCTCCAGCCTTTCAAGAGTCAGCTGCGCTTTTATCTTTTCATCGACTTGGGCAAATAATGTAGCGGCATAAGTAATAATCACGGTTATAGTAGGTACGGCAATGACAAGAAAATGCAAATATTCACCTTTGTGAATCTGATATACTACATTGATGAACAGCAGCAGCAATAAATAAAGTATGAGGAAAGTCTTTTTTCTATCTGCCATTCCTATAATCTGTCCAATCAAAAATGCATAAAGGCCAATGATAATCAGCACTAAGAAGCCGGTCATGACATTAGCCAGTGTAAAAGTAATCAAACCTTGCAGCACAAAATATAGAATGACCCTTTTCTTAACCCAGCGATATGAATGCCAATGCAGCAAAGCAAAAATGGCGGTCAATACTGTGAACACATGAAGCAATAAAATGGACCAGCTCCCATTAAGAAATTGCAGCACGACAGAGGCTACATAGATCATGAGAATAAAAGCCAGGCCAGGCACTCTGAGCGCAAGCATATTTAATGCCCGTCTATCATGTGAGTAGTACTTTTCTTTGAAAGGATTCAAACCTCATCCACTTCCTTTAATAGTTTAACCGAACAGAGATTCATGTCATTCATTAATCGTGCAATATACATTTATCCAATCATTTTATAGGAAGAGAAGGAACACAACAATACCAAGGTGCAGTGAACCATTAGATGTTCCCAACATATGTTCATTGCCCAAACGTACATAAGTGTTCTGCCTTTATGTACGTTTTATCTTTTCAAATTTACATTTAAAATAATGAAGAACTCACTATTTATTAAAGGAATGATCAACATTGAAATCGATTGATCACACAATTTTATCATTAAAAAGAAAAGGTATCCGAACTGAGAAAGTGTCAAAAAATCAGTGCCCTGATCGATTAAGCAATACGAACGAAAAAACAGACAAGCATAGAAACAAAAATAGTCAATCCAAGAACACGTGTAAAGAAAAAGAGGAATGAATATGTATTGGTTTTTAGGTGCTTTATTATATGTTCTCATCGGTACTTGTATATTCATTGGAGTCATTAGAGACAGTCACTCAGGCTCATGGGTACTCCTTGCATTAGCAGCTCCACTCATCATTGTTGGCTATCCTTACTTTTATTCAAAGAAGCTTTTTGCCAAAAGATCGTGAAATAGACGCCATACAATCTGAGGATCTTGCAAGATCCTTTTTTTTCGGCCTATCGACGGTGTTTATCTTTTGAAAAAAGGGAATAGAACAAAAAAAGAAAAGGAGATGGAAGACATATGAAAAGCGACCGAACCATGCATATTATTTCTTGTACAGACAATAACTACGCACAGCATTTAAGCGTGATGTTCGCATCATTGCTGACGAATATGGATCAGACGCGCGATGTGAAACTGTATGTCATCGACGGAGGGATTGAACCGGAAAATAAAAAGCGTCTGGAAGAGACGACCCTTCAATTCGGAGCCCCCATTACATTTCTTAATGTAGAAAAAAGCCAGTATGACCGGGCGATCGAAAGCAGCCATATTACAAAAGCGGCATACTATCGGATTTCCATCCCGGATCTGATTGATGACGAATCCGTCAAACGAATGATTTATGTCGATTGCGACGCCTTAGTTTTAGAGGATATATCGAAGTTGTGGGACAAGGACATTTCACCGTATTACGCAGCGGCGGTTGAAGATGCAGGCCAGCATGAACGGCTGAAAAAGATGAACATCAGCGACGAAGCAAAATATTTTAACTCAGGTATTATGGTTATCGATATGGAAGCTTGGAGAAAAAACGACATTTCGAAAAAAGTCATCGACTTTATCAATAACAACGATGAAGACATGTTTGTGTTTCATGACCAAGACGCGCTGAATGCGATTCTTTATGATCAGTGGCTCGAACTTCATCCGAGGTGGAATGCCCAAACACACATTATTTTAAAAGAAAAAACACCGGCTTCCCTCATTGATCAAAAGCGCTATATGGAAACAAGGGCAAATCCGGCAATCGTTCATTTCTGCGGCGGAAACAAGCCTTGGAATTCAAACACCTCACACCCGTACGCCCGTCAATATTTTAAGTATTTGCAGTCCACAGCCTTTAACCAGCCGGCCAAATTGTCTAAAAACCATGTCAGCTAACATGCCAATCTCATTTTAAATCGCAGGATGAATCGATATAATTTACAACAAACCCTGACGTATCCCCATATTCGCTTGTTTCCTTTCATCGGAAACAAGCATTTTTCTTGGCGTGCAAACATTTTTGACGAATGGAGGAGTGCTTTTGGTTAAAGTGCTGTTGACGCTTAACGGACTGTTTTACCGCGCAGCGCCGCTGTTGAAGGAAAGGGTCGAACGGCTCGGTGCCGAATTTGTGTTTTTGGATTCAAATCGGTTGACGAGACAGGATTTACTGACTCATATCAAGGATGTCCATATTTATATCGCCGGCATTGAAAAAGCGGATCGGGAGCTGATCGACGCCGCCCCGGAACTCCGATATATCATGAAATTCGGCGCGGGAATCGACAATATTGATGTAGAATATGCAAACGAAAAAGGAATCCTTGTCACGAATGCTCCCGGCCAAAACGCCTCGGCAGTCGCCGACTTGGCATTCGGCCTTCTGCTGTCCGGCGCCCGTTCGATCCCGCAGTCAAACGCCGCAGTCAAAGCCGGTTTATGGCAATCGGCGATGGGCTATGAGCTCGATGGAAAAACGCTGGGTCTTATCGGTTTTGGGGAAATCGGCAAAAAGGTTGCAAGGCGGGCCTCCGGGTTTCATATGAACGTTTTGGCGTACGGCACATACAAAGACTATAATGCAGCCAAACGGCTGAATGTACGGTTCGCAGAGCTTGACGATCTCCTGGCGAAATCTGACTTTGTCTGTATCAGCACGTCATTAAGACCGGCCACCTATCATTTGATCAATCAAGAAAAGCTGGCAAAAATGAAGAAAACCGCGTACCTGGTCAACATTGCCCGCGGAGAAGTGGTAGACGAAAGCGCGCTCATTCAAGCGCTTGAACAAAAACAGATCAGAGGTGCAGCATTGGACGTCTTTGAAACCGAACCGCCGGCCGCCCGGATCACCAGCCTCGGCAATGCCATATGCACGGCGCATATCGGCGGCGCTACGTATGAAAGCATCAGGCGCATCGAAGAAGTGACATATCAAAATATCAAAAGGTTTATCGAAAAACAGCCGCCGGCTTTCCGCGTTCCATCAAGACCGGAAACGCGATAAGCCGCGTCCGGTTATGTTCTTTGAAAAAACTCGACCATTTCTCCTTCCGGCCCAAAAAGAAAAAAATAGCGGAAGCCGTTCGGCAATACGGTGATCTCGTCTTCCATCAGCTTGATGCCGGCGCCTTTTACGCGGGCGAATTCAGCCTCGATATCATCGGTTGAGACGGCAAAATGATGTACTTTTCCTTCTTGAGGAAGGCTGTCGTTATATCCCTCGATCAATTCAAGCTCTGTCTCGTCTCTGTTCTAAAAGCCTAAAAAAGCGAGCTTCATGACGCCGTTTGTATGGGTCATTCTGCCTTTCAGCGTCATTCCGATCACATCCTGGTAGAATGCGATTGAAGCATCAATGTCTTTCACCATCAGCCCTACGTGGTCGATTCGCGCCAATTCGCCATTCCTCCTTTCGTTTCTCCATCATTTTAGAAAGATCGGAATCATCTGTCAATTATATCGATTACATGATGAATAAGAATATTGATCAGGCGTTATGGTAGGATAGAGAAGACTTTAAAATAAGGACTGAAATCAAATGCATACATTAAAAATAAAACATCCATTCGCTGCAAAAATGAAAAAGGGCTATCCCTTAATTGAAAAAGAAGCTGTTTCTTTGCAAGAAAACGGTATAAAAGAAGGTTCGCTGATCAGGGTTGCCGATGAAAACGGCAGGTTTTTGGGAAAGGGCTATTATGGCGAGCAAAACAAAGGGATCGGCTGGATTCTGACCCGAAACGAAGAGGAATCGATTGATCAGTCATTCTTTTTAAGCAGGTTGGCAAACGCCTTTCAGGCCAGAAAAACGCTTTTTCAAGACCCGGATACGACCGCTTTTCGTTTGTTTAACGGGGAAGGCGACGGAATCGGCGGCTTTACGATTGATTATTATGACGGCTACTATTTGTTCCAATGGTACAGCAAAGGGATTTATACGTTTAAGGAAACGATTATGGAAGCCCTTGATGAATTGACGGACTATAAAGCCGTATATGAGAAAAAACGGTTTAATACGGCCGGGCAGTATGTAGAAGATGACGATTTTGTCAGAGGAGAGAGAGGGGAATTTCCGATCATTGTGAAAGAGAATGGCATTCATTTTGCCGTTTACCTCAATGACGGAGCGATGACCGGCGTTTTTCTCGATCAGCGCCATGTCCGCAAAGCGGTTAGGGACCGGTATGCGGAAGGAAAAACCGTGCTCAACACCTTCTCATATACAGGTGCATTTTCTGTGGCGGCGGCGCTTGGAGGCGCTGAAAAAACGACGAGCGTTGATGTTGCAAACCGCAGTTTAAGCAGGACGATCGAACAATTCAGCGTGAACGGGCTGGATTATGAAGCTCATGATATTAAAGTCATGGACGTTTTTAAATATTTTCAATACGCGGTCAAAAAAGAACTCGCCTTTGACCTCGTCATCCTTGATCCACCTTCATTTGCGAGAACAAAAAAGCATACATTCAGCGCGGCAAAGGATTATAAAAATCTGTTGAAAGACGCGATTCGGATCACTAAAGATCAAGGTGTAATCGTCGCTTCGACGAACAGCAGCGCTTTTGGAATGAAAAAATTCAAAGGTTTTATCGAAGCGGCATGCAAAGAAACAGGGACGCGCTTTACAGTGCTTGAGGAGCATTCGCTTCCTGAAGATTTTAATACGGTGAAAAGCTATCCTGAAGGCGATTATTTAAAAGTTGTCTTTTTGCGGATCCGCCGCCGTTAATGTAAGGACGGGAAAAATTTTGCGATAAAAACAATACCTGTCGATCAATTATTCATGTATATTGATATTACGCGAAAAACTCAGGCAGGGGGAAGTTATGGATTACGGAATTTTAATATCGATAGGTATTTATATGGCAGGAATGCTTTTTATCGGATATTTTGCATATCGAAGAACTTCAAATTTGACCGACTACATGCTTGGCGGAAGGAATCTGGGCCCCGCTGTCACCGCGTTAAGCGCAGGTGCTTCCGATATGAGCGGCTGGCTATTAATGGGGCTGCCCGGTGCGATGTTTCTGAACGGATTGAGCAGCGGCTGGATCGTTGTCGGTCTGACAATCGGCGCTTATTTGAACTGGGTGTATGTTGCGCCGAGGCTGAGAACGTATACGGAAACGGCCGGCAACAGCATTACCATACCGGATTATTTCGAAAACCGTTTTAAAGACGGTTCAAGGCTGTTACGGGTGACGTCGGCTTTTGTTATTTTAGTATTTTTCACTTTTTATACATCATCCGGAATGGTGGCGGGCGGAGAGCTGTTCAGAACCGCATTCCACCTTGATTATCGGATCGGCATCTGGCTGACGGCCGGGGTTGTCATTCTTTATACGCTCTTCGGGGGCTTTCTGGCTGTCAGCTGGACCGATTTTGTTCAAGGGACGCTCATGTTTATCGCGCTCATCTTAATGCCGATCGTTGTTTTTGTCCAATTGGGGGGAATTGCGCCGGCGTTTTCGGAAGTGAGCGCGGTCAACCCGGACCTCCTCCGCCCGTTTCAAGGAACAACCGCAATCGGGATTATTTCTTTACTGGCATGGGGGCTCGGCTATTTTGGACAGCCTCATATTATTGTCAGGTTTATGGCGATTTCCAGCGTGAAAGAGTTGAAGAGTGCCAGAAGAATCGGCATGGGCTGGATGATCTTTTCGATTTGCGGAGCGATGCTGACAGGGCTCGTCGGCATCGCCTATTTCAGCGCGAATCATCTTTCGTTAAAGAATGCCGAGACGATATTCATTAAGCTGGCCGACCTTTTGTTCCCTTCGATGATTACGGGGTTTTTGCTGGCCGCCATTTTAGCAGCTGTCATGAGCACGATTTCTTCGCAGCTTCTTGTAACCTCAAGCGCGCTGACAGAGGATTTTTATAAAGCGTTTGTCCGGAAAGGGGCTTCTGACAAAGAACTTGTTCTTGTCGGAAGGCTGTCTGTCCTCGCCATTTCACTGATCGCACTTATGATGGCGCTTCATCCGAATGAAACGATACTGAATCTTGTCGGCTATGCATGGGCAGGCTTCGGGGCGGCATTTGGCCCTGTCGTTCTGCTGAGCCTGTATTGGAAACGAATGACGAAGTGGGGCGCCCTTTCAGGGATGCTGTCCGGTGCGCTGACCGTTATTGTGTGGGAGCAAGTGAAAGCTTTTGACCCGGTTTATGAAATCATTCCCGGATTTATTGTTTGTACAGTCGTGATCATCGCCGTCAGCCTGATGACAAAGAAGCCGCCGGCAGAGATTGAAAAGGAATTTGAGACAGCGGTTGAACAGCTGAAAGGGTGAGACTATATTGATGGTCTTTGTCAACGTATTGTTGACGGCCGCTTTTCTCACAGGGGCTTTCACGGGATTTTTGCGGATATTTTCCAAAAAAAAAAGCGATGGATTTTTCTCGGGAATGGCGGCGGATGGATCGGGGGAATTTCACACTTTTCGGTTTGAATTTCCCCCAAACTGCCGCATGACAAGGCTATCAGGTGTATTTCTTTTTATTATTGCTGATGTGCTGCTCGATGTCTAAATGAAAAAAACCAAATTGGCGGAAAAAACTTCCCCAATTTGGTTTTTTTATTTTTCGGCTATGACAATGCAATAAGGGAAATGAGAAACGGCGCTGCGCAAAGCGTGATAATCGCAGCCAGGATCATCGATACGCTTGAAATCGTTCCGGACACGGAGCTGAGCTCAAATGCTTTTGACGTACCTGCGCCGTGGGCGCTTGTGCCAAGCAGCACGCCTCTTGCGATTTCATTATCAATCCGGAAGTAGCGAATGACCATCGGTCCGATCACTGATCCGGACAGGGCGGTCAATATAACAAAAACAGCGGTCACCGCGGGCATTCCGCCGATCATTTCAGAAACGCTCATTGCAATTGGCGTTGTGACCGATCTGGGAACGAGGCTCTCAATCAGGTCTTCATTCAGCTTGAAAAGTTTTGCGATAAACGCTGTTGACAGGATCGCGATACAGCAGCCTACAGTCACGTTGATAATGATCTCAACCGCGTATTTTTTCAAGACTGGAAAGTATTTGTACAACGGAATCGCAAAAGCCACGGTAGCCGGCTGGAGCATGTCTGTCAACAAGCGACCGCCCGCATTGTACGCTTCAAAGGGCACGTTGATGAAAAGCAGCAGGCCGACAAGGATCACCGGCGTGACCAATAAAGGTGACGCATACACCTTTGGATGGCGTGAATAGACCGCTTTTGCACCGAGATAAATTAACACTGTTGCGATCAGGCTTAAGCATCCGATGAGCATGTTCTTTTCCTTTCCTTTCTTTTGGCAATCAATTGAGTCAGCATTCCGGTCGACACCATGACGACGAATGTACTGATGAGGACAACGAGTATAATGCTTGTGCCGAATTCAGCCAGAATATCTCCGTAGTTCATAATCCCGACGGCTGAAGGGACAAAGAACAAAAGCAGCTCCGCGAGAAGCCACAAGGCGCCGATTTCAATCCATTCCAGCTTAATGACTTTGAAATGAAGAAGCGCAAAAATGACGATAATCCCGAGAATGCTGCCGGGAATGTTTATATGAAGAACCTCGGCAATCAGATTCATGAAACGCGCGAATAAAAACAAAAGAGCGACCTGACCTAATCCTTTAATGAATGTTTTCATGTCATTATCCCCCTTTCTAAACAAGAGTGTACATGAGTTTTAAGTATAGGTAAAATACATATACAGAATAGATAATATTCATTTTGTCTATAGTTAAAAGCGCAAATCAGGTCAAAAGAAACAGTTTCCTGACTAAAATTAGAAATTGTCGTCCGGAATCATTTGGCGATTTTTTGTGACCATTAAACTGCCGTATTCCCGTGCCTTTAGACTTGCCCGCGATGAAAGCGGTGTACAGATGATTCAAAAAGACAGGTTATATGTCCTTGAAATGCGGTGTGAGGAAGACGGCGACCTGTGTATATATCCCTAAAAACAGTATTTACAGCCTATTCAACATCCGTGATTTTCGACTTAAACTATAAATATTGGAAATGAGAGAAAGTCTAGTCAAAGATGTGAATCTATGAAAAACCGCAATCAATGCGAATCATACTGCAATTTCAGAGGTGACAATAATGGACTACTCAGACACGCTGCAAAAAATACACGGTGTCCTCTCCCATAAGGCGGCAGAGCTGGAAGAACAAATTGCAAGGCTGGAGCGGGCAAAGCGCGATGTAGAGCGGGAACAAAACCTCGGAATCGAAGAAATCAGGCAGATTTTGCGGCCGAACCTTGATGAGTCGTGGACCGGAAGCAGGGCAGCCGATTTTGACGAAGCACGTGATGAAGCGCACACGGCAATGTACAGAATTTTCACCGATGAGTATGATCGGTATATTCATAAAATTGATTTAAAGATATTTGCTTTAGATTCTGAAAAAGGGGCTGTTCAAGCTGCAAGCTGGTCAGCCGACCGGGCGGACTTTCTGATGGAAAAAGGAGAGGAGGCCGTCGACGCTCTGCACAGCACAATCAACGGTTTAAAAGGATGGTTGAAATGAGCAAAACGATTAAACTTAACCATGCAGCGGTTATGAAGCAGCTGGAACAAGTAAGCAGCACGCTTCAAGCCGTGTCTTTAAAAAGCCCGTCAGCCGGAGCGCTCGGGCGGAACAACCTTGATTTTACGAAAAAGTGGCTTGAACGCGAAGCCGAAATTTGCAATATGGTTAAACAGTATAAAGAGGCTGTTCGTAAAAACATTGAGGACACCCGCTCGAATGTGGACACGCTGAAGGAACAGGATGAGGCGATTGCCCGAAGATAGGCGCTGCCGGCTGTATGCCGGCGGCGTTTTTTTATGTTGATATAGAAGGATGCTCCGCGGGGGTGCAGAAAACAATGAAATTGGTTTAGAATATGAATACAAGCAGGAACTCTGAAAGGGTGTCAAACAAATGGACATACGCCACTTAACCTATTTCTTGGAGGTAGCCCGTCTGAAAAGCTTCACAAAAGCCGCTCAGTCATTATACATATCCCAGCCGACAATTTCCAAAATGATTAAAAATCTTGAAGAAGAGCTCGGGATCGAGCTGTTTTACCGGCGGGGGCGTCAGATCGAGCTGACTGATGCGGGGCAAAGCATGTATGTGCAGGCCCAGGAAATCACCAAGTCGTTTCAAAATTTAACTTCAGAGCTGAATGACTTGATGGACGTCAAAAAAGGGCACGTCCGGATCGGTTTGCCGCCGATGATCGGCTCCGGCTTTTTTCCGAAAGTGATAGGGGATTTCAGAGACAAATATCCGAACGTCACCTTTCAGCTTGTTGAGCACGGCTCTGTGAAAGTGCAGGAAGGAGTAGAAGACGGATCGCTTGATATCGGCGTTGTCGTCCTGCCTGCAAAAGAGGAGATTTTTCACTCCTTTACAATCGTAAAAGAAGACTTGATGCTGATCGTCCACCCGTCTCATCGTTTTGCCGATGCGGATGAGATCGAGCTTCGGCAGTTAAGCGAAGAACCGTTTATCTTTTTCCGGGAAGACTTTGTTCTTCACGAACGGATCATTACGGCTTGCTTGAAGGCGGGATTTCAGCCGAATGTCATTTATGAAACCTCGCAATGGGATTTCATCAGCGAAATGGTTTCCGCTAACCTTGGAATCGGGCTTTTGCCCGAAAGAATCTGCCGGGATCTTGACCCGGAAAGAGTGAGAATCATTCCGCTGGTGAGGCCGGCCATTCCTTGGCATGTCGCCGTCATATGGAGAAAAGACCGCTACCTGTCGTTCGCGGCGAGGGCGTGGATTGATCATACAAAATCGTATATATGGAGCGATAATTCAAAAACAGAAAGGAATGCAGCCGAATGAACCTGGAAGATGCCGCAAGAGGAATTGAGAAAGTCAGAAAGCAAAAACCGCTTGTACACAATATGACAAACAATGTCGTCACCAACTTTACGGCGAACGGTTTACTGGCTCTCGGCGCATCGCCGGTGATGGCGTATGCGAGGGAAGAAGCCGCCGACATGGCAAAGATCGCCGGAGCCCTTGTGCTGAACATCGGCACGCTCAGCCGGGAATCTGTTGAATCGATGATTATTGCAGGAAAGTCCGCCAATGAACACGGTGTGCCGGTTATTTTTGACCCAGTCGGTGCTGGGGCGACGCCGTTTCGAACAGAATCGGCTCAAGCAATTATGCGCGAAGTGAAGGTTTCCGCCGTCAGAGGCAATGCCGCGGAAATTGCCAACACGCTTGGAGAGGACTGGCTGATCAAAGGCGTGGATGCAGGTGAAGGGAGCGGCGACAGAACAGAGCTCGCCAAAAAAGCCGCGAAATTATGGGATACAGCCGTCATCATAACCGGAGCTGAAGATGTCATAACTGATGGAACAAAAACGTATACCGTGGGCAACGGACATCAACTGTTAACGAAAGTGACGGGGACAGGCTGTCTGTTTACCTCTGTCATCGGTGCGTTTTGCGCCGTTGAAAAAGACGTTTGCCATGCCGCTGTATCTGCAGCCGCTTTTTATGGAACGGCGGCCGAGTTGGCCGCGGAGAAAACGGAAAGCCGGGGGCCCGGAAGCTTTCAAATCGAGTTTTTGAATCAGCTTGCCGCTGTTGAATTGATGGATATAAAAGAACGCGGCAGGATCAGAGAGGTGGAATAAGATGACGCGAGTCTCAAAAGAAACGATGAAAGATCTGTTGTCAGTCTATTTTATTATGGGTTCAAACAATACTGCAGGCGATCCTTTAACTGTCATTGAACAAGCCTTTAAAGGCGGTGCGACACTTTTTCAATTCCGCGAAAAAGGCGAGGGCGCGTTAAAAGCAGGAGATCAAAAGGCGTTTGCTCGACAGGTGCAGGCTCTTTGCAAACAGTTCAATGTTCCGTTTATCATCAACGATGATGTAGAACTCGCGCTTGCGCTTGACGCCGATGGTGTGCATATCGGACAGGATGATGATAAGGCCGCCGACGTCAGAGCGAGAATCGGGGACAAAATCCTCGGCGTCTCCGCGCATAACCTTGAAGAAGTCGTAAAGGCGGAAAAGGATGGAGCGGATTATATCGGTGCAGGACCCGTTTACCCGACTGAAACAAAGCGGGATACAAAAGCCGTGCAGGGCGTCTCGCTCATTCAAGAGCTCCGCAGGCAGGGGATTGGCATACCTGTGGTCGGAATCGGCGGGATCACGGCCGAAAACTGCGTCCCCGTCATCGAGGCCGGCGCTGACGGCATCAGTGTCATCAGCGCCATCAGCAAGGCTGCCGATCCAAAGGCGGCCGCCGAGGCGTTCAGCAAGAAAGTGCAAGCTGCTAAACAAAGCGCGCATTCCTAAATGGAATATGCGCTTTTTTTTTGATATAAAAATTAAAATCTCTCGTTCATAAACCGTTCCAGAAAATGCCCGATCACAAGGGAGGACATGCCAAGCGATGAGGCAGTGCGGCCAAGCGAGGAGATTTTCAAATGATAATTAGACAAGGCTTCTGCTGCACTTCTTGAGGCAATCGTTTTTTTAATCGCATCGACGATGATCGGATAGGATTCCACAATGGTATTCCGCAAAATAATCGTATCAGGATTCAACGTCTTCAAGATGTTGAGTAGTCCGATGCCGAGATGAAAACCGAATCTTTCAAACGTCTCCATCATACCCGGATCACTGCGGTCTGCAAGTTCTTTAACGGTTTCGTAAAGCGGGGCTTCGGAATTCGCTCCATAGTGAGAGAAGACGGCTTTTTCCGAAGCGTAAAGCTCCCAGCAGCCTCTATTCCCGCACCGGCATAATGGGCCGTCAAAGTGAATGGACATGTGCCCGGCTTCTCCGGAAAAACCTTGCACACCTCTAAACAGTTTTCCATTCATTAAAATCCCTAAACCAATCCCGGTATTAATGCTGACAAACACGGCATGCTCCAGCTGTCCGGCTTCTCCGTATTTCTTCTCGCCAACGGCACCGGCATTTGCTTCGTTTTCAATTAAAATGGGAACGCCGAACCTTTCTTCCAGTTTTTCTTTTAACGGAATCAAATGGATTGGCTTATTTGGCGTAAACACCACCTGCCGTTCGTTGTCCACCAAGCCGGGTACGCACACCCCGATTCCGGTCAATCCGTATGGGGAAGGCGGTATTTTGTCAACGGCTAGCCCTGTCAATTCGATTAATGCCTCTTCTGTCGCCTGAATGTCTTCTTCATCCAGCGTCCGTTCGAATTGTTCAATCAAATGCCCTTCAAGATCGGTTAACACAACAATCAGATAATTGGTTCCGATATCTACACCGACCGCATAGCCGGCTTTTCGATTGAATTTCAGCATAACGGGCCTCCTGCCGCCGCTTGACTCGCCGGGGCCGGTTTCATAAATGATGTCCTTTTGAAGCAGGGAAGATACTTGGGAGGAAACGGTCGCTTTATTTAATCCCGTTATTTCCGAAAGTTTTGCTCTTGAAATGGGTGCGTTCTCAATAATCTGCTCAAGAATCAGAGCTTTGTTCATTTTTTTTACAAGGGCTTGATCCGCTGTATTCAATGTCAATCACTCCATTGTTTTGAAGCTGTGAATTTATTATAGTATAACAAATTTAGAAAACTCAATTTTTTCCTTCATTTCCATTGAAAGCGATTGATTCATCTTGTAAAATAAATACAAGGAAGTTAGTTTAATGGTTAAACAAACTTGTTATTTAACGTTTGCTTTGCAAGGAAAAGTGAAGGGGGAGATCGGAATGTTTTTTAAAAATGTTGGAATGATTGAGTATGAAGGAGCCGATTCGGAAAATCCTTACGCATTTAAATATTACAACCCTGATGAATACGTCGGCGGCAAAACGATGAAGGAACATCTTCGCTTCGCTGTTGCGTATTGGCATACCTTTGATGCGGACGGGAAAGACCCTTTCGGCGACGGGACGATGTTCCGGGCGTGGAACCGGATGACACATCCTTTGGATAAAGCAAAAGCACGGGCGGAAGCGGCTTTTGAATTTTTTGAAAAGCTCGGCGTGCCCTATTTCTGCTTTCATGACGTTGATATCGTTGATGAAGGAGCAACGTTGCGTGAGACCTTTGCGTATTTGGATCAAATGTCGTCTTTTCTTAAAGAAATGATGGAGACTAGCCGTGTTCAGCTGCTTTGGAATACAGCCAATATGTTTACCCATCCGAGGTATGTCCACGGAGCCGCAACTTCCTGCAATGCAGATGTCTATGCCTATGCGGCCGCAAAAGTGAAAAAAGGGCTGGACATCGCCAAGGAGCTTGGAGCGGAAAATTATGTGTTCTGGGGCGGAAGAGAAGGTTATGAAACATTGCTGAATACAGATATGAAGCTTGAACTCGAAAACTTGGCTTCATTTTACAGAATGGCGGTTGAGTATGCGCGCGAAATCGGTTTTGACGGCCAATTTTTGATCGAGCCGAAGCCGAAGGAGCCGACGAAGCACCAATACGATTTTGATGCGGCCACAACGATCGCCTTTTTAGAAACTTACGGTTTAAAAGACCATTTTAAACTCAATCTTGAGGCGAACCATGCGACCTTGGCCGGGCATACATTTGAGCATGAACTAAGGGTGGCTGCCTTGCACGATGTGCTGGGTTCCATTGACGCCAATCAGGGCGATTTGCTCCTGGGCTGGGATACCGATGAGTTCCCGACCGATCTGTATTCTGCGGTACTGGCGATGTATGAAATTTTGAAAGCAGGCGGGTTTAAAACCGGCGGCATTAACTTCGATGCTAAAGTAAGGCGCCCGTCTTTTGCGGATGAAGACTTATTTCACGCTCATATCGCAGGAATGGATACGTATGCAGTCGGCTTGAAAGTCGCCTCCCGTCTGCTTGAAGACAA
The DNA here is from genome assembly GCF_056155945.1 of Bacillus sp. GM2. NCBI lineage: Bacteria > Bacillati > Bacillota > Bacilli > Caryophanales > Bacillaceae > Bacillus > Bacillus sp. GM2. Next base: position 1,286,037 of record NZ_JBRKSZ010000008.1, read on the forward strand.
AGCGCTCGACCAGGTCATTGAAGAACGTTATGAAAGCTATACGAAAGGCATCGGGCTTGAGATCAAAGAAGGCCGCACCGATCTGAAAAAGCTCGCCGCATACGCTCTTGAACACGACCAAATTGAAAATCAGTCAGGCCGCCAGGAACGACTGAAAGCGACCGTTAACCGTTACTTATTGAACGCTTTGCGCGAAGCGCCGGCAGAAAAGGAGACACGCTAGTGGAATACGTGATCGGGGTCGACCTCGGCACCAGCGCGGTTAAAATCATCCTTGTCAATCAGCGGGGAGAGCTGTGCGGCGAGGTCTCCAAACCATTTTCCATCATTCAGCCCCATTCCGGTTATTCTAAACAGGATCCCGCAGAATGGGCGGTGAAAACGAAGGAAGCCATTAAGGAATTAGTTATGCATTTCCCGGGAAAAGCATCTCAGATTAAAGGGATCAGCTTTTCCGGACAGATGCATGGATTGGTACTTTTAAACGGCAAAGGAGAGGTTTTGCGAAACGCGATCCTGTGGAACGATACACGGACAACCGAACAATGCCGGCTGATTAACGACAAAATCGGAAAGGAGCGCCTGCTCGAGATCGCGAAAAACCCGGCGCTCGAAGGCTTTACCCTTCCGAAGCTTTTATGGGTGAAAGAACATGAAAAAAAGCTGTTTGAAAAGGCGGCCGTTTTTTTGCTGCCGAAAGACTATGTCAGGTACACGATGACGGGGCGTCTTCACAGCGAATATTCAGATGCGGCCGGAACGCTCCTGCTCGATGTGAAACATCAGACATGGAGCGTGGAAATCTGCAGCAAGCTCGGTATCCCGGAGTCCTTATGTCCGGATCTGATTGAGCCGGGCGCCTGTGTCGGCGGCGTCAGTCCGGAATTCGCGGCCGAAACCGGTCTGGCTCCTGAAGTCAAGGTGTTTGCCGGCGGCGCTGATAATGCATGCGGGGCGGTCGGCGCCGGTATTTTAAGAGAAGGAACCGCCCTTTGCAGCATAGGCACCTCAGGGGTTGTTCTCACATATGAATCAAACCGAGATCAAGAGTTTGATGGCAATATTCATTTTCTGAACCACGCCGCCCCCAATGCGTTTTATTCAATGGGAGTGACGCTTTCTGCGGGACGCAGCTTCAGCTGGTTTAAAGATGTATTTGCCGGCCAATCGTCATTTGACGAATTAATCAGCGATATTGACCATTCCTGTCCCGGTGCCCGGGGGCTGCTGTTTACCCCTTACTTGTCAGGGGAGAGAACCCCTCATGCCGACGCAGATATTCGCGCCAGCTTCATCGGTATGGACAGCGCACATACACGGGCGGACTTCGTCAGAGCCGTCATTGAAGGCATCACATTCTCCCTTCACGAGAGCATTGAACAATTCCGTGCCGCGGGAAAGGACATCAGCCGCGTGATTTCAATCGGCGGAGGCGCCAAAAGCGATCAATGGCTGCAAATCCAGGCGGATATCTTCAACGCCGACATCATTAGACTGACAAGCGAACAGGGGCCGGCATACGGAGCAGCCATGATCGCGGCCGTCGGGAGCGGCTGGTTTCCGTCGCTTGAAGCTTGTGCAGACCGATTCGTTCTCATCAAAGAAACCTTTTCGCCCCGCCGTGAATACAGCAGACAATACAAAGCTCTGTTTCAAATTTACAGAGATGTCTACCGGCACACGAAAGCGCTGAATGAACGGCTGGCGAGCTTTCGGGAATAAATAAAAACTTATGGGCCGGCCGGCTCATAAGTTTTTTTCGGGTTACATCGAGTTTAAGATTGATCCATGTGAATGCCTGTATGCGCTTTGACCTGAATTTCTGCAAACGCTTCTTGATCAGGGGTTTTTGAAGACAGAATCGTCCCGAGATAAGCGCCTAAAAAGCCGAGCGGAATGGAGATGATTCCCGGGTTGGAAAGCGGGATCAGCGGTTCTCCGACAAAGATGGCGTTTCCGGTCGGGTCCCAGACGCTCGGGCTGATGGAGACGAGAATCAGCGCGCTTAAAAGACCGGTCAGACTGCCGGCCAAAGCGCCGGCCGCATTGAATCTCTTCCAGAAGACGGTGAAGATAATGAGCGGCAAATTGGCGCTTGCCGCCACGGCAAATGCAAGCGAGACAAGAAACGCGACATTCAGGGATTGGGCGAAGACAGCAAGCAGAATCGAAAGGACGGATACGCCGATGGAAGCCCACCTTGCAGCTATCATTTGCTCTTTTTCTGTAGCCGCGCCTTTCCTAATAATCTGGCTGTATATATCATGTGCAAAGGCGGATGCCGCCGACAGAACAAGTCCTGTAACCACCGCCAAAATCGTTGCGAACGCGATGGCTGAGACGAAGGCGAACAGAAAATCTCCGCCGAGCGCCTGAGCAAGAAGCGGTGCAGCCATGTTCCCCGCTTTATCGGCAGCTAAAATGTTTTCAAAACCGACAAACGCGGCAGCACCAAAACCGAGAAAGACCGTCATAATATAAAATATACCGATAATCCATGTAGCCGAGATTACCGATTTCCTTGCCGTTTTGGCATCTTTTACTGTATAAAACCGGATGAGAATGTGAGGCAGGCCGGCTGTTCCGAGGACGAGCGCCAAATTGAGTGAAAGTGTTTCAAGAGGAACTTTATACTTATTGCCGGGGTTCAAAAAATCCGCCCCAAGCGGAGTAGCTGTTTTCATTTGTTCAAACATGTTCGTCAGGCTGAAGCCGAATTTTGAAAAAACGATGATTGAAATAATGAGCGTCCCCGCCATCAAGAGAACGGCCTTGATGATCTGGACCCAGCTGGTTGCGATCATTCCACCGAATACGACGTAGATGGTCATCAAAACCCCGACAATGCACACTGCCAGCGTATAATCGATGCCGAGCAGAAGCTTGATCAGCGCACCGGCGCCGACTAACTGTGCAATCATATAAAAGGTGGAGATCGTGATCGTGTTTAATGCGGCGACACCGCGAATTTTCTTTTGTTTAAAACGGGAGGCAATCATGTCCGCCATTGTAAATTTGCCGAGGTTTCGGAGCGGCTCTGCCACAATGTAAAGCACGACTAAATAAGCGACGAGGAAGCCGATGCTGTAGAAAAAGCCGTCAAACCCGTTCAAAGCGATCATCCCGGCAATGCCGAGGAAAGAAGCCGCTGACATGTAATCTCCCGCGATAGCCAGTCCGTTTTGAATGCCGGTAAGCCCTCCTCCCGCCGTGTAAAACTCATTGGCCGTTTTTGTCTGTTTGGCCGCGAAATACGTAATGACAAGCGTGAGAGCAACAATGGCAAGAAACAGAATAAAGGCTGTGGCACTCATGAATCAACGCCTCCAATCTTCTTTTTGAAATCGTTTGCAATTTGATCGAATTGACCGGCTTTTTTTGTATACACAATGCACAGCGTCCATGTCATAACAAACTGAGCTATCGCAAAAACCCATGCCCATGTGATGGCTCCGACTGCCGGCTGATTCAAAAATGTGAAGTATGATGTCATAACCGGCAGCAGGAAATAAAAGAGCAGAAAGAAAATCGTCATCGGTACAATAAAAGCCCGTTTCCGTGATAACAACCCCTGGAACTCCGGAGATGCCGCAGCTTTGCTGTAATCTATTTTGCCTTCTCTCATTTGTTCTTTGCCCCTCCCTGTGTTTGTCTGAAAAGATACAACAAAGGTATGTAACAAGCTCCGGATTTATTCTTCAATTTTCACACAGCGTTTTATTTATATAAGATGAAAGACCTGATCATCTCAAATAAATGTTTTTTCCATAAAAGAAACCTTTTGTTCACCTTCTCATTTGTCATGCCTTCCGCCCCGTTTCCGCCTCTGTCAGCTTCCTTCTCAGTTCATTTACAGACGCAATCGCTTCCCGGTCTGTCATCACGCCGCCGGGCTTGTTCCCTTTGCCGAGCAAATAGCCGTCGAATGTCATGTTCATAAAATCAAATATGTAGTGAAACTGTTGGATGAGCGGCAGCCCTTTCAAGCGGGGATCGTCGTCTCCGACAGCTGCGACGTAGACCGTTTTTTTCGCCATTTGCTGTTTAAATGCAGATCTTCCGTGCTCTATCAATGTCTGTGACCAGCGGTCAATAAAATTTTTCATCAGACCCGACATGCCGTACCAGTAGATCGGAGTGGCAAAAACCAGGATATCCTTCTCCAGCACCCGGCTGATCAGGTCTCTGTAGTCATCATCAGGGTAAAAAGGGGCTGTATTGCTGTGCCTGTAGTCCGATACGGGCTGAATATGATAGTTTCGCAGAAATATCTTATCGGCATCAAGTCCGTCTACTAATCGATTCATCAGTTCTTCCGTATTTCCATTTTCGCGGGAGCTTCCGCAGATTGCTGCTATCCCCATATTCTTCATCCTCCTTTGGAATCGGTCATGAATTCAGTTTAAGATAACAACAATCATCAGTAAAATTGATATTTTAGATATTTACCATCGGAAAAATCGATTATATAGGCGAACTTAACAGAAAAGAGAGGATGGAAAGGAAGCCTGAGGATATTATCAGAAGGATCAAGACGAAAAGCTCCGCCCCCCTTTGGGAGAAAGGCAATCGAAACCGATGCAGAAGAAAGTGTATGGGACTGTTGGCGTCAGCGTTGGTCAGCATGCCTCTAAAACGCCTTATTCAATCCGGTCTGGTACCCCTTAAGAGAGTGAAGCTGGAAAAATGAAACGACCTATGTACAGGGCAAAGGTAAGGCTGCTCCTTAAAACGCGCGTTTCTATGGAGCAGACAGAATCTATACACAGGCAGCAGGCCTGCTGCTCAAATACGTCATTATCAATTAAAACACTCGTTAAAACAGCCGGTTGGATCATCTTGATAGATCAAGATTCAACAGAACCGCCTGTTTTTTTGGATAACTGATGCTTCTAAACGCTTATTGCTTTATCGGTTTTTCAGCATCGCTTTGGATTGGCTGACTGTGAAGAAATTCTTTCACATCTTCAATTTGCAGCCCAAGTTTTTTCGCCTCCTTCATCAAAATCACCCAATCTTTGTCCAACTTGTGTTTCGTTTGAGTATTCATAGCTTCCTCCAATATGATAAGACGTTGTTCACCTCAAAGAAAAAAACGGTTTTTCCTTGAGATGCAATAAAAGTTATAAAACAACAGCCATGTGAAAACAATGACAAATTTCATAAAAAATTCACAAAGTCATCTTTGATAAACCTACCTATTCCCTAAATAACTGACTAAAAAAACCAAAAAATCTTAGATTCTTACTTATAATAATAAACAATCAATTACTGACTGGATAGTATTCAAATAAAAATGATCATTTTTCCCTATTAAAAATTTCTCAATTGCAGCCGAATATCCTTTGAATATTCTAAAAATAAGAAAGAGATTTTTGGCAGATTATTACGCAAAAGTATTGGAAAAACAATGGTTTCAAGGAATGATTTAGAATAAAGACATGGTGGGTAGGGAGGGTCCTTTCGGCTTAGTTGCTGTATGGGTTAAAGAAGGGTAATACGAAAATACTATTATCGACCAGTATTAAGTGGGAAAAATGAACATTGGTTTCAAATGCAGTGAAAAAAGTATAGTTTTTGCCTCAAAATCGCTTTAATTCACCAGGATGATACCATTGATATGGATAAAAACCCGAACTATTCCTTGTAAGGCATTTAATGGAACAGAAACCTTTCCATTTGTTTTACCCCTAGTTTTTATTTGAAGAAATGATGAAAATACAAGCCGGAAAATGCTGAAGGTGGTAAAATGAAAAAGCGAATATATCATCTTAGGATTGAAAAAGAGATTCACAGGCGTTTTATAGATTTAAAATAGAAGAATAACGCCGCTGAAAGGAGAGAAATGAATTGGCAATATTAGTATGCGGAGGGGCGGGCTATATTGGAAGCCATGCTGTAGCGGAACTGTTAAGCCGCAATGAAGAAGTCGTGATTATTGATAACCTGCAAACTGGACATGAAGAGGCGGCTTTAAAGGGAGCTTCTTTCTATAATGGAGATCTGCGCGATGAAGCATTCCTGAGAAAAGTGTTTCAGGAAAACGAGATTGAGGCTGTCATGCATTTCGCGGCCGATTCTTTAGTTGGAGAAAGCGTAACAGATCCTCTCAAATATTATGACAACAATGTATACGGAGCCGTTTGCCTGTTAAAGGTCATGAAAGAGTTCGATGTAAAGCAAATTGTCTTCTCATCAACGGCTGCAACATACGGTGAACCGGATCGTGTGCCGATTATGGAAACAGATCCGACGGATCCGACAAACCCTTACGGGGAAACGAAGCTTGCCATTGAAAAAATGCTGAAGTGGTCTGAAAAAGCATACGGAATCCGTCATGTCGTCCTTCGCTACTTTAATGTTGCCGGGGCGCATGTAGACGGATTGGTTGGCGAGGATCACCAGCCTGAAACGCACCTGATCCCGATCATTCTTCAAGTCGCGCTTGGCAAACGCGACAAGATTATGATTTTCGGCGACGACTATCCGACTGCAGATGGTACGTGCATCAGAGACTACATCCATGTAATGGATCTGGTCGACGCGCATATCCTCGCTGTCGAAAGGCTTCGAAAGGGCGGAGAAAGCACCGTATACAATCTCGGAAACGGCACGGGCTTCTCGGTCAAAGAAGTCGTTGAAACAGCCCGGAAAGTGACAGGCTGCCCGATACCGGCGGAGGTTGCAGAGCGGCGTGCAGGAGACCCGGCACAGCTGATCGCCTCTTCGGAAAAAGCAGTGAAAGAACTGGGATGGCAGCCGAAATACGCCGAGCTGGAAACGATCATTGACAGCGCGTGGAAGTGGTTTAAAGCACATCCGAACGGCTATCAAAGCTAGAATGCGATGACGCTTATTAAATAGGATGAAAAAGAGCTTTCAGTTACAGAAGGAAGCTCTTTTTTGATGTTTTGAAGTTTAAAGCTGGTTGTCAACAGGGAAAAGGAATGGGGGAAGATAATGATTCACTATGAAAAAATTTAACAATGTTAAATTAATGATTGACCAAAGTTTTTTATTGTGGTAAACCTAAATTTGACAGATTTTTTGTTCCGGAGGGATTTGTCAGCTCTTGCTATGTGTGTAAAAAGAACTAAAAAATTACCAGTCTATTTCCTTCGTTATTCATAATATCATGAACAAATTTTGACGATTTTGTGACATTCGGGTGAAAAAAAGGTGAACAATCGAAAAAAATAAGGCTAATTGGTGAAGATTTTGATAGCATAGCAAGGTAGAAGAAAAAAGTTTTTCAGAATCCTTTTATCTTAGATATTCTGACCAAATTTTAGACATCATTTAAGGAAGGATGGTGATCCTCTTGTTCAGAGCATTTAAACCACTGATTATGCTGACTCTGCTTTCCTCCGTTTTTTTATTGGGCGGCTGCAGTCAAATCGCGGTATTGGATCCTAAAGGACCGGTTGCTTCGCAGCAAAGAGATCTTATTCTATTATCGATTGGATTTATGCTGTTTATCGTAGCGGTCGTATTTGTCCTTTTTACTGTGATGATTGTGAAATACCGTGAGCGTAAAGACAGAAAGTCTCCTTACAGCCCGGAAGTAGAAGGCAATACATTTTTAGAAATCGTCTGGACAGTGGTACCGATTTTAATTGTTATTGCGCTGTCAGTGCCGACAGTTCAAACAATTTATTCTCTAGAAGAGGCTCCAAAAGCATCAAAGGACAAGGAACCTTTGGTCGTATATGCGACATCTGTCGATTGGAAATGGGTATTCAGCTACCCGGAACAGGATATCGAAACGGTCAACTATTTGAATATCCCGACAGACAGACCGATCTTGTTTAAAATCTCATCTGCCGATTCTATGGCATCACTGTGGATTCCGCAGCTTGGCGGGCAAAAATATGCCATGTCCGGAATGGAAATGGAGCAATATTTGCAGGCAGACCATGAGGGTACTTATAAAGGCCGAAATGCAAACTTCACAGGTGAAGGTTTTGCAGAACAACAGTTTGATGTCAAAGCGGTATCTGAAAGCAAGTTTAACGACTGGGTGAAGAAAACGCAGAAAGAAGCTCCTAAGCTGACGAAAAGCCAGTACGATGAACTGATGCTTCCTCAGCATGCGGACGAAATGACGTTCTCATCGACACACCTGAAGTACGTTAACCACGGAAATGATGCGGAATACGCCATTAAAGCGCGCGAAAGATTGGGCTATAAACCATTGTCTCCGCACTCAAAATCAGATCCGTTTGAAAACGTGAAGACAAACAAAGATCAAAAACAATCTGAAGACCAAGATTCTCACTAGGAAAGGAGGAAGCTTGCATGAATTTGAAATGGGACGAATTCATAATTACAGGTGACCCATTAATTCTTGGAGCACAGATTTCCATTTTGCTTACATCCATTGCAATCGTATTTGTGCTGACATACTTCAAAAAATGGAAATGGCTTTGGAGAGAATGGATTACCACCGTCGATCATAAACGTTTAGGAATCATGTACCTCATTGCCGCAGTCATTATGTTCTTCCGCGGCGGTGTCGACGGGTTAATGATGCGTGCCCAGCTCACGCTTCCTAATAACAGCTTTTTAGATTCCAACCACTATAATGAAGTGTTTACGACACACGGTACGATCATGATCATTTTCATGGCGATGCCGTTTCTTATTGGATTAATGAACGTCGTCGTACCGCTCCAAATCGGTGCGCGCGATGTTGCATTCCCGTATTTGAACAACTTGAGTTTCTGGACCTTCATGGTCGGAGCGATGCTGTTTAATATTTCATTCGTCATCGGCGGATCGCCGAATGCAGGATGGACGGCTTACATGCCGCTTGCAGGCAATGAGCTGAGTCCTGGGCCTGGGCAGAACTATTACTTGCTCGGACTTCAGATCGCGGGTATCGGTACGCTTCTCACCGGGATTAACTTTATGGTTACCATCCTGAAAATGCGTACAAAAGGCATGACCCTATGGCGGATGCCGATGTTCACTTGGACAACGCTGATCACTTGTGTGATTATCATTTTCGCCTTCCCTGTCTTGACAGTGGCTTTGGCGCTGATGACATTTGACCGCTTGTTCGGAACAGCCTTTTTCACCTTGGCGAACGGCGGTATGCCGATGCTGTGGGCGAACCTGTTCTGGATTTGGGGACATCCTGAGGTTTACATCGTTATTTTGCCTGCTTTCGGTATTTTTTCAGAAATCATTGCGACATTCGCAAGAAAGCAGCTGTTCGGCTACAAAGCAATGGTTTATTCAATTGTTGCCATTTCGGTTCTCAGCTTCGTCGTTTGGCTGCACCACTTTTTCACAATGGGCAACAGCGCGGCGGTCAACTCGTTCTTCTCGATTACGACGATGGCGATATCGGTGCCGACCGGGGTTAAAATCTTTAACTGGCTGTTGACGCTGCATCGAGGCAGAATCAAAATCACAACGCCGATGCTGTGGTCGCTTGCATTTATTCCGAACTTCGTCATCGGCGGTGTTACGGGCGTTATGCTTGCGATGGCAGCTGCGGATTATCAATATCACAACACATACTTCCTCGTATCGCACTTCCACTATGTGCTGATCGCGGGTACTGTGTTTGCATGTTTCGCCGGATTGATCTTCTGGTATCCGAAAATGTTCGGTCACAAACTGAACGAACGCATCGGAAAATGGTTCTTCTGGCTGTTCATGACGGGCTTTAACATCTGTTTCTTCCCGATGTATTTCCTTGGATTGCAAGGAATGCCTCGCCGTATTTACACATACGGAGCAGAAGACGGCTGGACTGCATTGAACATGATTGCGACATTCGGCGCATTGCTGATGGCCGCGGGATTCATCGTTCTCTGCTACAACATTTTCTACAGCTTCCGTCATTCAAAACGCGAAGAATCAGGAGATGCTTGGGGAATGGGTCGTACGCTTGAATGGGCTACATCTTCTGCGATCCCGCCGCACTATAACTTTGCGGTTCTGCCTGAGGTCACATCACCTGACGCATTTGCGCAAATGAAGGAAGACAATGTCGAGATTCATCCTGAAAGCAAGTTTAAAAAGATTCATATGCCGAGCAATTCAGGCCGTCCGTTTCTCATGTCATTATGCTTCGGATTTGCTGGATTCGGGCTTGTCTTTGAATGGTTCTGGATGGGAATCGTCGGTCTGATCGGTGTATTCCTCTGTATGATTCTTCGTTCATTTGAATATGACGACGGCTACTATGTAAGTGTTGAGGAAATAAAAGAGACTGAACGAAAGAATGCCAAGTAAAGGAGGCGGGATTGATGGAACATGCAGAACACAGCAATTCTAACGCTCCTATGGAATACCGTTCTGAAATCGGAAGGTTGAATATCCTTGGCTTTTGGATTTTTCTTGGAGCGGAGATTGCTTTATTCTCTACGTTATTTGCGACCTATGCTGTTCTTCATAACAGAACAGCGGGGGGCGTACTGCCGGCAGAACTGTTCGACGCAAAGCTCGTTTTAATCATGACGTTCCTGCTGTTAACGAGCAGTTTCACATGCGGCATCGCAGTGCATGAGATGCGCCGCGGCAGTTTGAAAGGCGTGATGATCTGGATGATCATTACCCTGTTGCTCGGTGCTGGGTTTGTCGGCTATGAGCTTTATGAGTTCAATCATTATGTACATGAAGGTGCCACTTTATCGACAAGTGCTTACTGGTCATCTTTCTTTGTTCTATTGGGAACGCACGGACTGCACGTATCGATCGGTATCTTCTGGATTATCGGCATTTTGCTTCAGACGAAAAAGCGCGGCCTAACCCCGCAAACGTCTGCTAAGCTGTTTATCTCAAGTTTGTATTGGCACTTCTTAGACGTGGTATGGATTTTCATCTTTACCGGCGTCTATTTGATAGGGTTGGTGAATGTATAATGGCAGCAAAACAATCGGCTGAACACAGCCACTTTCCTTGGAAGCATATTGTCGGGTTCGTGTTGTCCATTGTGCTGACCTTATTGGCCTTGTGGGTGATTTATACGGATTTAAGCATGGCTGCAAAGCTGTGGATTATTTTCGGTTTTGCGATCATCCAAGCTGGACTTCAGCTCTTAATGTTTATGCATATGACTGAAAGTGACAGCGGCAAAATCCAAGTCGGGAATACGTTGTTTGCCGCATTTATTGCGGTTGCGATTATTGCCGGTTCCGTCTGGATCTTCGCTGCTCACAACTATCACGGAGACAACCCTGAGGGCGGTTCACCAGGTGCAAAACATTCTGAGCACAGCGGACATTAATTGATTGGCAAAAGAGTGCGGATTTCAACGATCCGCACTCTTTTTTGATTGCTGAACGGAAAAAGAGAGAGCCCGAGGCTCTCTCTTTCTCATACACTCTTAACCGCGTTTTACGCCGCGGCCGAATTTGCCGTCGCCCGGCTTGCTCTTTTTAGAAAGAGTAACAGTCAGGAATGTACCATAGTTTTTAACTTGGGCAGTTTCCAATTTGCGCATCTGTGTCACCTCCTTATTACTTCCAGTTGATTACATATTCATGCTATCATAGAATAAAGTGGTAAAAACCACAAAAAGGCACGAAAACCCGACATCATCCTTCAATTCTATTCATGAGGTTTTTATTGCGGTATTTGTTCGGAGGAAACTGACTTAAGGAGAGTGTTACTGATGATTCGCGTGTTGTTAGTAGACGACTACAGAGTTTTGACATCCGGAATGAAGGAAATATTAAAAAAATATAATATGGATGTCATCGTTTGCCACGAAGGAAATGAAGCTCTCGACCTCTTAAAAAATCAAGAGGTACATATAGACGTTTTTCTTTATGATTTAAAAATGCCGGGGATGAACGGGTTGGAATTGTCTCTTAAAACGCTTGAAATCGCACCTCAATCCAAAATTATCATTATGTTTTCGGGAGATGAAATCCACTCATATTTTAATAAGCTGATCGAAGCCGGCGTCAAAGGGTTTATCGATAAATCGTATACAGACAGTATGATTGCTTCGAGTATTTTATTGTGTTTAAAAGGGGCTGTGTTATTTCCCGACGGCTTGCTGCAAAAACTGAGGCTCGACTCCGATCTTGCGGTGGACGAGCATTTAACAGACACAGAACTGGATATTTTGCAGAAGGTGGCCAGCGGTAAAACAAATAAAGAGATCGCAGCGGACTTACAAATGTCGACGCGCAACGTAGAGTATCACTTAAGCAAAATCTATAAAAAGCTAAAAGTAACGTCGCGGTACTGTGCAGTAAAAAAAGGAACGATGCTTAATTTGATCAAGCAGAAAGCTTAAACAAGGTATATATTCGTTTTTCCCTGCAAAAGAGAGTCGATAGGCTCTCTTTTTCTTTTTTCCTCCGAATAAATCCCGTAATAATGGCCCGTTGATACAGTTGCCTAATCATGTCGGTTTTCGGTAGTTTTTTGCGGTTTTTTTGATATTGTCCTGTGATAATCTGATTCATGTGATCAGTTGGTAAATTCAGGGGTATCATCGTGTTGCAGGCTCTTTATAAAACGCTCCAGCGCCGAGAAATAACGGCATTCACCTGGGAGTGAAAAGAACATCATGCATAAAGTGCTAAAAGAGAGCTTACCGGCTCTCTTCTCCTTTATTTTTCTGAAATCATGCATACCGGGGAGGTCTAACTTTGAAAATTATTCGAAATCAAGAGACGGCGACAACCGTATTGGAGAATGAATGCATCGTCCTAAACCTGGACAACGGGCAGTATTTCGGATTGGAAGGGGCTTTAAAAGAGCTGTGGATCGAAATTGAAAATGAACGAAAGGATAAAAAAGATATTCTGATCAAGTGGCAATCGGCGTTCGATCAGACGGAGGAAGAATTGTCAGCGATTTTAAATGAGGCGATACAGGAACTGACACATCATAAGCTGATTAAAATAGAGGATAAAAGCTGATGAAAAAGAGAGCGCCTGTCAAAAATCATGAGTATTTTACAACCGTTCATGCTTTTGTACGTATGATGCTGTTAAATCATGACTTTGAAGAAGCCTATGAAAAAATTGCGATCCATCTGTTTCCGCTGTATGCGAGCGCGCAGCAAAGAGGTGCAGGGCTGCTTGATACAGACGAACTGCACCGCCACGGCGAATATTTGTATTCGCTTGATGAAGACGACCATTTAGTTACTTCATGCGTTTCTATTGCATTGACAATTCAATCTATTTTATTCAGCAATGGGTCTGATGCCGATCTCGTGATCGGTGTCAAGAAAATCGATGACAAGATGTTTTCTCATGCTTGGGTTCAAATGGAAAACGGCAATTCAATTGACCCGAATCATAAAAATAAGAATTTAAAAGTTTTACAGACGTATAAGATGAGCGCTTATGCTGAAAGGTGGGTGTTATCTCTAGGATGAAAATATGGTTTGGAATGCAGGGAGACAACACCGTTTTATGGCAAGAGTGGGTTTCCGCCGTCAAGAAATGGGGGCGGGCGGAACAGATTCACAGCTACAGCTGCGGGATCGCAAACATGGCTGAAGCGCATATCCGATACGATGAAGCTTTTAGACCTTCAACTCAAATAAATCTTTTGCACCCCGTGATCTTAGACGGCTGGATCAGCGGCGGTCTTAACGCAAAATCGGATGGCACCCGAAAGATTGAGCAATATGACAAGCTGTACGCATCATTGAAGCAGGACAAAGCAGCCATGCTGTCTCACTCGCATGGCGAGTTTACAATGATGTGGTGGGATGACAGTCTGCATAGCCTTATTTTAGCGACAGATACATACGCAACCCGTCCGGTTTACTACTGGGTCAGTCCGAAAGGAGAATGGTTTGCAGCGAATGACATGCGCATCCTTTTGCTTGTTCATGATATTCCTTTTATCATCGATCAAGATGTGTGCAGAATGTTTCCCACTTCAGGCTTCGCTGTGGGAGAAAACGGCTTTGAAGATCGGACGTTTTTCAAAGGAATACGCAAAGTGCCTGCGGCCTCCTACGCTTTTCTCAGCAGGGATCATGCGGTTCATGTGCATAGCTATTGGGGACTTCCGCAGCTGTTAAACGAAAAAGATCTTGCAGGAGATGCTGTTCCACGGTTCCGGGAGCTTCTTCAGGAAGTGACAGCAGATCGTTTAAAAGATCAAAAGCATATTGTCGAATTAAGCGGCGGACTGGATTCAGCTGCCGTAACCGCCGCCGCAATCGCAGGCGGATGCAAGGAACAGCTGCTGGCCGTCAACATATCATTCGCCGATCCCGACATGATTTTAAGCCATGACAGGGACCTTGTGAAAAATATGATGCGAGATATGGACATCCCCGGCCTGATCATTCTTGGAGACGCTACAGCCAAAATTCCTAACGCGGAAATCGGGCGTGATCCGCTTTGGTTTGTAGACGGTCCTGATCCGAGAGCCAATTCACTGGTTAATGAGACTTTTACAGTGATCGCTGAAGAGTATGGTGCTTCGTCTGTTCTTACAGGTGAGGGCGGGGATTTCATTTTTAGCGGAGAAGTGTCAGTGATCGATTCCTTGCTTCGGCAGAGACGGTTTTCTGAAATCTACAAATTGCTTCGCGAATGGTCAGGCGGCAGCGTGAAAGAGATGCTGAAACTCGGATTTCAATACGGAATCGCCCCTTTCATGCCTTATATCGGCGAAAAGCTCTATTACGACCTCCTATGGTCAGATACGGAATATGAGCTGCCTGAATATTTTACTGAAGAACACCGAAAGAGAGAACGGGAGATCAATAAGGAAGATCATCTTCGCTATCGAAAAAGCCGGGAGCTCTCAGTGTGGGGCAAGAGGTTTCATTATGACTTTTTGTGGCCGAGAGCGAGGTACATGGATGCTGTTGGTGTGACATTGCCTACGTACCATCCGTTTTTGGACCGGCGGCTGATCGAATTTTCATTTTCCGTACCGCCTGAACAGCATTTTGATGTTTTAAAAGGGCTTGAAGAACATTATGCCGGCTCTAAAATGCTTCTTCGCAAATCTTTCACCGATATCCTGCCGTCCTATGTATATAACAGATCAACGAAAACAACATATGCCCATATGGCAAGGAAAAGCTTTATGAATGACCGCAGACACGTCCTTCAGCTTTTTGAACCGGGGGAGCGTGTCTTCGTTGAAGAACTCGGTATCATTAAGCGCGATATATGGTGGAAACACTTGCTGGCTATGGCTATCCGCTCTGAAGATCCAAATAATGATCTGGGCATGGGCTATCAGTACATGAGATCTGTCATTGACTTGGAAATATGGCTCAGGGAAGCATCCAAGGGAAAGGAGCACCTTCTCGATCGGAGCCGTCCGGGAAAACCAAGGGTCATGGCTGATATCGAAACCGTCAATACGCCGGAGAAAGCCAAAATATACTCGTATCAATGACCACAATAGGTAAAGAAAATGAAGGTGAAGCATGTGTGGAAGATGAAGCATATCCAAGAGCCGCTGGAAACGGCGGGCCTGCTTGGAAAAATGGTCTGGAAATCCGGCCCGTGGCTGATGATTTGCATGGTTTCCTTCATGCTGATCGAAGCCGGAGCCCCTTTAATCCAATTGTACGCTTCAAAGCAAATGATCGACGGCATTGTCGAGCAGGAAGCCGTCATCCATGCTGAAATATGGGCTGTCATTTATGCGGGAAGCTTAGTCATGATCAGTGTCGTTAAATCATTGGAAAAATGGGTAAAGGCCATGCTTTCTGAGAGATCGATGATCACAGTCAACAGTTTGTTAATCGACGCTTTTGACCGCATTCCGGGGATGCGTTTTTTTGAGGATCCAAAATACAGGGACCGGCTGGAAACGCTGCGGGATCGTTCGACATGGCTTCCTTCCCAATTCATTAATATCAGTTCCAACTTGGTGACTGCCATTATGTCTTTGGCGGGCGTCGTTTTGATCATCGCCTATCTGTCGCCCGTCCTTGCTCTCATCCTTATTTTGTCTACCGCTCCATTCGCTTTTGTCCATAATCATTATAATGAATTGGAGTGGGAATATCACAAGGATTACGCCCCTGTCAGAAGGAGAGCCGCATATGCGCGCCACATTCTGCTCGGAAGACGATCCGCTAAAGAAGTACGCCTGTTTGGCCTGGGGTCTTTCTTTCTTAATTTATATCAATCTGCTTTTAAAGGCTTATATTCTGTGCTGCGGAATATTCAAGTCAGAAGCTCGCGCTGGTCGGTTTTAACGGGTTTCTTATCTGGGGCGGGAACGGGTTTGGGGTACTTTTGGATTCTGTCCCAATCCCATTCAAGCAGTTTTTCTGTGGGGGATATATCGCTGTACTTGGGAGCTGTGTTTCAATTATCAACGGCTCTCCGGGATATCGCCAAAGAAGGTGCAGATACGTTGGATATATGGAGAATGGGAAGAGACTTTTTTCTTTTTATGAACGCTGAAAAGGATATCAGGCTTCCTTCCAATGGCGAATCTCTCGAAGAAGAAGGACCGCTGGCAGTCGAATTCAAAAATGTAACCTTCCGCTATCCTTTCAGAGAAGCGGCTGCGTGTACCCAGGTAAATGAAGCTGATGCGGATGAGGAAGATTTGGATATGTTCGATGAGCTTGAGGATGAAGAGCTGGGGGATCACGACGAGCAGCCTGAATCAGATGACATGCGTACAGGCGATGTTCTGAATCGAATCAGCTTTTCAGTATCACCGGGCGAAAGAATTGCCATTGTAGGGGCGAATGGATCGGGGAAAACAACGCTCATCAAACTGCTCTGCCGTTTTTATGAATATGATGAGGGTGAGATTAAAGTGAACGGCAAAGACATCCGCCAGGTCGATCTTCAAGAGCTGAGAAACAGGATGGCGGTCGTGTTTCAGGAGTTTGGCAAGTACGAATTGTCATTCCGGCACAATATCGCGATAGGCCGCACGGAAGCTTTAGGTGATGAGGAAAAAATTCGCGCCTCAGCCCGGGCTGCCAAGCTGGAAACGATGATCGAGGATTTGCCTGAAGGGCTGGAAACGATGATCGGCCCTGAATGGGGCGGTACCGATTTTTCTGGAGGCCAATGGCAGCGGATTGCTTTAGCCAGATCGTTTATGAAAGATGCCGGACTTGTCATATTGGACGAGCCTGCCGCAGCCTTGGATATTCGGGCTGAGTATGATATTTTTCGGCAGTTTCACAGCTTCACAGAGGGGAAAACGGTGATCATGATTTCCCACCGGTTCAGTACGGTAAAAATGGCTGACCGCATACTGGTTTTGAAAAACGGAAGAATCGCGGAAGAGGGAAGCCATCAGGAACTTATGGACAAGAACGGGGAATACAGCAGAATGTTCCGCATGCAGGCCAAATCGTTTCAGGGGAGGGACGAGGTATATTGCTGAAGTTTTATTCTTTTTTCAAAAAGCTGCCTCAAACCGCTTCCATCATATTTTACGGATTAATGTTGTTTTGGCGCTGCGACCCTTTTAAGTCGGCGGTTCTGTTTATGATCACTTTGCTGGGTGCTATGCTCGGGCCGCTCCTCGTCTGGCTGAGCGCAGAGGTGATCGATGAGATTGCACGGGCGCCGTTTGAGCTGTCTTCTTGGAATACACTGGTCTGGGCGGCCTTTGCATACATTGCTTTTACACTGATCGTAGATGCCCTTCAGCCTGTGGCCGAAATGCAGAAAAGGCTCCTTACCGCCAAGCTCGAAGCTTATCTTGATGAAATGCTCATGAAAAAGGCAATTTCCATTCCTGATATCGCGGCTTTTGAAGACGCATCTTTTCATACCAATACACAAATCATCCGCTATAATGAATATTTTGTCACGATGTGGGTATCCATCGTGTCTCAAACCTTTGGCGGAATGGTGATGATTGCAGCCAGCAGTTTGTTGATTGGCATGTCTGCACCTTGGGTGCCGCTGCTGTTTCTCATATTGGCCGTTCCAAAGCTGTACTGGGAGGCGAAATTAAACAACGCGACCTTTGAAGGACGGAAAGAGGTTCAGGAGCTGAGGCGGCGCGCGGAATATTACGCAGGTGTCCCTCTCATGTCTGAAACAGCCGGAGAGGTTAAGATATACAATCTTGTTCCTTTTTTTAAATCTTTTTATAAAAACACCTCGATGGAGCTCCTCCATACGCTGTCCAACGATCAAAAAAAACTGGCGCTGTATCAGCTGTTCTGGTCGGTATTACAATCTTTGGCCGCAGGTGCCGTCCTGATTTACATCGTGCACCAGGCTTTTTATGGTCGGTTGTCCATCGGGGATGTGATGCTGTTTATCGGAGCCGCGGTTCAGTTCAACGAAGGAATCAATGAAATGTTCGCTGCGTTTGCGATCGGTGCAAGAGAAACGAGGCACCTCGGAAATGTTCATTCTTTTTTAAACAGCAAAAATGCCATGGAAAATGGAGATACCGCTCCAGCTGCTCAAAAGGAAAAAGGATTTACATGTGATCGAGTGGAATTTTCTTATGATGGAACCAAAACGGTTCTTGATATTCATAAGCTCGATATTCCATTGAATAAGACGACCGTTCTTGTAGGAGAAAACGGATCAGGCAAAAGCACACTCGTTAAATTGCTCCTGCGTTATTTTGATCCCAATCAAGGCGCGATCTCGTATAATGGTTTACCGCTTCATAAGTATGATATTGAACATTACCGGTCAAGTGCCGCGGCTGTGTTTCAAGATTTTTTGCGGTACGAAATGACATTGAAATACAATATCGGTCTCGGCGACATTTCTTCTTGCACCGACTTGGCTAAAGTAAAAAGCGCTTCGGCCTTCGGCGGAGTGGATCAGTTTTTGCATAAGCTTGAAGACGGTTATGAAACAGAGCTTGGCAGATTGTTCGGCGGCAGGAATTTGTCGGGGGGAGAATGGCAGCGGGTCGCCATATCCCGCGCGTTTATGCGTGACGAGTCTGCCGACATCTTGATATTTGATGAACCTTCTTCTGCGCTGGATGTATTTATTGAGGAAGAAATATTTGATAAGCTGCAAAAGCTGACGCAAGGCAAAACAGTCATTATCGTCTCGCACCGGTTAAGTACGGCCCGTTTTGCCGATCACATCGTATTTTTAGAAAAAGGAAGGGTAGCGGAGGCCGGCACCCATCAAGAATTGATGAAAAATCAGGCCCAGTATGCAGAGCTGTATCGCCTGCAGGCTGAAAAATACGTGCAGTAAAGGAGAAAACAATGAGCAATATAGAAGAACTTCGTCTGTTTCGAAAAGAAGATATTGAATGGCTGCAGACCTGGTTTGAGGATGCAGAGGTGAAAAGGCGGCTGGAAGGGATGATGCCACTTGACGAGTGGTTCAATTTTACAGACGGGAATGAAAACTACCAGGTATGGGCGGCTTTAAAGGAAGGCAAGCCCGTCGGTGCTGTCATGGTTGAGGTTGAGGAAGATTCGACCGGGAACATTGCCCTTTTAGTCGATCCGTTGTTGCGCGGAGGGGGATACGGAAAAGCGCTCATCAAAAGGACGATGGCATTGCCGGAAATGAGCCGGATCAACAAATGGTTTGCCGGAATTGAAGAGGATAACAAGAGTTGCTTAGCGTGCTTCCGATCCGTCGGATATTCATTGGAACACGATCAGCCGGATGAGGACGGCTACTACTCTCTGATTTATTTCCCGGAATCTTAAATAAGGAGCGTAAGACGATGAACCTGATCAAATGGATTGTTTTTTCCGTTGTTTCAGTCGCCTTTTTTCAGCCGGCATCAGCTGCTCTATTAAAAGAAAAGGATGACTATACCATTCTTGTATATATGATTGGATCTGACATGGAAAGCGATTTTCATATGGCAAGCGATGATATTCAGGAAATGATGGATGCCGGTTCATCTTCAAACGTCAATGTCGTTCTTCAGACAGGAGGAGCTAAGAAATGGGCGAACCCGTCAATCAGTCACAAGGTGAATCAGAGGTGGAAAGTCGAACATCAGAAGCTGGCGCCCCTCGAAAATATCGGGAAGACAAATATGGACAGTCCCGGCTCCCTCACAGATTTTATCACATGGGGAGTCAAAACATACCCGGCTAAAAAATATGTATTGATCTTCTGGGGGCATGGGCTTGGTTCGGTTGACGGCTACGGGGGAGACGAAAACTTCGGCAATAAAAAAATGAAAATAAGCGAGCTCCAGTCGGGAATCAAAAAGGCCTATGAACACACGAAGCAAAAGTTTGATTTAATAGGTTTTGACAACTGCAAAATGGCCGGAATTGAAACGGCATATGCCTTGAGGGGTTATGGAAAGTACATGCTGGCTTCAGTCGACTATACGAATCAAAACGGCTGGGATTACAAAAGGGCGCTGCAGTCTGTACAAGACGACCCTTCAATCGATCCGAAAGAGCTTGGCAGGGAAATCGCTGCAGGCTACATACAGCAGTCAAAAGAAAACGGTGAAACAGAAGATCTGCAGCAGTCTTTCATTCAATTGAACCGTGTCAAAGACGCTGTCGATGCCCTCGACAGATTGAGCTTAAGCATGAACCGGGCATTGAAAGAGCCGGATGGAAAGCGCCTGCTTCACTACGCACGTCTCGCTGCCGAAGATTATGCAGATGAATCGGATATGGTTGATTTGGCGGATCTGTCAAGCTTGATCGGTCAGCAGATCGGAGCCGAAAAAGAAGCAAAAGAGGTCGTAAAATCCGTCAAGAAGGCTGTCATCATGAACATCAAGTCTCCGGAGCACCCGAGAGGAAGCGGCATGTCCGTTTATTATCCGGCCAAAGACAACCAGAAGCGGTTTGCGGAAAAATCAAACATATACAACCTGCTTGATTTCAGCGGCCGGTATCAAACATTCATCAAAGATTACTCCCATTCAGCATTTAACTTTGATCTATAATGGTGTCTCTTACAGCAAAAAAAGCGCCGGCGAAAATACCGGCACTTTTTTTATCGGCTCATGTGCTTTCGAATCAATGGGAGTCCGTAAATGATGAAAGCGGCGACATGGGCGATGACAACGTTGAGAATAAAGAGTACGATCATGAGAGAGTGTCCTGTAGGAGAGAGGCTGCTGGTCATATAGAAAAAGAAAAATACCCACATTAAAATGATTGGCGGAATAGAAGAAATTGCTACCTTTTTGTTGTCCAGCCATAAAAATAAAGGAGTGGCGCTTGCAATCAGCAAGTAAGCGAAAAACATATCCATGCATTTTCAGCCCCTTTCAATAATGATAGCGCTGCCAAAAAAGCGGAATAAAACGACAATTGTGTCTAATTGGAGAATATTTTGTGAACATTCTGTTACATTTATTATACCACGTTCTTCGAAAAATGATACATACTGGAAAGCATTTTCCGCTCCAACTATCGGCTCAATTTTCGCGGTGATTCAGTAGGACATAAAGGGTGAAGGGGAGAAGAAGTAGACAGGCTGGACCGCACGATAAGGCCGCAGACCCCTTGGATCAACGACTTTTTCTAAACAAAAAAGGCCCTCGGCATGGCGCCGGGAGCCTTTTATTTGTCTAAAAAATAAAGTGGGCACACAGTACGATGACAGGCAGCGTAATCAGCGTCCGAACGAGAAAAATCAAGACGAGGTCAAGGAATGTCACCGGGATTTTGGAACCGAGCAAGAGACCGCCGACTTCGGACATGTAGATTAATTGTGTAACCGATACACAGGCGATAATGAACCTGGTCATTTCACTTTCAATGCCGCTTCCGAGCACGGACGGCAGGAACATGTCGGCAAACCCGACGACAAGCGTTTGTGAGGCCTCGGCGGCTTCAGGAACCTGCAGCAGCTCGAGAAGAGGAATGAACGGCAGTCCAAGCCATTTGAAAACCGGCGTATATTCAGCGACAATCAGCGCGGCTGTGCCGAGCGCCATGACGACGGGAGCGACGCCCATCCACATATCGAGTACGTTTTTAGCTCCGTCCTGCAAGAAATCTTTGACGCTTGTATTTTGTTTTGCTTTTCCGACAGCCTGGCTGAGCCCCCATTGGAATGGAGTGTATCCTTCGGGAATCTCCTCTTGATCCTGATCCGCTTGATCTGTAATATAAGTATCAGCCTTTCTTGATAAAGGCGGAATCCGCGGGCTGATCACCGCGGCTGCGGCACCCGCCAGCAATATTGTCAAATAAAACGGAACGAACATATGGGCAAGGTTAACCTGTGAAATAATCACGAGGCAAAACGTGATGGAGACGACTGAGAAAGTCGTGCCGATGACGGCGGCCTCACGCTTCGTGTAGAATCCTTCTTTATACTGTTTGCTCGTCAGGAGCACGCCGATCGTGCCGTCGCCGAGCCATGAAGCCATACAATCGATCGATGACCGCCCCGGCAGCTTAAAGACAGGCCTCATCAGGTTTTTCATCAAAGCGCCGCACAGTTCAAGCAAGCCGAAATTCAACAGAAACGGCAGAAACAGGCCTGCAAATAGAAAGACGGAGAAGAGAACGGGAAGCAGGCTGAATAATAATGTTCCGCCGGTACTGTCGGCATACACTGCTTCAGGTCCGATCTTAAAGTACGCCATCACAGCGAAGATCATTCCGACAAGGCGGACGATATACCAAAATAAAGAAACATTCAGCAGGTTATAGAAAAACTCGCTTTTTTTGATGAAAGCCGGATGAAAGGTTTTGGTGATAAAGGTTAAGATAAAAGTTGCGGTTACGATGACCGTCATGATCAGCGGCAATTGCTGCTGAAGCAGCTTCTGCAATGCATTTGAAAAAACAGCAATTGGAATCGTTAAATTTCCTTCAATTTTAACGGGAATCATAAACAGAATAATTCCGATAAGGGAAGGGACCAAAAATTTTATGAGATCAAGCCGTTTACGCTTTTGAAGTGCTTTATCCAAATGAAAAACTCCTTATGAATTGGTGATTCTGTACCGCTTCTGCCGGAGGCAAAAGTTTAATTTTATGCAACATTATTCATTTTAATACATTTCAAGCAAAAATCAATGAATTTATCACATTCGACAATAGTTGGAAAAATCCTTTAAAATAGAATGGGAATTTGTCCGCAATAAAATCGAAACATTTTGTTCTTTTGTACGTCATATCATTTGTGAGGAAGCGGATGCCGTCTTCCTGCATTATTTCATTGTGTCATATTATAAGGGCGGGATTTCGAATGAGTCAGAAAAAGAATATTACAAATCCCTTTTATCAGGGGGATTTGATTTTTGTCTATATTGTCTTTTTTATCATTAGCGTTGTGGCTGTGTACGCCGCTCAGCAGTTTAATCAATATAATGAACCCTTTGCGATGAAACAGTCCCTTTACTATTTGCTGGGGGCCTTTATCATCATCGTGTTTCTTTATTTTGATTTGGAGCAGCTTGAAAAGCTCAGCTTTTATTTTTATCTGCTCGGCATTTTGATGCTGATCGTGTTAAAGTTCAGTCCGGCATATATCGGATCATACAGGTTTGCGCCGGTCATCAACGGTGCTAAAAGCTGGTTTATGCTTCCCGGGTTTACGCTGCAGCCGTCGGAATTCATGAAAATCGGGCTGATCATGTATTTGGCTTCCTTCATGTCGAAAAACGGGCCTGTCGGCAAGCGTACGTTGAAAGAAGACTGCATCTTTCTGCTGAAAATCGCCGGTATTATCATTGTTCCGTTCGGCTTGATTTTAGAGCAGGATACGGGTACAGCCGGGATCGTCGCGTTTGTGATTCTTGTGATGGTATTCCTGTCGGGCGTGAACTGGAAATTGATTTCTCTTATCTTCGGAACGGGTCTTGCAGCCGTTGCTTTGATTTTATATGTCATCATCAAATTTCCCGATGTTGCGGGAGCACTCGGGGTTGAACAATACCAAATCAACCGCGTCATGACCTGGGTCAATCCGAGCGAACAGAATGCCGACGATAAAATGCAGGTCGAAAGGGCGCAGCTGGCGATCGGTTCGGGGAAAGTATTCGGAAATGGTGTAAGCGATCTTCAAGTCTATGTACCAGAGGCGCAAACAGACTTTATTTTCGCCGTCATCGGCGAGAGCTTCGGGTTTGTCGGATGCACGTTTGTTGTCATTATGTTTTTCTTCTTAATTTACCGGCTTGTCGTGCTCATCGACCGAATACATCCGTTCAGCAGGTTTGCCTCATTTTTCTGTGCGGGCTTTACCGCTTTAATTGTCATTCATACCTTTCAAAATATCGGAATGAATATCGGCATTATGCCCGTGACCGGCGTCCCGCTGCTTTTGGTCAGCTATGGAGGCAGCTCAGTCGTAGCAACTTTGATCGGCTTCGCGGTTGTCTACAATTCAAGCTGCCAGTTAACAAAGTATCAAAGCTATATGTTCAAATAACAGCCTGATGAATACAGGCTGTTATTTTATTCACCCTTTTTCACAATGTGAACGGTTGTTCATGCTATAATGAAAGTTAGTGCTTTTGATGAAGAAATAAGGCGGGGTATAATGAGCCAGAAGAAAAATACGACAAGTCCCTATTATCAGGGAGATTTGATTTTTATATTAGCGATGTTCTTTTTGATCAGTGTGATCGCTGTTTACGCTGCAGAGCCGTCTTTTTCACTGAAGGGTTATCCGGCAAAGCAATTGTTCTTTTATCTGCTTGGCATGTCGGTGATCGCCGGCTTTCTCTATTTTGATCTGGAGCAGCTTGAAAAATTCAGCATATACATATATCTATTCGGCATCTTGTCATTGATCGTCTTAAAGTTCAGTCCAACGTCGATCGCACCGATTATCAAAGGAGCGAAAAGCTGGTTTCAATTTGGTTCGGTCACGCTGCAGCCGTCGGAATTTATGAAAATCGGCCTGATTATGATGCTGGCTTCGGTGATCTCCAAAGCAAGTCCGAAAGGCTTGCGCTCGATGCAGGAGGATGTTCACCTTTTGCTGAAAATCGCAGGGGTATCTGCAGTTCCGGTCGGTTTGATTTTAATGCAGGACGCCGGTACGGCCGGTATTTGCATGTTCTTTGTCGCCGTTATGGTGTTTTTATCAGGTGTGAACTGGAAGCTGATTTCGATTGTGGCAGGGTCAGGAATCGCCCTCGTACTGCTCGTTCTGTTTTTGGTGATCAATTTTCCGGAGTTTTCGAAGGATACGCTGCACATCCAGCAATACCAGATCAACCGGGTGATGACATGGGTCGATTCGAGCCAGCAGGACGCGAACGATACGTATCAGACCGAAAAGGCCGTTACGGCGATCGGCTCTGGAGAAATCTTCGGAACGGGCATGAACAATTTGAAAGTATACGTTCCTGAAGGCCAAACCGATTTCATCTTTGCCGTCATCGGGGAAAGTTTCGGCTTTATTGGCTGTACTTTTGTCGTCATCCTGTTTTTCCTTTTCATTTACCGGCTTGTCGTGCTGATCGATAAGATACACCCGTACAACAAGTTTGCGTCATTTTTCTGTGTTGGGTATACGGCATTGATTGTCATCCATACATTCCAAAATATCGGAATGAACGTCGGACTGATGCCGGTTACGGGCGTTCCCCTTCTGTTCATCAGCTACGGAGGGAGCTCTGTGTTGTCTGCTTTGATCGGCTATGCGATCGTTTATAACGCCAGCTGCCAGCTGACAAAATATAAAGGGTATATGTTTAAGTGAAAAAAGACAGCCGAATCAGGCTGTCTTTAGTCTTGGTTTAAAAATGCGAGAGCCGCCGACACAAGAATTTTCGCCGCGTTCAGCATGCCTTTTTCATCGATGTCAAACATCGGGTGATGGTGCGGGTAAACGGCTCCAGTCTGCGGGTTGCCCGCACCGGTAAAAAAGAATGATCCAGGGATATGTTCAAGATAATAAGAGAAATCTTCGCCGATCATATTCGGTTCGAGTTCGATGACGGCTTCAGGGCCGACTAGCCGTTTTGCACATTGACGGACGATGTCCGTTTCATTTTCATGGTTGACGACAGGCGGGTAGCCTTTCTCATAATCGAGTGAAAACGAAGCGCCGTTGCTGTCGCAGACGCCCTTGATGACGCGCTCCATCTCGGCGATGACCGTCTCTTGGACATGCTTTGAAAAGGTGCGGACCGTTCCTTCGATGACCGCTTCTTCGGCGATGACGTTAAACGCCTGGCCTGAATGAAATGTTCCGATCGACAAGACGGCTGCTTCTGTCGGATCGATTCTGCGGCTGACGATTTGCTGGAGATGGTTGACGACTGAGGCTCCTGTGATTAAAGCGTCTGTCGTTAAGTGAGGCGCGCCTCCGTGTCCGCCCCGCCCGGATATCGTGACTGTAAATTTATCAGCGGCTGCCATCATTGGGCCTGATGTAACACCGACTTGACCGACGGGCATCGGAGCCCAGATGTGGGTGCCGAAAATGGCATCCACGCCTTCGAGACAGCCGGCTTCAATCATCGGCTTGGCGCCGCCTGGTGTGACCTCTTCACCGAATTGATGGATCAGCACGACATTTCCTTTCAAGTCTTTTTGATGCTTTGCCAGGGCTTTTGCGGCTGTGAGGAGAGCCGACGTGTGGGCATCGTGTCCGCAAGCGTGCATGACGCCGGGGACAGTCGACTGGTACGGAACATTTTTTTGATCCTGTAAAGGCAGAGCGTCGAAATCGGCTCTCAAGGCGACCGTCCTGCCGGGGCGGCCGCCTTTAATGTGACCGACGACCCCTTGGCCGCCGACATTTGTTTTCACGTCAATCCCGAGGTTTTCCAAGTAATTTGCAATGGTGCGCGGTGTATTGACCTCGCGATGGGAAAGCTCCGGATATTGGTGAAAATGTCTCCTGAGTTCGATCATTTCCGGATATAATGCATCTAATTCTTCAATTACGGACTTCACCGTCATCTCCCTTTCCGCTTCAAAAATAGTAAGACGATTCTATCATTTTACCATATGAAATTGAATCCTTTTGCAGTCCGCCAAACCGTTTTGCTTTAGGGAAAAGCAGATATTGGATATGATAAAGGTTGAGGAGGTAAAAGGATGAATAAAACGATTGAAACCATTTTAAATCACCGTTCGATCAGGTCTTTTACAGATCAGCTCCTGACCGAAGAAGAGGTTCGCCTGCTTGTGGAGAGCGCTCAAAGCGCATCGACGTCCAGCTATATTCAAGCTTATTCAATCATCGGTGTCACCGACCCGGACAAGAAGCGTAAGCTTGCGGAATTGGCCGGGAATCAGCCATATGTTGAAAAAAACGGCCATCTGTTTGTATTTTGCGCAGACCTTTACCGGCATGACAAAATGGCCCGGGAAAAGGGTGTAGATATCAAAGCTTCTCTTGAAGGGACGGAGACCTTTATGGTCAGCGTCATCGATGCAGCTCTTGCCGCTCAAAATATGTCAATAGCGGCCGAATCAATGGGCCTCGGCATCTGCTATATCGGCGGGATTCGCAATAACTTGAACGAAGTCTCCAAGCTTCTTGAAACACCTGAATACGTTCTGCCGCTGTTCGGGCTTGTCGTCGGCCATCCGGCCAACCTGTCGGATAAAAAGCCGCGTCTGCCGCTTGATCACATTTATCATGAAAATGCCTATCAATCGGACGATGCTGAGTTTAAAAAACATATGTCCGCATATGACGAAACGATTTCAAACTATTATCAAAAGCGGACAGACGGCAAACGGTCTGACAAATGGACAGACCAGATCACCGGCAGCCTCAAAAACCCGCCGCGTGCGTATATGAATGAATTCGTTAAAGGAAAAGGTTTTAATAAAAGATAAGGAACTTCCCCTCCGACTAGGAGGGGAAGTTCCTTATCAGCGTGTATTGAAGGAAAAGATAAAACATCAGCCAAAAGGGCAGACTGAAAAGGATTCCAAATAAACAGCCTTTTGCAAAGCGTTCTTCTACGGCTGGCGGGTGCGTTTTTTGCTTCGTCTCATTCATCAGTATTAGGAGCTCCTTTAGGTTTATCCATGATACTATTATTTCTTTTTGCGCAGGAAAAGTAAACGAAGATTTGGGGTGAAAAAGATGTTGTCATTAAGCATACTTGATCAGACTCCCGTTTCTGAAGGAAGCACACCTGAACAGGCTTTACAGCATACGGTGGAGCTCGCGCAAGCGGCGGAGCGGCTCGGATACAAGAGATTTTGGGTTTCCGAGCACCATTTTTCAAGTAACTTGGCAGGATCAAGTCCGGAGGTTTTGATCGGTTATCTTGCGGCTAAAACAGAGAAGATCCGTATAGGCTCCGGCGGCGTCATGCTTCCTCATTACAGCGCCTACAAGGTAGCAGAAAACTTCCGCGTCTTGGAAGGGCTTGCGCCCGGCAGGATTGATCTCGGTGTCGGGCGTGCTCCGGGAGGGATGCCGATCGCTTCCATGGCTCTTCAAAATGGAGCAAGACGGATGGCTGACCAATATCCCGAACAAATTCAGGATCTCGTCACATATTTATACGATCAAGCCGATGAACATCACCGCTTTCCCAACTTGACCGCATCGCCGAACGTCGCCACAGCGCCCGCTGTTTGGCTGCTCGGCTCCTCAGGGGAAAGCGCAAGGCTTGCCGCCCAAACAGGGGCATCCTATACATTTGCCCAATTTATTAACGGTGAAGGCGGAGAAGAGGCGGCCAGACTTTACAAAGAGAGGTTCGAACCTTCTGTATTGGGGGAACAGCCAAACGTAATCGTTGCCGTATTTGTGATTTGCGCTGAGACAGAAGAGAAAGCGGAGAACCTTGCAAAAAGCTTGGATTTCTCTTTATTGGCCAATGAACAGGGGATAGTGACCGAAGGCTTTCCATCATTGGAAACGGCGCTGTCATATCAATATTCTCCTTATGAAAGAAAGAGAGTGGAAGACAATCGAAAACGGATGGTCATCGGGACGCCGCAGCAAGTGAAGGAACAGCTGCTTGAACTGGCCGGCGCTTACGGAACGGAGGAAATCATGGCGGTGACGATCACGCACGATTTTCAAGACAGGCTGGAATCATACCGGCTGCTGGCCGAAGCGTTTCATCAGTCAATTTAGCGTTTTTGCTGAAAAAAATCGAGAAAATGGCGGATCGGGAAAAGAATGAACAGAATGCATATGTATAAAGCGGTAAACAGCCAGCTGAGCGGAACTAGGATGACGGTATCGACGGTTTGCTCCGCGGCTTTTTGAAAAGGCTTGGGCTCGCGCTTCTGCAGGTTGACGGCGAGGTACAAAATCGTGAAAAATATAAAGCAGACAATAATGAAGGATAAGCCGAATAATACGATAAAAGAAAGCATATATACGATGTCCTCCAATTGCTTTTTTCACGTTTTGAAGAGAAGGGAGATCTTCTCCTGAACGCATTATCCGTATTTTAACATAAAAAAGCCTTGTTGAGTGGTTCTCAACAAGGCTTGTCATTATTCGACGATAAAAGGGTCTTCCGTCAAGATGTAGCTTGATTTTCCTTTGGCGGACGCATAGGCTAGCATATAGTATTTTCCGGATTTAAGGGTTGCGGCGTCATTGATTTTGCCGTTCCATTGATAAGATTGATAGCCTTTGCCCTGGTTTTTGTAAACGCCGGCCTGGCCGAGAAGGTTCAGATTTTCATCATAGACGAGAAATGCGAGCTCTTCAGCCCCGCCCGGCAGGTAGGCTTCGATCGTGTAAGCGCCCTGCTTTGCCCCCGGTTCAACCGTTACGGATGTGACGCGCGGGTAGTCTGGCTCTTTGACGATCAACAGGAGCGGGATTTCGGCGACTTTTCTTCCGTCTTCACGGATGTAAACCGTGCCTTCATATGTGCCTGCTTTCGTTTTCGCGGAATTGACGGTTACTTTTGCCGCTGCTTTACCTGTTTGATGGGCTGGTACCACGACTCGTTCCGTTCCTGATACCGTGATGCCCGCTCCTTTAAAGGAGTATTCGAGCTGATAGGCTTTTCTGTGTGAAGAAAGGTTTTCAATCGTGAACGCTTGTTTTTTCGTTTGTTTCCCTTTGTCTTTCAGAAATGTTCCGTATGAATGGCTGCCCGGCGTTACAATGGATGAAGCTTTAAGGGCCTCGATGATGCGGATGCTGCCCGCTCCTTGCGTATTGTGAGGGAGAGGCTTTCCGTTTTCATCCGTCAATTTTTCTGCCGTATTCATCAGCACGCCTTTGATTTGCTCTGGCGTCCAATCCGGTTTGGCCTGCTTTAATATGGCTGCCGTTCCCGCGACATGCGGGGAAGCCATGCTTGTACCCTGCTTTGAACCGTAACCGTGAGGGTTTTTCGGATCATGGGTCGGAATGGTGCTGACGATATTGACGCCTGGCGCTGAAACGTCAGGTTTAATCATCCATGTATCCATGACAGGTCCGCGGGACGAGAAGGAGGCAATCGTTTCCCCGAGTTTTTTGTCCAATTTGAAAGAAAAGACAGCGGAGCGTTTCCCTTCTTTGATCTGTTGAACAAGCTTTTCGCCCTCTTCTTTCGACAATTTGACGGTCGGTACGGCCATCCCTACAACATTGGCCTCGATTTCCCCTGTTACATTATTGTAAATCACGGCTCCGACAGCGCCGGCGTTTTTGGCGTTTTCAGCCTTATCCACAAATGGAATGACGCCTCTCTGGATAACCGCTACTTTTCCTTTCATATCTTTGCCTTTGAAATCGTCAGCTTGTCCGATGCCGGCTTCAACAAGTTCCACGTCTTGACCGTTCAAAGCTTCAAGATCTTTTTCCTCCTGATATCCCATCACTTTTGCTGATGAATAAGAAGGAAGCGTCACAGAATATTCATTATATGGAAGCTGTGAGGCGCCGACGGAAATCGCATCCCTTGAAGTTCCCGGCGAGCCGACCGTCCAGTTTTCCGGTCCGCTGTTTCCGTTTGACGTAACGGCGACAACCCCTTCGGCCATTGCCCAGTCCAGTGCGATGCTTGTTGCATAATCAGGGCTGTTCAGTGAATTTCCCAATGAGAGGTTCATCACTTTTGCTCCGTCCGCAACGGCTTTTTCAATGCCCGCAATCACGTTCTCGGTTGTTCCTGAGCCGCCGGGGCCGAGCACACGGTAAGCAAGCAGCGTTGCTTCTGGCGCCACACCTTTAATCTGTCCGTTCGCGGCGATGGTCCCCGCAACATGAGTGCCGTGATCATTTGCTTCCCCGCGCGGGTCGCCTGCCGGTGTTTCTTGTGGATCATAGTCATTATCCACAAAGTCATACCCCTTATATGGGCCGAAATTGTTCTTTAAGTCAGGATGTGTGTAATCCACACCCGTGTCAATGACGGCTACCTTAATGCCTTTACCGGTATAGCCTGATTTCCATGCCTGATCCGCTCCGATGTACGGTGCACTTTTATCCATCTGTGGATAAATGGCGTCCGCTGCAAGTGTCACGTCTTTTCCTTTTATGCTGTCAGGTTTGTAAGCTGCGTTCGGATAAACCGCTTTAACTTCCTTGACGGCGAGCAGCTTCGGAATTTCACTGGCCGGCAGTTTCATTGAAAAACCCGAAAATACACGGTCGTATTCACGGTTTATTTTCGCTTTTTTAAGTGTTTTCAGCGCACTGTTTTTCGCTTTGCTGCGAGCGGTTTTTAAAGAAGCTTTCGTTTGTTTTTCTCCATTCGCTTTTGCTTCGGCAAGCGACTTTTCTTTCAGCTCCACAATAACCGTTGTCTGTTTATCAGACGTCACATCAATATCACCGTAGATTTCAGCTTTCTCAAGCTCAGGCGACTTTTGATCGGGAACGGATGTTGCCTGCACTCCGGTGAGGAATGTGGATAACGCAAATAATAGAATAAAAGCCATAACGAAATTGCGCATGATACTTTTTCTCAATCTGTTTTCCCCCTTATGGATAAATGATTTCTTTGTAATCCTTAGAGTTTCGAACTTTTAAAATATTCTCTCATTTTCAAAAAAATCCTTCTATATATAGAAATAATTTTCAAAGATTCAATGTATTGGAGCGTGTTTCTTTAGATTTATGCACAATTTACTGTGTATAAGTGAATAAACTTGTGTATAGATATTGTAGGGAATATACGTTCTTATACTAAATGTTGAATAAATATGTGGATATGTGGATATACCCTGTGGGTAATATGTGTTTATCCTTAGGATAAGCTGTGAGTAAGTTACATTCATGGTTTGTTTCCGTTGAATCATGCGTTTCCATCAGTTTTCAACAAAACTTCTAAAAACTAGAATCAATTTGCACACACATTGTGACAAACATTTTCATTTTGCTGGGATAAGATAGAGCAAGAAAGTTTAATAGAGTTGCTAGTTTTATCACAACGAAACTGGAGGGGATCGGTATGAAAGGTTTGATATCATTTTTAAAATTATGGACGGCTGTACTGCTGAATGCGGTGGTGCCTGTCAGAGAGACTCAGATGAAGGTGATGGCGTTCGCCGGCGGTACATATCAGGCTGCCGATGCTTATCAGGCAGGCGGCTTTTCGGAAAAAAGAGAAGAGAAGACAGAGGGGATGTCGGGCTGTAAGAGAGTGAAGCCCGGCAGTTATACAACAGAACCAAGCCAGGCTGTTTGCAAAAAAGCGGTGAAAAGAGTAAGAGCCGGACCAACTCTTTACACGGGAACTTAAACAAGGTAAAATCCCACTCATAACGGGAAGTGGGTGACAGCTTTGAAAATCTATAAAGTACTGAACAACAATGCAGCAATCATAAAGGAGGATGGTCAAGAAAAAATTGTCATGGGGCCTGGTATCGCTTTTCAAAAAGGCAAAAACGATACCATTCCAAGAAACAAGGTAGAAAAAATTTTTACCATTCATGAAGAAAATGAAAAGTTTAAACAAATCCTCGAAACACTTCCGGAAGAACATATTGAAGCTGCCGAAGAGATCATCAGCTATGCGGAAGGGCGGCTGTCCGCACCGTTGAGCGATCATATCCACATCGCCCTTGTGGATCATTTGTCATTTGCAATCGAGCGAGTCCGCAAAGGATTCGTCATTCAAAATAAATTATTAAATGAAATCAAAGCGCTTTATAAAAAAGAATATGAGATCGGACTCTGGGCAATCGATTTGGTCAAAGAAAAATTGAAAGTCGAATTGCCTGATGATGAAGCGGGTTATATTGCGCTGCATATTCATACCGCAAAAATGGATGCGGAAAACATGCAGAAGACACTTAAATACACGAACATCATCAAAGAATTGATAGAAAAAATCGAATGCTGTTTCAATCAGAAGATTGACGAAAACAGCATCTCATATCAGCGTCTTGTCACGCATCTCAGGTATGCCATCAACAGGCTGGAATCAAATGAAGCGTTTCATGTCATGGACGATGACATGCTTTATTTCATCCGGCAAAAGTATCCTGAAAGCTACCGGTGTGCGGCAGGTCTGGCGGATTATGTAAAAATTGAATATGATCTTCATCTTCCGGAATCGGAAGTCGGATATATTACGCTGCATGTCCAGCGTTTAAATGATTCCTATAGGTAATACCGCCTGATAACGCGCGATCAGGCTTTTTTTAGGTCGATTTTCACAGAAAATAAAAAAGTAGTTGACGAAAGCGTTATCACATAATAAAATGAAAGCGTATTAAAAAAAAAATACTGGGGATTGTGACTGGTAAAGCAGGCAAGACCTAAAATTTGCTAGATGAATGGGGAGAATCTATCCGCCATTCGTTGGTGAATTTTAGGTCTTTTCTGCTTTTTTTTTAAAAAAAGGAGGAGTCATCATGAATCACAAAGAAATCGCCGTACGTCTTATACAGCTTCTTGGCGGAGAAGATAATGTCATCAGTGCAGCTCATTGTGCGACAAGGCTTCGTTTGGTGATCAAGGACGAAGCGAAAATCGACCAGGAAAAGGTCGAAGAGCTGGAAGGTGTAAAAGGAGCCTTTTCGAGCTCTGGCCAATACCAGATTATTTTCGGAACAGGACTTGTTAATAAAGTGTATGAACAGTTTGCCAAAGAGCTGAATCTTGACCAAAAGGAAACGGTTCAGCACAGCGATGCCGCAAAGGGAAAAATGAATCCTTTAGCGCGATTCGCGAAAACGCTGTCAAATATTTTCGTGCCAATCATCCCGGCCATTGTTGCAAGCGGTTTATTAATGGGGCTGTTGGGGATGATGAAGGCATTTCAGTGGGTCGATCCTGATGCGGCGCTGTATAAAATGCTTGATATGTTCTCAAGCGCGGCATTTATTATCCTTCCGATCTTGATCGGTGTCAGTGCTGCGAAGGAATTTGGCAGCAACCCTTACCTGGGGGCTGTACTTGGAGGTATTTTAATTCACCCGAGCTTGTTCAATCCTTGGGGACTGGCAACTGCATCACCGGATGTCATGAACTTTTACGGGCTCAAAATCGAGATGCTTGGCTATCAAGGAACCGTTGTTCCAATTTTGCTTGCCGTGTATGTGATGAGTAAAATCGAAAAAGGCGTAAGGAAAATTGTTCCAAACGCGATCGATCTTTTAGTCACACCGTTTGTCACGATTATTTCAACGGGATTTATTGCCTTTATCGCAATCGGTCCTTTAGGAAGAATGCTTGGTACAGGGATCACGAACGTTTTAACTTATGTATATGATCTTGCCGGACCTGTTGCCGGACTGATTTTCGGAGGAACATACTCGCTGATCGTTTTAACTGGTGTTCACCACAGTTTCCACGCGATTGAGGCCGGCCTTATCGCTGATATCGGCAGGAACTACCTGCTTCCGATCTGGTCTATGTCCAATGTCGCCCAAGGCGGGGCCGGACTTGCCGTATTCTTTTTGGCAAAGCGCGCAAAAACAAAAGAAATCGCTTTACCTGCTGCTTTCTCTTCTTTTCTCGGTATTACAGAACCTGTTATTTTCGGTGTTAACCTTCGTTACCGCAAGCCGTTTATCGCGGCAATGGCCGGTGGAGCGCTCGGTGCTGCATACGTTGTCTTTATGAATGTTGCGGCAAACGCCTACGGTTTGACGGGAATTCCGATGATTGCGATTGTCGCCCCTCTTGGAATGGGCAACCTGATCCATTATTTAATCGGAATGGCGATCTCTGTGTCTGTCGCGTTTATCACAGCCTTTATCTTAGGCATTAATGAAGACGAGAAAAAGTGACGGAAGGAGGGGAAAACGATGAATCAAGATCAGGAGCTTCGTCAAAAGGCAATAAACCGGGTTGGAGAATACCGGGATATTGTAAACCTTGATCCCTATCGGCTGCATTATCACATCATGCCTCCTGTCGGACTGCTGAATGATCCGAACGGGTTCATTCAGTGGAAGGGAGTTTACCATCTTTTTTATCAGTGGATGCCTTTTAAAACGGGGCACGGTGCAAAGCTGTGGGGGCACTACTCTTCAACAGATCTCGTGAACTGGCGGCATGAAGAGATCGCCCTCACGCCGAGCGACTGGTTTGATAAAAACGGCTGTTATTCAGGAAGCGCGATCGCTGAAAATGATGTGCTCCACCTGTTTTATACGGGGAATGTCAGAGACGGCGAGGGAAATAGGGAGACCTATCAATGTCTCGCCGTCTCGAAAGACGGCATCTCATTTGAAAAACAGGGGGTTGTTGCAAGGCTTCCGAAAGGATATACGGCTCATTTCCGCGATCCGAAAGTATGGGAAAAGAATGGAAGCTGGTACATGGTGCTCGGCGCCCAGACTGAAAAACTTGAGGGCAGAGCCGTTCTGTTTCAATCGGATAATTTGAAAGACTGGCAGTTCCTTGGCGACATCACAGGTTCAAATACAAATCAGCTCGGGGAATTCGGCTATATGTGGGAATGCCCTGACATGTTCGAACTGGACGGCAAAGACGTTTTAATTGTCTGCCCGCAAGGCCTTGAAGCGAAAGAGATGCGCTACCAAAACGTCTATCAGTCAGGTTATTTTGTCGGTGAATTGAACGAGCAGAAACCAGGTTTTACACACGGAGATTTTGAAGAGCTTGACCGCGGCTTTGATTTTTATGCGCCGCAGACGACAAAAGACGAATCAGGCCGGCGGATTTTGGTCGCCTGGATGGGTGTTCCAGACCAGGATGAACAGAGCCAGCCGACGATTCAGCATCAATGGGTGCACTGTATGACATTGCCGAGGGAATTGCATTTGCAAAACGATAAAATCGTTCAAAAACCGGTCGCGGAGCTTAGAAGTCTCCGCCAAAACGAAAAACACGCGGCAATATCACTTAATCAAGGCACCGAAAAACTGGACATTGTTCAACCGGACAAAACCGAGCTTTTCATCAGCCCGCAACTTATTGAAGAGAGCTTTGAGATTTCCTTCAGGGGTGCCGCGCGGCTCATTTACAATAAAGCTGACGGCATCATAACCTTGGAAAGAAACAGCTATGTTGATGAAATAACGGAAGCCAGACAGTGCCGTTTGCATGAGCTTCGCGATTTAAACATCTTTTTAGACGCGTCTGCGATTGAAATCTTCATCAATGGGGGAGAGGAAGTCTTTACGGCAAGATATTTTCCTTACCCGGGAAATAATGATGTTTGGATCAGTGCCAGAAAAGAAATCATAGTGAATGTGACATCCTGGACGGTGGCATAAAGGGAGCGGGTGCGGTTTGCTATTTTCTGTACAATCCCTTTATGATATGCTTTTTTTAGAGAGAGTGCAGTGAAAAAGGGGTTGTTTTTTTGGATCAAAACCAGCAGAAGTTGACAGCCGTGCGTTTGAAAAAAATAGCGGATCATATTGAGGATACGAGAGAGGAATACAATGGTTTGCTCCTTCAGATGAAGAAGCTGATCGGCGGTATTGAAGATAAAACAATTCCGAATGATGAAGAAATACAAAAGAAACTTCAAGACACTTATGAACAAATGAAAGAATATGCTCTTTTTGTGGAATCGATCGAGACTTTCTTAAGATCATCTGCAAGAACGATGAAACGTGAAAGCTAAATAAAAGCCAGCCCCTTTTAATGGGGCTGGCTTTTTATTTGCCGCTGAGCCGTAAAGCGGAGTGCTTCGTCGGCCCGACGTATTGATTCAAACGGAACGATTCGCGGATGGCTTCCGTAATAAACGTTTTTGCAGAATAAATGGCTTCTTTTACATTTGAACCTTTGGCGAGTTCAGCCGTAATCGCTGCGGAATAGGTGCAGCCCGCCCCGTGCGTGTATGGAGTTTCAATTCTTTCTCCTTCGATGACTTCTGCATCGCGGCCGTCAAATAATACATCTACCGCTTTTTCGTGATTCAGTTTGCCTCCCCCTGTAATGAGGACGTGTTCAGCGCCGAGCCCGTGAATGACTTTTGCCGCTTCCTTCATTTGCTCAACCGTTTTAATTTCTCCAAGTCCGCTGAGCTGGCCGGCTTCAAAAAGGTTTGGCGTAATGACCGTGGCAAGCGGAGCCAGAAGCTCTCTTAAAGCCTTTGCGTGTTCGGGATACAACACTTCATTTGCCCCTTTACATACCATAACGGGATCAATGACGACATTTTTCATGCTGTGCTTCTTGATTGTGTCTGCCGCCAATTCAATGATGTCAACGGTCGGAAGCATGCCCGTTTTCATCGCATCTACCCCGATGCCGTCCACAATCGTCGACAGCTGGGCGCGGATGACCTCTGTATCAACCGGGAATACCTGGTGATTCCAGTTGTTCTCAGGATCCATGGCGACAACAACCGTAAGGGCCGTCATTCCATAGACGTTCTTTTCTTGGAACGTTTTTAAGTCCGCCTGAATGCCGGCGCCTCCGCTTGAGTCAGAGCCGGCGATTGTCAGTGCTTTGTGCATTGTCATGTTCAGTCAATCCTCCACGATAAGAGATTCCATCCAAAGTTGGTTTATTACTTATTATAGACAGCTTTTCGCAAGATCACAATGAAATGACTGCCGCTTTATAGTGCAGCGGTCCTCTGCCAAATTTCGTGAATGGGTTGGCATAAAAAACCAAACCATCTTTTGATCCATGTGAAATTATTCGCATTATGATTTAATATGTTTAGAATGAAATAAGAAGGAGCGTATATTACAAACATGAACATATCTATCGTAGTTGTCACGCACAACCGGGTCACCGCTTTGTGCGAATTGCTTGAATCCATTACAAAACAGTCTGTTGCACCGTTTGAAGTCATTATTGTTAATGATGCCGGGGAGAGCGTCGACTTTGTTGAGCGCCTTTATTCAGACCTTCCGATCAGAGTTATACATCTGAAAGAAAACGTGAAGCATGTAAAAGCGAGAAATATAGGGGTGAAAGAAGCTTCCGGAGATGTTATTATGCTGTGTGATGATGATGATTTTTTCACTCCGTGCCATATGGAAAGAATGTTAAATGCGCTGGAGACCGCCGATTTTGTTTATTCGGATGCTGAGATTGTGTCTTTCGAAGAAAAAGAGGATAAAAGAATTCCGACAAGCCGTTATCTTTTTGCGTATTCCTTTAACTTGGATGAAATGAGGAAGTTTTCTACATATGTTCCTTCAGGGAGTATGTACAAACGGTCTCTTCATGACGAGATCGGCTATTTTGATCCTGCCGTCCACAATTATTGGGATTGGGACTTTTTCCTGAGAGCAGCTGAGCGGTTTCGCGTGAAAAGGGTTCCTTTTGCAAGCGTAATCTATGCGTTTTCAGATCAGGGTGACAACCAATCCGGAGATCTTGGCGGAATGAGACAGTATTATTTGGATGTCTTGAGTGAAAAGCATCAGCTTGGCAAGCTGCCGACAAAGAACTTTTTCGTACTTCTCGAAGAACCTGCCATGAAAAAAAGGGAAGCGGAAAGCGAAATCGTCTGGGACGGAAAACCGGTCGCATCCAGGCTTTCCGCTGCAAGACAATTGAGTTAAGGAGGCCTGAACATTGAAACAGATTTTGAATGACAGCTGGTGGCAGCAGCTAAAGGACGAATTTAATAAGCCTTACTATCAAGAACTGAGGGAAATGCTGAAAAGGGAGTATGCAGAACACACCGTATATCCTGAACCGAACGATATATACAATGCTTTGCATTATACTTCCTATGAAAATGTTAAAGTTGTGATTCTCGGCCAGGATCCGTATCATGGCCCGGGGCAGGCTCATGGCTTAAGCTTTTCCGTACAACCCGGCGTCAATCCGCCGCCTTCTTTGAAAAATATTTTTATAGAATTGCAGAATGACATTGGCGCCGACAT
This sequence comes from Bacillus sp. GM2, assembly GCF_056155945.1. Classification (NCBI taxonomy): domain Bacteria; kingdom Bacillati; phylum Bacillota; class Bacilli; order Caryophanales; family Bacillaceae; genus Bacillus; species Bacillus sp. GM2. Next base: position 1,325,032 of record NZ_JBRKSZ010000008.1, read on the forward strand.
CCCCAATCACGGTTCTCTCGTGAGCTGGGCTAAGCAAGGCGTTCTGCTGCTGAACACCGTTTTGACCGTGAGACGGGGTCAGGCAAATTCGCATAAAGGAAAAGGCTGGGAACAGCTGACAGACAGTATCATAGATGTTTTAAACAAAAGAGATAAGCCGGTCGTTTTTATTCTCTGGGGCCGGCATGCCCAAATGAAAAAAGAACGAATCGATACATCCAAGCATTTCATTATCCAATCGCCGCATCCGAGCCCATTCTCGGCTAGAAACGGGTTTTTCGGGAGCAGACCGTTTTCAAGAGCCAATCAGTATTTGGAACAAATCGGTGATGAGCCGATTGATTGGTCCCTTCCGAATCTTTAAAATCGCGAGAACCGCTAAAATAAGCGGTTCTTCGTTTTGTCTGGCTCCTATCTAGCTGAGAAGTTTTTTGATGATCCGCAGCCCGTTTTTTGATGAAGGGTAACGGAATGAAATGTCAAACAGGTTTGTCTGTTTTAAAACGCTTTTCTCGTGGGAAAACGTCTTAAAGCTGTGATACCCATGGTAACTTCCGATTCCGCTTTCACCTACGCCGCCAAAGGGGAGGTAAGGTGTGGCTGTGTGCATCAGCGTGTCATTGATGCATCCCTCGCCAAATGAAACCCGGCTGAGGATGTGCTTCTGTACCGTTTTTTCATTCGTGAACAAATAGAGCGCGAGCGGTTTAGGGCGGCTTTGAACCATTTGGATAACGTCTTCGATTGTTTCATAGCCGATGACGGGAAGGAGCGGCCCGAAAATCTCTTCCTGCATGATCGGCGATTCCCAGTCAGGTTCATCGATAATGGCCGGAGCAATTTTAAGTGCGTCTTTTTGATACGTTCCTCCTGTAACGATATTCTCGTTGTGTAAAAAGCGGAGTAACCGTTCGAAATGACGTTCGCTTATGATTTTTCCGTACGCCGGATGGCTTTCCGGCGCTTTTCCGTAAAAGGTTTGGATCGATTGCTTGAGAGCGCGCATCAGCTCGCTTTTTACATCTTTGTGTACGAGCAGATAATCAGGCGCGATGCACGTCTGTCCTGCGTTTGTCAGCTTTCCGAAAACAATCCTTTGAGCTGCAAGCTTGAGATCAGCATCCTTGTGCACGATGCAGGGGCTTTTTCCGCCAAGCTCAAGTGTGACTGGAATGAGCTGTTTTGCTGCGGCTTCCATGACGACTTTGCCCACGGGAACACTGCCTGTAAAAAAGATATAGTCAAATTTTTGCCGCAAAAGCTCTTGATTCGTCTTCACCCCGCCCTCAATAACGGACACATATTCGGGCGGAAAGATTTCCTTAATCATCTTGGATATGACGCTGGATACAGCGGGAGTAAGCTCTGACGGTTTGATGACGGCCGTATTCCCCGCAGCAAGTGCGCCGATCAGAGGCGAAACGGCAAGCTGAAACGGATAGTTCCATGGTGCGATGATCAGGACCGTGCCATAAGGCTCCGCAATGACGATGCTTTTTGAACCGATGTGCGAGACGGCCGTTTTGGCCTTTTTCGGCTTGGCCCATTTTTTTAATCGTCTGCTGATGAAGCGGATTTCTTCCAGTACAATGCCTATTTCCGTCATATAGGCTTCGTGCTCTGATTTATTAAGGTCTTTCTGAAGGGCTTCAAGTATGTCCCGTTCATATTTTTTTACAGCATTCTTAAGAATGTTGAGCTGTTCCAGACGATTTTCAACAGCGAGTGTTGCCCCGCTTAAAAAATATCGCTTTTGCTCGGTAACAGTCGTTTCGATGGAGGGTGTACGTTCTGCCATTCCCTGCTTCCTTTCGCTTTTAGAAATTCGAGTGAAGTTTTTTTCATTATGTGTGACAGCCTTTTCAGCTGTCAACTTCTAGCCGTAAGAAAATCGGCGTTTTCCACCTGCGTTTGCCTGCAGATATCTTTTTTAAAAGTGCAAAAGGCCATATTTCACAGCAGGAGAGGCAATTTTTCGCAATGGATATTTGCAAAGTGCATTCGGCACGAGAGAAGTTAATTTGGTAAAATGAAATGGAAACTGAAAACGGTTTGGAGGATCGATTTGATGAACATACATATATCAAGTTTGCTGGAGAAGATGGAGGACGAATTGAAAAAAGCAAAGGAATGCAGCCAGGAAAACGAATTGAAAATGCACATCGCGGTTATCCGCTCTCTTTGCGACGTCATTGTTGAACCGCAGCAGCGGCCTTCTGTCCAGTCTTCACCCTATGTTCAAACGGCCAATAAACCATCGAGCGACCAGCTGATGCTAGAAAAAATGATGGGAAGCGCCGGTGCTGAACAATACAAAAAACAAGAGAAACAAAAGCATGAAGATGACGGCAACGGAGATTCTATTTTTGATTTCTAGGCGCCGTCCGGCTGTTTAAAAAAGAGAGGTTGATCAACTTGAAACTGCTTTTTGGGGCTTTACAATGGACGGCATTTATTATTGCGTCCGCAATCGTGGTGCCCATTGCAATCGGGCAGTCATTCGGGCTGAACCAGGCAGAGACCGCAGGGCTGGTTCAAAGCACTTTTTTCGTGCTCGGCACAACGGCTTTTATCCAATGTTTATTGGGACACCGCCTGCCGATTAATGAGAGTCCGGCTGGCCTCTGGTGGGGCGTGTACACGATTTATTCCGGTCTTACAGGGACCGTATTTGCGACTCATATCGAAACGCTTCAGGGGCTGCAGGGAGCGATGCTGTTAAGCGCGGTTTTCTTCTTTATTTTTAGTTTATTTAAAGTCATTGATAAGCTGGCTGTGATGTTTACCCCTGTTGTGACGGGCATTTATTTACTGTTGCTGGTTATCCAGCTTAGCGATCCGATCGTTAAAGGTGTCATGGGGATCGGCTACCGGAAAAACGAGGTCGATATACCCGTGTTTTTGCTGGCGGTTGTGATCATGCTGGCTACGTTTCTGATGAGCCGGTCGAAGATTCCGGTACTTAAGCAATATTCAATTTTAATTGCGCTTTTCGGCGGCTGGGTCTTATTTGCCGTATTCGGCGTGGCGAAGGCGCCTGAGCGTGCGAACCAGCTGTTCCACCTTCCGGATATTTTTCCGTTCGGGATGCCGCTGTTTGACAGCGGATTAGTCGTTACTTCGCTGTTTATTACAGTGTTGTTAATCGTCAATATGCTCGCCAGCATACGGGTGGTTGAAGGAGCGGTCAGACAGTTTGAGAAACTGGAGGAGAGGAAGCGGGCCCGTCCTGCCGGATTTATCGCCTCCGTCAGCCATTTGCTGAGCGGATTGCTCGGAGCTGTAGGGACGGTGCCGATATCCGGGGCGGCCGGGTTTATTCAAACGACGAGAATGTCTTCGAAAAAACCGTTTTTGCTCGGGAGTCTGATCGTGATCGTCATCAGCTTTTTCCCGCTGGTTATGAATACTTTTGCCAGCCTGCCGTCTCCGGTCGGCTTTGCGGTGAACTTCGTCGTGTTTTCAACGATGGTCGGCCTGGCATTTGCCGAATTCGATTCTTATGAAAAGGACGAGGCAGGCCGCATCCGTTTTGTTACCGGGATTGCGCTCCTTGCCGGCGTTGGGGTCATGTTTGTACCTGAAAGTGCTTTGGAAGGAATGCATCCTGTTTTTGTTTCTATTTTAAGCAATGGGCTTGTCCTTGGAACAATTGTAGCGATTGCTGCGGAACAGATGCAGCTTCGGAAAAAGAAATTTGACAATATCGTGTCATGAGATGTGCAAACGTTGAAATTAAAGGCGTGTGCGCTATGATGATAAAAGAAAGGCGGGGGATTTGATCGTGAAATTATTTTTAATTTTAGGTGCTGTCAATGCGATGCTTGCGGTTGCTTTAGGGGCGTTCGGAGCTCATGGTCTTGAAGGGAAAATTCCCGAGAAATATTTGCAAATCTGGCAGACCGGCGTCCAGTATCATATGTATCATGCGCTCGGTTTAATTGCCGTCGCGCTCATCGCGGCAAAGCTTACAGATGCGGGAAGCGTAACTGCGGCAGGTTGGCTGATGTTTGCCGGAATCGTTTTATTTTCAGGAAGTTTATATGTCCTCAGCCTTACGCAAATCAGCGTCCTCGGCGCGATTACTCCGCTGGGCGGTGTGGCGTTTATTGCCGCATGGATCATGGTTGTTGTTTCAGCGGTCAAATACTTGTAGCTTTACTAAAAAGCCAATCTCCTGAAAAGGATTGGCTTTTTTTTATTTTAACAGGGGCTGATTCATGGTAATTTAATGTTATGAACAGGGCGAAAGACCCGGCTTTTGCATTTTGACAGAAGGGATGTGCATGGCGGAGGACCGGTCTCCGTTCAAAGATGAAAATTAAAGTGATCATTGCGGATGACAATTCATTCATAAGAGAGGGTATGAAAATCATATTGAGCACTTATGATGAATTTGAAGTGCTGGCGACGGTAGAGGATGGCTTGCAAGCGGTCGAATTTTGCCGCGGCCAAGCTGTGGATATCGCACTGCTTGATGTCCGCATGCCCAACATGGATGGAGTGGAAGCTGCGCGGCTCATTTCAGAAACGGGCGCCAAGCCTTTTATTTTAACAACGTTTGATGACGACGAATACATCGTTGCTGCAATACGGAACGGAGCAAAAGGATATTTGCTGAAAAATGCCGAGCCTGAGCGAATCAGAGACGCGATTAAAAGCGTGTTCAACGGCCATACTGTCATGCAGGATGTCATCCTCGACAAGATTAAATCCAATTTGGCGGAGCAAAAAGAAGCGGAATCCAAAATAGACGAAAGCCTGTTTACCGAACGCGAGCTCGGAATTATGGCTCTGATCGCCAGAGGGCTGTCCAATAAAGAAATTTCGAAAGAGCTGTTTATTTCTGAAGGTACGATCGCCAATTATATTTCCTCGATTTTGGGGAAAACAGGGCTTGAACACCGGACGCAAATCGCGATTTATTATTTAACCGGAAACGTTAACTTTTAACCTGGGGGATCACCATGGAATTGCGGATTATGACCGGTAAACTGATTTTGTTGGGATTTATCATCTATCAATGCGTTTCTTCGGAAATTGACAATCTGCCGTGGCTTGTATTCAGCCTTCTTGTTTACGCCTGTATCAACCTCGGGATTGCGATTTTACCTGAAGGAAAAATAAAAAAGCTTTTTATTATTATGTCTGTCATTATTTCAATTGTTTCTTATGCAGATGTGCACCCCCTATTTATATTATTTCTTCCTTTTAGCCTGTATGAAGGAGCAGCTGATTTCGGGCTGCCGAAGTGGGTGGTACTTGCCGCTTCAATCGGTCCGGTTTTGTTTATCAATGAAAGCATCTCAGCGGTCTACGCGTTGACAGCCGCTTTTCAATTTTTGCTGTACTGGGCGGCAAGCCATGATGCAGCGCGGATTGAAAAGCTTGAACATCATATCGATCAAACGAGAAGAGACCTGGAGAAGCTAACAAACATGCTGCGGGAAAACAAAGAGTTTATCAGACAATCCGAATATACGTATAAGCTTGAGGAGCGCAACCGGCTTTCCCAGGAAATACACGATAAAATCGGCCATTCCATGACAGGAGCGCTGATTCAGCTCGAAGCGGCGAAGCGCGTCCTTGACATAGACAAGGAAAAAGCTTCCGAGCTCCTGCAAAACGCGATTAACATCTCCAAGGACGGGATCGAAAACATCAGATTGACGTTAAAAAGCGTCAAACCGCCTTCAGAACAGATGGGTATCCACAGATTGAAGCTGTTTATCGATGAATGTTCGGCGCGGTACCATATGAATATTTCATTTTTGCATAAAGGCGATTTGGATGTTATTTCTCAAATTCAGTGGAAGATTATTTTTGAAAATATCACCGAAGCGCTGACAAACTCGGTGAAATATGCTGAAGCGACACATGTGTCCATCTATATTCATGTGCTGAATACGCTCATTAAAGCCGAAGTGAAAGACAACGGAAAAGGGCGGCAGAAAATCAAGAAAGGGATGGGGATCATCGGGATGGAGGAACGGGCCGCTTCTGTTAACGGAAAGGTGATTGTTGACGGTTCGAACGGCTTCTCTGTCACCACCCTGCTGCCCAAGCATGAATGATTTCATGAATTGAATATGAATTTTCTCATGTGAAAAAGATGAAATGCTGCACTGCCGCACCATTCATCTTTTTTTTATAATGAAGTCAAAATGAGGTGAGAACATGAATGTATTGGAAATTCATCATTTAACGAAAAAATTTGGCGACTTTGTTGCCGTCGATAATATATCACTCTCAATCGAAGAGGGCGAAATATTTGGATTGCTCGGCGCAAACGGGGCGGGAAAGAGTACGACCATTCACATGATCTCGAGTTTGCTGAGAAGCAATGAAGGCGAGATTTTGATTCTCGGAAAAAACATTGCGAAACACCGCAAGTTCGCCAAGATGAATATCGGCATTGTTCCGCAGGATCTGGCCATTTACGAGGATTTAACGGCATATGAAAATGTAAAGTTTTTCGCCGGGCTCTATGGTCTGCGCGGGGCCCATTTGCACAATCGGGTGGAAGAAGCATTGCAGTTCGTCGGTTTAAGCGATAAGCATAAAAGCTTTCCGAAAAACTTTTCCGGCGGGATGAAAAGAAGGCTCAATATCGCCTGCGCGATCGCCCACAGGCCAAAGCTGATCATCATGGACGAACCGACGGTTGGAATTGATCCGCATTCGAGAAATTATATTTTGGAATCCGTCAAAAAGTTAAATGCGATGGGATGTACGATTATTTACACGAGCCATTATATGGAGGAAGTTGAAGAGATTTGTACGCGGATCGCCATCGTTGATCACGGAAATATTATCGCCGAGGGAACGAAGGAGCAGCTGAAATCGATCATTACCAACACGAAAGATATTCAAGTCGTTCTTAAATCTGCGGAAAATATCGATATCGGCGAACTAAAAACGATCAGCGGTGTGGAAGCGGCTGTTCTTGAAGACAATACGCTCAAAATCAACTCGGATGCAGGCGTCAATAATTTAAACCAGATTATTGAAAAGCTGATGAAAAACGGGGCCGAGATTCGTTCATTGGAAGAAAAAGCGCCTAATTTGGAAACCGTGTTCCTGACCTTGACCGGAAGACAGTTGCGCGATTAGAAAGGGGGGCCATGGTTTGAATACACTCATCATTGCGAAAAAAGAAATTGTATCGGCTTTTCGGGACAAGCGGACATTCCTTTTTATGCTGGCATTTCCGATTGTACTGATAATGATTTTAGGCACCGCGCTGACGAACGCTTTCGATCAACAAACAGCAGCGGTCGGCGAGGTTCATGTCTTGTATAAAGACAAGTCTGACGGAGCGTTTTCACAAGGTTTTAAAACATTCGCAAAAGAAGCGAAAACATCCGGCGTTCATTTTAAAAAAGTATTGTCCGATATGGATGAAAAACAAGAAATCAAACAAGGGAACTACGATGCTTATCTTGAAATCGAAAACAGCGGCATCAAGCTTTACCAAATGGATAAAAACAGTATGAAAAACAGCATTATTCAAGGGATGCTGACCGCGTATGCAAACCGGTACAATGCCGCAGCAGAGATCATCAAAGCCGCTCCTGAGCAAGCGGGTGCCGTGCTCGGTGACACACCGGGCGACCATTATATCAAGGAGACGTCGCTCAGCTCAGATAGAAAGCCCAACTCCATAGATTATTACGCGGTTGCCATGACCACTCTGATCGCGCTTTACAGTGCATTAAGCGCCAGTTATTTAATAAGGGGAGAGCGGCTTGGAAAAACAGCCGACCGGCTGATCGCGGCACCGGTTCATAAAGGTGAGATTTTTGCCGGCAAGCTGATTGGCAATCTTGTGACAAACGGATTGTGTATTTTTGCCGTCGTCGTACTCAGCAAATACGTATTTAAAGCGAACTGGGGAGATCATCTCGGCCTTGTGGCAGCCGTGCTGTTCAGCATCGTATTGTTTGCCGTATGCCTCGGCCTCGGCGTCAGTTATTTGACGAGAACAGGGGAGGCGGCAGTGGCGATCATTAACGTGTTGATTCCGCTGGTTGCATTTTTCGGAGGCGCTTATTTTCCTGTCGACGGTGCGGAAGGTGTTTTAGCTTTGATCAAAAACCTGTCTCCGCTCGCCTGGACGAACGAAGCCATTATGAACATTATATTTGCGGACGATCTAGCGGCAGGGCTGCCCGCCATCTTGCTGAACATCGGCTTATCCCTGTTATTTCTGCTGATTGCCGTTGTCTCATTGCAGAGAAGGGAGGGGCTGTAAGATGAAAGAAATGCTATGGCTTGTCAAAAACACACTGAATGTCACCTTCAAAAAGAAGATCAATATCTTTCTGTTTGTATGTCTGCCCTTGCTAGGCATATTCGTATCGCTTTTAACAGAGGGAAGTATGGACAAGACAGATTTGCGCGTCGGAATTATCAATCATGACGGCGGACGAATCGCCGAAGATACTAAGGATTTTTTGAAGGGGATCGAGAATGTCAACATCAGCGCGGTCAGTGAAGCAGAAGGGAAAAGTCAAGTTGCGTCAGGGGAGCTTGATTGCGCCATTACGTTTGAACAAGGCTTTTCTCAAAGCGTGCAGAACGGAGAACCGGCTCATATCGCGATTGCATCTGTCAAAGGCGCTGAAATTACCGGATTTGTGAAATCATATGTTTATCATTACATTGATAATATCGCCGCAATCGGCAAATCGGCGCAGGGGAATGAAAAGCGTTTTGAGGAAATGTATAAAAATTACCGGAGTTCTGAAGCGGGTGTCAAAACATATACGGTTGAAGACACGGCGAAAAATAGAAACATGACGGAGCGGACGGTCGGTTTTCTTCTGATGGCGATGCTTTTTTCAGCGGGAAGCTTGACCGAACTGTTAGTGAAGGAAAAAGAGAACAGAACGTATTTCAGGCTTTTGACCACACCGATAACGGCAAGGCAGTACGTGATGTCCAACGTGGCCGTCAGTATGTCTGTCATCACATGCCAAATCTTTTTAACATTGATAATGGTGAAATATGTGTTCCGCATGGAGACCGGCATCTCATTTTGGGAGATGGCAGCGGTGCTGTTGATCTTTGCGCTAAGCGCGGTCGGTCTGGCATTGATCACAGTCGTCTTTGCAAACAGCTCCAAGTCATCCGGGGTATTGCGAAATTTAATTTTCATGCCGACGATCATGCTGTCCGGATGTTTTTGGCCGATTGAAATCATGCCGTCTTTCGCACAGCGTATCGCGGACTTTCTTCCGCAGCGATGGGTGCTGGATACGCTGGCAAAATTGCAGGAGGGACAGCAGCTTCAAGGTCTGTATTTGAATATCATGATCCTGTTTGCTTTCGCTGCTGTCTTTTTCCTCATCGTTATTTACAAATTCAAACGCAATAATGATGTGAGAAACTTTGCTTAATATTGATAAAAAAAGGGTTCGGTTTTAATTAAACCGAACCTCAGACCGTTGACAAAACAGGTCGGATTTTAAAAATCCGACCTGTTTTTGTCCATTTTATTCTATTATTTCGATCAGAAGGCTGGCGGTTAGGACCTTTCCAGGTCCAATTCGCCAGCTTTTTCAGATTCATGGCAGCGAAAACAAGCATCGCCTGCATGGACAATTTTTTCTTTCCCCGTAAGGTTGTCCAGCGCAAGCCATGCTTATGTTTTAAATCGGCAAAAACTCGTTCGATCGTCTCTTTACGTTTGGCATAGATTTGTTTATTCTCTTCCGTATGCCGAAGATGATCAGCTTCGTCTAAATGATCCTGCCAGATATGTCTGTGAATCATCTTTCGATGATCTCTACTTTCTGTACACGTATGTAGTAATGGACATTGTTTACATCGATTTGGATCTGAAGCATACTCTCGATAACCTTGCCGATTGGTTGTGCGATAGGAGAGAATATGGTCTTGCGGGCAGATATAGACATCATAAAATTCATCGTAAACATACTCGTGTTTTCTCATGAATCCTTTTTTGGTTTGCGGACGCGTGTAAGGCATAACAGGGCGAACGTTTTCTTCATGAAGAAATTTTGCGATAACCGGTGTTTTGTATCCGGCATCAACTGCGACCGTATGAGGCTTGGCGACGCGCTCTTTCACTTGTTGAAACAGGGTCGTGAACACTTGGCTGTCATGAATATTGGCAGGCTCAACAACCGTCCCCAGCACAAATCCGTTCCGGTCACAAGCTGTATGAAAACCATAAGCAAAAAGGCGTTCCCGTTCACCCTTTACAAAATAGCCGCTCTCAGGATCTGTTGTACTTTCTTTTATTTCTCGTTCTTCTGAGCATTGCCTGGGCTTTAAGGGCTTTTTGCCGTTGGCTTCGCGATCGGCATTAATTTCTTGATCTAACTGTTCCTGATAAGCTCTTGTTTCTTTTCTTACGATCTTTTTCACAAACTTTTTCTTATTGGCATTCGCTTTGACATGTGTGCTGTCGATGAAGGCAACCGAAGGATCGACGAGGCCGAGATCCATGGCCTGACGTAAAATCCTATAGAAGATTGTTTCAAATAGGTCTGTGTCATGAAAGCGACGTTCATAGTTTTTACTGAAGGTTGAAAAGTGAGGGATTTTTTCAGAGAATCCATATCCAATAAACCAGCGATAGGCTACATCAGTTTCGATTCGCTTAATGGTTTCGCGCATGGAGCGATGACCAAACACGTATTGAATGAGCACCATTTTAATCAGTACAACAGGATCAATACTTGGACGCCCTTTTGAAGAATAAAGAGGGGCAACTTTTTGATAAATAAATGAAAAATCAATGGCTTCTTCCATCTTCCTGACCAAATGGTCTTCAGGTACAAGCTCACTTAAGGCAACGACTTCAAGCTGTTCACGCTGATCTTTAGAGTGTTTGGTCAACATGGTAAAACCTCCAAAAATTAGATTCCACACACATTTTAACAAAAAAAGCTTGTCGATCAAGCCACTTTTTTGTGACTTTGTCGACAAGCTGGGGTTCGGTTTTAATTAAACCGAACCTTTATCTTGGGGTATATGAGGCCATTGAATACGGATAATCATAAGTGATCGGCTCATCAAACGTAATATAGTCAAGATACACCATCAGCAGCAAATAGCGTGTGCCCGTTTTTCTGTCGCTTAAAATGATGTGGTCGCGGCCGGCTGCTTCAATTTCTCCCCGAAAGACTTTCGCATTCCACTCCGGATTGTTTTCGAATGTCATATATACGGTTGCCACTTTTCCGCGATTGAGCCGCAAAATGTTTTCAATGTAGGATTGCTCAAGCGGCAGCATGCCTGGGATGCTCGGCGAAGTCTGCTGTGCTGAAGGCATCGGAGGGACCTGGACTCCTGCCGGCTGCGGCTGAAACAGCTGTGGGCCGGGCTGCTGCTGCGATTGCTGCCCTCCCATTTGGGTGAAAGGCTGCTGTCCCTGCTGCTGATACATTTGCCCCATCTGTCCCATCTGCGGATAAGGGTTGGGCCCCATTTGCTGCCGGAAATCCGGCATCTCAAGCTCTTGAAGCGGCTGAAATTGATTTTTTTTAAATTTCATCTCGTTCCTCCTCATTTCATTGTGTCAAAGTCATGCCTACCGTCCATACATGAGGAATGATAAAGTGCTGCTATGAAGACGATCCGGCTGTAAAAGCAGGGGGGCTGACTCAAGATGATAGATCAATATTTCCCATCCCTTTTACAGTATGAACGGGCGGGATGGAATATGACGACACATCATGTTGGAAAGAGAAAAACAGAAAGACCGCTCATGAAAAGAGCGGTCTTTCAGCGTGTCGACAAACCCTCGCATTCGTTGTCGGGCCTGCTAAGTCGGTGCTTACGAATAGGAGAAGGATCGGCGGCTAACCGCCCAGGCGTCCTGCCTGAACGCCGCCGTCATCACCTCCTGTGAAAGTCCGCTCGCAAAAAGAGCGGTCTTTCTAAATATTAACCTGTGATCACTTCATCTTCAGGATGGCGGATCGGTGCCTTCTTCGGCTTGGCCAGCGTAAACGCCATAGTCAGAGGCCCGACGCGGCCGATAAACATCATCATCATGATAACCGCTTTGCCTGCGGTCGTTAAATCAGGTGTCAGTCCCATCGACAGGCCGACCGTTCCAAAAGCGGAAAATACTTCAAAGACGATTTCCAAAAATGGAGCTTTCTCTGTGATCGTCAATATAAATAATGCGAAAAGCACGAATAAAAAACTGATCACAATGATGGCCAAAGCTCTTAAAATGGTTTTCATTTTAATCGCCCTTTTGAACACAACCGTCTCGCTTTTTCCCCTTAAAAAGGTGATCGTCGCCAAGATCATCACGATAAACGTTGTCAGTTTAATTCCGCTCCCTGTTGACGCGCTTCCGGCTCCGATAAACATCAAAACGATGGTTAACAGGAGGGAAGGCGTTGTCATCTGGGCGATATCAAGCGTATTGAATCCGGCTGTTCGCGGTGTCACACCTTGGAAGTAAGCACCCCACATTTTGTCGGCTAAAGGCAATCCGCAGAGCGTACCCGGATTCGAGTATTCCAAAATAAAAATCAGCAAGGCGGCTGTCGTATTGATGATCAATGTTCCAACGATCATGAGCTTGGAATGGAGCGATAATGTCCGGAAGTTTCGCTTTGTCCATAAATCCAGCAGAACGGTAAAACCGATACCACCTGTAATGAAAAGGCCTGTGATGACAATGTTGACAATCGGGTCGCCGACATATTGAGACAAGTTGTCCGGCCACAGGGAGAACCCCGCATTGTTAAAGGCTGAAATCGTGTTAAACAAACTATGAAACAAGCCTTTTTGCAAACCGTATTCAGGAACCCATCTGATCGAAAGGATCAGAAATGCCGCAAATTCTATGACAATGGTGAAAATAAACAAATGCTTGACCAAGCGGACAAGTCCGCCTAAAGAAGTCTGGTTAAATGCTTCTTGAACGAGAATTCGTTGCTGCAAGCCGATTTTTTTGCCGATCATCATGACGACGAGGACGGCAAATGTCATTAAGCCGAGTCCGCCGATTTGAATCAGGCACATAATAACTGTTTGTCCGAAAACCGTAAAATCTGCCCCTGTATCGACAACGACAAGGCCCGTAACCGTAGTTGCAGAGGTGGCCGTAAATAAAGCATCCACCCATGAAATGTAAGTAGTGGAGGCACCGGACAGCTTCAATAAACAGGCGCCGATAGCAATGATAATCAAGAAACTGAGCGCCAGCGTCTGCGGCGGACTAATATTGATGATCTTACCTTTTACAAGATTTGAAGAAACCAATTTAGGCATTTTTTCGTTCCTTTCTTCATCCATTCAGTCAAAACATGAATGGAGAAAAAGCAAGGTGATTTTAATTTTAAACGCAGATGGTAATGTTTCAATAATGTCAATAATGTACAGCCAGATACATCGTTTGTCAACAAAAATCAGGAGGATGAAGAGAAGGAATGTAGACGGGTCTTTTGTCCTTTACTAAAGCACAGCGGAGAAAATCAAGAGGAGCAACGCCTGGTTAAATTCTATTATTTTGTATTTATTTTAAAAATATGACATGGAAAACATTTACTACGCGCTGGAAAAATGGTAGTTTTTAATAGAAATCACCAAAGTGCCGGCGCTTTGGGAAGAAGGCGTTGCTTGATGTTGCCTTTCTTGCACGCTTTTGTCATGACGAATGATGAAAAAAATGATGACCAGGGGGAATTGCTGTGTTGAAAAGAATGTATCGTTCTAAATTGTCAATCTTGGCGGTTAGTCTCGTGATGATGGTTGCGATTTTTCTGCCTTCATTCCAGGCCGGCGCTCAAACAACCAAAACTGAATCTGTCTACCGCCCGGCTGCGAAAGCTTCCTTGTATTCGGTGATAACAGGTGCTAGCAAACAGGAGTGGTCGTTCTCGGATATTGAGTTAACGTATCGTCCGAATTCAATCCTGGCGCTGGGAACGGTTGAATTTACATTGCCGTCGGGATTTTCCGCAACAACGAAAGATACGGTGAACGGAAGAGCGCTGACAACGGGGCAAATTTTGAACAACGGAAAAACGGTAAGGCTGCCGCTTACAATTGATCTGCTTGGTATTGCGGAGTTTAAGCTGGTGCTGGCAAACAAAACGCTGCCTGCCGCAGGAAAGTATACATTCCGGGCGGAGAACAGAGTGCTGGGGCTCGGATCGACTTTCTATGCCGAATCTTCAATCGAGGTGCAAAAAAGGGCGACTCCGCCTACACAGCCGTGTAACTGCAAGTAAATAGAAAAAAGCTCCAAAGACTTCGGTCTTTGGAGCTTTTTATCATTACACATGCAAAAATGCAGGCAGCTGTTCATTTGCGAGGCGGTTGCCGACAAAGAATGAACCGAATTCACCGTAGCGGGCGCTTACTTCATCGAAGCGCATTTCATAGACGAGCTTTTTGAACTGGAGCACATCATCTGAAAAGAGCGTGACACCCCACTCATAATCGTCAAATCCGATTGAGCCGGTAATAATCTGTTTCACTTTTCCCGCATAGCCGCGTCCGATCATCCCGTGGCTGCGCATCAAGCTTCTTCTCTCTTCCATAGACAGCATGTACCAGTTGTCATCGCCTGATCTTCTTTTATCCATCGGATAGAAGCAGACATATTTGGCGTTCGGGAGCTCAGGGTACAGGCGCGCCCGCACTTGCGGATTTTCGTAAGGGTCTCCGTCGCCGCTTCCCATATAGTTGCTCAGCTCGACAACGGATACGTATGAATAAGCAGGTATCGTGTATTCAGCGAGTTTGGATTTGTTGAACTCAAGTTCAATTTGATTTAATTCCTCCATAGTAGGACGCAAAATCATCAGCATGAAGTCCGCTTTTTGGCCGACGATGCTGTAAAGCGTATGGCTTCCGTTACCTTCTTTTTGAGCAGCTCCCCATTTTTCAAGAAGACCTGTAAATTCGCTGATAATGATCTGGCGCTCATCGCTTGAAAGCATTTTCCATGCGGACCAGTCCATTGTCCGGAAATCGTGAAGGGCATACCAGCCGTCAAGCGTTTGTGCGGCTTCGTTCGTTTTTTGCTGTTCGCTCATTTTGCAATCACTCCCAATTTGTATGTACTTGTCTTCATCATATCATAGTTTGCCGCGTTTTATCCGTCTAGGAGATTTGAACAAAAGGTGACACTCTGTCGTATAACTGGGAAAGGCTGTTATATACTAATAGAAGGTTTAAAGCCTGCCGCACTTAAATTAATTTAAAAAAATCGTTTAAAAAGTGAAAGCATTATAATAAAATACAGAAGGATTGAATTTATATCACAAAAGAGTATGCTTAATAGAGAAATGAAGTATTTGTGACACTTTCAAGGAGGGTATATAGTGGCAGATCTATTTACAACAGTGCAGGAAAAAGTAGCAGGAAAAGGAGTTAAAATCGTATTTCCGGAAGGTATGGACGAGCGCATTCTCAAAGCTGTCAACGACTTGGCCGGAAACAACGTATTAAAGCCGATCCTTGTGGGAAACGAGCAGGAAATCAAAGAAAAAGCGAACGGGTTGAATTTGACGCTGGATGGCGTTGACATATACGATCCTCATACATACGAAGGAATGGAAGACCTTGTTCAGGCTTTCGTTGAACGCCGCAAAGGAAAAGCGACGGAAGAACAGGCCCGCCAA
The DNA here is from genome assembly GCF_056155945.1 of Bacillus sp. GM2. Taxonomy (NCBI): domain Bacteria; kingdom Bacillati; phylum Bacillota; class Bacilli; order Caryophanales; family Bacillaceae; genus Bacillus; species Bacillus sp. GM2. The sequence continues at coordinate 1,340,658 of NZ_JBRKSZ010000008.1, forward strand.
ATCCTTTTAGATGAGAACTATTTTGGAACGATGCTTGTTTATAAAGGGCTTGCCGACGGTCTTGTCAGCGGTGCGGCTCATTCAACAGCGGATACGGTTCGCCCTGCGCTGCAAATTATTAAAACAAAAGAAGGCGTGAAGAAAACTTCCGGTGTGTTTATCATGGCGCGCGGCGATGAACAGTATGTATTCGCAGACTGTGCGATCAATATTGCGCCTGACAGTCAGGACCTTGCGGAAATCGCAATCGAAAGTGCGAACACAGCGAAAATGTTCAACATTGACCCTCGTGTCGCCATGCTCAGCTTTTCAACAAAAGGCTCAGCAAAATCAGACGAAACTGAAAAGGTAGCCAATGCGGTTGCAATCGCCAAAGAAAAAGCGCCTGAGCTTACACTGGACGGCGAATTCCAATTTGACGCGGCATTTGTTCCGTCTGTCGCTGAGAAAAAAGCGCCGGACTCCGTCATTAAAGGTGATGCAAACGTATTTGTTTTCCCAAGTCTTGAAGCGGGGAACATCGGCTATAAAATCGCTCAGCGCCTCGGCAACTTCGAAGCGGTCGGTCCGATTCTGCAAGGGCTGAACATGCCTGTAAACGACCTCTCCAGAGGATGCAACGCTGAAGACGTTTATAATCTTGCGCTGATTACGGCGGTTCAAGCGCTGTAATTTGTTGTTGAAAAAGGTGAACCTGAAGAGGTTCGCCTTTTTTTATGCTTCAATCGCTGCATTCAGCAGAGATTCCGCCCCTTTCCGACCGGGATCGAGAGGCGGCCACTGACAAAGGTCAAAAGGAAAATCGGAACCCGGAACAAGGCGGTCTTCTCCGATGAGCTTCTTCAAATATGCCGCACTTTCTTTCTCCCACAGCACGCTGTCAAACCAAAACTTCCGCAAATATTCGATCGGCGGAGCCGAAAGTGATGAAGAAACGCCGGCCCATTTGTCATACCCTTTGTTCAGTCTTCCGATCTGATAAGGCAAAAAGCCGCCGCCGTGCGCCAACAGAATTTTCACATTGTGAAAACGGTCTGTAAACCCGCTTAACAAAAGGTCTGCGGCACAAATCGTCGTTTCCCACGGAACGCCGATCAAATTTGGCAGCATCCTGCGGCGAAGCCGCGGATCTTCAGAAAGAAGCGGATGGATAAAGATAATCGCTTTTCTTCTGTCAGCCGTTTCCCAAAACGGTGTAAATGCTTCGTCTGAGAGAAGCATTTGCGAAGCGCCGGGGCCGATAATCGCTCCTTTAAGGCCGTTGTTCATCGCTTCATTCAGGCGCTCACTCGCCTGTAAAGGGCTGTTCAGCGGGACGGTGCCGAGGCCTGAAAGGCGGCCGTCGTGTTTTTTAACCCATCCGGCAAGCGCTTTGTTGTATACAAAGGACAATTCGTCTGTGATTTCTTCGGCGAGATCGTAAAGGAAAAGCTGCGGAACCGGCGATACCAATGAGTGTGAGACGCCGGCCTCCTGCTGGGCTTCCAAATATAAAGCCTCCTGATAGAACAGCTCTTTTAATTCAAAGCCCCATTTGTGATTGACCGTCAAAAACTCCGCTTGGCAGCCAGCCTTTTTTTCGCGGACCGCGTGGACTCTCTTTTCATTGTCGTCCAGCCAAAGCAGCACATCGTGCGGTATAAAGTGCGTGTGAAGATCATACAAAGCCAATTCCCCCAATTTTTATATTCGTTGCCAGTATCCGATCCTTTCGGAAATATCCCGGGCCGCTTTTTTTACTTGGTATACGATTTTCGCCTGCCGGGCCTTTATGCGTTCTGCCGGGCCTACGACACTGATGGCGTACAACACTCGTCCCGCGTGGTTTCTGACAGGAGCTGAGATGGATGTGACACCATCAATAAATTCCCCGCAACTGATGTCAAATCCGTTTTCTTTAACGGTTTTCAGCGCCTCTCTCAGTTTGTCCCCGTCTGTAATCGTTTGTTTCGTACAGCTTTTCAAGCCGTCCTTCACATACTCATCCAATATGCCATCTTCATCAAAGGCGAGAAGCACCTTGCCCGAGCTTGTGCAATGCATCGGGTTTTGCCGTCCGATATATGAGAGAAGTTCGACAGGGCGGGGGCATTCCGTCCGATTGAGATAAACGACGCTGAGATCGCATCGCATCGCAATATGCGACGTTTCGCCGGTCTCTTCTGTCAGCCGTTTGAGGACCGGCTGGGATTCGCGGTTGATTTCAAGAGTGGAGTTGACAATGGTGTTTAACTTCAGAACCGATAAGCCGAGCTTGTATCTTCTGGATTCCGGGTCCTTCATGACAAACCCTTCGCTTTCCAATGTAGTCAAAAGGCGCGATACTGTGCTTTTTCCGAGGCCGAGCGATAAGGCGAGTTCGGTTAGTTTCTTTTCCGGTGTCTCTAATGTAAACGATTGAAGCAGCCGAAGTGCATTTTTTACTGAACCGAGCAGCTGGTGGTCCTTTGTCTCAACAGTCATAGGTTCCTCAACTCTCTCCCTTGTTTTCGTTTCCTTTTGTTCCATAATATAACATGATTTAAAAAATAAAAAAGCGGAAAATATCAAATTTTCGGAAAAAATGTCTGATTTGTTCCGCATAGAGGAACATTGCTGTTTTCTTGTCGTTTAAAATCATTTAACTTAATGGAAAGGATTTGAAAAGGAGGATGTTTGTAGAATATGAATGTTCAGACCCCATCGGCAAAACTCGTAAAACCTTTTGACTGTCAGCACTACATAAACGGCAGGTACTTTCCTTCAGAGAACGGAAGCACGTTTGACAACATCAATCCGGCTACACAGGAAATCATCGGGAGCGTTGCGGAAGGAGGCAAAAAAGAGGTCGATCTTGCAGTCGCGGCAGCCCGGCGTGCTTTAAACGGACGCTGGAAAAACATGACTGCTGACGAAAGGATTCGGATCATCAGAAAGATCGGCGACATCATACTTGAGCGTAAAGACGAACTGGCAAGGCTCGAGACATTGGATACGGGGAAGCCGCTTTCGCTCTCAAGTAATTTAGATATTCCGCGGGCTGCTTTCAACTTTCATTTTTTTGCGGATTTTATGAGAGGAGCCGGAACGGAAGCTTATCAAACTGACGATCTTGCAATCAATTATGCGATCCGCCGTCCGGTCGGCGTCGTCGGGCTGATCAATCCGTGGAACTTGCCGCTGCTGTTGCTGACGTGGAAATTGGCGCCTTGTCTGGCAGCGGGAAATACAGCCGTCATCAAACCGGCTGAACTGACGCCGCTGACAGCCACGCTCCTCGGGGAAATCTGCCATGATGCAGGGATGCCTGACGGGGTCGTTAATATCGTCCACGGATTTGGGCCTGATTCCGCCGGCGCTGCGCTTTCTGAGCATCCCGATGTTGATGCGATATCTTTCACGGGAGAAACGACAACCGGCAAAATCATTATGGAAGCTGCTTCGAAAACATTAAAGAAACTTTCTTTTGAATTGGGAGGAAAGAACCCGAACATTATTTTTGCCGATGCCGACATGGAGGAAGCCGTCAGCACCTCATTGAAATCGAGTTTCGTCAACCAGGGCGAAGTATGCATGAGCGGCTCCCGCATCTATGTCGAGCGGGAAGCGTATGACGAATTTCTGAACAAGTTCATTGAGAAAACGAAAGAGCTCAAAGTCGGCGATCCTTTTGATCCGGATACGAATATCGGCGCCTTAATTTCTTCTGAACACACCGAGCGTGTGATGAACTACATCGAATTGGCCAAACGGGAAGGCGGCGTTATTTTAACCGGAGGAAAACGCCCTGAAGGACAGGAATCCAGCTGCTTTCTTGAACCGACGATTATCACCGGACTTTCCCGCAATTCCAGGCTCATTAAAGAAGAAATCTTCGGTCCGGTCGTGACGGTGATTCCGTTCGACGAAGAGGAGGAAGTTATTGCACAGGCTAATGACACACATTACGGGTTAAGCGCGACCGTATGGACGAACGACCTCCGCCGGGCGCACCGCGTAGCCGGGCAAATCGAATCAGGCATGGTATGGGTCAACAGCTGGTTTCTCCGCGATCTTCGGACGCCGTTTGGCGGCATGAAACAGAGCGGGCTCGGACGGGAAGGAGGCATTCACAGCCTCGAATTCTTCAGCGAATTAACCAATATTTGCATCAAGCTGTAAAAGGGGGAAAACGGATGAATACGACAGCATTAAAAGATACGGCGCGCCTCTTGTATCTTGCCGAAACAGAGAAGCGCGAGGTTGAAAGAATCACAAAGGACTATCCGGAGCTGACCGTCGAAGAGGCGTATGCGATTCAAGAAGAACTGATTCAGCTGAAATTATGGGATGGCAACGGCATTATCGGTCCGAAAATGGGCCTGACAAGCCGGGCGAAAATGAAGCAGATGAACGTCGAGGAGCCGATCTACGGTTATATTTTTGAAGATATGATCGTGCCAAACGGCGGAAGCATCCGGATGAACGAGCTGATTCACCCGAAGGTTGAAGCGGAGATTGCTTTTGTGCTTGGGAAGGATATTGAAGGACCGGGTGTTACAAAGGAGAAGGTCCTTGAAGCCGTTGCTGAATTGATTCCCGTTCTTGAAGTGATTGACAGCCGCTATGAAAACTTCTCATTTACCCTGCCTGATGTCATTGCGGACAATGCGTCATCTTCAAGGGTGGTGTTAGGTGAAAAAGTGAAGATGCCGGACCAATTCAAGCTTGATGAAGCAAAAGTCTCTTTAGTGATAAACGGCGAGGTCAAAGAGCAGGGCACTGGTGCAGCGGTTGTCGGACATCCCGCAAATTCGGCGGCCATGCTCGCCAATATGCTCTCCAGGAAGAAACAAAAGCTTGCGGCCGGAAGTATCATTTTAACGGGCGGTGTAACGGGAGCTGTCATGCTGCAGCCGGGCGACCGCGTTTCAGCACAAGTAGAAGGACTGGGAGATGTATCATTTTCAGTCCAATCATAACCTGAGGTGATCATATGCCGATCGTTCATATTCAACTATTAGAAGGCCGGCCGCCTGAAAAGGTCGAGGAAGTCATTCAAAAAGTGACGGAAACGTTGAGCGCCACCCTTGATGCTCCGAGGGAAAACGTCCGCGTTCTTGTCACTGAAATTCCTAAAAGCCACTGGGGCATAGGCGGAACACCGGTTTCAAAATTAAGACCTTAAAGAAGGCGATGGGAGGAATCTACATGTCAATCGAATTGGCGGCGCTTGTTCCGCATACACCGAGGATGTGCTTTGAAGATAAAACCCCTGACTTTCAAAAAGAGCTGGTTAAAGGGATGAAGCGGCTCTCCGGGATCATCGAAAGAATTCAGCCTGATGCCGTTGTCTTGATTTCCTGTCACTGGACGTCAAGCTTCGATCATCTGATCGATGCGGCTCCCGATCATCAAGGCGTTTTAACAGCTTTGGAGTGCCCGAATTTAATTTCCGATGTTCCGTATTCTTACCCCGGGGATACGGAATTGGCGCTGCAGTTGGCCGAAGCCGGCGCAAAAGAGGGGCTTTCCGTCATTCCTATCAATGATCCCGCCTACTGCTGGGACTACGGGACGGTTGTTCCGCTGCGCTATCTCGTTCCAAAAGGGGATATTCCGGTCATCGATTTATCAGTTACATTGGCCGCGAACCTTGAAGAAACGCATTTGTGGGGCCGGATTGCCGGAAGAGTACTGAAGGAAAGCAGAAAGAAAATCGTGTTCATCAGCAGCGGGGCACTCAGCCACCATTTGGTGAGAGGGCCCGAATGCATGCCGACTTTGGCCGAACAGGCCCTCGATGCTCAATTTTTAACCTATTTAACAGACAACGATCTTATATCTGCTCAGCAGATGCTGCCTCAATATGCTAAAAATGCCGGACTTGAAGCTGGCGGCCGCCACATTGCAATGCTTTTGGGCGTGCTTGAAGACGGATGTAAAAGCACGTTTTACGGATACGGCCAGTCTTCCGGGAGCTCCAATGTCGTCATGGCATTCGAACCGGCGGGGCAAAAAGCTCGCACGCACGCTTTCAATGAAAAAGACACCGTGCGTTAAGCTGTTTTCATAATACGATTAGAATCGGGGAGGGGAACATGAAAAATCGTTCAGTTCATCCAGCAGAAATCATGGCGGCCAGCAAATTCAACAAAGTACATCTGACTGTTTTCCTATGGTGTTTTTTCGCCATCGCCTTTGACGGTTATGATATTGCGATGTACGGCGTCAGCCTGCCGTGGCTGATGGAGGAATGGAGCCTGACCGCCATTCAAGCCGGAGCGATCGGCAGCTATACATTGATCGGTATGATGCTCGGCGCGCTTATTTTTTCACCGCTCGCAGATCAATACGGCCGCAAAAAGGTGTTAGGCTTCTGTATTTTTCTGTTCAGCCTGTTTACGGCATTAGCCGGGCTGATCGATTCTCCGCTTTTGTTTACGATCATGCGGTTTCTCGCTGCTCTTGGAATGGGCGGATTGATGCCGAATGCGATTTCGCTGATGACCGAATATTCGCCGAAAAAAAACAGGGCGGTGATTGTAGCCGCCATGTATTGCGGCTATTCCGCAGGCGGTGTGCTGGCGTCCCTCGTCGGCATGTTCGCCGTGCCCGGGACAAGCTGGAGGGTGCTGTATCTGATCGGAGCCGTGCCGCTCTTTGTGCTCCCGTTCTTTTTCAGCCGGTTCCCCGAATCTCTGTCATTTTATGTTTTGAAGAAAAAGACGAAAGCGCTGGCTGAGATTCTCAATCAGGTGCATCCGGCGGGACGGTACAGGGAAGACGATAATTATCAAATTTCGGTGATTGCGAAAGAAAAGAAAGGCTTTCCGGTTAAAAAACTGTTCGAACAAAAACGTGCAGCGAGCACATTCGCATTCTGGCTTTCCGTTTTCAGCTGCCTTCTCATGGTCTACGGCTTAAATACCTGGCTTCCGAAAATGATGCAGGCGTCAGGCTACGGGCTGTCGTCAAGCTTGTCATTTAATCTGGCGCTGTGCAGCGGACAAGCCGCAGGAGCGGTATTCGGCGGGTATTTGGCAGATAAGGCCGGCCATAAAAAAGTGCTTGCGGCTATGTATGTCATCGGAGCCTTTTGTTTTGCAGCGTTTGGAATGACGATGAACCCCGTTCTTCTGTACTTGCTGATTGCTTTAGGCGGAGCATGCACTGTCGGAGCGCAAAATATCGCCAATCCTTATATTTCAGAATATTATCCGAAAGAAATCAGAGCGACCGGAATCGGCTGGGCGCTCGGGGTCGGCAGACTCGGAGCGATCATTGCGCCTTCGCTGTTTGCATTGATTCTTGCTGCCGGGATGGAGCCGAAGCAGGCTTTCATGGTGTTCGCGGTCCCGAGTGTTTTTGCTGCATTCGGCATCATGCTCGTCCAAGAGAAGCATGCTTCATTTGATTTTGTCTCTGAGTCGGAAAGCGCCGAGTTTACGTTAGAAGCCACATCAAAACATGGATAAAGGGAGGAAACCATTTTGCGGACACAAGTGGGAATTATCGGAGCGGGGCCTGCCGGGCTTATGCTCGCCAACCTGCTCCAGCGCCGGGGAATCGAAGCGGTCGTGATCGAATCCCGCTCGCGAAAGGAGATTGAAGAGACCATCCGTGCAGGCGTTCTTGAACAGATGACGGTAGATTTGCTAAATGAAACAGGCGCCGGTGAACGGATGATGAAAACAGCCATGTTTCATCAAGGGATTGAGATCCGCTTTGGCGGCAAGCGGCACAGAATTGATATGCATAAGCTGACGGGAGGAAAGTACATTGCCATCTATCCCCAGCATGAAGTGATCAAAGATTTAATCGACGTCCGTCTGCAATCGGGAGGGAGCATCGTTTTCAATGTGTCTGGCGTCCGCCTGTCAAATATTGATACAGAAGCGCCCGTCATCACTTATCAGACTGAAAACGGCGATACAGAAGAACTGACCTGCGATTTCATTGCAGGGTGCGACGGCTTTCACGGGCCAAGCAGACAAAGCATTCCGAAGGAGATTCGTAAAGAGTACGAAAAGGTGTACCCATACGGATGGCTCGGCATATTGGCTGAAGCTCCTCCGTCCTCGTCTGAACTTGTGTATGCCCATCATGAAGACGGGTTTGCCCTCGTCAGCACGAGGACTCCGGAAATCCAGCGGCTTTACCTGCAAGTCAGCCCTTCAGATTCAATCGGGAACTGGCCGGACGAAAGGATATGGGAGAAGCTTCATTTAAGGCTGTCGGCCGATGACGGATGGAAGCTGACTGAAGGCCCGGTGATTCAAAAGAACATTGTCTCGATGAGAAGCTTTATTTGCGATCCGATGCAATACGGCAGACTTTATTTAGCGGGGGATGCCGCGCATATTGTACCGCCGACCGGTGCGAAAGGCCTGAATCTTGCAATGGCGGATGTCCAAAGGCTTGCGTGGGCACTCGAAGACTATTACGAAGCCGGCAAAACCGAACGGCTGGAGCGCTATTCTGAGGCTTGCCTCCGCCACGTCTGGAAAGCGGAGCGCTTTTCCTGGTATATGACATCACTGCTGCACCGCCATCACGGCTACACGCCATTTGACTACCAAATTCAATTGGCTGAGCTTGACCATGTCACAACCTCAACAGCGGCCGCTCAAAGTCTTGCCGAAAATTACGTCGGGCTGCCGCTCGAATCCGGAGAACCGTCTTTAAGCGTCACATGAATGAAGGGGAAGCGCCGGAGATAAGAAATCCCACATCATGTTTTCGTAAATGGTATAATGGATGTTGGCTGAAATGTATAACGAAAGGGTTTACAATATATATGGCAAAGCAACCGATTGATCTACTCATCCAGCCGAAATGGAGAATCATTGACCAATCCAGTCTCGGCCCATATTTTGATGCAAAACAATCATTTGCGATAGATGATACGCTGTGCGCTTCTGTCGGAAAGGGTTTGTCTCCGGCGACGGCGCGTTCCTGGGTGCACCATGACACGATCGTGCTCGGAATTCAGGATACAAGGCTCCCTTATTTACAAGACGGGATTTCATTGCTTGAAGAAGCGGGCTATCAAGTCATCGTCCGCAATTCCGGCGGACTGGCCGTCGTTTTGGACAGCGGGGTTTTAAACGTTTCGCTGATTTTTCAGGATAAGAAAAACGGAATTGATATCGACCGGGGCTATGAAGCGATGTTTGAGCTCGTTAAGCGAATGCTGTCATCCTATGACGTAGCAATCGAAGCCTATGAAATCAAAGGCTCTTACTGTCCGGGGAGCTTTGATTTGAGCATCGGGGGAAGGAAGTTTGCGGGAATTTCCCAGAGGCGGCTGAGAGGCGGAGTGGCTGTTCAAATTTATTTGTGCGCTGATCAAAGCGGAAGCGGCCGCGCTGAGCTGATCAAACGCTTCTACGACACCGCATTGAAAGACATGCGCGGGAAAACAAAAGCCGTTTATCCCGATATTCGCCCGGAAACGATGGCTTCGCTCTCTGAGCTTCTCAATGAAGACATCTCGGTGCAGGACTTGATGCTCCTGCTTCTGACACAGCTGAAAGAGCTGGGCGGGGAGATTTATCAAGGCCCTCTCACGCCCGCAGAAGAGGAAGCGTATGAAAAAAACCTCGTCCGTATGATTGAGCGGAATGAAAAAGTTTTTGGATAGAAGAAGAGCCTCTGCGCTCCCGTTCTATTCGTTGGCAGGCATGCTTAAAGCGGTGAAAAACCGCAGCTGCCTCTAGCGGACTGTGAAAATGCTTCAAAGACGGCAAAATCCTAAAACGGTTGAACGTTTCAGGATTTTGTCACACTTCACCGCTTTCGAAGCGGTTTTTTTTATGCTGCGCTCAAAGCGCTTTTTCGTTTTACATATGTTTTGATGAGAAGATAAGCCGCCAAAGCGATAATATACGCCAAACTGACGGCCATTAAAATAACGGTTGCCGGTGTATGCTTGGTCGCGTAGACGAAAAAATCAAGCTGGGAAATATCGTGTGCGTATTTTATGGAGTCCTCTCCATAGAGCAGTTTTGTAAACTTGGCTGTATATTTCCACTCCCACGGCACTTTTAAAAGCTCGCTGCCTTGATACCAGCTTGCCAATGCAGAAAACAAAAACAAAAGAGCCGCAGTGCCGAACTGTACCGCGTATAAAACAAACTTCATCAAATACCCCGCCTTATGAATTGCTATCCCTATTATGAAATTTTTGTCATATAAAAGCAAGCCGCAGAGGTAAAAAATACCCCCTTTTTTCAAGAAAGGGGTATCAGCGTATCGGCAAATCTTTGTATGCGATGTCAGTCCTCGCTGCCTGAGCGTCTCTCTGCCCCACCCTCTTAAAGCGCTATTCAGCCATTTTTTCTAAGTTGCCGTTCCGGTCCATTTTAAAGGCGGGCGCAGCGTGTTCGTCTTCTTCGAATAAAACTAGTTTTCTTGCACGGTTCATAATTTTTACGAGCGTTTCGTAGTCTTCCTGGATGGTCGACTGGTCTTTTTCCAGCTTTTTGACTTCAGCTTCAAGCTTTTCAACTTTTTTCGTCAGCTCTTCATTTTCCTGTTTTAAGCGTTCATTTTCCATTTTTAAAGCGGCAGTCTGTGCTTCGTTTCCTGTATAGTTTTGCAGGAAGCGGATCACATCATCGATCGTCATGTCTTTCGATGAATCGGCTGTATGGCCGGTCTGCGGCTGGTTTGGCGATAGAAGGTGCGATAAACTAGCTAACTCTTCTTTAAAGCTCTCATCAACATAAGGCAGATGCTCGCTGGCGATCGGCTGCTGTTCGCTTGAATCGGCGGTTGCTTTCTGCTGCTCAACGACGCTTTCTGCAGGCGGTTCAGCTTCTGTTTCGACAGGCGGCTTGTATAATAAGCGTTTTTTCGCCGGCTGGCCGTTTCCAAGGGCGCGCATTCTTTGCTTCCTCTGTTTTTTAGCCAGCTGCAATGCTTTTTCGTATTGGTGGCGGACAACCGCGTTCCATCTAAAACCGCAGGCGGCTGATGTCCTGTTCAGTCTGTCTCCGACTTCCTCGAAGGCGTTCAGCTGTGTGCTGCCTTCTCTGACATGCCGCAATACCGTTTCAGCAAGCAGTAAATCATTCTCCTCAGACCAAGCGTCTTGTCTTTGTTTCATCACTTCTCAACTCCCATTGTCAGTATTGGTATTAGATTGTCCATTTTGGAAAATATTTATACAAGTTTGCTAAAAGAATAGGAACTGATTTTTTTAGCGCGATCCTTGCAGGAATGAAAGAATCCTTGTAAAATGAAGGATGGTGTCATTTTTTATCAAAGTTCGGCACGGTTGAATGCCTTTCATAAAGACAGATGAACAAAACGAAAGGAAGCGTATGAAATGGCTAATGAATTTCGAGTATGCGACGATTGTCAGGCCACTAATTTAAAGACGCTTTTGCCCCGTCTGAAAGAAATCGATCCGGATGCAAAAGTGGAAATCGGCTGCCAGTCTTACTGCGGGCCGGGACGAAAAAAATCGTTCGCGTTTGTCAATAATCGTCCGCTGTCAGCTCCTGATGAAGACGAGCTGATCGAAAAAGTGAAAAAGAAACTCAAAAAATAACCGCCTCCCTAACGGGTCAGGCGTTTTTGCTTGTTTGCCGGCTTTTTTGCGGATTGGAACAAATAGCCGGGTAAATTCAAGGATGTTTTCAAAAAAGCAGACTCGATATAATAGAAACAGACCTAAAAGAAAACAAGCAGATCGGGCAATACTTACAATATACATTTAGTTTTCCGAAGAAAAAGAGACGGATGGGCAGCGATCAGTTTGCCTCACGTTTGAAAAAAAGAGGGACAAAAATGGCGTATCCAAACGGAAAATTATCAGAAGAAAAAGTGTTTAAAGATCCTGTTCACCGCTATGTCCATGTACGGGACAAGCTGATATGGGACTTGATCGGAACCCGTGAATTTCAGAGACTGCGCAGAATCAAACAGCTTGGAACGACCTATTTGACGTTTCACGGAGCCGAACACAGCCGTTTCAACCATTCTCTCGGCGTCTATGAAATTGTCAGAAGAATGGTTGATGACGTTTTTAAAGGCAGGGAGGAATGGGATGACAGCGAGCGTGATCTGTGCCTTTGCGCGGCATTGCTGCACGATTTGGGGCACGGCCCGTTTTCCCATTCGTTTGAAAAGGTCTTCCGGCTTGATCATGAAGATTTTACGAGAGCGATCATTTTAGGCGATACAGAAGTTAACCAAGTGTTAAACAAGGTGAGCCCGACGTTTGCAAAGGATGTCGCTGAGGTCATCGCGAAAACCTATCAAAACAAGCAGGTCGTCAGCCTGATCTCAAGCCAGATTGACGCTGACCGCATGGACTACCTTCAGAGAGACGCCTATTATACCGGCGTCAGCTACGGCCATTTCGATATGGAGCGGATTCTCCGCGTGATGCGGCCGCGCGAAGACCAAATCGTGATTAAGCAAAGCGGAATGCATGCCGTTGAGGATTATATTATGAGCCGGTACCAGATGTACTGGCAGGTCTATTTCCATCCTGTGACAAGAAGCGCGGAAGTGATTTTGACGAAGATTCTTCACCGTGCAAAGCAGCTTCATGAGGAAGGCTATGTTTTCACGCATGCGCCCGTGCATTTTTATTCTATTTTTGAAGGCAATGTCACATTGGAAGATTATTTGAGTCTTGATGAAGCAATCATTCTTTATTATTTTCAGGCCTGGGAAAAAGAAGAGGATGAGGTTTTGTCTGATTTATGCCGCCGTTTTATCAACCGCAGGCTGTTCCAGTATGCGGAATTCAATCCGAATGAGGAAATGGCGACTTACTTTGAACTGACCGCCTTGTTTAAAGAATCAGGGATTGATCCAGATTATTATCTTGTGGTGGATTCGTCCTCAGACCTTCCTTATGATTTCTACAGACCGGGGGAAGAAGAGGAGCGCCTCCCGATTCAGTTGCTGACGCACAACGGCCAGATTAAGGAGCTGTCGCGGCAATCCGATATTGTCGATGCGATATCAGGCAAGCGGAGAACGGACCATAAGCTGTATTTCCCGCTCGATTTAATCGAAGGATTGCCTGACGGCCGTCATGCGAAAAGAATGAAAGAATTGCTCGGACTGATATAGAAAGAAAAGGATGAAGGAGATGGCGGAGATTTGTTAAAAGAACATGCAAAGCTGATGAAGGTCTTCTCGGATTCGGGGGAGATTGTCGGGCGGAAAAAGCTGCAGAAAATTATTTATATCGCAAAGAAATTGGAGCTTCCCTTTTATGAAAAGTATGATTTTCATTTTTACGGGCCGTATTCAGAGGAGCTGACGCTTCAAGTCGAAGAACTTTGCAATCTCGGATTTCTTCATGAAGTCAAAGAAAAAAAAGGCGGCTATTATCAATACCGCTATTCACCCACTGAAGCGGGAAAGCAGTTTTTGAGCCAGTGTGAGCTGGATATGCGGGATATTAAAGCCTATATAGACGACGTGAACGGCCAGTCATCGCGGTTTTTGGAACTGGTGTCGACGATTCTGTATTTTGAAGGACTGGAGCAGGAAGAAATCAGAGAGAAAGTGTTTACCGTAAAAAGCAAGCAGCGGTATACGGACGAAGAATTCGATGAAGCCGTCGCTTACATAAAAAAGCTCAGAGACCTTTGTTCATAAGCCTGCCGGAAAACGGTAGGTTTTTTGTTTTGTTTTTTTGTAAACATTTTGGAATTTTTGTGGGGAAATAGAAAGGAGCAGTAAACAGAACACGTGTAATATTTCCTCTTTTTGGATGAATTGAAGGAATTTTTAGATAACTAGCAGAATCTTTCATTCGTTCAAAAAAAAGGAGGGAATTAGCAGTGAAAAAGCGTTCTTTATTCTTATCTCTATTACTTTCCGTCAGTCTCATCCCCGGTGTGACAGCAGGCGCCGCCAAGGTGGACGGGCACGATCATGACCACGGCCATGAAGTAAAAGGAACTCATATCGATTCTTTGCCTAAAGCGAAAGACTTTAAAGACTTAAAAGGAAAAGTTCAAATTGAAAGAACGGTCAATACGAAAATATTGGATGAGAAAGGAAATGTGACGGGAACGAAAACGTTTAAAAAGAATACGAGCAAAGGGACATTTTCAACCCAGGCAGGCACAGGCAGTCAGAAAGTGAGCGTCCTGGCCGTGGCTGACGCTCAGTATCGCACGAAATACAGCGATTGGCAGACGAGAATCGTCCAAATTATTGAGCAGGCGGATGTCATGTTCAACAGGGATCACGATATTGATTTTGTCGTCGAAGCCGTGGCGCCTTGGACTTCTTCAGGCAGCAACAGCTCTCAAATTCTATCAAACCTTCAGAGCAATTTCAGCGGGCGCAGCTATAAATTTGTCGTCGGATTTACGGCGAACAGCAATTTTGACGCCGGCGGCATCGCATACGTATACAACAGCAAGCCGAACGGCAGCGCCTTCAGCGTAAACCTCGACCAGGGAACGGCCAACACGGCTAAAGCGGCGACCCACGAATTTTCCCATAACTTCGGCTTGAACCACGATGCGCAAGGAAGCGGAATCCGCTGCATTATGAACTACGACTACGCCTACACGGTCGATGTCTGGGATTCGGCTCACAATAGCCAGATCACAAGAAATAAAGCTTGGTATAAATAATAAAAACGGCGTCCCGCATGTAAGCGGCAGACGCCGTTTTCATTACATATCGCTCATTCGTTTGCCGGCGACACCGTAGTTTTCCTTTTTCATTTCCTCAATGATGACTGCAATTTTTTCTGCAGGTGCGCCTGTTGTTTCGGAGACGGCTTCGGTCACTTTTTTCACCAGATTTCTTTTTTGGTCATCTGTGCGGCCTTCCAGCATTTGAACCGTTACGTACGGCATATGTTCTCCTCCTCCTTTTAAAAAATGGCTGCTTACTTTAGCATCAGCTGCTCTTATAGTATACTGGAGATAGTAAATCTTTGTATATGAGAAAGAGGGAAAGCCACATTTTAGACCGTTTTCTTATTTATCCGCTGGAAATGATTCCGTATGTTGTTTTGACACTTGCTGCCGCATTCACCGTGCATGAGGTCGCCCATGCGTATGTGGCTTACAAATTCGGCGATGAGACGGCCAAACGGCAGGGCAGACTGACGCTCAACCCGCTCAAGCATCTTGATCCGTTTGGAACGATTTTGATCTTTATTTTGGGATTCGGATGGGCAAAGCCGGTGCCCGTTAACCGCTTTTATTTTAAAAATCCGAGGCTGGCCGGATTTCTCGTGTCAATCGCAGGACCGATCAGCAACCTGATCCTTGCTTTCATCGGTTTTATATTGCTGCTTTTGTCCGTGAAGCTGTCCGGGACGCTGCCTTCCGGTTTTTACAGCGGCTTGCTTCAATTTTTTACGATTTGGGTGAATCTCAACCTGCTTTTATTTCTGTTTAATTTAATGCCGTTCCCGCCCCTTGACGGTTTTCGGGTTATACAGGATGTGGTCGCCCCCGATGTGCGGGCGAAGCTGTCGAAATATGAGGCGTACGGCTCGATCGTCTTTCTGATCATCGTCATTACGCCGCTTGGCCAATATGTATTCTGGCCGTTTTTGAATGACGGGCGGGAATTGATCATAGAGATATTTAACAGCGTTTTCCGGCCGCTGATGTAGGAGGTATTTTTGATGGAACAAGGAAAAAAGAAAAAAACAATCGGATTCAACATTATTAAAAGCGATCCGACAGACGGGCACGGTGGATTTGGAGCAGGGGCTTTAAGCCTTGACAACATCTCGCCTGTCTTTGTCGATGTCGAAGAGAAAGAAGCGTTTGTTGATATCGGCGCCATGCACGCCCGCAGCACTGTTGAAAAAGGAATCAAATTTTTGCCGAACAAGGAAGAGGTGCCGAACGGAAAACCTTACTGGCTTGTGTGGGTGACGATCGACCGCAGGGAAGAAGGCCCTTATTATGCGGGGGTGACGGCTTGCGAAATGACGGTCGACAGAAGCATCCGCCGCGGCTATAAATCGCTTCCGGAGCACGTGAATTTAATGGATAAGTCGATGAAGCGGAAGATTATTGTCGAGCACATGGATGAAAGTTCCAAGCGCGTTCTTGCCGATTTTCTGAAAAATCATGATCAAGGGCTTTGGGACCGTTCATCAGATGAGCTGAAAAAGGGATTGCTTCAGCAATAGGAAAAAAACCCCCCGGACCGCTGTGAAGTCCGGGGGGGTTCGTCTATCCCGCCCAAAAAAGTTTATTCTTCTTTTTTAAACCATTTTTCCCACCACTTTTTCCGCTTATGGGGAGCGGCGGACTTTTCGCGCCCGGCTTTTTGCTCCTTATAGATTTCTTTTCCGTAGCAAACCTGCTCAGGTTCAGTACCTTCGATAAAATAAGCGAAATATTTGGACGGGCAGCTGGGCGCCGCCGCATAGCCTGTAGCCGGGTCAATATACATCCCTTTCACGCCTTCAGGCGGCTTTAAAGCTGCGGCGGGCGCGTCTTTAAGCGCTTTTTCCATGAATTCGGCCCAAATTTGTTTGGCATAGTTTTTTTCTGCGACGGCATCGATTGTGCGCTCTTTGTCATATCCCGTCCAGACGCCTGAAGCAAGGCCGGGATAAAAGCCGACCATCCAGCTGTCGGTGCTGGTCGTTCCCGATTTTCCGGCGTATGGGCGCGTCAGCTGATCTGCGATCGTCCGCCCGGTAACAGATGTATAGCCGTTGAGTGATTTGTCGAACATTCCGCTCATCATGTCGGCCGTGATAAAAGCCGCTCTTGGGTCAAGGATTTGTTTGCTCCGCTTCGGTTTTTCGTAAAGAACCTCCCCGTTCGAATCGGTAATTTTCGTAATAAAGGAAGGTTCGATTTTTTTTCCGCCATTGGCAAACATGGCGTATCCGTTCACCATTTCAATCGGCTTCACTGGGGATGTTCCGAGCGCAAGCGACGGCACTTTTTGCAGCGGGCTCGTGATGCCGAATTGTTTTGCGGCATCAATCAGTTTGTCCATGCCGAGGAAAAGGTGCGTTTTCACCGCGTAAATGTTATCAGACAAAGCCAGGGCTTGAAGAAGAGTGATTGGGCCGTCTGCGTAATAGCCGTGATAGTTGCTCGGGGAATAAGCGCTGCCTTGCCCGAGCTCAAATGTCGTTTCCGCGCTCCTCATCCGGGTGGCCGGTGTAAAACCGTTTTGAACAGCCGAATAATAAAGGAAAGGCTTCATGGTGGAGCCGGGCTGCCGCATAGCCTGGGTTACGCGGTTAAACGGGCTTTTTTCGTAGTCGCGTCCTCCGACAAGCGCAAGAACGCTGCCGTCGGACGGGTTGATCGCTGCAAACCCTGCCTGAATGTCTGATGACGAATCGATCGTGCGTTCGATTGTGTCCTCGGCAATTTTTTGGAGACGCGGGTTGAGCGTGGTGAATACGTTGTAGCCGCCGGTTTCTGCTTGCTCCGGTGTCAAATGCAGCAAGCGCGCGATTTCTTTAACAGCTTCGTCATAAAAGTACGGAGCGGTTTTAGCGGTTGTTTGCTTATCCTGCTTTTCAAAGCGGAGCGGCAGTTTTTTCAGTTCTGCCGCCTGCTTTTTCGTCAGCTTGTTTTCTTTCTCCATCATTGTCAGGATCATTTCCTGGCGTTCTTTCGCTTTTTTTTCATTAACAAAAGGCGAATAAACGGAAGGACCTTTTGGAATGCCGGCAAGCATCGCGGCCTCCGCCGCATTGATATCCTTGGCCCGTTTGCCAAAATACAGCCGGGAAGCCGCTTCGATCCCGTAGGCTCCATGCCCGTAATAAATCGTATTTAAATAGCCTTCCAAAATATCTTTCTTTGTGTAGTTTTGTTCGAGCCGTATCGTATAAAAAGCTTCATTCCACTTTCTTTTCCATGTTTTATCGTGGCCGAGGTAGAGGTTTCTCGCATATTGCTGTGTAATGGTGCTGGCTCCCTGGACCTTGGACATCGCCTTTAGATCGGCAATGAGGGCGCCGCCCATTCTCATATAGTCGAAGCCGTGGTGCCGGAAGAAGTTCCGGTCTTCAACGGCAAGCGTGGCATCGATGACGGCGGGATTGATGTTCTTCAGCGAAACCCAGTACCGCTTTTGCCCGTAATGCGTCTCCCCCATTTGCTTTCCGCTTCCGTCATACAGCACGGTAGACCTCGGCACCTGAATCGAAGGAGCGCCTTGCCATTTGGCCGCCAGGACTACCGTCATGACAACGATTGAAAGGAAGATCAGCATCAATGCTCCCATGAACAAAAATGCGCGTATCGTCTTGATGGTTAAACGGACCCGCTTGTCCGTCATCATGTCCATGTTCAAATCTCCTCCCGGATAAATAAATGTTCTTATCATTATGAGGAAAAAGAGGAGGATTTAAACAAGCGGGAAGGAAAAAACAGCAGACCCTCGAGCAGCCGATTAACAGAGCAACCGGAGGAATCCTAAGTTTTGGCGGTCG
This sequence comes from Bacillus sp. GM2, assembly GCF_056155945.1. NCBI lineage: Bacteria > Bacillati > Bacillota > Bacilli > Caryophanales > Bacillaceae > Bacillus > Bacillus sp. GM2. Next base: position 1,359,046 of record NZ_JBRKSZ010000008.1, read on the forward strand.
CCGTGGCAGAATAAGCCTTGCGCCTATCTGTGGCAAGCTCAGCCAAAACGGCCGCCGGGAATGGAATGACTCCTGAAAATGAATCGATCCGTCTTTACAATCAGCTGCAATTCCTCTATACTTTTTCCTTAGGCAAAAGCCGATGCTTCAGTGCAGAATAATCGCCGCCGCAGGCGAGAAAAATAGATGGAAATACAGCTTATCACGAAAGGAAGATGACGCTTTGAGCGGACTTTGGTACACAGAGAAGCAAACGAAAAACTTCGGCATTACGATGAAAATCAACAAGACTTTACATACAGAGCAGACGGACTTTCAAAAGCTCGAAATGGCCGAGACGGAAGAATTCGGCAACATGCTGTTTCTTGACGGCATGGTCATGACATCTGAAAAAGATGAATTTGTCTACCACGAAATGGTGGCTCATGTGCCCCTGTTTACGCATCCGAACCCTGAGCATGTCCTTGTGGTCGGCGGCGGAGACGGCGGCGTCATCCGTGAAATTTTGAAGCATCCGAGCGTGAAAAAAGCGACGCTTGTCGATATCGACGGCAAGGTGATCGAATATTCTAAGAAATTTTTGCCTTCCATTGCAGGCAAACTTGACGATCCGCGCGTCGAAGTAAAGGTCGATGACGGCTTCATGCACATTGCACAATCTGAAAATGAGTATGATGTCATCATGGTCGATTCAACCGAGCCTGTAGGGCCGGCTGTCAATTTGTTTACAAAAGGCTTTTACGCCGGCATAGCAAATGCGCTAAAGGAAGACGGCATTTTCGTTGCTCAGACGGACAACCCTTGGTTTACACCTGAACTGATCACTAACGTTCAGCGCGATGTAAAAGAGATCTTCCCGATCACAAAGCTGTATTTGGCCAACATTCCGACATATCCAAGCGGATTGTGGACGTTTACGATCGGCTCGAAAAAATACGATCCTCTTGAAGTGGAGGACAGCCGCTTCTTCGATATTGAGACGAAATATTATACAAAAGACATTCATAAAGCGGCATTCGTCCTTCCGAAATTCGTCAGCGATTTAATCAAATAAAACAGTTTGGCGCAGGATGGCATTCTGCGCTTTTTTTCAGGGAGGTTTTTGAAGATGAGATTTGATGAAGCATATTCCGGCAAGGTGTTTATTGCAAGCCGCCCCGATTGGGAAGAGGCGGACGCCATCCTTTACGGCATGCCGATGGATTGGACGGTCAGCTACCGTCCCGGTTCGCGCTTCGGTCCCGCGAGAATCCGCGAGGTGTCCATCGGGCTTGAAGAATACAGCCCTTATTTGGACAGGGAGCTGGACGAGGTTCATTTCTTTGACGCCGGCGACATCCCGCTGCCTTTCGGGAACCCGCAGAAGAGCCTAGACATGATTGAAGAATATGTTGACAGCATTTTAGAAAAAGGAAAATTCCCGCTCGGAATGGGGGGAGAGCACCTCGTTTCATGGCCGGTCATTAAAGCGATGTACAAAAAATATCCCGATCTTGCCATCATCCATATGGATGCGCACACAGACCTCCGCGTCGACTATGAAGGAGAGCCGCTCTCGCATTCGACGCCGATCCGCAAAGCAGCGGAACTGATCGGTCCCGGCAATGTCTATTCATTCGGCATCCGCTCCGGTATGAAAGAAGAGTTTGAATGGGCAAACGAAAACGGCATGCACATTTCCAAATTTGAAGTGCTTGAGCCGCTTAAAGCCGTCCTGCCGAAACTCGCGGGGCGTCCGGTTTATGTGACGATTGACATCGATGTCTTAGATCCCGCACATGCGCCGGGAACCGGTACGGTTGACGCCGGAGGCATCACATCAAAAGAGCTGCTCGCTTCGATTCACGAAATCGCCCGCTCAGACGTCAACGTCGTTGGAGGAGACCTTGTTGAGGTCGCTCCGGTCTACGACCATTCGGAACAAACCGCAAATACGGCAAGCAAGCTGATTCGCGAAATGCTGCTCGGCTGGGTGAAATAAACAGGCTGTCCTTTTTCGGGACGGCTTTTTTCTTAGAAAATAGTTTATCTTCCCGTCCGTTCTGTTAAGATGGTATAAAGGAGCAGCGGTTGAACTTTTTTTCCCGAATGATTATACTAATCAAGTCAAATCGGATCAAAAAAGGAAGTGTCGGAATGGATCAGGAGACACCCGTTAATATCCATGTGAAATCTGTTATCCGGGAAGGATCGGACACAGAAACGATCGAGTTCCGGACAACTGGGTTTTATTATATGAAAAAAGATAAAATATATCTTTCTTATCATGAAGAGCATGATGCGGGAAAGGTGAAGACGATCGTCAAAGCAAGCGAAAACGAAGTTCTAGTGATGCGTTCCGGCGCCATTGAAATGAAACAGCGTTTCAGGCCGGGCAGCCGCACCGTCACACATTATAAAATGCCTTTCGGCAGGCTCGAGCTTGGCGTGGATACAAAATCCGTATCAGTCACCCGGCAGCCGCCAAACGGAAAGATCAGCGTTGAGTACGATATGATTGTAAGCGATGAACAAAAGCATTTACATATGATGTCGATTTCGTATAGAGGAGGACACGAGTCATGAACATAGTCGAACAAATGAAAGATGTGCTGAAGCAGGAAATTAAAGAAGCTGTCATGAAAGCCGGCCTCGCCGCAGAAAGCGAGATTCCCGAAGTCGTATTGGAAGTCCCGAAAGACAAGGCGCATGGCGACTATTCCACTAACATGGCGATGCAGCTGGCGAGAATCGCCAAAAAAGCGCCGCGGAATATTGCCGAGGAAATCGTCGCATCCTTTGACAAAGGAAAAGCGTCGATCGACAAACTTGATATCGCAGGACCGGGCTTTATCAATTTCTACATGAACAATCAATATTTAACGAAGCTCATTCCGGCTGTGCTTGAAGCAGGAGAGGCCTACGGTGAAACAAATATCGGGGGCGGAGAACGCGTTCAGGTGGAATTCGTCTCAGCAAACCCGACGGGCAACCTGCATCTTGGACATGCCCGCGGAGCCGCTGTCGGAGATTCTCTCTGCAATGTACTTGAAAAAGCGGGGTATGAAGTGAGCCGCGAATATTATATCAACGATGCCGGCAATCAAATCAACAACCTCGCATTATCCGTCGAGGCACGTTACTTTCAGGCGCTTGGAAAAGACAAGCCGATGCCTGAAGACGGATATCACGGCGAAGATATTAAGGAAATCGGCCGAAAGCTCGCCGATGAATTCGGCGACCGTTTTGTTCATGAAGAAGAGAGCGAACGCCTCGCGTTTTTCCGCGAATACGGCTTAAAGTACGAATTGGGCAAACTTCGTGAAGACCTCGAGAATTTCCGTGTCCCATTTGATGTCTGGTACTCAGAGACATCGCTTTACCAAAACGGGAAGATCGATCAGGCGCTCGAAGCCCTTCGCGAAAAAGGGCACATCTATGAAGAAGACGGGGCGACATGGTTCTGCTCGACGGCGTTCGGCGATGACAAAGACCGCGTCCTGATCAAAAAAGACGGGTCCTACACGTATCTTCTGCCTGACATTGCTTATCACAAAGACAAGCTTGACCGCGGCTTCCAAAAGCTGATCAACGTATGGGGAGCGGACCATCACGGCTATATCCCGCGCATGAAAGCGGCCATTGAAGCGCTCGGTTATGACAAAGAAACGCTTGAGGTCGAGATCATCCAGCTCGTCCACCTCTACAAGAACGGCGAAAAAATGAAAATGAGCAAAAGAACCGGAAAAGCTGTGACAATGCGCGATCTCATTGATGAGGTCGGCCTTGACGCGGTGCGTTACTTCTTTGCGATGCGCAGCGCCGATACGCACATGGACTTTGACCTTGACCTGGCTGTCTCCACATCGAATGAAAACCCGGTTTACTACGCGCAGTACGCTCATGCGAGAATTTGCAGCATGCTGCGACAAGGTGAAGAAAAAGGTATTTCATTTGAAGGGAACCTTGATCTGACGAAAATCGCTTCTGAAAAAGAGTATGATCTGCTTAAAGTGATCGGCTCGTTCCCTGAGGCTGTCGCCGATGCCGCAGAGAAGCGGATTCCGCACCGCATTACAAACTATATTTTTGAATTGGCATCTGTGCTCCACAGCTTTTACAATGCTGAGAAAGTTCTCGATCCCGCAGATGAAGAAAAAAGCCGGGCGCGTCTATCATTGATGAAGGCAACACAAATCACATTAAATAATGCACTCAAGCTGATCGGCGTATCAGCTCCTGAAAAAATGTAAAACGAATCCCCCGTCCTTTGAACGGGGGATTTTTTCTTTATTTGGTGAGGAGGCGTCTCACACAAAGGAAGGTCCGCCGCCTTTCCTTATTGAACTTGAGCGTCAGAAAGTATCGATTGTGCTTTTCTTACTAACTCCTGCGCCATCTTCCCTTCGATGACAATCAGGCACTCATTTTCGCGATTGGCCATTCTGAACATTTCCAGCTCAATTAAATCTTTAATTTTGCACATCGTTTTTCTTGAGCATATATAAAGCTGATGTCTGGCTGAGCGGCAAAGCCTGTACAGCTCAATCAAGTTTTTTAACGTCATCGATTGTGCGCGGAGCTTAATCGACTCTGCTTGGTTCATCATATATCCCTCCGTATGTAATCATCACTTTGGTGAAATGTTACCCGCATGTTATGCAGGATAAACGTACGATTCATAAAAAGTATGAAATCGATTTCGCCAGCCATTCGACGGGCCGCTGCATCACCGGCCGCTTCGCATACCGCTCCTTTGTCAGAAGCTCGGCGTGTTCAATGCTTTCCTTGACGACGTCAAAGAATTGTTTTGCCCAGTCTTTATCATGGATGACGACATTCACTTCATCATTGAGAAACAGGCTTCGGTTGTCAAAATTCGATGTTCCGATCATCACATGCCGGTCGTCGACGATCAATGCTTTTGCATGATAAAAGCCTCTGTAGTACCGGTAAATATAGCAGCCCGCTTCCAAAAGTGCGGGAAAGTTCGTGTAGGCGGCCTCTTTGACAAGCGGATGGTCGGCTTTCATCGGCACGAGAATCGACACGATCACGCCCCTTTCCCTGGCTGAAAGAACAGCCTGCTGCAAAGCCGGACTCGGAATATAGTACGGCGTGCAAATCATGATTCTTTCTTTTGCCTGATCAATAAATGAAATATATTTTTTTTCCAGAGAAAACCCCTTTGTCGCATGCATCGCATGGGTGACAGCTCCTTGATGGAGCGGCGGGAACATGCCGCTGTCCGGCTGTTCCTGCGGCGCTTCTCTTTTGAAGTCTGATAAAAAAATGTGCTGCAAGTCGGCAACACCTTCCCCCGTCATTCGCAAATGGTAATCCTTCCACGGGCCGAACTCCGCTTTTTTACCAAGGTATTCTTTCGCAATGTTAAATCCGCCCACATAGCCGATCTTTCCGTCTATGACGGCGATTTTCCGGTGATTTCTTGCATTCAGCCGATAAAAGAAATAAGGGAAGCCCGGCTTGTTGACAAAAAAAACGTGCGCTCCGCTTTGTTTCAAGCCTGACAGCGTTTTTTTCTTTACCTTCATCGCGCCGATCCGGTCAATCAGCAAGCGTACGCCTACGCCGGCTTTCGCTTTATCCTTCAGCACTTTCAAAAATGCAAGGCTGATATCATCGTTCTTCACAATATAAAACATGACATGCACCGATGATTCGGCCTGGCGGATGTCATCCAGCAGCCGCTCACACAAGTCTTCTCCATTATGAATCAGTTCAATATCGCTTTTCTTCTCTGAAAAAACGGGTTCGTAGGCTTTCTTCTCAAAGGCTTTGCGGCCGAAACGGAAATCGAGCGCAAGAAGCAGGATGAGAAAACATACCATAATCATAAGCGGCACCAATGAAGACACTCCCTTTTTTCGTGTAAAGAATAGTGTCCCCCTAATTTCCTGCATTTATGAAAACATATTGACTGAACACTCATTCATTATTTAAGATAAAGGTAGTTCAAGGGGATTTAAGGTTGGGGAAATGAAAGGGGGAGCAGCTGATGAATGTCTTATTGTGGTTGAATTTCATTGCGTTTTTAGGTGTAACCGCTTACGCCGTTTATCTGTTTGTCTACTTGATCCGAACGAGAATCAGTTACATCAGGCTCGGACAAAAAGAGGATTTTGATAAGCGGACGAAGGAGCGCCTTCAAAAGATATGGGAGAACGTGTTCGGCCAAAAGAAACTGCTTAAAGATAAAAAAAGCGGCATTATCCACGTCATGTTTTTTTACGGCTTTATTCTCGTTCAGTTCGGAGCGATCGATTTTATTTTGAAAGGGCTCGTTCCCGATCAAGGACTTCCGCTTGGCAGCGTCTACCCGGCGTTTACGTTTTTTCAGGAAATCGTCACGCTGATGATTTTAATTGCGGTGGTCTGGGCCTTTCACAGGCGCTATATTGAAAAACTCGTCAGACTGAAGCGCAATTTTAAGTCGGGGATCGTACTCATGCTGATCGGCGGCTTGATGTTTACCGTTTTACTCGGAAACGGTATGAACATGATCTGGCATGAACATTCATTATCATGGCACGAACCAATGGCATCAGGCATCGCTTTTGTCCTCGGCTTCATGGGAGAAACCGCCTCAGCGGCAGTGTTCTATGCGGCATGGTGGGCGCATCTTCTCATCTTACTGACATTTTTAGTCTATGTGCCGCAGTCAAAGCACGCCCACTTAATTGCCGGACCGGCAAACGTATTTTTCAGCCGGCTGACAAACCCGGGAAAGCTTCAAAAAATCGATTTTGAAGATGAAACAAAAGAAACATTCGGCGTCGGACGGATCGAGGAATTCAGGCAATCCCAGCTGATCGACCTTTACGCGTGCGTTGAATGCGGGCGCTGTACCAATATGTGCCCGGCTACCGGAACAGGCAAGATGCTTTCTCCGATGGATCTGATTTTGCGGCTCAGAGACCATTTGACAGAAAAGGGAGCAGCAGTAACATCGAAAACGCCTTGGGTTCCCGCGCCGCTCTTTCAGCATACGAAAGGCAACCAGCTGGCCATGGCGGCAGGGGGAGAAGGATCAAGAGAAGCGGCTGCTTCAGAACTTTACAACCCGAGCTTAATCGGCGACATCATCACAGAAGAGGAAATTTGGGCATGCACAACGTGCCGGAATTGTGAAGATCAGTGCCCTGTCATGAATGAGCACGTCGACAAGATCATCGATCTCCGCCGCTATCTCGTGCTCACAGAAGGAAAAATGGATGCAGATGCCCAGCGCGCCATGACGAGCATTGAAAGACAGGGCAACCCTTGGGGATTAAACAGAAAAGAACGCGAAAACTGGCGTGACATGAGAGACGACGTTGAGGTGCCGACAGTGAAGGAAATGAAGAAAAAAGGCGAGTCCTTTGAATACCTGTTTTGGGTCGGGTCGATGGGATCGTATGACCGGAGAAGCCAAAAGATCGCCATGGCTTTCGCGCGCCTTCTCAATCAAGCCGGGGTCACGTTCGCAATTTTAGGCAATAAAGAAAAAAATTCAGGCGATACGCCGAGGCGGCTTGGCAACGAGTTTTTATTCCAGGAGCTTGCCGCAAAAAACATTGAGGAATTTGAAAAAAATGATGTTCGAAAAATTGTAACCATTGATCCGCATGCATACAATATTTTTAAAAATGAATATCCTGATTTTGGTCTGAAAGCGGAGGTGTATCATCATACAGAAATGCTCGCTGCCCTTATTGAAGAAGGAAGGCTGAAACCTGAGTTTCCGGTTCACGAAACCGTCACCTTTCATGATTCATGCTATTTGGGCCGCTACAATGAGGTTTACGATCCGCCGCGCGCTATTCTGCGCTCCATTCCGGGCATCCGTTTAGCAGAAATGGAACGCAGCCGTGAAAACGGAATGTGCTGCGGAGCGGGGGGCGGTCTCATGTGGATGGAGGAAGAGGCGGGCACAAGGATTAACGTTGCCAGAACGGAGCAGGCGCTCAGCACATCACCTTCTGTCATCAGTTCGGGCTGTCCGTATTGTTTGACGATGCTCGGCGACGGAACAAAAGCCAAGGAAATGGAGGATCAGGTCGGCACCTACGATGTGGCGGAGCTGCTTGAACGCGCCGTATTCGGCTCAGAACAAAAAGAACATGCTTCATAGACGGATTTCATGTTTTGAATAAAGAAGGTGTGAGCCGGATCTCCGCCTTCTTTTATCTTCGGGATGCACAAATCATAATAAGGGGAGAGGATGTCAGGTGGCGAGATCGGTTATTGCAGGCGGCGCGCGCACGCCTTTTGGAAAACTCGGAGGCGCGCTTCAGTCAAAGACGGCAGCGGAGCTCGGCGGAATCGCCGTAAAAGAAGCATTAAAACGTTCCGGTGTACATCCTGAGGATGTCGATGAAGTCATTATGGGTTCCGTTCTTCAAGGCGGACAGGGGCAGCTGCCGTCGAGACAGGCCGCGCGTTTTGCGGGACTGCCATGGGACGTCAGAACGGAAACGATTAATAAAGTGTGCGCTTCAGGTTTAAGAAGCGTCACAATGGCGGATCAGATCATCAGGGCCGGTGATGCGGAGGTCATTGCAGCAGGAGGTATGGAATCGATGTCAAACGCCCCTTATTTGCTTCAAAAAGCGAGATGGGGGCTGAGAATGGGAGACGGAGCGGTTAAAGATTTGATGATCACAGACGGGCTGACATGCTCATTTACGGGCGTTCATATGGGCTCCTACGGAAATGCCGCTGCGAAAGAGTTGGAGATTGCCAGGGAAGAGCAGGATCGGTGGGCGCTCAGGAGCCACATGCGAGCCGTACAGGCTGCGGATTCAGGCGCGCTTGGAGAAGAGATCGTCCCGGTTCGTATACCGCAGAAGCGAGGCGGCGAATTAACGGTCGATCAAGATGAAGCTCCGCGGCGCGACACGTCATTGGAAAGGCTGTCACAGCTTGCTCCGGTTTTTGACCATGACGGGACCATTACTGCGGGAAACGCGCCGGGTGTAAATGACGGGGCATGTTCGCTTATCGTGATGAATGAAGACAGGGCAAAGGAACTCAATGTGAAGGCGTCCGCCGTCATTAAAGCGCATACATCCATTGCAGTCGAAGCCAAAGACTTCCCGAAAACCCCAGGGCTTGTCATCAGAGAACTGCTTGACAAAACCGGAGCTGAACTTTCTGATATCAAACTGTTTGAAATCAATGAAGCTTTCGCCGCGGTAGCTTTGGCAAGCGGAAAGATCGCGGGCCTTGACATGGAGAAGGTCAATGTCAACGGCGGCGCCATTGCGCTTGGCCATCCGATCGGCGCGAGCGGGGCAAGAATCATTTTGACGCTTATGTACGAATTAAAACGGCGCGGCGGCGGTACAGGTATTGCTGCCATTTGCAGCGGCGGCGGTCAGGGAGACGCCGTGATGATCGAGGTATAAAAAGGGGGATTTTAAATGAAAAAAGACACGATCATGGTCATCGGAGCCGGCCAGATGGGGGCCGGGATCGCCCAGGTCTCTGCCCAGGCCGGATACAATGTTTACATGCACGACGTATCACCTGACCAAATTGAAAAGGGAATGAAGCGCATTTCCGGCCAGCTAGTCAGACAGGCGGAAAAAGGCAAGCTTCCACATGGAGACGTGCAGCAAATCTACCAGCGTCTTTCTCCTTCGGCTTCACTCGACGAAGCGCGGGAAGCTTTTCTCATCATTGAAGCGGCTGTTGAGCAAATGGATGTAAAAAAAGAGATTTTCAAACGGCTTGATGAAGTGACCGAAGACTCAGCTATATTGGCATCAAATACATCGTCATTGTCGATTACGGAACTCGCTTCCGTCACGAAAAAACCTCAGAATGTCATCGGCATGCATTTTATGAACCCGGTTCCGGTCATGCAGCTTGTCGAGGTCATCAGGGGGCTTGAGACGAGCGGTGAAACATATGAAACCGTCGTGGCTGCGGCGGAGCGGATGAACAAGGTTCCGATCGAGGTGCGGGATTTTCCGGGATTTATCTCCAACCGCATTTTAATGCCGATGATTAATGAGGCGGTTTTTGCGCTTTATGAAGGCGTCGCCGAGAAAGAAAGCATAGACGGCATCATGAAGCTTGGCATGAACCATCCGATGGGCCCGCTGGCTCTCGCTGATCTGATCGGTCTGGATACGTGTCTGTATATTATGGAGACGCTGCATGAAGGCTTTGGCGATGATAAATACCGGCCATGTCCGCTCCTTAAACAATATGTCAGCGCAGGACGTCTCGGAAAGAAAACGGGCAGAGGGTTTTACACGTACGAAAAGCAGCCGACATAAGGAGGGGTGAGCTTGAATTTTCAGTTTACAGAAGAGCAGACCCGCATGCAGAAGATTGTCAGGCAATTTGTTAAACAGGAGGTCGCTCCTTTTGTACCTGAAATGGAGAAAGGGCGTTTTCCAACCTCTCTTTTGAAGAAAATGGCGGAGCGCGGCTGGATGGGGATTCCGATACCGGCTAAGTACAGCGGAGCCGGTCATGACTTTATCACCTATATGATGACCATCCATGAGCTGTCAAAGAAAAGCGCCGTTCTTGGCGCGGTTCTATCTGTACACACGTCAATAGTCACCATTCCCATTCTTTTATACGGAAATGAGTGGCAAAAAGAGCACTATGTTAAAAAGCTGGCAGCAGGGCAGTACTTGGGAGCTTTTTGTTTAACTGAACCGAGTGCCGGTTCCGATGCGGGCAGTCTAAAAACAAGGGCCGAAAAGCGCGGCGATACCTATGTGCTGAACGGAACGAAAGTTTTTATCACAAACGGCGGAGCCGCCGACATTTATCTTGTTTTTGCTTCAACCGATCCGAAAGCGGGAACGGGAGGCATTTCGGCTTTTATCGTGGAGAAGGGCGCGCCGGGCTTTTTCATCGGAAAAAATGAAGAGAAAATGGGGCTTCACGGTTCGCTGACGGTCACTTTAAATTTTGATAACGCTGTTATTCCCGCCCGGCAGCTGCTGGGGGAGGAAGGAAAAGGATTCAAAATGGCCCTTTCCAATCTGGATACCGGGCGGATCGGCATTGCGGCGCAGGCACTGGGCATCGCCGAAGGAGCGCTTTCTGAAGCCGTCCAATTTCTAAAAAAACGGTATCCGGACGGAGAGCTGTATAAGAACGGGCAAGGGCTTGCCTTTAAGCTGGCCGACATGGCGGCAAGGACAGAGGCAGCCAGGCTTCTCGTCTATCAGGCCGCTTCATTGAAACAGCAAGGCGTGCAAACGGGAAAGGCTGCTTCAATGGCCAAACTGTTCGCTTCGGAAACGGCGATGTATGTCGCCGGAGAGGCCGTGCAGCTGCTCGGAGATTTTGGATATACAAAGGATTTCAACGCTGAACGATATTTCAGAGATGCGAAAGTGTGTGAAATTTATGAGGGCACAAGCGAGATCCAGCGGATCGTCATCGGTAAGCATTTATAAGGGGGGAAAAGAATGATCTTTAAGCTGAGTGAAGAGCACCAAATGATACAGAAGATGGTGCGCGACTTTGCCCGTCAAGAGGTGGAGCCGACTGCAAAGGAGCGGGATGAGGAAGAGCGGTTTGATATGGAACTGTTTGCCAAAATGGCGGAATTGGGGCTGACGGGAATACCGTGGCCTGAGGAATACGGGGGGATCGGCAGCGACTATCTCGCCTATGTCATCGCGGTTGAAGAGCTTTCCAAAATCTGCGCCTCAACGGGCGTTACCTTGTCAGCCCATACTTCGCTTGCAGGCTGGCCGATTTATGCATTCGGAACGGAAGAACAGAAGCAGGAATACTTAAAGCCGATGGCCCGCGGTGAAAAGATAGGCGCCTACGGATTGACGGAGCCCGGTTCAGGTTCTGATGCCGGCGGTATGAAAACGACCGCGGTCAGAAATGGTGATGATTATATTTTAAACGGAACGAAGATCTTTATCACAAACGGCGGAATTGCAGACATCTACATCGTGTTTGCCAACCTTGCGCCGGAACAGAAGCACAAAGGCACAACCGCTTTTATCGTTGAAAAGGATTTTCCCGGTTTTTCTGTCGGGAAAAAAGAAAGGAAACTGGGCATCCGTTCATCGCCGACAACCGAAATTATCTTTCAGGACTGCCGCGTGCCTTTAAAAAACCGCCTTGGCGGGGAAGGTGAAGGCTTTAAAATCGCAATGCAGACGCTTGATGGAGGCAGAAACGGAATTGCCGCTCAAGCCGTCGGGATTGCCCAGGGCGCATTTGAGGCGGCGAAGGTGTATGCGAAAGAGCGGAAGCAATTCGGCAGGCCGATCGCCGAGCAGCAGGGCATCGCTTTTAAACTGGCTGATATGGCAACGGAGATTGAAGCTTCAAGGCTTTTAACCTACCAGGCGGCATGGCTGGAATCAGAGGGGCTGCCTTATGGAAAAGCTTCCGCCATGTCGAAGCTATACGCAGGGGATACGGCTATGAAAGTGACGACAGAGGCCGTGCAAATCTTCGGCGGATACGGCTACACAAAGGATTATCCGGTCGAGCGCTTTATGCGCGATGCAAAAATCACTCAAATCTATGAAGGAACACAGGAAATTCAGAAGCTCGTCATTTCGAGAATGCTGATGAAATAAGGGTGGAAAACAGCCGTCTGGCACGGTTTGGGCTGCTGCCGGCGGACAGGCCGCCGAGGCAGTTTTTTTCGTTTTCAAGGGGCCGGACGCTCCCGGCTGTTCTATGTTTCAATCCCGCTTGCCGCCGATTTCCAATGCAACAGGTAAAAATTATTGAATTAACGGGAATAAAGGTGGCATAAAGTGATTTCTTTTGTTTATAATGAGAGGTATGGTTTGTCGTAAAGACAGGGATTACATGCTTATTTTCTATGACAGAGATAGTAGATACATACATGAAGATAGAAAGGGAGTGTCTGGCGATGAGTTTGAAACAATACTCAGAGGAACAGCTAAAGGAAATGGCTTTAGTTGAAATCGCATACGAAATTTTTTCGGAACACAAAAAACCGATTACATTCCAGGAGCTAACAGATCAAGTGGCTTCCTTGCTTGGAATGGGGAAAGAAGAGCTGGAAGACCGCATCGCCCAGTTCTACACAGATTTAAATATCGACGGACGCTTTTTGGCGCTGTCAGACCAAACGTGGGGCCTGCGCAGCTGGTATCCGTATGATCAGCTTGATGAAGAAACACAGCCGACTGTAAAAGCGAAAAAGAAAAAAGCGAAAAAAGTGGTTGAAGAAGATCTTGCTCTTGACGAATTCGAAGAAATCGACGAGGATGATATTCTTCTTGACGATGTCGAAGACGATTTGGACATTGACGCCGATGAATTCGAAGAAATCGATGAAGCCGACGATGATGAACTGGATGATCTTGAAGACGAGATCCTGGATGATGATGAAGATTTTGAAGAAGAGGAAGACGAGGAGTAATTTTGCCGCCTGAACGGAATTCATGTTTAAATCGATCTTGACTTTCACAGGCGAACTATGTAGTATGTATTTTGGGCTCTTCAAAACGAAGAGATTCGAGTGATACGGACTATCAGCTCCCTTTCAAGAAATTGAAAGGGAGCTTTCTTGTTTTTCCGCCTCCTTATCATTTAAATCATTTAGAAAAGATCTAAATGATTTTTCATAAAAAGAGCATTTTAAGGAATAAGCGTTAATCGAAGAGAGGGGTACAGAAATGACAAAATATATCTTTGTAACCGGAGGAGTTGTATCCTCGCTTGGAAAAGGAATTACGGCGTCTTCGCTCGGCCGCCTGCTGAAGAACAGAGGTTTGAATGTCACCATTCAAAAATTTGACCCGTATATCAACGTAGACCCGGGGACGATGAGCCCGTATCAGCACGGTGAAGTGTTCGTAACCGACGACGGTGCGGAAACGGATCTTGACCTCGGCCACTATGAGCGCTTCATCGACATCAATTTAAATAAATACAGCAACGTGACAACAGGAAAAATCTATTCCACGGTGCTGAAAAAAGAGCGCAGAGGCGATTATTTAGGCGGTACCGTACAGGTTATACCTCATATCACAAATGAAATTAAAGACCGCGTATTCCGCGCCGGAAAAGAAACGGGCGCTGATGTCGTGATCACCGAAATCGGCGGAACCGTCGGTGATATCGAATCGCTGCCGTTTCTTGAAGCGATCCGCCAGATCAAGAGCGATGTCGGCCGCGACAATGTGATGTACATCCACTGTACGCTAGTTCCATATCTTAAAGCGGCGGGAGAAATGAAAACAAAGCCGACTCAGCACAGCGTAAAAGAACTGCGCAGCCTCGGCATCCAGCCAAATGTCATCGTCGTGAGAACAGAAATGCCGATTTCTCAGGACATGAAAGATAAAATCGCGCTGTTCTGTGACATCGATCCTAAAGCCGTCATCGAGGCCGGCGATGCGGATACGCTCTACTCCATTCCTCTCGACCTGCAAAAACAAGGGCTGGACAGCTTGGTCTGCAGCCACTTGAAGTTAGATTGCAGAGAAGCCGATATGGAAGAATGGAAAGAACTCGTCAAAAAGGTGAAAAGTCTGTCCAAGACGGTGACAATCGCTTTGGTTGGTAAATACGTCGAGCTCCCGGATGCTTACATTTCAGTTGTGGAATCGCTTCGCCATGCAGGTTATGCGTTTGACGCAGACATTCAGGTTAAATGGATCAATGCGGAAGAAGTGACGGAAGACAACGTTGCCGATCTTGTTCAGAATGCGGACGGTATTCTTGTGCCGGGCGGATTTGGAGACCGCGGTGTTGAAGGGAAAATCACGACAGTCAAATATGCCCGCGAACAAAAGATTCCGTTCTTCGGCATTTGCCTCGGAATGCAGGTGGCATCGATTGAATACGCGAGAAATGTGCTCGGTCTTGAAGGAGCGCACTCAGCCGAAATCGATCCTTCCACACCGTATCCGATTATCGACCTTCTCCCTGAACAAAAGGACATTGAAGACCTCGGCGGAACACTGCGCCTCGGACTTTATCCGTGCAAGCTTCAAGAAGGGTCGAAAGCGTATCAGGCATATGAAAATGAAGTGGTGTATGAACGCCACCGCCACCGCTATGAATTCAACAACGAATTCAGACAGCAGATGGAAGAAGCCGGATTCGTATTTTCCGGGACAAGCCCTGACGGCCGCCTTGTGGAAATTATCGAGCTTAAAGACCATCCATGGTTTGTCGCGTCTCAGTTCCACCCTGAATTCACGTCAAGACCGACAAGACCTCAGGCTCTGTTCAGAGACTTCGTACATGCTTCGCTGAAGACTTCGGAAAAGCTGTAAAAAAGAAAAAGCCTGCCGGCAAACCACGCCGGCAGGCTTTTTTGGAATTTTCTGGTGATCATGGCGGCCCGAACTGGTACTATATTCATTAAGGCCGGCCCCACCGTCATTAATTTCCTTTAGGCAACCCTGTTTTATTGGTATTCCTGAAGAATTTCCTTTAATGTAAAGGATAGGGCATGATAAATGTAGAGGCTGACCATCAGGGACGGAAATCCGAACCTTGTTCCGTCTTCATCGGGAAGAAGCGGCATTCTCAGCTTTGAATCGATATGGACATCGGCGAATGATGCGATCGGGGCGCCGTCTTTTCCCGAAGGGGAGACGACAACAAGTCCGATTCCTTTTTCAAATAGTTTTTCCGCCATTTTCAGCTCTTCGTCATCTGCTGAACCGGCGCAGAACATCAGCACTTTGTCCGTCATTTCAAAATCGGGCCAGTTTTCTTCGTCCTTCGGCAGCACTTTGACTGAGGGGAACGGTTCAGAACTGTACATCGCTTCTTTCAAAATGCCTTCCAATTCATTTTTTCCGTATACATAAACCGAATGATCACTGATGACCGCCTGAGCCAACAAGCGGGCGCCGTCCTCTATCGATTGGGCCTCGCCCTCTTGAATCCGGTTGAAGATTCCCGTCAATTGAGTGGTGAAAATTTTAAGCAAGCTGACTCCTCCTTTTTTACTGACTATCATTATATAACAAAAGAGAATAATGGGAAAAATCCTCTAAATATGTCGCAAACTTAAATATTTTAATTAAAGGAAAAGAGAAAAACAAAACAGAATAGATAAACTACTGCTTAATTTTGGCGAAAATTATAAATATAGAGGTGTAAATCATGAATGAGAAGATTTTAATCGTAGACGACCAGTACGGGATTCGGGTTCTGCTGAATGAAGTTTTCAATAAAGAAGGATACAAAACCTTCCAGGCTGCGAACGGGATTCAAGCGCTTGACATTGTGAAAAACCAGCGCCCCGACCTCGTTTTGCTCGATATGAAAATCCCCGGCATGGACGGAATTGAAATTTTGAAAAGGATGAAGGTCATTGACGAGGGGATCCGCGTCATCATTATGACGGCCTACGGAGAGCTCGACATGATCCAGGAATCGAAGGAGCTCGGAGCCCTGACGCACTTTGCGAAGCTTTTTGACATCGACGAAATTCGCGATGCCGTTAAAACCTATCTGCCCATAAAGTCCAACGGATAGCGGAAAAGTTTTTGATGTTGTCACAGTCACAATGTTGCCGATTTGTTGATTAATTGTTATTCTATATAAGTAGAGAAAAGCTATCTAACGTTTTTAAAAAACCAAAACATTTTACATATGGCGGATTTTTCTGGTCATGCTAGGTAGGTGTGGAGGCTTTTTTCGCAAAAGCAAATCAGGCTACATAAGGAGGACTTTCGACATGCCTTTAGTATCAATGACGGAAATGTTGAATAAAGCAAAAGAAAACGGATATGCTGTCGGACAATTTAACTTAAATAACCTTGAGTTCACTCAAGCGATTTTACAAGCCGCTGAAGAAGAGAAATCTCCTGTTATCCTCGGTGTATCAGAAGGTGCAGGACGCTATATGGGCGGATTTAAAACCGTTGTGGCAATGGTTAAAGCGCTGATGGAAGAATACAACGTAACAGTACCTGTTGCGATTCATTTAGACCACGGCTCAAGCTTTGAATCTTGTGCAAAAGCGATTCATGCGGGATTCACTTCCGTTATGATCGACGCTTCCCACCATCCTTTCGAGGAGAACGTTGCGACGACTTCAAAAGTTGTTGAGCTTGCTCATTTCCACGGCGTATCAGTTGAAGCTGAGCTTGGAACTGTAGGCGGACAGGAAGACGACGTCATTGCAGAAGGCGTCATCTACGCGGACCCTAAAGAGTGCCAAGAACTTGTTGAGCGCACAGGAATCGACTGCCTTGCACCTGCATTAGGTTCTGTTCACGGCCCTTACAAAGGCGAACCAAACCTTGGATTCAAAGAAATGGAAGAAATCGGAAACACAACTGGTCTTCCGCTCGTACTTCACGGCGGTACAGGCATCCCGACTGCCGACATCAAGAAAGCTATTTCTTTAGGTACGGCAAAAATCAACGTCAACACTGAAAACCAAATCGCTTCTGCGAAAGCTGTTCGCGAAACGCTTGCTGCGAAGCCTGAAGAGTATGATCCGCGCAAATACCTCGGACCTGCACGCGAAGCTATCAAAGAAACAGTGATCGGCAAAATGCGTGAATTTGGTTCTTCAAACAAAGCATAATGACGATTGGAAAAGCATCTGTTTTCCCGCAAAGCCGGGGAAACAGGATGTTTTTCTGATGTTTTAGGGAAGTGCTGTTAACACATGCCTTTGACGGCATGAGGCTCTTTTGCTTCCCGTTCAGTCAAAAAAGCCGCCTGATAGCGACAGGCGGTTTTATCCATATCATCCGGAAAGCGCAAACATGTTCCACAGTTCAGACATTTTCATGACAGGAGGTTTTATCAATATGCTGTTTTTTATTGATACTGCAAATTTAGACGAAATTAAAGAGGCGCACGCTCTCGGTGTGCTTGCGGGAGTTACGACAAATCCTAGTTTAGTAGCAAAAGAAAACATTTCGTTTCATGACCGTCTGCGTGAAATTACCGAAGTGGTTTCTGGGTCAGTCAGCGCCGAGGTTATTTCTCTGAAGGCTGAAGAGATGATTGAAGAAGGAAAAGAGCTTGCAAAAATCGCGCCGAATATTACGGTGAAAATTCCGATGACGTCTGACGGCCTGAAAGCTGTTAAAGCATTAACCGATCTCGGGATTAAAACGAACGTCACGCTGATCTTCAGCGCAAACCAGGCGCTTCTTGCCGCAAGAGCAGGAGCTACGTATGTTTCCCCGTTCCTGGGACGCCTTGACGATATCGGCCACAACGGCCTCGATTTGATCAGTGAAATTAAACAAATTTTCGATGTGCACGGTTTGGACACGCAAATCATCGCCGCGTCCATCCGCCATGCTCAGCATGTGACTGAAGCCGCGCTAAGGGGAGCGCATATCGGCACGATGCCTCTCAAAGTCATTCATCAGCTTACAAAGCACCCGCTGACTGATAAAGGGATTGAACAGTTTTTAGCTGACTGGAATAAATAATTGCTTCATGTGGGTGGCAAGTGGAGGGGCTCCCTCCGTTTGTCACCATTTTGTCTTACAAAGAGAAATGAATGTTTTGCAGAAGAGAACCTTGCCGCAGTCTGCTTCGCTGCTTTTCTTCCCGATAAATTTAAAATGTGTTGTATTCTTTCTCTTTTAATTGGATAGATTTTGAAATGAACCATTTATTTTGAGTCTGAAGGAAATCTCATTATGAAGCGCTCCATTAGCTATCTTCTTTAAGGAAGGAGACGATCATGGAAAAGTTAAATATAGCCGGCGGCGATCCTCTCAATGGCACAGTACATATAAGCGGAGCGAAAAACAGCGCTGTCGCTCTCATACCCGCGACGATTTTGGCTGATTCGACGGTTACGCTTGAAGGCCTTCCCCATATTTCAGACATTTTGACGCTGCGCGATCTGCTGAGAGAGATCGGCGGAAACGTTCACTTTGAAAAGGGAGAAATGGTCGTTGATCCTGCGCCGATGATCAGCATGCCTTTGCCGAATGGAAAAGTGAAACAGCTTCGGGCTTCTTATTACTTAATGGGCGCGATGCTCGGACGCTTTAAGAAAGCGGTCATCGGCCTTCCAGGCGGCTGCCACCTCGGTCCGAGACCGATTGATCAGCATATCAAAGGTTTTGAGGCGCTCGGAGCCGAAGTGACGAACGAACAGGGTGCGATCTATCTGCGTGCGGAGGAATTAAAAGGCGCGCGCATTTATCTTGATGTCGTCAGTGTTGGAGCAACGATCAACATCATGCTTGCCGCCGTGCTTGCCAAAGGCAAAACCGTAATTGAAAATGCTGCGAAAGAACCTGAGATTATCGATGTTGCCACCCTTTTAACGAGCATGGGAGCAAAAATAAAAGGTGCCGGTACGGATGTCATCCGCATCGAAGGCGTTGAGTCGCTTCACGGGTGCAGACACTCGATTATTCCGGACCGGATCGAAGCCGGCACTTTCATGATCGCAGCTGCTTCCATGGGACAAGAAGTGCTGATTGATAATGTGATTCCGACGCATTTGGAATCGTTAATCGCCAAGCTCCGCGAAATGGGGGTTCGAATCGAAGAAAGCAGCGAGCAGATTTTAATGGTCGGCGGGCAGAAAGAGCTGAAACCCGTCGATTTGAAAACGCTCGTATACCCCGGTTTTCCGACCGATCTGCAGCAGCCGATGACATCGCTCTTAACGAAGGCAAACGGGACGAGTGTCGTCACTGACACCATTTATTCCGCCCGCTTCAAACATATCGACGAGCTGAGGCGCATGGGCGCGTCGATGAAGGTCGAAGGCAGATCGGCGATTATTACCGGTCCCGTTCCTCTGCAGGGCGCCAAGGTGAAAGCGAGCGATCTGCGGGCGGGAGCGTGTCTCGTTGTTGCGGGTCTAATGGCGGAAGGAGTCACGGAAATCACCGGTTTGGAGCACCTTGACAGAGGCTACAGCCAGCTTGAAGAAAAGCTGGCAAAGCTCGGGGCCACTGTCTGGCGCGAAAAATTGACAGACCAGGAAATTGAACAGCTGCAAAATTCCTGATGGACAAATGCTGTGATAGATCAAACATAAAACGATTTCATATGGGGGAGAGGAGATTAGATAGGAATGGAAAGAAGCTTATCGATGGAACTGGTGCGTGTGACAGAAGCGGCTGCGCTTAAGTCAGCGCGCTGGATGGGTAGAGGTAAAAAGGACGAGGCCGACGACGCCGCGACAAGCGCCATGAGGGATGTGTTTGACACCATTCCTATGAAGGGAACGGTCGTAATCGGAGAAGGGGAAATGGACGAAGCACCGATGCTTTATATTGGAGAAAAGCTCGGCAACGGCTACGGCCCTCGCGTAGACGTAGCAGTAGATCCTCTCGAAGGGACGAACATCGTCGCAAGCGGCGGATGGAACGCGCTCGCAGTCATTGCTGTGGCTGATCACGGAAACCTGCTGAATGCGCCTGACATGTATATGGATAAAATCGCTGTAGGTCCTGAAGCTGTCGGCTGCATCGATATTGAAGCGCCTGTGATTGATAACTTGAAAGCTGTGGCAAAAGCAAAAAATAAAGATGTAGAAGATGTCGTAGCCACGATTTTGAACCGTCCGCGGCACGAGGAAATCATCCATGAGCTTCGCGAAGCGGGCGCCCGAATCAAGCTGATCAATGACGGGGACGTGGCTGGTGCCATTAACACCGCTTTTGATCATACAGGCGTCGATATTTTATTCGGCTCAGGAGGCGCTCCGGAAGGCGTCCTGTCTGCTGTCGCACTCAAAGCTCTCGGAGGAGAAATTCACGGAAAGCTTCTTCCTCAAAACGAAGAAGAACTGAGACGCTGTGAAAAGATGGGGCTTGATACGGGCAAAGTGCTCCGCATGGAAGACCTCGTCAAAGGAGACGACGCGATTTTCGCCGCAACCGGTGTCACAGACGGAGAGCTCTTGAAAGGCGTGCAATTCAAAGGATCTGTCGGAACGACCCACAGTATAGTCATGAGAGCGAAATCCGGTACGGTGCGGTTTGTGGACGGAAGACACAGTCTCAAGAAAAAACCTAACCTAGTCATCCGGCCATAAGAAAAAGAAAAAGCGGGGATATAGACGACCCGCTTTTCCCTTGTATTTCACTTCACGAATTGAATCAAGGTTCATACTCTGATACAATAGCTAACGGCTTTTCTTCTTCATGTCAAGGCATTTTCAAAACAGGGTCATCTCTATCAATTTCATGTCAAATCGTAAATGAAGTTGAATATGTACGACAAATGAGGTAAAACTAAAGAGTGCTGCGAAATTTTCTGCACATGTTGGTTCTTAGAGAGCCAAAATCCTGCCGCATCTATCAGATATGCGATTATCTTCTCTTGTTAAGTCCTCGCTTCTTTCTCGACTCATACTTATAATCCTTTTCAATACGTCGATATATATGGGTAGAAGCGTTGCCGGTAAACGAATCGGCAGTATAATCAAGCGTCTTTCGTGAAATTGATGAGACAAAGTAAATTATTCGATTAGAAAAGAGTGGTGTTCTTAGTGAAAGATGTATCCATTTCATCTTTGGAAAATATGAAATTAAAAGAGCTGTATGAGCTTGCAAGGCATTATAAAGTCTCTTATTACAGCAAACTGACAAAAAAGGAACTGATTTTTGCCATTCTGAAAGCAAACGCCGAACAGGAAGATCTGCTGTTCATGGAAGGCGTATTGGAAATCATCCAGTCTGAAGGGTTCGGCTTTCTCAGACCGATCAATTATTCCCCTAGTTCAGAGGATATCTATATTTCCGCTTCGCAAATCCGCCGTTTTGATTTGAGAAACGGTGACAAAGTGTCCGGAAAGGTCCGTCCTCCAAAAGAAAACGAACGGTATTACGGCCTTCTGCATGTTGAAGCGGTTAACGGCGACGATCCTGAATCGGCAAAAGAACGCGTGCACTTTCCAGCGTTAACGCCGCTTTATCCAGACCGCCAGATGGTGCTTGAAACGAAACCGAATCACCTGTCAACACGGATCATGGACATGATGGCGCCGGTCGGCTTTGGACAGCGCGGTCTGATCGTCGCTCCGCCTAAAGCAGGTAAAACCATGCTTTTGAAAGAGATCGCGAACAGCATCACAACCAACCATCCGGAGGCGGAGCTGATCGTGCTTCTTATCGATGAAAGGCCTGAGGAAGTGACCGATATCGAACGTTCGGTTGCAGGAGACGTCGTCAGCTCCACGTTTGACGAAGTTCCTGAAAACCACATCAAGGTGGCCGAGCTTGTATTGGAACGTGCGATGAGGCTTGTCGAACATAAAAAGGACGTCATCATTTTAATGGACAGCATTACAAGGCTTGCCCGCGCTTATAACCTAGTCATTCCGCCGAGCGGCCGAACGTTGTCAGGGGGAATCGATCCCGGCGCTTTCCACCGTCCAAAGCGTTTCTTTGGAGCAGCCCGCAACATTGAAGAGGGCGGCAGTTTAACGATCTTGGCGACCGCCCTTGTCGACACGGGCTCGCGGATGGATGACGTCATCTATGAAGAATTTAAAGGGACAGGGAACATGGAGCTTCATCTTGACCGTTCTCTTGCGGAAAGAAGAATCTTTCCTGCCATTGATATTCGCCGTTCGGGTACGCGTAAAGAAGAGCTTCTCGTTCCGAAAGAGCACCTTGACCGTCTGTGGTCTATCCGGAAAACGATGTCTGACACGCCTGATTTCGTCGAAAAATTCATGAGAAAAATGAAAAAGACGAAAACGAATCAGGAGTTTTTCGATATTCTGATCCAGGAATGGAAGCAAGCGAATATGTCGGCTGCAAGACGCTGATTTAAAACTTTAGTTTGCAAAACGTCCGAATCGCTGTTATAATTCTATCATGTGCGTTCCGGAGGTTTTGTCCCGGAATAATAACTCTGTTTCCGAATTGGATTCAGGGCGGAAGGAGATGACAGACATGAAAGCAGGAATTCATCCTGAGTTCAAAAAAGCAACAGTCAAATGCGCTTGTGGAAACGAATTTGAAACAGGTTCAGTAAAAGAAGAGGTACGCGTTGAGATTTGTTCTGAATGCCATCCGTTCTACACTGGCCGCCAAAAATTCGCTTCTGCTGATGGTCGTGTTGATCGCTTTAACAAAAAATACGGTCTTAAGTAATAATAGATATGATAAACAGGCAGGATTTTTCTTGCCTGTTTTTTTACTTGCAATAATCGCTGGAGAGGAGTTAGTTGGATGTACATCATGAAGCAAAGCGGCTGGCTTGAACTCATATGCGGAAGCATGTTTTCGGGCAAGTCAGAGGAACTCATCCGCCGGATCAAAAGGGCAACGTTTGCGAAGCAGGAAGTCAAAGTGTTTAAACCGGCCATTGATAATCGCTACAGCAGCGAATCGGTTGTGTCGCATAATGGGACATCCATTGTGTGCCATGCCATCGCATCTCCGGAAGAAATTTTTCAATACATAAGCAAAGAAACGGATGTCATCGGCGTCGACGAAGTGCAGTTTTTTGATGAAACGATTGTCGGCACGTTAACTTCTCTGGCTGATCAGGGCTACCGTGTGATCGCAGCAGGCCTTGATTTAGACTTCCGGGGCGAGCCTTTCGGTGTTGTGCCTGATCTTATGGCATTAGCGGAAACGGTGACAAAGCTGCAAGCGGTGTGCTCTGTCTGCGGTTCTCCGGCCAGCCGTACGCAGAGGCTGATCAATGGAAAACCTGCTTCTTATGATGATCCAGTCATTTTGGTGGGGGCCTCCGAAGCATATGAAGCGCGCTGCCGACACCATCATGAAGTGCCCGGAAAGCCGAAATAAAACCGGAAAAACACATAGATTTTGACACAAAAACACTTGGGAAAAACAAGTGTTTTTTTTATTCAATTCTTTTTATAGGAATTAATGTAATTAAAAAACTTAATTAAGAATACGAAAAAATTAACTAATTTTCATCGCTTGAATTTTGACAAAAGCAGGCATAAAATGACTTACTGTAGTCAGTAAAAAGTAAATAGGTTTTAGGAAATGTTCAGTTTTTTGTCAAAAACGCGCGTTACATATTTGACAATCTACATGTGTAAAAAGGCAAATGTTCTATATTGTTTACCGTATTTATTTCACTTCATTAATATTTTAAGAAAGAAGGTAATTAGTGTGAACAACATGAGAAGAACGAAGGAAGGATATTTGGAGACTTCTTTGCGGGGAAAAGACGTTCTTTCCATTCCGACGCTTAATAAAGGTGTTGCATTTTCGCTTGAAGAAAGAAAGAACCTTGGTCTTGAAGGGCTTCTGCCGCCGACTGTTCTCAGTCTTGATCAGCAGGCGGAACGGGCTTATGAACAATTTTCCCGTCAACCTGACAAACTTCGTCAAAACGTATATTTGAACGATCTGCAAAACAGAAACGAAGTGCTTTTCTATAAATTATTGCAAAACCATCTGCGTGAAATGCTTCCGGTTGTCTATACGCCAACTGTCGGTGAAGCGATTCAGGAATACAGCCACGAATACCGCAGACCGCACGGTGTTTACTTGTCAATCGATGATATAGACGGAATCGAAACGGCATTTAAAAACCTGCAGGCGTCTGCCGATGACATCGATTTGATCGTTGCGACCGATTCCGAAAGCATCTTGGGCATCGGCGACTGGGGCGTCGGAGGCATCAACATTGCAATTGGTAAGCTTGCAGTATATACGGCGGCAGCGGGAATCGATCCGAGCCGCGTCATCCCGGTCGTACTGGATGTCGGAACGAATAATGAAAAACTGCTAAACGATCCGCTTTATATCGGAAACCGTCATCCGCGTGTAGAAGGCGAGCGTTACGAACAATTTATCGACGCTTATGTCGAAACAGCATTGAAGTTTTTCCCTAATGCGCTTCTTCACTGGGAAGATTTCGGAAATAAAAACGCCCGCAACATTATGAGTAAATATAACCATAAAATTTCTACATTTAATGATGATATCCAAGGAACAGGTGCCATCACGCTGGCAGCCATTTTAGCAGCTGTCAAAAAGACCGGCACGTCTTTGAAAGACCACCGCGTCGTCATCTTCGGACCTGGTTCTGCGGGTATCGGAATTGCTGACCAAATCCGCGACACCATGGTGCTTGAAGGGCTTTCAGAAGAAGAAGCCAGCCGCGCATTCTGGACAGTCGACTACAGAGGATTATTAATGACAGGCATGGATCAAATTTTGGATTTCCAAGAACCGTATTTGCGCGATACGGAAGAAGTGAAAGAATGGAAACGCAATGAAAAGGGAGAGATTTCCTTTGAGGAAGTCATCCGTCAAGTGAAGCCTACCATTCTGATTGGTACATCAGGTGTCGCCGGCGCCTTCACTGAAGAAATTATCAAAGAGATGGCGGCTCATACCGAGCGTCCGGTGATTCTGCCGATGTCCAATCCGACACATCTGGCTGAAGCTGTTCCTGAAGACTTGTTCAAATGGACGGACGGAAAAGCGCTTGTGGCGACGGGAAGCCCGTTTGAAGCTGTTGAGTACAATGGCGTGAAACACGAAATCGGACAATCCAATAATGCTTTCGTCTTCCCTGGATTAGGCCTGGGAACAATCGTTTCGAAAGCGAAAGTCATCACAAACGGCATGTTTGCCGCATCTGCAAACGCGGTCGCGAACATGGTTGACCATGAAAAACCGGGTGCAGGCCTTCTGCCGAAAATTGACGACCTGCAAGACGTATCTGTTCAAGTGGCAATCGATGTTGTGAAAGCTGCCATTAAAGACGGCGTGGCCCAAGTTCAGCCTGAAGATGTCGAAAAGGCGGTTCGCGAAGCCATGTGGCGTCCGGAATATCAAACAATTGTTGCAAAACGCGACTAATATTCAATACTGAGGAAACGATAAAAAGAAACGGCAGCCCGGGTTCGGATGTTTTGTCACCGGGCTGCACCAATCATAGATGAAAAAACGGGATCGGCGGCTGGTAACAGGGCTTCCCGCGTTTATCAGCCGCCGTTAATTCGTCCCCTGAAAGGGACAACATAGAGGAGGAACCAGTCTTGGACTTTTTAAATATTTTAATCCTCCTTGCGCCAATATTTTTTGTTATTGCGCTGGGATGGTTCGCGGGTCACTTTGGAAGCTATGATGCTAAATCTGCAAAAGGGGTAAGCACGCTCGTTACGAAATACGCGCTTCCGGCCCACTTTGTATCAAGCATTTTGTCAACGCCAAAAGATAAGTTTTACAGCCAGATTCCGCTGATGATTTCATTGGTAGTCGGTATCGTTGGATTTTACGTTATTATTTTGCTTCTTTTACGATTTTTGTTTAAATACGATTTAACAGATGCTTCAATGTTCTCATTGAACTCAGCTCAGCCGACATTTGCTTTTATGGGAATTCCGGTATTGGGCAGCCTGTTCGGTATGCAGGAAGTTGCGATTCCGATCGCGATTACGGGAATTGTCGTGAATGCGATGCTTGATCCTCTTGCGATCATCGTCGGAACTGTCGGCCGTTCTTCTAAAAAACAAACGGAAACGACAGACAACATTTGGAAGGTAACAGGAAAATCAATTTTACACGGTTTGTCTGAACCGCTCGCTTTTGCACCGCTTGCAAGTATCATTCTTGTATTATTCGGTCTGCAAATTCCTGAATTGCCGCAGAAAATGCTTGATATGCTCGGAAATACGACTTCAGGTATCGCCCTTTTCGCAGTCGGGGTGACTGTCGGAATCCGTAAAATCAAATTCAGCATGCCTGCTTTGAGCATCGCTTTATTAAAAGTCGCTGCTCAGCCTGCTTTAATGTTTGTGATCGCGATGGTCGTCGGCCTTTCTTCCGCTGACATGACAAAAGCGGTTCTGCTTGTGGCATTCCCTGGTTCTGCCGTGGCGGCTATGATTGCTACAAACTTTGAAAGCCAGGAAGCAGAAACGGCATCCGCGTTTGTGATCAGTGCGGTGCTGTCGATTATTTCACTGCCGATATTGATTGCCATTACAGCATAAGGAAAAAGCTTGCAAGAAGCCGTTTTATGGCCTTGCAAGCTTTTTTGCGCTTTAAAAAGAGAAGATCGATTTCAATTTGCTTTTCGGTTTTTTTTCTTCTCTTCTGCCGGCTGTATCTTTTTCCTGGCGGTTCATGCTTTCCAATTCACTGATTTTCTGTTCAAGATGTTTGATCTGCTGCCGTTCTTCTTCCAGTTCGCGCCTTTGCTGCAGAAGCTGATAGGAGACGACATCGTCCGCTTTTTGTTCAAGCTTTCTTTCCAGCTCGGCGATTTTCTTTTGGAGGAGCTCGCGTTCAAGCTGTTCATGCTCTAAAAAACGCTGCAGCCTTTCTTCGAGCCGCTCATTCAATTGCGGTGCAGGCTCTTCCGTTTGAATCATTTCGTTTTTCTTGATGAAGAAGGTTTTTTTCGGGCGAGTGACCGTGACATCCTGCATAGGCGTACCGTTTTTTAACTGTTCTTTTACTTCTTTTAAAATGGCGATATCGTCTTTCGTGAAAAAGTAGTGGCCAAGCTCATTTCGGGAAGCGGGCAGTTGCAGCTGCTTGACCCAGCGCTGCACCGTTTTGGTTGATACCCCGAGTTCATTTGCCGCATCAGCAGTATTCATATGATACCTCCTTTTAACCTGTAACTGTTCATTAAAAAGGGTATTCGACCTGAATGAAAAGCTTCCTTCCTGTTAGACAAAAGAAGAAGGGATTCGGCAAAGAAAGCGTTTTTTCCACAGATGGCGAAGGCGTTGCTATGCCTCGTAAAGCTCTAAAGGCAGGCTGTCCGGGTCGGAGAAGAACGTATAGCGCTTGCCTGTTCCGGGATCGGTGCGGATCGGTTCAGCAGTGATGCCTTTTTGCTTGAGCTCCTTGACGGTCTGATCAAGATCGGGCACTGTGAAAGCCAAATGGCGGAGTCCGGCAGCTTCTGGTCTGGTAAGGCGCTCAGGCGGATCTGGAAAAGAAAACAGCTCGATGACATAGCGGCCGTTTAATGAGAGATCCAGTTTATATGAATCCCGGTCCTTTCTGTACGTTTCGCTCAGAATCTCAAGTCCGAGCTTGTCGACATAGAATGTTTTGGATGCTTCATAATCCGAGCATATGATGGCGATGTGATGAATCGATTCCAGCATTGAGTTAAGCTCCTTTTTTCTTAAAAGTATAGCAAAAAGACGCGGCAGCTGCTGATAACGGCGAAGTTGTTTTGACGGGGAGGAGTCCCTGTACTATAATTAGAATGTTACGCACAGCAAACAGAGGTGAATAGCGTGTTAGACCGTTTAAAATCGATAGAGGACCGGTACGAAAAATTAAATGAACTATTAAGCGATCCGGAAGTTGTCAACGATCCGAAGAAGCTTAGAGAATATTCGAAAGAACAATCTGATTTACAGGAAACAGTTGAAGTATACAGACGTTATCGGAGCGCGTCGGAACAGCTGAGCGATGCCAAAGCGATGCTTGAAGAAAAGCTGGACTCCGACATGCGTGAGATGGTTAAAGAGGAAATTTCCGAACTGCAGGAAGAAATCGAGTCGCTCACAGACCAGCTGAAGGTATTGCTGATCCCGAAAGATCCGAACGATGACAAAAACGTTATCATGGAAATCCGCGGCGCAGCGGGCGGAGAAGAGGCTGCTTTGTTTGCCGGCAACCTTTACCGCATGTACAGCCGCTACGCAGAGCTCCAAGGCTGGAAAACAGAAGTGATGGAAGCGAATATGACAGGCACAGGCGGATATAAAGAGATCATTTTTATGATCAATGGGAACGGCGCATACTCAAGGCTGAAGTATGAGAACGGCGCACACCGTGTACAGCGCGTTCCAGAGACCGAATCCGGCGGGCGCATCCATACATCCACGGCAACGGTAGCCTGCCTTCCTGAGGCTGAAGAGGTAGAAGTGGATATTCATGAAAAAGACATCCGCGTCGACACCTTCGCGTCGAGCGGTCCGGGAGGGCAAAGCGTCAATACGACGATGTCAGCCGTCCGTCTGACCCACCTTCCGACAGGTGTTGTCGTGTCTTGCCAGGACGAGAAATCTCAGATCAAAAACAAAGAAAAAGCGATGAAAGTTCTGCGCGCGCGAATTTACGATAAATTTCAGCAGGAAGCTCAGGCTGAATATGATCAAAACCGGAAATCCGCCGTCGGAACAGGAGACCGCTCTGAGCGCATCCGCACGTATAACTTTCCGCAAAACCGCGTCACTGATCACCGGATCGGCTTGACGATCCAAAAGCTCGACCAGATCCTTGAAGGCAAGCTTGACGAAGTCATCGACGCGCTGATCGTCGAAGACCAGGCAAGCAAGCTTCAGCAGGCGGAGAGCTAAACATGAAAACAGTTTTCGAAGCCCTCAGTTGGGCTTCTTCTTATTTGACGGAAGCGGGAAGAGACCGGAATGCCGCAGAAATTTTGCTGGCAGATCAGCTGAACATCGACCGCAGCAAACTGTTGGCAAGCTTCCATGATGTCATATCAGAGTCTGATTTTTCGAGGTTTAAAAAATCTGTCGAGCTTCATCATCAAGGAGTGCCTGTTCAATATATCACCGGAAAAGAATCTTTTTACGGAAGGGAATTTTCGGTAAATGAACACGTTCTGATTCCGCGTCCTGAAACAGAGGAAGTCGTTGAAGCTGTTCTTTCTGAAGCGGAAAGAGTTTTTCCCGGACCAGATCGTCTTAAAGCCGTCGATGTCGGTACAGGAAGCGGGGCGATTGCGGTGACTCTTGCGCTTGAGAGCCCGCGTTTTTCCGTCACGGCGACGGATATTTCGGAACAAGCTTTAAGTACGGCAAGACACAACGCTGACCGGCTTGGGGCGAAAGTGGATTTCATCAGCGGCGATTTGCTTGAACCGCTTATCACGCGGCAGAAGAAAGCTGATGTCATCGTTTCGAATCCACCTTATATATCTGAGGAAGACATGACGACGCTGTCAGATGTTGTCCGTCTTCATGAACCCGCCGGGGCTTTGACGGACGGTGCTGACGGATTGCAGTTTTATAAGCGTTTCATGAAGGAAATTCCATTTGTCATCGCAGATCAGGCGCTGGTGGTGTTTGAAATCGGCTGGACTCAGGGGAATGCCGTCAAAGACATGTTTCGCCGGTTCTTTCCTGATGCTGACGTACGGGTGAAGAAGGATCTTAATGGAAAAGACCGCATCGTCTGCGCGGTAATTGAGCAACATCGTTAAAAAAACCGCCGGAAATAAAGCGACCCCAAAAAGTTAGACAAATAAAATCACATGAAGCAGTTTGACTGGCATGATTCCGGTATAGTACCAGGTTTCATGCCTTTTCATTTGGTCTTGATCTGTTTGTGATTGTAGAGAGTCGATATACTCTGCGAGTCCTTTTTTGAAATGTTCGACTCTCTCACATTCTTTAAAATAGATGAATTCTGATTTTAAAATGCTAAAAGAAGCTTTTCCCCACCGCATTGTCGTGACAGTTGCCTTTACGGACATGCTTGTGTGATGTTTCGTTGTTTTGAACTAAGGGTTTCAACTTTTTTAAGCAGGCGTTCAATTTCCGCTTGTGTCTCTTCGTCTGAGCCTTCTGCTTAGGTAAACGCAGCTTTTTAGGGCACCTATTCCTCCGGTTTCAAGCTGTTTCTGCCACTGAACGAGTGTGAAGTGCAATTGAATACTAAAGATGGCGGCTGTTTCACAGATAGACCACCCATTTTCGAGTGAAGTACCTTTGGTTTATCTTCAGCAGAATAGCTTGTATAGGCTTTTTAGACGCGTCTTCTCCATGATATCGGTATTTGCGAATCCACCCATGAAAGACACTGTGCGAATTTCCTCATCTGTAAATTTTAAAAAACTGCACCTCCATTGTTAAGTGTGTCTAACAAAAGGGGTGCAGTTCAAATTCCCGGCGGTCTTTTTTGTTAAAAAACAGGAACCGCAGCCATGACCGTTCAGATGGCCTCCTTTACCATTTTTTAACGAAAATTTTATCTGAATAAAATAAAAAATAGTTCAAGATTAATAAATATCCTAAACAGATTGTCTGATTTTTAATGTAGGGGACAGTGTCACGACATCCCTCTGTAAGCCGCTTTCACCATTTAGGTGGTTTACCATTGCACATACGGCTTTTTGAGCCAGCTCTTCAACAGGTATATCGATTGTCGTGATTTCCGGATCGGTCACCTCACAGATCGATTGATTGTCATATCCAAGCACTGCAAGCTGCTTTGGCACTTCATATTGATAATAGCGGGCCCTTTTAATAATTCCTGCGGCCACTTGGTCGTTTCCCGTAAAAATGGCGGTCGGCTTTTCGGACATGTTGTGGATCTGGTCCATAATGCGAAAGCCGTCATGAATGGTAAATGCGTGGCTGAACATCCACTTCTCCCGGAAATGTAAACCCGCATCAGACAATGCTTTCATAAACCCTTCTTTTCTCATAATCTGGGCCTTGCTGTGTATCGTGTCACAGCAAAAGGCAATTAAATGATGCCCTTTTTGAATAAAAAGCTCCGTTCCTTTATATCCGGCTTCGAATTCGTCATAGCAGATCACCGGCACATCCGCTTCGGCGTGGAATTCATTTGCAAAGACCACGGGACCGTATTTGACGTATTTTTTGATGTCTTCCCACTCATTTTCAAGGCTGCATAACATAAGCCCGTCGACTTCTTTCCTCTTGAGCAGCTCCAGTACTTTCAGTTCATTCTGCTTTTGATAAAACGTCTGAAACACAATGACTTTGTATTGGTGTTTCAGCGCTTCAGCGGACATATGCTTCATGAGCTGCGCGAAGAATGGGTGGTCCGCGTGAGGGACAGACACTGCGAGAAACATCGTTTTGTTAGATCTGAGCTTTCGTGCAGACGTGTTCGGGATGTAGTCCAATTTTTCGATGACTTCCAAAACCCGCTTCCTTTTTTCTTCAGATACATAGGGATGGTCGTTCAGTACTCTTGAAACAGTTGTTTTTGACACATTACTTAATTTTGCAATTTCGTCAATCGTAGGCATAAAGTCACTTCCTGAAAAAAAGAGTTGTTATGGTATCGATTCCATCATTTAAGATATGTCATGAAATATGACAATTTCCCAAAATAATAAAAATGGGGTGAAATTGATGAAAACCGCAAGCGAAAACATGACTTGCACAAGCAAACAGCTATTTGTCCTTCTGAATGATTTGAAGGAAGGGAAGCTCGCTGGTGAATGCCGTATAGACGACACACTGGCCAATCAAAAATTAAAAGAGACATTGCAGCAGGACCAATTCGACTTGACCGCCAATTTGCTGAACAGAATGGATTCTCCGCCCTCCAGAGTTGATTTTATGCCGCTTCATCGACTGATCACAGAAGAAGAAGTAGATGACGTGATTCATGCGGTGAAAGGCGTGCTGCCGACCGGGCAATTTACAAGCGGTTCTTATGTCGGTGTATTTGAAGCTGAAATAGCCGCTCTTTTGAGAAAAAAGCATGTCATGGCTTCCTCCAGCGGAACCGATGCCATGATTGTCGCACTGAAAGCTGCGGGTGTTGGACAAGGTGATGAAGTCATTATGCCTGCAAACAGCTTTGCTGCAACGGAAAACGCCGTGCTTACAGCTGGAGGCACTCCGGTTTTCTGCGATATTGACCCTGTTACATTTTGCATGGATCCTTCTGAAATTGAAGCATGCATCACTTTGAAAACGAAATGCATTTTACCTGTACACCTTTATGGAAAGCTGCCAGACATGGAAGCCATTGCAAAAATCGCTGATAAATACGGCATCCCGATTATTGAAGACGCCTGCCAGTCGATCGGCGTTTCCGATCTGGGAAAAAACAGCCTTTGCTCCATATTAAGCTTCAATCCGTATAAAAATCTCGGTACTTGCGGAAAAGCCGGCGCAATTGTGACGGATGATCCATCATTTGCATCCGCATGCATGGAATATATGTATCACGGCTTTGAACTGAATCAAAAAAATAAAAAGGCGGCTGATTACGGCTTTAACGCTAAGATTGATAATCTGCAAGCCGCTATTGGACTGGCAAGGATGAAACATCTTTCATTAAATAATCTGAAGCGCTTATATTTAGCAGATCGTTATATTGCGCATTTGCAGCAGTATGAAGACAGAGGTCTGATCAAATTGCCTCAAATGACCGATGATCATGTGTGGCATTTGTTTACAATTAAAATAATAAGCGGAAATCGAGACCAAGTCAAAGATATGATGCTTAAATTTCATAATGTCCAAACAGATATATACTACCCGATTTTATCCCATCATCAAAACACACCACTTGTAAAAGCCGATTATCAGCACACATCGCTGCCGGTCACTGAATCAGTGCATAAACAAATGCTTCAGCTTCCTCTCTATCCGGGACTCACCGTAGAAGAACAAGACAAAGTAATGGAGGCCTTAATTGATGTCGTATCATGAAACACTTTCTTTTCACACCTTGCAGCAAGTAAACAAGCCGAAGTACGCCGTATTTTGCGATTTTGATGAGACATATTTCGCCCACAGCATCACCGATGAATCGAGGAAAGCGCTCATGGACCTTGAAACATTTATTCATTCGCGCCATCTTGATCACAAGATTTTGCTCGGCTGGGTGACCGGGAGCAGCCTGTCATCCGTTCTTGCAAAAATGAAGCGGGGAGGCTTTCGATATCTTCCGCATTTTGTCGCCAGTGATCTTGGCACTGACATCACTTATTTCTCTAAAGAAGGCCAAGTCTCTGATAAAGATTGGCAAGCCCGCTTGCAAGAATCAAATTTCTCCCATGATCTGGTCGAAGAAATCAAGCAGACGCTCTTTAAAAAATATGAGATTGCGCTTGTGCCTCAGACTCAGCATGGTTTTTCCCGTTATAAAATGAACTATTACTATAGATCGTCGGATGAGAGCACAGATAAGAGGGCGCTTGAAGCCATCAGGCGGCTTGCAAGAGAGCATGAAATAGGAGTAAATATCAATCGCTGCAATCCTTTGGCAGGCGATCCGGAAAACAGCTATGATGTGGACTTTATCCCCTTGCGGACAGGCAAACCGTACATTGTGGATTTTATATTGGATAAATTCGCGATAGAGAGGGAGAATTCATTTGCTTTCGGCGATAGCGGAAACGATGTGGATATGCTTAAAAAAACCGGACATGGTTATCTGGTGGGGAATGCGACAGCAGAAGCCAAGTCGCTCCATTCCCGTATGACAGAAGGAAGCTATACGGCTGGAATTTTAGAAGTGCTAAAAGCCCATATCAAACGATAAGGAGTGTCCTTAGATGAAAATCGGAATTATTGGAGCCGGAGGAATTGCAAAAGCTCATGCGAAAGCTCTTTCAACAGTCAAAGGTGCCGAGCTTTCAGGGTTTTTTGATGTCAATTCGCTTGCCTCGCGTAAATGTGCGTTTGAATACGGAGGAACTGTATTCAACAGTATGCAGGAGCTGCTGGATCAGTCGACGGCAGTCATCGTTTCATCGCCGAACTTTTGCCATAAAGAACATGTGCTTGAAGCGATGGCCGCAGGTAAGTATGTATTGTGTGAAAAACCGATGGCTGTCTCAATGGAAGAAGCGGAGGAGATGAAAAACAGGGCGTCTCAATCTGCTTATATTCCGATCATGGGCTTCAATTACCGCCATCTCACATTTGTTCAGCGCCTAAAAGATATGATATCCGGCAATGAACTTGGAGATATATTGTCCATCAATGTCCATTTTAAGAAAAACAGCGCCTTGAGAAGAAAAAAATATACTTGGCGCGATCATTCGAAAAGCAACAAAACGAGCGGGGCATTAGGAGATTTGGGTGTGCATTTAATCGATCTCATTCTCTATTTGTTCGACAGCCCGTTTAAACTGGACAGTTTAAAAGTCAAAATGATGACGGTCGTCAAAGAAAAAGAACAAAAACAGGTATATGTTGATGATCATTCTGAAGTATACGGCCAGCTTGAAAATCATGTGTTTGTCAATATGATTACATCAAAATGCACAAAAGCGGATGAGTGCGGCTTTAGCATCGAGGTCAATGGCCAAAACGGCGTATTTTACTATCATTCACGGCAGAAAAATCAGTTTTTGCTGAAGACCGGATTAACGGAGCAGATGATAACAATGCCGGACACGTGGCTGACAGACCCTGAACATGAATTCTACGGATGGGCCGATTCCTTCAGAGTTCAGCTGATCCAGTGGATGAACGGAATTCGGGATCGCAATTTCGCATCTCTTGCCGCTTTTGAAGATGGATACAAGACGCAATTCTACTTAAATGAATTTTTCAATAAAGGTCAGCAGCTGTCCCTTTCAAAACAAGCAAACTAGCATTGCGAAAAACCCTTGCCGGCCGTGCCAATAGCCGCAAGGGTTTTATGGTCTGCAACGAAGGAGTGAGTCTAATGAAAAAAATATTTCTATTCGGCTGTTCGTTTTATTTTCTTGTAGGGGTTATCCATATTCTGCTGGGGAGCCTGTCACCGTATATCATTCAAGAATATCACCGGGATGTTCATGATCTATCCTTCCTGATCTTTTTCCAATTCACCGGTTTTCTAATCGGCGTCCTGCTTGCGCCGATATTTGTCAGACGCACCTCTCATACGGCTGTATTGACGTTTGGCCTTCTACTTATTCTCGTAACGCTTTTAGGCGTTTTCCTTTTTGATATGTTCATCTTTTTTGTCATCATGGGGTTTTTGCTCGGCTTTGGCGCCGGTACTTTAGAAACGACGATGGGAGCGTATGTGATTGCACAAGATAAAAATGCGAAAGGGATGAATATTTTAGAGGTTTTTTTCGGATTAGGCGCTTTGCTGTTTCCTTTTCTTATTTACATCCTTACGGAACGATATGCCTGGCATTTCCCCTTGTATGCTTTATTTATCTTTGTTTTTGTGCTTGCTTGTATGTGGGTGGTTTATTTGTGCAGAAAAACCCCTGACACTGCTTCCGGTCAAATGGCTTCTCAGGAAAAACCGACTGTGTCAGCCATATTTGAAATCGGAAAGAAAGAAAAAAGCATTTTCCTCTTTCTCATATTCGCTTTTGTATATGCGGGTATCGAGACCAATTTCGCAAACTTTTTGCCGGCGCTGATGCTGGAAAAAGGAGCGGAAGAAATCAGCGTGATCAGCGTTTCGTTTTTTTGGACGGGAATGGTGTGCGGGCGTTTATTGACAAGTATTTTTGGCGGACGCTTAACTTCCGTTGCCTTTCTGATCTTCAGTGCCGGAGCCTTGACTGTTTTGCTTTTGATTCTGGCGTGGTTTCCGGTTCATCAAACACAGCTGCTCCTCGTATTTTTCATCGGGCTGTCGGCAGCCGGCATTTTTCCGTGCGCCGTCACTCTGGGCTCGTTGGCTGGAAAGCCTTTTACAGAGGAAATCACCAGTCTCTTCATTTCATCCGCAAGTCTGGGAGGAGCGCTTCTTTCATTCTTGATCGGCTGGGCGATTGATGCAAGCGCAGCGGCTGTCTTCCCGTTTCTGCTGTTCGGCGGATTGGGGGGCTTGCTGCTCGTGATCAGCGCGGTGATTTTTTTATCCGGCCTGCAAAAAAACAAGCAGAGCCATTTGGATATGTAGACCTTTTAGGAAGAGATTACAAGCTTAGTAGGATTTTTTTCAGCATCCGTTTAAACCGTTCCATCTTTGACCATAATATTGCTAGAAAAGGTTGAAGAACGGAGAGGAACGGTGGGGAAAATGAAGAAATCAAACATTGCCTGTATGTATATTTTTCTTTTATTAATAGGAGCGCTTGCAAATCTCACGACGGAAGAGACGGCCCAATCATCGGGCGGGAAGCCTGCCGTGATTCCAGATGAAGCGATTCGGCTGCGGATTTTGGCAAACAGCGACAGCGGGAGCGACCAAAGCGTCAAACGTAAAATCAGGGATGAGGTCAATAAACAAATTACGAATTGGGTGGAAAACCTGACCTCGGTTGAGGAAGCGAGACAAGTCATCAGGTCGAAGCTGCCTGAAATCAAAGAGGTTGCCAAGGATGTCATGAAGCGCGAAAATGTCCGGCAATCCGTGTCTGTCCGTTTTGATCGAGTTTCATTTCCGACAAAACTATACGGCAATATGGTGTATCCAGCCGGAGAATATGAGGCTGTTTTAATTACATTAGGCAAGGGAGAGGGAGCCAACTGGTGGTGCGTCCTGTTTCCGCCGCTTTGCTTTCTTGATTTTTCCAATGGGGAAGCCGTAAAGTCGCCTGAAGACGAACAAACCGTTGCCGGGGAAAACCGCCGGGAAGAAAAAACAGTCGCGGCGGATGAAGCGGTATCTGGCGAAGATAAAGAAGACAAAGAAGTGAAATTTTTTCTTGTCGAATGGATTACCGGGCTTTTTTCTTAAAGAGACCGCCTTGCTTTCGTGCAGGGCGGTTTTTTACTGTTTGTTTTTTCATGATGGTTATTCACGCTTTTGAATATGATATAATTTTCCAAAACGGTTCGGGGAAAATACTGCTTTTCGGATATACACCTTCTGCCCCTTTCTGATGTGCCAATTACATTGCCCGGCAGATGAGAAACTGTCTTATCACCAGTACAGTGTTCATTTGCATACTCATTCAAAGCATGAGTTCCTGCTAATCAAAATTGAAAAATGAATAGCCGGCATTCTTCCAAATCAAAAGGTATATTTTACTGTCGCCCTCATAGATTGGATAGAGAAGTTAAAAAACGGGGTGAAAAGATGTTCTACCAATTGAGGTTAGCGGAAATGAAAGACATGAATGCGATCGAAGCGTTTTTAAAAAAGGTGGGGACAAGCCATAAAGGCCTTGAGGAAGCGAAGAGCCAGTTTATCATGATGGAAGACCCTCCCGATGAAATCGTCGCCTGCCTCGGAATGGAGGAATTTGAAAACAAAAAAGGGCTGCTGCGCTCGCTTGTCGTGTCTGACAAGCTCAGCCAGGGCCACATCGTTTCCCTGTTTCAAAGCATGCAGGTATTGTGTGAAAAGCGGGGAATCCAAACCCTGTATTTAGTTGCCAATAAACGAACATCGATGGATTTCCTTGAAGTGCTCGGTTTTAAACAAGCTGCGGCAATTCCGGAAGAGCTTGATGGATCAGAGCATGTTTCAGACTCACTGAGCGTAAACGGAGCCGTTTTGATGGAGAAAACGTCTCATTAGCCGTTAACTTATACACAGAGATATCCACGGATTCAAAAGCGTTATCCACAAAATGTGGACAACGCTTGTTTTCTTTTTCTTCATCTTTTATACTTTCAACAGGATTTACATGAATGATTAACGTTTTTAGTGTTTTGTTAAGGGAGTTTTGATGGTGATGAAAACAAAAGTATGGACTGTGGATGTAAAACGTGATTTGTCCACAAACTGTCCACAAATTGCACAAGCGGCAAGACTGCTCAAGCAAAATGAAACGGTTGCTTTTCCGACAGAGACGGTTTACGGTCTTGGTGCAAACGCCAAACACAGCGAAGCCGTAGCTAAAATATACGAAGCGAAAGGGCGTCCGAGCGACAATCCGCTCATTGTCCACATCGCTGAAATTGAACAGCTCGGAGAATTTGCAGAGGTTGATTCGCCTCAGGCCGAAATGCTGATGAAGCGTTTTTGGCCCGGACCGCTGACCCTTGTGCTGCCGTGCAGGCCAGGGGTGTTATCCACAAAGGTGACGGCGGGGCTCGACACGGTCGCGGTCAGAATGCCTGATCATCCTGTTGCCCTTGAGCTGATTAGACAGGCCGGCGTTCCGGTAGCCGCACCGAGCGCCAATCTGTCCGGGAAACCGAGTCCGACGAAAGCCGAGCATGTCGTCCACGATTTAAACGGACGGATTGCAGGTGTCGTTGACGGCGGTCCTACAGGAGTAGGGGTTGAATCAACAGTTGTTTCATGCACCGGTGAAATTCCGGTCATTTTGAGGCCGGGCGGCGTCACAAAAGAGCAGCTCGAAGAAGCGGCCGGCTCTGTCTTGATTGACCAGGGCCTCACCGACGAAAAAAAGGCGCCGATGTCTCCCGGGATGAAATATACGCATTATGCACCAGAAGCCCCGCTTGCCATTGTGAACGGAGGCGTTGAAGATATTCAACGGCTGCTCGGCCAGTATCAAAATGACGGCATGAAAGTCGGCGTCCTTACGACAGAGGAACGGGCCGGTGTCTATCAGGCCGATGCCGTCCGCATCTGCGGCAGAAGAGACCGACTTGAAACGGTTGCCGCCGGTTTGTATGACGTTCTCCGCAGCTTTGACGAAGAACAGCTCGATTTTATTTTTGCGGAGTCTTTCCCTGAGGAAGGGGTGGGCCGGGCGATTATGAACCGGCTCTTGAAAGCGGCCGGCCACCGCGTAATCGAAGCATAGCCTAAGCAGGGTTGTTCTATCCGCCTTTGGACGTGCATAAGCTAGAAAAGCTGGCGTGTCCAAGGGGGAATTGCATGAATGTTGACGTGTTAATAGGCGAAATCCTGACGCTCTCGATCATGGCTTTTGCACTCGGCATGGATGCCTTTTCAGTCGGTCTTGGAATGGGAATGGCCAAGCTGAAAAGGAACCAAATCTTTCAAATCGGCGTCATTATTGGATTGTTCCATGTCATCATGCCGCTTGGCGGAATGATTGCGGGACAGTTTCTTTCGGGCGCGCTTGGTGCGCTTGCGGGGTATCTTGGAGGAGCGCTTTTATTGGTGCTGGGCATTCAGATGATTGCCGCATCTTTTAATAAAAGCGGGGAGCAGATCATCTCTCCGCACGGCTTCGGCTTATTCATTTTTGCCGTCGGCGTCAGCCTCGACAGCTTTTCAGTCGGTCTCAGCCTCGGCCTCTACGGGACGAAACCGTTATTAACGATCTTTTTGTTCGGTTTGTTCAGCATGGTGTTAACCTGGGCGGGTCTGCTGCTTGGAAAAAAGGTTCAAACGTGGCTTGGCGCTTACAGCGAAGCGCTCGGAGGAGCCATCCTGCTGAGCTTCGGCCTGAAGCTTTTGCTGCCCATTTAATTGAAAGAGGAGAAAATCTTTTTCCCGCTTTGCTTAACATAATAAAACTTAGAAAAAGAGGGGCGAGATCCCCTCTTTTTTGATTTCTGGAGCGGATTTTATTATTTTCCGACTGAATCCTTTATAATATGAACAAAGGAGTGAACAAGATTGAACATATTATTTGTCTGTACTGGAAATACGTGCCGCAGCCCGATGGCCGAAGCGCTTTTTAAATCTGCGGCTGCCGAAAAAAATCTGGACGTCTCCGTCAAATCTGCCGGGTTGTTTGCTCCTGAAAACGGAAAAGCTTCTTTATATGCAGTCGAAGCGCTTTTTGAAAAAAACATCGCTTTGAATCATACATCTTCACAGCTTTCCGGGGAGAAGGTTGAATGGGCGGATATTGTACTGACGATGACAGAGCAGCACAAGCAGCTGGCAGTACATGAATTTTCAAAGAGCCGAGATAAAATCTATACGCTGAAAGAGTATGTCAAAGGAGAAAGCGGGGACATCATTGACCCGTTCGGCGGATCTCTCAGCGACTATCAAAAAACGAGAGATGAGCTGGAGCAGCTGCTGAGCAAATTGGCAGAAATGCTGGCGGGAAAATCTCAGGAATAGAAGCTAAGGAGCGTTTGCAAATCAAGCGGCAGCGGGTACAATAGACATGATCAATCAGAAATATATACCGGCTGTATACTGCTTAACGGTCTCCGCGAGACTTTTGGCGGCACATCAAACGAGGAGGAGTCATTCCAATGAAAGTAATCATTGCATCAGATCACGGCGGGATCAATATCAGAAAAGAAATTATGGCATTGATGGATGAATTAAACATCGAATACGAAGATTACGGCTGCGAATGCGGTTCAGGATCTGTGGACTACCCGGATTATGCGTTTCCGGTCGCGCAAAAAGTGGCGGACGGGGAAGCCGACAGAGGCATTTTAATATGCGGAACAGGAATCGGCATGAGCATTTCCGCCAATAAAGTAAAAGGCATCCGCTGCGCCCTTGTCCACGACGTTTTCAGCGCGAAAATGACAAGAGAGCACAATGACACGAATGTTCTTGCGATGGGTGAACGGGTGATCGGCCCTGGTTTAGCGAGAGAGATTGCAAAGGTTTGGCTTACGACTGAGTTTTCAGCCGGGCGGCACGCCGTCCGCATCGGAAAAATCGCCGATTATGAAGACAAGCATGAATAAAGGGTGTCGTCAATCATGAAAAATCTCGAACAAACATGGCGTTCTATATTAGATGAATTTCATCAGCAGGCGAATTTGCGCGACGGCCACATCCTCGTCATCGGCTGCAGCACAAGCGAGGTGGCCGGAAGGCGAATCGGCACTTCGGGAAGCGGACAAATCGCTGAAGCGGTCTACAAAGGCTTAGAAGAGTTCAGGGATCAAACAGGAGTCGCCCTTGCTTTTCAATGCTGCGAGCATTTAAACAGGGCGTTGGTTGTCGAGGAAGAAACGGCGAAAGCATACCGTCTTCCCGTTGTTTTCGCCGTTCCTGTTCCGAAAGCGGGGGGTTCCATGGCTTCATACGCCTATAAACATATGAAGGCTCCTGTCCTTGTTGAACAAATAGAGGCCGATGCGGGGATCGACATCGGCGACACGTTTATAGGGATGCATTTAAAGCCTGTGGCCGTTCCTGTCCGCGTCTCTGAAAAACAGCTGGGCGAAGCGCATGTGACGCTTGCGCGGACAAGACCGAAGCTGATTGGAGGCGTCCGCGCCGTGTATGAAGCGGAGTAGCGGGAGGAAGAGCCGGACAGGCTTTTTTCTTTATCAGAATAATTTTTAAACAAATGATATGTCGAACTATATGATTTGTCTATTCGTTTAATATTCGGTTTTTCCAATAATAAAAAACGATTTTTAAAAATATTCTCTTACATTTGCATGAAAAACCGTGTACAATGAGATGGTATAATTAACGAAATGGAAACAGATAGGAGAGGATCTCGCTGATGAAACATTTACCTGCGCAAGACGAACAAGTTTTTAGCGCCATTCAAGATGAGCGGAAACGTCAACAGTCGAAGATTGAGCTGATCGCTTCTGAAAACTTTGTAAGCGAAGCGGTTATGGAAGCTCAAGGCTCGGTTTTAACAAATAAATATGCGGAAGGATATCCTGGAAAACGCTACTACGGCGGATGTGAGCATGTAGACGTGGCAGAGGATATCGCGCGCGACCGCGCCAAGCAGATTTTCGGCGCCGAGCACGTCAACGTTCAGCCGCATTCCGGCGCACAAGCGAACATGGCGGTATACTTCACGATTTTGGAGCACGGTGACACCGTATTGGGAATGAACCTTGCTCACGGCGGACATTTAACGCACGGCAGCCCTGTCAACTTCAGCGGTGTTCAGTACAATTTCGTTGAATACGGTGTTGATAAAGAGACGCAGTATATTGACTACGAAGATGTACGTGAAAAAGCGCTCAAACATAAGCCTAAGCTGATCGTAGCCGGGGCAAGCGCGTATCCGCGCACCATCGATTTTAAAAAGTTCCGCGAAATCGCTGATGAAGTCGGAGCCTATGTGATGGTAGACATGGCGCATATCGCCGGACTTGTAGCAGCAGGTCTTCACCCGAATCCTGTTCCTTACTCTGACTTTGTGACGACGACAACTCATAAAACGCTTCGCGGACCGCGCGGCGGCATGATTCTTTGCCGTGAAGAGTTTGCAAAGCAAATCGACAAGTCGATCTTCCCTGGAATTCAAGGCGGACCGTTAATGCACGTGATCGCTGCAAAGGCTGTTTCCTTTGGCGAAGCTTTAAAAGACGAATTCAAAACATACGCCCAAAATGTCATCAACAATGCGAAGCACTTGGCTGAAACATTGAAAAAAGAGGGTATCGAGCTCGTATCAGGCGGAACGGATAACCATCTTGTGCTGGTCGACCTGCGCTCTCTCGGCATGACCGGAAAAGTGGCTGAAAATGTTCTTGATGAAGTCGGCATCACCGTCAACAAAAACGCGATTCCTTATGATCCTGAAAAACCT
Organism: Bacillus sp. GM2; assembly: GCF_056155945.1. Taxonomy (NCBI): domain Bacteria; kingdom Bacillati; phylum Bacillota; class Bacilli; order Caryophanales; family Bacillaceae; genus Bacillus; species Bacillus sp. GM2. Next base: position 1,401,916 of record NZ_JBRKSZ010000008.1, read on the forward strand.
TTCGTAACGAGCGGAATCCGCGTCGGTACAGCAGCAGTGACAAGCCGCGGCTTTGATCTGGAAGCGATCGAAGAAGTGGGAGCGATCATCGCACTTGCCCTTAAAAACCATGAAGACGAAGCGAAGCTGGAAGAAGCAAAACAGCGCGTAGAAGCGCTGACAAGCAAATACCCGTTGTATACCGGGCTTGATTACTAAGATTTGTGCCGCTCCCAAAAGGGGCGGCTTTTTTCATAAAATTGTCTGCTGATTTTTGTTGAAACAAGCTGTTTTTTTATGTAGAATCAATAGAAGTGTGTGAAAAAAAGGAGCTGAAAACGGATATGGGAAAGGTATATGTGTTTGACCACCCTCTTATACAGCATAAGCTTACATACATCCGGGATGTAAAGACCGGAACAAAAGAATTCAGAGAGCTTGTTGATGAGGTTGCAACGCTGATGGCATTTGAGATTACGAGGGACCTGCCGCTGGAGGAAGTGAATGTAGAAACTCCTGTGCAAATGGCAAAGTCAAACGTTATCGCCGGAAAAAAACTCGGGGTTGTTCCGATTCTAAGAGCGGGACTGGGAATGGTAGACGGAATTTTGAAGCTGATCCCCGCTGCAAAAGTCGGACATGTCGGGCTTTACCGTGATCCTGAAACATTGAAGCCTGTTGAATATTATGTCAAGCTTCCATCCGATGTTGAAGAACGCGAATTCATCGTCGTCGATCCGATGCTGGCTACCGGAGGTTCGGCGGTAGAGGCGCTGAACAGCTTGAAGAAACGCGGCGCAAAAAATATCCGTTTTATGTGTCTGATCGCTGCTCCGGAAGGTGTAGACGAAGTTCAGAAGCATCATCCTGATGTTGACATTTACATTGCCGCTTTGGATGAAAAACTAAATGAAAAAGGATATATCGTTCCCGGATTGGGCGACGCCGGAGACCGCATGTTCGGAACGAAATAATGTAAGAAAATCCTGAAAAAGGGTTTTCTTTTTTTGTGTTTTATACCATAATTAAACATGTGTGCGTCTTAAATGGGGCGAATTTGTGAACATTTTGTGAGAGGCGCTGTGATTATGAATAGTTTTTTAACTTTAAACAGATTGACACCTCAGGGGGGCTATTGTATGCTAAAATAGGCTATTATGATAAGGTTTTCATAGCGGTTATCATAATGACCAGTCCTCTGTTAAAATCCTTTGAAAACCCCATATTTGCAGGCGACAGACAGATCACCAGCCCGAGAATTTTCGGAGTGTGTGAAGTCTTGAGCAGAACACTACGTTCTGTAAAATGGTCAGACCGCCTAGTTTACCGTAATCGTAAGATAGATTTAAAATTTTCACATCAGGAGCGTATTTGATGACCGATGCGAGTCTTTCATTCCGTAGGCAACAAAAATATGTCCTATATATTTTAGCAGTCTGCGTGTTAGGCTATGGATTTCTGCCATTTCAGGCGATTTTTTTAGGCCTGATTACCGGCACTGTTTTCAGCTATTTCAATCTCTGGCTGCTGACCAAAAGGATGCAGGCCTTCGATAAAGCAGTGGCAAAAGGCAAAATGATCCGTTCTCTCGGGACTGCTTCCAGATTGTGCAACGCCATTATCGCGGCGGCCATTGCTTATAAATACCCTGAATATATTCATTTGGCAGGCGTCATTGTGGGGTTGATGACAATTTATCCTGTCATTATGATAGATTCCTTTATCCAGCTAAAACGTTCATCAATGGAAGAGAGGTGAAGACCCTTTGCACGAATCAAGAGTTGTTAACTTTTTAGGCCTTAACTTTGATGTATCAAGTATCTTAATGATTACTGTGACAAGCATCATCGTCTTTCTGATAGCGGTGCTGACCACAAGAACACTCGCGATCCGGCCGACGAAAGCCCAGAACTTTATGGAGTGGATTGTCGACTTTGTTCGCAATATTATCGGCAGCACAATGGATCTTAAAGTCGGCAGAGACTTTCTCGCCCTTGGCATAACCCTGCTGATGTACATATTTGTTGCCAACATGCTCGGCCTTCCGTTTTCCATTACAGTAGGCCATGAATTATGGTGGAAATCCCCGACAGCCGATCCGGCGGTTACTTTAACCCTCGCCGTCATGGTAGTAGGCCTCACTCATTACTACGGAGTGAAAAGAAAAGGGTTGGGGGAGTATACCAAAGATTTTTTCAGACCAATTCCATATTTAGTGCCGCTCAAAATCATTGAAGAATTTGCGAACACATTAACATTGGGATTGCGTCTTTACGGTAATATTTTCGCCGGCGAAATTCTGCTCGGCCTTCTTGCCGGACTGGCAACCAACTTCTATTCTCAAAGCATTTTCATGGGGCTGGTTGGAACCATTGGAGCGGTTGTGCCGATGATCTTATGGCAGGCGTTCAGCTTGTTCGTAGGTACAATCCAGGCATTCATCTTCACGATGTTAACAATGGTTTACATGTCTCACAAAGTAAGTCATGAACACTAAAAATAAGACATATCCGATAAGGATAACAATTTAAAGGAGGAACTTTTTCATGAATTTAATAGCAGCTGCAATCGCAATTGGATTAGGTGCACTTGGTGCAGGTATTGGTAACGGACTTATCGTATCACGTACAGTAGAAGGAATCGCACGTCAGCCTGAGGCTGGTAAAGAATTAAGAACGCTTATGTTCATCGGGGTAGCATTGGTTGAGGCCCTTCCGATTATCGCTGTTGTTATCGCGTTCTTAGCATTCTTCGGCTAAAAACTTATATAACTAGTAAAATGGCGAAGATCACTGCAAGAGGCCTTCGCCATTGCTTTATGGTTGCTTGAACTGTCATAACGGCCGGAAGAAACACCCTCCTGAAAAAAGAGGGAGAACATTTTTTCGATGGCCTCGGAGAGATAATCTGCAAGAAGGGAGTTGCCGTATTCGATGTCTTTTTTACCACAGGTTATGGGTGCAGGAGTAGGGTTTAACGCCGGAACGATGCTGTTCCAGCTTGTTGCCATGCTGATTTTGTTAGCGCTCTTGAAGAAATACGCTTTAGGGCCGCTATTAAATATAATGAAAGAGCGTGAAGACTACATTACCGGAGAGATTTCCTCTGCCGAGAAAAAGAATGAAGAAGCGAAGAAGCTCATTGAAGAGCAGCAGGCGCTTTTGAAAGAAGCGCGCGAAGAATCCCAGTCTCTGATTGAAAACGCGAAAAAACTGGGAGAACAGCAAAAGGATGAAATCATTAAGGCTGCGCGCCAGGAAGCAGAACGCATGAAAGAATCAGCCAGAAGCGAGATTGTCAAAGAAAGAGACCAGGCTGTCAGCGCGCTGCGCGAGCAGGTTGCATCATTGTCTGTGATGATCGCTTCGAAAGTGATCGAAAAAGAGCTTGACGAACAAGCCCAGGAAAAATTGATCCAAGACTATCTTAAAGAAGTAGGAGAAAGCCGATGAGCCAATCAGCTGTCTCCAAACGCTACGCAGCCGCTTTGTTTGACATTGCCCTTGAATCCAAGCAGGTCAATGAAATAGAAGAAGAGCTGACCGTCGTTAAGAAGATATTTATTGATCATAAAGACCTCAATGCCGTTCTGAGTCATCCTAAAGTGCCCGCTGAAAAGAAAAAGCAGATTTTAAAAGACTCGTTCGGATCCGTTTCGACTGCAGTCTTACATACGCTTTATCTTCTCGTTGACCGCAGCCGCACGTCAATCGTCCCGGATCTCGCGGACGAATATGTCAAAATGGCGAACCGGTTCCGCGGGACGGAAGACGCGATCGTATACTCTGTAAAACCGCTCAGCGAAGAGGAAATTTCCTCTTTTTCTCAAGTGTTTGCGAAAGAAGCAGGCGCCGCTTCACTGCGCGTCAGGAACGAAGTGAATCCGGATCTGATCGGCGGTGTGAAAATCCGCATCGGAAACCGTATTTATGACGGCAGTGTAAGAGGAAAGCTTGACCGGATAGAACGTCAATTAGCAGGCGAAAATCGAAAGAAGGGGTGAAACCTAAGTGAGCATCAAAGCTGAAGAAATTAGCACTCTTATTAAACAGCAAATTGAAAATTATCAGTCTGAAATAGAAGTTCACGACGTAGGTACGGTAATTCAGGTCGGTGACGGTATCGCACGCGTGCACGGCCTTGATAACTGTATGGCAGGTGAGCTTGTCGAATTTTCAAACGGTGTGCTGGGCTTAGCTCAGAACCTTGAAGAATCAAACGTAGGTATCGTTATTTTGGGACCTTACAAAGACATCCGCGAAGGTGACGAAGTCAAAAGAACCGGCCGGATCATGGAAGTTCCCGTCGGTGAAGAGCTGCTTGGCCGCGTTGTCAATCCGCTCGGTCAGCCTGTAGACGGAATGGGCCCGGTTCTCACAAGCAAAACCCGTCCGATCGAAAGCCCGGCACCTGGTGTTATGGATCGTAAATCCGTTCATGAACCGCTTCAAACGGGAATTAAACCGATTGATGCGCTGATTCCTATCGGCCGCGGCCAGCGTGAGCTGATCATCGGTGACCGTCAGACGGGTAAAACATCGATTGCGATTGACACTATCTTGAACCAAAGAGATCAGGACATGATTTGTATCTATGTTGCGATCGGTCAGAAAGAATCGACTGTTCGCGGAGTCGTTGAAACGCTGCGCAAAAAAGGCGCTCTTGACTATACCATCGTTGTCACAGCTTCCGCTTCACAGCCTGCACCGCTCTTGTATCTTGCGCCGTATGCGGGTGTTACGATGGGTGAAGAATTCATGTACAACGGAAAACACGTGCTGGTTGTGTATGACGACCTTTCAAAACAAGCGACGGCTTATCGTGAACTTTCCTTGCTTCTGCGCCGTCCTCCAGGCCGTGAAGCATTCCCTGGAGATGTATTCTACCTGCACTCCCGCTTGCTTGAGCGCGCTGCAAAACTGAGCGACGCTAAAGGCGGAGGATCTTTAACAGCATTGCCGTTTGTTGAAACGCAGGCTGGCGACATTTCAGCCTATATTCCGACAAACGTCATCTCAATCACAGACGGACAGATCTTCCTGCAGTCTGATTTGTTCTTCTCAGGCGTGCGCCCTGCCGTCAACCCTGGATTATCGGTATCCCGTGTCGGCGGATCTGCACAAATCAAAGCGATGAAGAAAGTAGCCGGTACGCTTCGTCTTGACTTGGCATCTTACCGCGAGCTTGAGTCATTTGCACAGTTCGGATCTGACCTTGATAAAGCGACGCAGGCCAAGCTGAACCGCGGAGCCCGTACAGTGGAAGTTCTGAAGCAGGATCTGAACCAGCCGCTCCGCGTCGAAAAGCAGGTTGCCATTCTTTATGCCCTGACCCGCGGATTCCTCGATGATGTGCCTGTAGAGGACATCAGACGCTTTGAAGAAGAGTTCTTTATGTACCTTGATCAAAACCATAAAGATCTCCTTGATTCAATTGCTCAGACAGGAAACCTTCCGGCCGACGAGGACATGAAGGCTGCGATCGAAGGCTTTAAACGTACGTTTGCACCCAGCAACTAAACATTTGAAGTGAGAAAAAGATCTTCTTTTTCTCTCTTTTTCACGTAAATTCGGAGTGAATTTGAAAACAAAAAGGTGGTGAAACCTTTTGGCCTCATTACGGGATATTAAATCCAGAATTACTTCAAATAAAAAAACGAGTCAAATCACCAAAGCTCAGCAAATGGTTTCTGCCTCAAAGCTGAACCGCGCTGAGAGTAAAGCAAAATCGTTCGTTCCATACATGGAGAAAATGCAGGAAGTCGTTGCTGATATTGCGCTTGGATACACGGGAACGCATCCGATGATGTCGAGCCGTCCCGTGAAGCGGACCGGCTATCTGGTCATCACATCTGACCGCGGACTTGCCGGCGCTTTTAACGCAAACGTTCTCCGCAAAGCGTACCAGAAAATTCAGGAGCGCCATCAGTCAAAAGACGAATATGCGGTCATCGCGATCGGAAAAATGGGACGCGAGTTCTTCAAAAAACGCGGCATCCCGGTCATTTCCGAAATGACCGGAATCAGGGACGAAGTGTCCTTTCCTGAAATCAAGGATTTGGCGAACAGTACGATACAAATGTTTATCGATGAGACCTTTGATGAACTTTACTTGTTCTACAACCACTTTGTCAGCGCGATTTCTCAAGAGGTGACGGAGAAAAAGCTGCTGCCATTATCAGATATCGCGCCAAACAAAAAAAGAACTTCCTATGAATTTGAACCGGACGAAGAAGAAATTTTGGAAGTGCTTCTGCCTCAGTACGCTGAGAGCTTGATTTTCGGCGCAATTCTGGACAGTAAAGCAAGTGAACACGCTGCGCGGATGACAGCGATGAAAAACGCAACGGATAATGCGAAAGAGCTTATCGCTGACCTCGAACTGTCTTACAACCGTGCCCGTCAGGCGGCGATTACGCAGGAGATTACGGAAATTGTCGGCGGTGCAGCTGCCTTAGAATAGAAAAAGCTTGTCAGGAGGGATAGAGATGAAAAAAGGACGCGTTAGCCAGGTATTGGGACCGGTCGTAGACGTTCGTTTTGAAGACGGTCACTTGCCTGAAATATATAATGCGATTAAAGTTACACATAAAGCGCAGAACGAGAATGAAGTGGATATCGATCTTACCCTTGAAGTAGCGCTTCACTTGGGTGATGATTCAGTTCGGACGATTGCAATGGCTTCAACTGACGGTGTTACACGCGGAATGGAAGCCATCGACCTGGGAGAGCCGATCTCCGTTCCGGTCGGAAACGTGACACTCGGCCGCGTATTTAATGTACTCGGAGAAAACATCGATTTGGATGAGCCGCTTCCGGCTGATGCTGCCAAAGATCCGATTCACAGAGAAGCTCCAACGTTTGATCAGCTATCAACAGAGGTTGAAATTTTAGAGACGGGTATTAAAGTCGTCGATTTGCTCGCTCCATATATCAAAGGCGGAAAGATCGGTCTTTTCGGAGGAGCGGGAGTTGGAAAAACCGTCTTGATTCAGGAGCTGATCAACAACATCGCTCAAGAGCACGGCGGTATCTCTGTATTCGCAGGTGTCGGCGAGCGTACGCGTGAAGGAAACGACCTGTACTATGAAATGAAAGATTCCGGCGTTATCGGCAAAACGGCAATGGTCTTCGGTCAGATGAACGAGCCGCCTGGTGCGCGGATGCGCGTTGCCTTGACAGGACTTACAATGGCCGAGCATTTCCGTGATAAAGAAGGTCAGGACGTATTGTTCTTTATCGATAACATCTTCCGATTCACTCAAGCCGGATCTGAAGTATCTGCGCTTCTTGGACGCATGCCGTCAGCGGTTGGTTATCAGCCGACGCTTGCAACTGAAATGGGGCAGCTTCAGGAACGGATCACATCTACAAATGTCGGTTCCGTTACATCGATTCAGGCGATCTACGTTCCTGCCGATGACTACACTGACCCGGCACCGGCAACAACGTTCGCTCACTTGGATGCGACAACAAACCTTGAACGTAAGCTGTCTGAAATGGGTATTTACCCTGCGGTTGACCCTCTGGCTTCCACTTCTCGTGCACTTGCTCCAGAAATCGTCGGAGAAGAGCATTATCAAGTGGCCCGCCAAGTACAGCAAATCCTGCAGCGCTATAAAGAGCTTCAGGATATCATTGCGATTCTCGGTATGGATGAGCTTTCTGACGATGATAAGCTTGTCGTCAGCCGTGCGCGCCGCGTACAGTTCTTCCTTTCACAAAACTTCCACGTAGCTGAACAGTTTACGGGACAGAAAGGTTCTTATGTTCCTGTCAAAGAAACGGTAAAAGGCTTTAAAGAAATCCTTGAAGGTAAGTATGATCACCTTCCAGAGGACGCTTTCCGTCTTGTCGGCCGAATCGAAGAAGTTGTCGAAAAAGCGAAAGAAATGGGTGTAGAAGTATAATCTGGTCCTAGGAGGGTAAAAGCATGAAGACCTTAAAAGTCAATATCGTTACTCCCGACGGCCCAGTATACGATGCGGATATAGAAATGGTAAGCGTTCGAGCAGAGAGCGGTGAGCTTGGTATTTTACCCGGCCATATTCCGACGGTTGCTCCGCTAAAAATTGCTGCAGTCCGTCTGAAAAAAGACGGTCAAACTGAGCTGGTTGCCGTCAGCGGGGGCATAGTGGAAGTCCGCCCTGACCATGTCACCATTCTGGCCCAGACGGCGGAAACATCTGAACAAATTGACAAAGAACGCGCTTTGGCCGCAAAACGGCGTGCCGAGGAACGTTTGCAAAAGCATACGCCAGATGTTGACATTATTCGGGCAGAGCTTGCTTTAAAACGTGCGATTAACCGGTTGGATGTTGCGAGATAAAGATGAGGATCCTTCCCATATTTAAGGATGGGAAGGGTTCTTTTATATTCATGATCAAACAGAATTGAAAATGTTGAAAAAAGTTCACAAATTGTTCGCCTTTTTAGTTTGAATCTATCTATAATACAAAATAGTAAGCTATGTTCTCTTCCACCAGAAAGAGGACGTAAGACATTCAAGCAAGCTCCTCAACATACGCCTCAGGCAACAGAGGATACTCCATCTATGGGAAAAAGTTCTATCCATGAACGTCTTAACATGAAACATCAAAACTGTTAAAATGACTTGAAATGACCGGCATCATTCCTTTATCCCACAGCAGAAGAGACTAGGCAGGCCGGAACCACCAGACCGGCTGGAACGTAAGGAGGCGTCATCAATAATGGAAGAGATCGGACAACAGGCTGCTGTCAGTATCATCGTTCATCTTTTTTTTATTGCATTGACTTGGTGGGCTCTTCTGGCGGTCAATATTGATCCGCTTATCAGGAAAGGAAAAGTCATTCAGGCGAGGGTGTTAATGATCATCATTACAATCGCCGTCGGCTCCACCGTCAGCAATTTTTTCCTGGACTATCTTTATTATTCCAGACAGCTTCAAAATTTATTTTCATGATTGAGTAAAAGAGTTTTTGGGAATGGACAAATGTGGGTAACGCCGCGTTCCGCAAAATCACCGGGGGACCTTGTTTTTCCACGTATGCTTTTCCTGCGATCCGTCAACAATGGAGAGTAGGAGAGGATGATGCGGAATGAAGACAAAACAAACGGTTAATGCCCTCATTTTTATTGTGATTTTATTTTTAATTGTTCATGTCTTTCAATCGCTTGAAGCAGCGGGCAATACGCCGCTGGAACAGCTGGCGGAAGGTTTGAGCCGCCATGATGTCGAGATTGAAGAATGGACCTTGCATACAAAAAAACAGCTTACCCTAAGTGAAAAAGATTTTTTTGCAAAACTGAAACATTTCAAGAAACAGCATCGACAATATCAATGGACTTTAACGCGGGAAGACGATGATACAGTTAAAGCAACAGGTGTTTTTCAGGACAAAAAAAATCACATCAATTCCAAAATACATTTGGTATCCACCCACAAAAACCAGAGACTTGTTTCGTATTTATTGTATGAGCAAAAAGGCGCGGGACCGCGGGAAAACTGGAATGCTACATATAAGCAGTTTGAACGGGATGCATTCGACATAATGCGAGAAAAGACCGCAATTTTTACTTGTCTAAAGGGCCATTTAAATGGTATGATGAATGTTGTTTTGCAAAAAAAAGCAAATGAACTAGTACATGAATTTGATGCAAAGTCAGTTGAAGATTTAATCGAACCAAATTTCGTTTCTATTTCTGCTTACACTAACGAGTGGAAAGAATCCATCAAGACAGAAAAACACCGTATGAATCTGCAAGTCTCGCTTAGAAATGCGGGAATGGGCGAAAAACTTAACGTCACGGTTGGCACACCAATCGTCACGACTGAATATTAATATAGAGAAATTGGGACGCGGAGGGGAATACCTTGGAAAAAATCATCGTCCGCGGCGGTCGAAAGTTAAACGGCACAGTCAAAGTTGAAGGAGCAAAAAATGCCGTTTTACCAGTTATCGCTGCATCTTTATTAGCCAGTGAAGAAAAAAGCGTAATATGTGATGTGCCTACGCTCTCCGATGTATATACGATTAACGAAGTGTTACGTCATTTAGGCGCAAGTGTACATTTTGAAAATCATACAGTAACGGTTGATGCATCTCGCACTTTGTCTACGGAAGCTCCGTTTGAATATGTTCGTAAAATGCGCGCATCTGTATTGGTGATGGGTCCGCTTCTTGCTCGCACAGGTCACTCGAGAGTGGCTTTGCCTGGAGGGTGTGCAATCGGTTCAAGACCGATCGATCAGCATCTGAAAGGCTTTGAAGCAATGGGCGCAAAAATTAAAGTCGGAAACGGCTTTATTGAAGCGACTGTAGAAGGCCGCCTTCAAGGAGCAAAAATTTATCTTGATTTCCCTAGTGTCGGAGCAACTGAAAACCTGATTATGGCTGCAGCTTTAGCTGAGGGCACGACAACGCTCGAAAACGCTGCTAAAGAGCCTGAAATCGTTGATCTGGCTAACTATATCAATGCAATGGGCGGTAAAATTCGGGGTGCCGGTACAGGCACCATTAAAATTGAAGGCGTTAAGGCGCTTCATGGTGCAAAACATACCATTATTCCTGACCGGATCGAGGCGGGAACGTTCATGGTTGCCGCTGCGATTACCGAAGGGAACGTACTGGTAAAGGGAGCGGTTCCTGAGCACTTGACGTCTTTAATTGCGAAAATGGAAGAAATGGGCGTTCAAATCCTGGAAGAAGGAGACGGTCTTCGGATCATCGGTCCTTCTCAATTGAAGCCTATTGATTTAAAAACAATGCCACATCCAGGTTTCCCGACTGATATGCAGTCACAGATGATGGCTCTTTTGATGCGCGCAAATGGAACCAGCATGATCACAGAAACCGTCTTTGAGAACCGCTTCATGCATGCGGAAGAATTCCGCCGTATGAACGGAGATATTAAAATCGAAGGCCGTTCTGTCATCATTAATGGTCCTGTGCAGCTTCAAGGTGCCGAGGTGGCCGCAACGGATCTTCGCGCCGGCGCAGCTCTTATCCTTGCTGGCCTTGTCGCTGACGGTCATACGCGCGTAACCGAATTAAAACATTTAGACCGGGGATATGTCAACTTCCACCAAAAACTTGCCGGTCTCGGCGCTGATATTGAGCGCGTTAACGATGAAGAAGCGGTTCATATTGAAAATAAAGAAGTTGTATCCGATTTAAACGCATAAATCAACGTGAAATCAGTATGTCATACGGCATACTGATTTTTACGTTTCAAGTATTCTATATCAGTATGCCTCCCATATCTATCATTATGCACAAGAATGGCTTTTAAAATACGCAGCCGCAGTTGAAAAGTACAGTCATATTAGCTTGTCCCCGCCCATAAAATAAAAGAGACAAAACAGAAATGGGGGCACTGATTTGAAACAGCTATTTATTGTACTAGCAGGAATCTGCATGCTGATTTTACTCATACCAACACTGCTTGTCCTCCCTTTTCACGGGGGACCGGGGGCAATCAAAACAGAAAAACACGCTCAGCAACACGAGGAAAAAAAGAAAGTCACCTTAAAAGAGTCTCCCGTTTCAATTCCGGTCTACAGAACGGCTGACCGGAAAGTTGAAGACATTCCGCTTGAAGAGTATGTCATCGGTGTCGTTGCCTCGGAAATGCCGGCTGATTTCGATATCGAAGCTTTAAAAGCACAAGCGCTCGCGGCCCGCACATATATTGTGAGGCAAATGGTATCAGAACAGGCTGTCCAATCACCGAAGGGCTCGCTCGTCGATGATACGCAGATGTTCCAGGTGTATAAAAACAAAGAGGAGCTTCGCAGGCTGTGGAAGAAAGATTACGATTGGAAAATCAAAAAAGTGACCGAAGCTGTAGCCAGTACGCAAGGCAAAATTTTAACCTATGATCATAAGCCGATTGACGCTTCGTTTTTCTCGACGAGCAACGGGTACACTGAGAATGCCGGGGCCTATTGGACAAGTGATATTCCGTACCTGCAAAGCGTGAAAAGCTCCTGGGATACAAAGTCGCCGAAATTCCTGAACCACAAAACGTTTACTGTCGCTGAATTTGAACAAAAGCTCGGCGTGAAGCTGCCCAGCTCAAACAGCATTGGGAAGATCACTGAAAGAACGCCGGGAAAACGCGTAGCGACTGCCGTCATCAATGGGAAGAAGCTTGAGGGAAGAGATATTCGGGAAAAGCTCGGCCTCAAATCGGCAGACTTTGATTGGAAACGCGACGGCAATCAGATTACCGTCACGACAAGGGGTTTTGGACATGGAGTAGGAATGAGCCAATACGGCGCGCATTATATGGCGAAAGACGGCAAGAAAGCTGAAGCGATCGTCAAGTATTATTACAAAGGAACAGCCGTATCCAATGCTGATGAATTTTTAAATAAATACATGGCGAAAAAATAAAAAAGAGACGTCTGCCTTATTGGCGGCGTCTTTTTAAATGTCATCAAAATTTGGCATTCTCATGAAGTTGTTGCACGCCAAAATATTATACAAATATTTCAAGAATCATGTGCCGGAGGGCTTGCTGAACAGCGTCAAAAGGCCGTGAATGTCTTGTCAATATAAGGGTTAACAGGCTATAAAGTCTATTATATCCGCTTGTTGTATGCTGAAATGAATAACGAGGAAAAGGAGACATGCCCTATTTATTTCTCCCTGGTGTTCTTCTACGATATTAATGTGTTAACGACTTTATTTCAGAAAGGGGAAAGGGAGAAATGAAGAAGAAGCTGACATTAGGGATTTTGACCGCTATGGTTCTTAGCCTTGGTTCGCCTGCTTTCGCAGCTGAGAAAAAACAGGAGGTAACAGTTGCCGAAGATTCGCCTAACATCGCGATTATGCTTGATGCAAGCGGCAGCATGGCTAAAAAGATCGGCGGAGTCTCAAAATACGAGCTTGCCAAAAATGAGGCGTTCAGCTTTGGTTCTAAGCTTGAAAATGCAAACGTGCTCATGAGGGTTTTCGGTTCAGAGGGAAACAATAAAAACTCCGGAAAAGTACAATCCTGCAATGCAATCAGAGGAGTGTACGGATTCCAAACGTATGACGAGCAAAGCTTCCGCAATTCATTAAACGGCATCGGACCGACTGGGTGGACACCGATCGCAAACGCGCTGCAAGATGCCAAAAACGCGCTTGATCAGCTGAACAACAACGGGAAAAACGTCGTCTACCTGCTGACAGACGGTGAGGAAACATGCGGAGGCAATCCGGTAAAAGTTGCAACAGAACTGCGCAAATCTAATGCGGTTGTCAACGTGATCGGCTTTGATTATGAAGGAGATTTTCACGGACAATTGACAAGCATCGCAGCAGCCGGCGGCGGTGAATATTTCCAAGCAAAAACCAAAAATGACATCAAAAGAATTTTCACTCAGGAAGCAATCGAGCTTTCTAAATAAACTGGAAAAAAGCTGTGGACATGTTTCCGCAGCTTTCCTTTTTTGATGAAAAGATTGTCAAAAGTCAAGCAAAACACTTTACAAATATTAAGTTATTGTTTCAGAACGTTGAACCCCGCTGAATCCTTTGGAGGGGTAATTTGTCGTAACTGTTGTTTTATTGGGACGAAGACGGTCTTTTAGCGGACTTTTTTGGTAGGACTTAAGTGAAAGTGTCGGTCGATTATCGTAAGGATTATGAAGAATTTGTGAATTTGAAAAGGAGATCCGGCCTATTTATTTCTATCAAGCCTTCTTTTACGATGTTGGTGGACTAGATCTCATGCGGAAGATCGGTTCGAAAAAAGTGCGGAAAGGAAAGTGAGAAAGGTGAAAAAAAGGTTTACTCTGTTAACAACGTTCACCATGCTTTTGTCATTGGCTCCGGCTGCTGCTTTCGCGGCTGAAGACGGAAATGCGGACAACAGCAAAAAAGATGTCAATGTTGCAGTTGTGCTTGACGCAAGCGGCAGCATGGCACAAAAGGTTGAAGGAGAAAGAAAATTTGATATTGCCAAAGAATCCGTAACCGACTTTGCTGACCTGCTTTCAAGCGATGCGAATGTGATGCTGAATGTGTTCGGACATAAAGGCAACAATAAAAACTCCGGAAAAGAACTATCTTGCGGTACGACGGAAACCGTCTATGATCTGCAGCCGTTTTCTTCCAACTCATTCGAAAACGCTTTAAGCGGAATCAAGCCTACAGGCTGGTCTCCGATTGCAAAATCTCTTTATGATGTAAAAGAAGATCTTGCCGATAAAGATGGTAAGAATTATGTTTACATCGTAACAGACGGTGAAGAAACATGCGGAGGAGACCCTGTTCAGGCAGCGAAAGATCTGCGCAAATCCAACATTAAAACGATCGTCAACATCGTTGGACTTGATGTGAAAACCGTGAAAGAAAAAGCAAAGCTTAAAAAAGTAGCTGCTGCTGGCGGCGGAAAATTGATTGAAGCCGACTCAGCTTCTGATTTTAAAAAGGTATGGAAAGAAGAAGGCGTAAAACTGTCTCAGTAACTCCATACGAGAGCGGGACGGCAGCAGCGCCGTCCCGACCTTCTGTTAAGCTAATCTGTCGACATTTCGAGTTCTTCGATTCGTTTTTCTGCATAGCGCGGATCTTTTCTTGAATGGAAAATCTCCGCCTTTTCAATCATGACCGCCGTGTTGTATTCCGGAATACGGGCATAGTTTTCGTATACGCCTTTAGGGATCAGGACATTTCCTTCCGGCCAGTAGACAGCCGTGTTTCCGCGTTGTACGCCGGCATATTTTGCCCGGCCTTGGAAAGTTCCGTAGCGGTTGAATAAAACGATCGCTTCTCCATCTTGAATATAAAGCTCCTCGGCATCTTTTGGATTGATCATGACATCCCGGCGATCTGCCGCGTTGAAAGGATCTTTTTCACTATAAATCATCGAATTGAACTGTTTTCCCCGTCTTGTCGTCACGAGGAAGCGTCCTTCAGTTTGTCTGTTTTCAGGAAGATCGACGGGGATCAGGTTACCCCTGCCGTCTGCCGTCGGACACATCCCGCCTTCACAAAGCCAGGCGCCGCCCCATTGAAAGACATCTCCGCGTTTTTTCAAATGCTGAATCCCTTCATAATTCCGGTTGGCAGCAGCGATTTCTTCACGGATTTCCGCAGCGTCGTCAAAATGGATCAGTTCTTTGTCTTCGGGCCGAACCCGTTTGGCAAGATCCATATAAATTTCCCATTCAGAACGGGCTTCTCCGATGCGCGGTCCTTTAATTTCAGGGCTGAAATATACCATCCGTTCCGTACTTGTTGAGGTTCCTCCGCCAGGCTGTTCATATCTTGTCATTGCGGGGAGAATGATAACTTCTTCTTTGGAATCGACAAGGGTAGAAGTATTGAAGATGATGTCCTGATGGACTCTCACCTCAACTTCCTGTAATGCTTTTTTGATAAAATCGGGGTTCGGCATCGTCTCCAAAAAGTTGCCTCCGCTTGTATAAAACACTTTTACTTTTCTTTCGTTTTCGCTCGGCAGCAGCATGTTTTCGATCGTCTGGCCGATCGTATCGCCTTGCCAAGTCGGTATACGGAAGCCCCAAACCTTCTCGATCCGTGCGGCATTTTCTTCGTCAAAATCACCGCCTGGCAGGACGAAAGGATCGGCACCCATTTCTCCAGAGCCCTGCACACCGCTGTGCCCTCTGATCGGCATGACACCGCAATGCTTTCTGCCGATGAATCCTTGTAATAGGGCGAGATTTGCCACCTGTGAAATGTTGTCGGTCGCAAAACGGTGCTGTGTGAGTCCCATGCTCCAAATGAAAACGCCGGTTTTCGCCCGGGCCAGCAAGACGGCGAATTCTTTCATTCTATCTTTCGATATGCCGGATGACTCTTCAAGCGTCTTCCAATTTTGTTTTTCGATATGCTGTTTAAGCTCATTGAACCCGTTTGTGTGTGCTTCGATAAAAGCGCGGTCAATGCTTGAACCGGGGGCCTCCCGTTCCATCTCAAACCAGTGCTTCATTACCCCGTTCATAAAGGCAATGTCGCCGCCGATATTGACTTGGTAAATGTCATCAGTGATTTTGGTGCCGAAAAGGGCGCTCTCAGCTATCGATGGAATCCAGTATTTCTCCATCGAAGGTTCCAGGTACGGGTTGATCATAATGATTTTTGTTCCCGCTTTTTTGGCGGCATACATGTATTTTGTTGACACCGGCTGGTTATTGGCGGCGACAGATCCCCAGAAGACGAGGACATCCGTCCCGATCCAGTCTCGGTAGCTGCAGCTTGAGGCGCCGATGCCAAGGGACCTTTTTAAAGCCGTTTTGCTTGGCGAGTGGCAGATCCGCGAGGCGTTGTCAATGTTGTTTGTGCCGATAAACCGAGCCGCTTTGGCGGCCGTATAGTATACCTCATTCGTAATCCCCCTGGCCGTTAAATAAAAGGCGAGCTGTCGTTTATCAATCGATTTGATTTTGTCCGCGATTCGGCTGAGCGCTTCATCCCATGAAATTCTCGAGAACGACCGTTCTCCTTTTTTTCTCGACAGCGGATAAGGGATGCGTCCAAGCTTTCTCAGCTCGGTGCTGTCCAGCTTTCTCAGCTGTTCAATGTCGGCGGACAGCCATTTGTCCTCGATCGCAGGCATCGTATTTAAGCGGAGGACGTTCAGCCGCGTCGTGCATAGATGAGGCCCTGTGAGCGTCTGATCACGGAGTCCGGATACACCGAGCGCACAGCCGTCGCACACGCCTTGCGTCAAAATTCTGTAGGCGTACGAAAGGTTGTCTTTATTGTCCCATGCCGTTTTCATCGTATCTCTGATATGCTTTGGCTTTACCTTTCCGAGTCCCATCGGCGCCCAAGACGCCCACAGTTTTGGCGCGGGCTTTTTATTCAGTTTCATCGGACCTTCATGCTTTGTTCTTCCCATTCCATTCTCTCCTTTCCAGCGGATACTGCCAGATCATCCTTTTATCGAGTTTGAGACATGAACCGCCGCTTTTTTCCGCAACTGTTTAATGTCGGTTCTAATGAAGATCGAAATGAACAGGCCGATGGCGAACAGTGCTGCAAAAACCGTCAGGCTCTGGCTGTAGCTTCCTGTTGCATCACGCACCCAAGAAGAGAACATCGGGCCCGCAAGTCCTGCCGCCGCCCATGCCGTTAAAATGTATCCGTGAATTGCACCGAGCTGCTTTGTTCCGAACAAATCCCCGATATAAGCCGGAATTGCGGCAAACCCGCCTCCATAGCACGTATAGATCAATGCCATTAAAACAGAGAAGATGGCCTTGTCGGAAATAAATGGCAAAAGCGGAAAGGCGATCAGCTGTACAGCGAAAAAGACGGTATACGTATTCGGCCGGCCGATGTAATCAGATGCAGAGGCCCAGCCGATTCGCCCTAAGCCGTTAAATGCGCCCAAAACGCCGACGAGAGCGGCAGCAGCGGCGGCGGACATGCCCGCACTTTCCTGCGCCAGCGGTGAAGCGATGGATATGATGGCGATTCCGCACGTAACATTAATAAAAAGCATCAGCCATAAATAATAAAAGCGTTTCGTTTTAATGGCTTCATTTGCCGTCAGCTGGGAAATATCGGCGCTTTGCGCCTTTCTGTTTTTTCCGATTGAAAATCCTTCAGGCTTCCAGCCGTCTTCCGGCGGAGCGAGGTAAAGCGAAGACAGCATCATCACAAGAAAGTAGCAGATGCCGAGAATAAAAAAGGTATTGGCTATACCGACCGCTGAGATCAGCTTCTGCATGATCGGGCTGCTGATCAAGGCCGCAAATCCGAATCCCATAATAGCAAGCCCCGTAGCCAAGCCGCGGCGGTCAGGAAACCATTTAACAAGCGAAGATACGGGCGTAATATAGCCGACGCCGAGTCCGATTCCTCCGAAGACGCCGTAAAACAAATAAAGCAGGGGAAGGGAGCCGATCTGAACGGCGAAGCCTGAAAACGTCACGCCAGCTCCGAAGAAAAGAGCGGCGAGCATGCCTGCTTTTTTGGGGCCGTGCTTTTCGACGAAGTGTCCCAAAAATGCGGCTGAAAGACCGAGAAATAAAATAGCGATGCTGAACGTCAGGCTGATCTGGCTGAGGCTCCAGCCGAAGGTTTCAGCGAGCGGGTTTGTAAAGACGCTCCATGCGTATACAGACCCGATAGACAAATGAATGTCTACAGCACATAAAGCAATGAGCCACCTGTTTTTCACTTTTTTCATGCGAGAACCTCCTGTGGAAAAGAAAGGCTTGTCATAAAGACAGAAGGCTGCCGGGGAGCGATTGTTTGAAAGCGGTTTCCGTGGTTGCTGCGAAGAAAGGCATCCTGTTTGAAAAGTGTATATTTTTTGAACTTTTAAAAAATAATATCATGTTTTCAAGCTATCAACAAGATGAAGCTTCCAAATTTGACCTGACGGTTGTGAAACGGCATGATAGACGAGTATAGTAATAGATATGATAAGAAACAAAGGGGCGGGGTTTATTCATGGGGAAAAACATCACAACAAGCCGAAAAATTTTCCGTTATGATAATGGAGAGATGACACAGCAAGAAGATCAGATGGCAACGGAATTCCCCCTGACTGTCATGGTGAACGGCGAGGAATTTGTCACGCTTGTTTGTTCGCCGGACAGCCTGGAAGAACTGGTGATCGGATTTCTCGCATCTGAAGGTGTGATCCGATTTAAAAATGAGATTAAAAGGTTTACAATAGATGAAAGTCTCGGATTCGCATATGTCGACCTTGTCAGCTCAAAAAAGCTGGTACTGAAGGATTACACGAAGCGGGTGATCGGCTCCTGCTGCGGAAAAGGGCGGCATTTTTATTTCCAGCAGGACGTCAAAACCGCAAAAACGGCGATTGACGGCGTGACCATTACGCCTGAGAACTGTTTGGCGCTGATGCGCGACATGCAGAAAAGCAGCAAGCTTTTTCGCCATACGGGGGGCGTTCATAATGCCGCTTTGTGCAGCGCTGACAAGCTGATTGCAGTCAGATCTGATATCGGAAGACATAATGCGCTTGATAAATTGTACGGATATTGTCTGCTTCACCAGGTTCCTGTGCGCGACAAGCTGATCGTGTTCAGCGGCAGAATTTCTTCGGAAGTGCTGCTCAAAGCCGCGAAAATCGGGGTTTCCGCGGTCATTTCCAAGTCGGCGCCGACCGAGCTGGCCATTCAAATGGCGGAGGAGCTGAATATCATGACGATTGGTTTTGCCAGGAACCGGTCATTCAATGTATATACGCATCACGAGCGAATTCAGTTAACATAAAGGAGGCAACAGGCGTGAACAACAACAGTGAACAAGTTTTGGATCAGAAAAGCCTGCCGCTTCGGGATTTAAGAATTTCTGTCACCGACCGCTGCAACTTAAGATGTACGTATTGCATGCCTGCCGAAATCTTTGGACAGGATTATCCGTTTTTGCCAAAAGGCGAACTGTTGTCCTTTGAAGAGCTTGAACGATTGGCCAAGCTGTTTGTTCATCAGTTCGGGGTGGAAAAAATCCGCCTCACCGGCGGGGAGCCGCTGATGAGAAAAGATATGCCGGAATTAGTCGGGAAGCTTGCGGAGATCAAAGGGATTCGCGATATTGCGATGACGACGAACGGCGTTCTGCTGCCGGTTTACGCTGACAAGCTGAAAAAAGCGGGGCTGAAACGGGTCACGGTCAGCCTGGATTCCCTGGATGACGAGCGTTTCAAAGCGATCAACGGCAGAGGCGTCTCCGTCAGCAAGGTGCTGGCCGGAATTGAAGCGGCGAAAGAGGCCGGACTCGGCGTCAAGATCAACATGGTCGTCCAAAAAGGGGTCAATGAAAAGGATATTTTGCCGATGGCCCGCTATTTTAAAGAAAAAGGCCATATTTTGCGGTTTATTGAGTTTATGGATGTCGGGAACACAAATGAATGGAACCGTCAGTCAGTGGTGACAAAAGCGGATATCATCCGGATCATCAATGAAGACATGCCGGTTGAACCGATCGACCCGAACTACAAAGGAGAAGTCGCCAAACGGTACGGATACCTGGACGGTTCAGGAGAAATCGGTTTTATCTCTTCTGTATCAGATGCTTTTTGCAGCACGTGCAACAGAGCAAGACTATCGGCGAAAGGCGAGCTTTTCACATGTCTTTTCGCATCGAGCGGGTTTGATTTAAGAACCCTGATCAGAAGCGGGCAGACCGACCAGGAGCTGGCAAAGGCGATCGGCACCGTCTGGCGGAATCGCGATGACCAGTATTCGCTCGACCGCGCTCTTGCAAAAGCGGCTCCGCGGAAAAAGGTTGAAATGTCCTATATAGGAGGATAATTGACTGCTTTGGAGAAAGCCGTCCATTGAAAAGATGGGCGGTTTTTTCATGCTTCGGAGACCGGATTGATTTGCATATTGACAGGTTTGATACGGGGGAAAAGCGGAAATTTTTTAAAAAACATGGGCTGAAACAGAAAGGATGATTGAATGTTCGGAATGCAGGATATTGTCAAATTCTTCTGGTGGTTCTTGATCGTTTTTCCCGCCGTGTCGGTGCTTCATGTCTTGGGCCACAGCGTCATGGCGGTGTTGTTCGGCGGAAAATCTTCGCTTGAAATCGGGATGTGCAAAAAATTGCTGAAATTCGGCCCCGTGCAAATCAGAAGTGTTTACTTTATGGATTCCTTTTGCAAATACGGGGATCTGAAATACGATAACCGTTTTACGAATGCGATGATTTATGCCGGCGGATCGCTGTTTAATTTAGCGTCTATTTTTATTGTCAATCTGCTGATTATCAAAGACATCATACCCGAAAATATTTTTTTCTACCAGTTTGTTTATTTTTCAACCTATTATGTATTTTTTGCTTTGATTCCCGTGAGATATTCCGAAAATCATCTTTCTGATGGAATGGCAATTTATAAAGTGCTGAGATATGGGGAGAAGTACGAGATTAATAATTGAGTATGCCGGCTGCGGGCACATCCCGGAGCCGGCGATTTTCAGACATGCATGATGTCTTCAGGCAGTTTCCTTAGCTTTCGAACGGATTCGATGAATGTTTCCAAAGGATCGCAGCCGCTAAAATATTGAAATGCTTCCCGATCCCCGTTGTTCATCACGACGAGGTGATCGCCTCCTGTTATCAGCCCTTTTTCGCGGCGGAACGAGGAGATGGTATCATAGCGGATGTCAAGGTGAAAAGGGGCGCCAAACAGAGAAGAATAAAACATGAGCCGCCTGTCAGTGGCCGCAAGCACGCCTCTGTAAGGAGTGTAACGTGCAGACAGTCTCGCGTTATACGCGCAAAGAATAATAGATCTGATTTCTTCATTCGGCTCAAGCCGGACATCCAAAGCTGCTTTTCCTTCTGCTATCTCTTTCATTGAAAAACACTCCTTTCATCAATCAATACGAAAGACCCTGTGAAAAAGTTCCAAAGTGAGACATGAGGGCGGGTTGAAAAAAATTTTATTTATTCTTACGATCATTAAGGATATGATAAGAGTTGACAAAAAACTTATCCTGTAACTATAATAATTACATCGGTGGTGAAAACTTATGGTGAACACCCGTCTTTCAGTGGCCATTCATATTTTATCTTTAATCGCCGCAAACCCGCGGGAATCTTCGGAAATGATCGCCGGGAGCGTCAATACGAACCCGGTTGTGATCAGGCGCATGATCAGCCAGCTCAAAAAAGGCGGTATTTTGACGTCGCGGCCGGGAGTGGCCGGGGCAACCCTGAAACGAGATCCTGAAGATATATCTCTGCTGGATATTTACCGCGCGGTTCAGCCGCAAGAGGAATTGTTTGCGATTCATGACAAGCCGAATCCAAACTGTCCGGTTGGAAGACAAATTCAAACAACGCTTGACCAAACGTTTCACAGCGTTCAGCAGGCGATGGAGAACGAATTGGCCAGCAAGTCTCTTAAAGACGTCTTAACTCATCTCTTTTAAATAAGAGATGATGTTTCATCATCAACATGTAACTGTTTTTGTTACAAATGAGGGAGTATTATCGGTGACACATGCACAATCATCACAGCAAAGCCTTATGAGCTTATGGTGGACATTCATGATCGTATGCGGTTTTCCTTACTGATGAGAATGAAAAGGGAAGGCTCACCCTTAAAACTGAATATCTACAAAGCTTGCTGCAGCCATATGATGCTAGCATATCGCTTGATATATCACCTTCGCTTAGCTGCTATGTTCTAGGTCGTCGGTGATATTTTGTTGTATCCCCAATTCAGGCATCGTTCAATTCCACTCTTCCTTTAAAATAGCGTAATAATATTCATCCCACCATTCATTGCCTTTGGGAATACATTTTTTAAAGAAGCCTTCTCTTCTCATTCCAATCTTCTCCATAACTCGGTATGACGGAATATTCTCAGGTTGACACGTAGCTATAATCCTATGTAAGTTCATTTCTTTAAATCCATATTTCAAGATCGCTTGTGCTGCTTCAGAAGCATACCCTTTATTTTGATATTTAGGATGAAACACCCACCCGATCTCATATGTATGTTCACCAAAATACTTATGAAAAACAATATGGCCTATAAGTAAATCTTCATCCATTCGTATGACAGGGAATTTTTCAGCGTTATTCCCTTTGTTTTTATTTACAAATGCTTTTGCATCTTCTTCAGTAAAAACGCCTTTCGGTATATACTTCATCACATTACTATTTGATGTATACTCATATACAGCTTGCCAATCTTTGAATTCAAACTCACGTATCAATAACCTTTCTGTTGTAATATGCATGAAACGAACCTCCCATCAAAAAACTTCTGCTTATCTTTATTTCGATATGAAGACAACAATAACCTCTTTAAAGCCGATCCCTATTCAACAATCTGGCAGAAAACTAGTACCTCAGCCTGTATCTTCAAGCAGACTTTTATATATGCTTTTAATTGGTCTCATCATCATCCTTGTTCTCATGTACTAATCGTTTAACTTTCCGCATCAGCCCGGCGGCATTTTTCAACCCGTAAGGAAAGAGAACAGGTTCATCTCAAAAAGGTCAGGAAAAATTGATCGTAACACCGCCGGACAGTTATGCAGACTATGTCATTGCAGTGGTGACGAAGCTGAAAAAGGCGAGCACATCAATGAGCGTTTCACCGTTGGCGGAGAAGCCGAATAATAAAAGCCTGTCTCGGTCAATTCCCGAGACAGGCTTTTGATCATCATTCGTAATAATAAGGATCGTATCCGCTGTGTAAATCGGTAAGAATACCTAAAAAGATCAGGAAGAAAAAGGCGACTATGCATAAAATGAAGATCACAATATTGGATAATAAGAAGAAAAATTGCCATTTCATAAACTTCACATAGTTATCAAGCAAGGCTTCATGCGGTTCTTGCGGCATGTCATCACTCATTTTCTGAGCGGCGTTTGCCGATTTTATAAGGTAGATCCCCGAAAAAATCATCAGCACACCTGGAGCGGCTCCGATGATAAGCAAAGAAATTCCGAAGAAGGCATAGATGCCTCCGCCGATAATCATAAAAACGCCGGTTATTTTTCCCCATTTTGCAATCGCATCGAGCGATTTTTTCATGCTGGCTGTCATTTCCAAAATAAGAAGTCACGCCTTCCCTGTAAATATAGTAATTTCTCTATAGTTATACACTAAGCAAAAAGATATTGAAATGATAAGTATTGATTTTTTATTATATTTTAAAGTGCACATTGGGCAGATGGCCGCACTGACAACATGATTCCCCAATAAAAGCGACTGTGTTATAGTAAATCGTAAGAAGCATATCAGCTATAAGTGATGTGAAATGCACCTTGCAAACTGGTATTTTGTGCCGGACCAGAACCCCGCAACCAATTTACCATATTGTTTTAGGGGCATTTTTATTTTTGTGATATGACTGGTGTTAAGAAAGGCGGTTTTTCTATGAAATCTTCTTATTTCTATCGTCTCTTGCAAGTCGATCATATAAGAAAGCCCGGCGATCTTCCGGATGAACAGCAGCTGGCAGACTCTTTCGTTTTGATCTTTCACTTGAAGGGTGAAGGGAGAATCGATATACAGGCATCAGGCAGGCCGCTTCAAAAAGAAACGCTGTATATTGTTCCGCCTTATGAAACGTTCGGAATCACAGCTTCGTCAGCTGAAATCAGCGGGTATCTCATCAGGCTGCAGCCCTACAGCTATGACGACCGCCGCCTGACGCTTGAAGCAGACACCGACCCTGACGCTTTTTCCGACCTTCAGATGATGAATGTCCATTCTGTCGGAAATCTGGCCTCCCGTCTTCAGGAACTTTCCGCCTTATGGCCGGCTTCTTCAGCGCTCCAGGAGCTGAAATGCCAAGCAGACCTGCAGCAGCTTTTGTACGATATCTATTCGGCTAAACTGACTCATCCCGAAAACACCGCATCAGCCATAGGAAAAACAAAGGAGTATATTGAAGAGCATTCAGATGCACACCTGACGCTTGATCAACTCGCGCAAATGGCTGGAATCAGCGCGAAGCATTACAGCGAAACGTTCAAAAAGCTGTACGGTCGAAGCGTGACAGAGTTTATCACTGAGACGCGGATGACGAAAGCGAAGCAGCTGATGGCGAAAGCAAGCTACAAGCTGAGGGAAATCTCAAGCCAAATCGGGTATCAGGATGAATTTTATTTCAGCAGGACATTTAAGAAGCATACCGGTTTATCCCCGACCGTTTATATGAAAAAAAGGCGCAGGAAACTGGCGGCCTACGGCCAGAATACGATCGGACAGCTGATACCGCTTCACCTCATTCCTTACGCCGCTTCCCTGCATCCGAAGTGGACATCGTATTACTATAAGCATTACGCGGCAGATATTCCGGTCCATCTTAGCGCTTACCGCTTTCACGAGCCGTGGGAAGAAAACCTGCGGACATTGTCATCGGCTGCCCCTGAGCTCATTATCAGCATGGACAGCGTGTCTCACAAGGAACGGGAACAACTCCAGTCGATCGCCGATGTCTTCTTTTTGCCTTCACAGGAACAATGGAGGAAGCATTTTATGCTGACCGCATCCCATTTGGATGAAGAAGCAGAGGCTCAGAAATGGCTGCTGTCTTACCAGCGTCTCACAGAGACCGCGAAAGAAACGCTTTATCCGATCTGCGGACGCCGAAGCTTTTTGTTTTTGCGCCTGCATAAACACGAGATTTATCTGGCGCATAACCGCTCTGTTCAAGATGTATTTTTCGGCGACCTTGGCTTTGAACCGGCTGTATCGCTGGAAGAACCGATTGACCGGTCCGTCTCTATCGAAACGATCGCGGCATATCAGCCGGATATCATCATGATTTTCATTTTTAAAGAGCCCGAGACGCTGGCATTCTACCGGGAGCTGCAGCAGTCGGCTGCATGGCAGGATTTGAAAGCTGTGCGGCATCACCGGGTGTATCAGGTGAATTCGGATCCTTGGCGGGAATATTCCGCATGCAGCCATGAACGAATCATTCGCCAGGCGGTTCGGCTGCTGTCCGGAAAAAATCCATTTTAATTGCCGGATATTATCCATGGTGTTCTCGAAGAGGCAACCCTATAATTTTAATTGATAATAGTTATCAATTAAATCAGGGGGTCTCAATCAGATGAGAAAGATATCAATATTTTTATTTATTCTCCTTCTCGCGTTTGGTGCAGCGGGATGCGGGAACAGCAAA
Source organism: Bacillus sp. GM2 (assembly GCF_056155945.1). NCBI lineage: Bacteria > Bacillati > Bacillota > Bacilli > Caryophanales > Bacillaceae > Bacillus > Bacillus sp. GM2. Next base: position 1,427,489 of record NZ_JBRKSZ010000008.1, read on the forward strand.
GAAAAGGCGGGCGGCGATGGCAAGAGCTCAGCGTCAGCTGAGAAAAGCATCGAGTACCTCGATCATACATACAAGGTGAAGACCCCGGCCGAACAAATCGTCATTACGGGAAGCGTGGAATCGATGGAAGATGCCAAGCTTTTGGATGTTCACCCGGCCGGTGCCATTTCCTTCTCCGGAAAGTTCCCGGACCTGTTCAAGAGCATTACTGACAAAGCAGCTGCCGTCGGCGAAAAAACAGAACCGAACCTGGAGAAAATTCTTGAGCTTAAACCGGATGTCATCCTGGCTTCAACGAAATTTCCGGAAAAAGTGGTGAAAAAACTGGATAACATCGCGACGACGATTCCTGTTTCCCACGTTTCTTCAAACTGGAAAGACAATTTAAAGCTGCTGGCTGAACTGACAGGCAAAGAAGACAAAGCGAAGCAGATTATTTCGGATTATGAAGCAGACCTTAAGGAAGCAAAAACAAAGCTTGAGAAAACGGCAAAAGATACAAAAGCGCTCGTTGTCAGAATCAGACAAGGCAATGTCTTTATCTATCCGGAAGACGTATTCTTCAATTCCACATTATACGGCGAGCTGGGCTTCACAGCTCCAAAAGAAGTCAAGGCGCCAAAAGCCCAGGAGTTAGTATCTTTAGAAAAACTGAGCGAAATGAATCCGGACTATATGTTTGTTCAATTCTCTGACGATGAGAATGCTGACAAGCCGAATGCGTTGAAAGATCTAGAGAATAATCCAATTTGGAAAAGCATTTCTGCAGTGAAAAATGACCATGTATTTGTCAATGCTGTAGATCCGCTTGCCCAGGGCGGCACGGCATGGAGCAAGGTAGAATTTTTAAAGGCTGCAGCTGAGAAATTGGCGCAGAACAAATAGAAAAGGTTTCTTGAACGATGCATTCAAAGCATATGACCCGCATCATTATGATCTCTGCTCCGTTTGCCATACTGCTGTCCGTTTTTCTGTCGGTATGTTACGGTGCAAAACAGCTTGAGCCCGAAGTGATTTTTTCGGCGCTGCTGCATTTTGATCCGGGCAACACAGATCATCAAATCATTTGGCATTCCCGTTTTCCGCGCGCTGCCGGCGCTCTTTTAATCGGAGCGGCGCTGGCGGTGTCCGGCGCGCTTATGCAGGGCATCACCCGAAATTATTTAGCTTCCCCGTCGATTATGGGTGTTTCCGACGGATCAGCATTCGTGATCACGCTGCTGATGGTGTTGATTCCGGGTTCGACCTCCCTGGAGATGATGGGCTATTCGTTTATCGGATCAGCCGTTGGCGCCGGCCTCGTCTTCGGCCTCGCCTCGGTGATTCCAAACGGTTTTATGCCGGTTCAGCTTGCCATCATCGGGACGGTCACAAGCATGCTGCTCAGCAGTCTCTCAGCGGCGATGTCGATTTACTTTCAAATTTCCCAGGACGTCAGCTTCTGGTACAGCGCCAGGCTGCATCAATTGAATCCAGAGCTGCTGAAGTATGCTGTGCCGTTTTTTGTGATCGGCATCATTCTGGCGCTCTCTCTCAGCAAAAAAGTGACAGCTTTATCATTGGGAGATGACATTTCCGAAAGCCTCGGCCAGAAAAAGCAGGCCGTCAAATGGACAGCGATGGCAGCGGTCGTCGTTCTGACAGGCTGCTCCGTCGCCATGGCGGGAAAAATTGCTTTTGTCGGACTGATTGTACCGCATATTACGCGTTTTCTCGTCGGGGCGGATTACAGCCGGATGATTCCATGCTCCTGCGTTCTCGGCGGCATTTTTTTGACGCTGGCCGATCTTCTCAGCCGGCTGCTCAACTATCCGTTTGAGACACCGATTGAAGTCGTCACTTCGGTGATCGGCGTTCCTTTCTTCCTTTATTTGATCAAAAGAAAAGGGGGGGAGCAGCGTGCCTAAAAAGGTTGCAGTCATCTATGCTGTTTTTATTGTGCTGAATCTCACAATCTGTTATCTCAGCATAACAGTAGGATCGTTTGCCGCACATCCGGCTGAACTGTTATCAACATTGCTTCACATCAACCCGAATGAGCAATACGCCATTCTTCTGTTTGAACTGCGTCTTCCAAGGATTGTGACGGCAGCACTCGTGGGCCTTGGGCTCGGCATTGCCGGTTCCGTTATCCAGGCGATGACAAGGAACGGACTGGCTGACCCGGGAATTCTGGGGATTAATGCCGGTGCAGGTGCGGCAATCGTCGGCTACATGCTGATCTTTCAAGGCCAGACTGAAACGACAAGCCTGCTCGCTGCAATGGGGATGCCATTCTTCGGCTTGATCGGGGGCATTTTGGCGGCGATATTCATTTTTATGTTTGCCTGGCATGGCGGCAACTTGGATTCGGGCAGGATTATTCTCGTTGGAATCGCGATTAATTCGGGTTTCAGCGCTATTTCGCTGTACCTGTCATTGAAGATGAATCCAAATGACCACGAAATGGCCATGGTTTGGAAAAACGGAAGCATCTGGTCGGCGAATTGGACGTATATTCAAGCGGCACTGCCGTGGCTGCTGCTTCTCATTCCATTCCTGCTGACAAAGTCCGGCCTGCTCGATACCATTCGCTTTCATGAAGATACGGTGAAGAGTCTCGGCGTATCCGCCAATGTTGAAAAAGTGGTGCTGCTGACGGCTTGTGTCGGCATCATCAGCGCCTGTGTGGCTATCTCGGGGAGCATGGCATTTGTCGGCCTGATTGCTCCGCACATCTCGCGGAGGCTCGTCGGCGTTCTGCACCGCCACTCATTGCTGTTAAGCGGATTGATCGGGATGTTTCTCGTATTGTGCGCCGATTTTGCCGGAAAGCTGCTGTTCCAGCCGTCCGAAGTGCCGGCGGGTATCATCCTCGCCATTTTCGGTGTGCCCTATTTCTTATTTTTACTGTTTAAACAAAAAAAGACGGTTCATTAGACTGTTTTTAGCTCAATCAAAGAGGGGAAGGGAGAATCACATGGCTCAAGAAAAACTTCAGCAGTCTGTCAATGCTGCTGAATGTATTCCGGTGGCGATACCGGGGACAGAACAGCGGTGCATGCGTTCACCGGATGGGAGCCGCACATACCGGATTTTTATTGCGAAACCATTTGGGGAACCGCCGCCCGCAGGATATCCCGTGATTTATCTGCTTGACGCCAATTCCGTGTTTGGAACAATGGTGGAGGCATTGCGGATGCAGTCGCGTCGTCCCGATAAAACCGGCGTCGTGCCGGCCGTTATCGTCGGCATCGGCTATGAAACCGACGCTCCCTTTGACCGGGGGCGGTATTACGATTTTACTCTGCCGGATTCGGGCGCTGAGCTGCCCAGGAGACCCGATGGAGCGGACTGGCCGGAGCCGGGCGGGGCGAAAGCTTTTCTGTCCTTCATCGAACAGCAGTTAAAGCCGGAGATCGAACAGGAATTCACGATTGATGTGAAAAGGCAGGCAATTTTCGGTCATTCCCTTGGCGGACTTTTTGTTCTGCAGACCCTGTTTACAAAACCGGCCCTGTTTCAGACATATATCGCCGGAAGTCCGTCCATCCATTGGCATCCGTCCTTTTTTGATGAAGAGCATGACTTTATTTCGAAGCTGCAGGAAACGGATGACGATGTAAAGGTATTGCTCGGGGCCGGAGAGCTTGAAAAGACGCATAAAAGCGGGATGAACGACAATGCAAAAAGGCTGGCCGCCCGCTTGGCCGCCTTGGAAAAGCAGGGGATTCGCGCGGAGTACCATGAATTTAAAGGGGAAGGTCATATATCGGTTCTGCCTGTGTTAATCAGCAGAGCGCTCCAGTTTGCCTTCAAGCCTGATTGACAGCGGGGCGCTTCCGGCGCCCCGAGCTTTAAGAAAAGATAAGAATGGATAACAGATAATATACCATGAGCATTGATACGGATAAACAATCGAAAACGATTTGACCGTTTGCATTTATTGGTATATTATATTTTTAAACGATAATGATTATCATTATCAATTAAGAATTTAGCTGGCAGTGACTCTTTAAGACTTGGGAGCTGCCATTTTTAAGAAAGGAAATGATAAGAGTGAAAGGCAAGGTTGCTTTGGTGACTGGGGCTTCGCAAGGAATCGGTAAAGAAGTGGCTCTGTCGCTTGCTGAACGCGGGGTGTTTGTTGCCGCAGCTGATCAAAATCGAAAAGGGCTGCTTGAACTTGAACGAAAAGATCTGCAGTGTTCCGGTTTTGCCGCGGATGTGGGCGACAGTGCCGCCGTCGAGCAGCTTGTGGACCATGTTGAACGCGAGATCGGTCCGATAGACATGCTTGTCAATGTAGCCGGCGTGCTCAGAACGGGTTTGATCCATTCATTGAGTGATGAAGATTGGGAAAAGACGTTCAGCGTCAACTCCACCGGAGTTTTTAACGTATCACGTGCCGTCGCCCGCCGTATGATTCCGCGCAGAACTGGAGCGATCGTCACTGTCGGATCAAATGCGGCGGCAGTGCCGCGGATGCATATGGCTGCCTACGCGGCCTCTAAGGCGGCCGCTTTAATGTTTACGAAATGTCTCGGTCTTGAACTTGCCGAGCACAACATCCGCTGCAATATCGTATCGCCCGGATCAACCGATACGCCGATACAGCGGTCGCTATGGCAGGGTGAGGAAGCTGCGCAAGGCGTAATTGAAGGATCACTTGAAACATTCAAAACGGGAATCCCGCTCGGGAAATTGGCTTCGCCGGCTGATATTGCAGATGCTGTAGCATTTTTGCTGTCTGACGGGGCTCGCCATATTACGATGCACGATTTGCGCGTCGATGGCGGGGCAACGCTTGGAGCCTGATTCAATCTAAAGGAGGTTTTAATGATGATAGAACGTCATGTCGTGTCAGAAGCGCTTGCGGATCAGTTGTTAAAGGAATATCAGGCCGGTGCTTCATTCTTTTTCTCTTCCCCTGAGCGGACCATTCTGGCGGAAGGTGTTTTGGCTTCTGTTTCTCAAACAGAAGAGCAAAGCCTTGCTCAGCGGGCTGCGGAAGTTCTGAAAAAAGCGAGGGAGAACGGGCAGAAAAATCCGATGGTGGTCGGAGCTGTGCCGTTTGACGATGCAAAGCCGGCGCAGTTAACCGTGCCGGTCGAAGCGTGGCATGCGGGGCCGCTGACATGTGAAGAAGACGGTAAAGAGGAGCCTGAACCTGCCCTGTACCCCTATGATATCGAGCAGATTCCAAGCCCGGAAGCGTATATGACCGGGGTCAGACGAGGATTGGCAGGTATAGCAGCAGGAGAATACAGCAAGATCGTCCTTTCCCGGTCATTGCAGCTGACCTCACCGATTAAAGTCGATATCGGTCAATTGCTGCGAAATCTTGCCCGCCGCAATACAAGCGGGTACAACTTTGCCGTTGACTTAACCGGACAGTCACCGGAAGCGCCTCGTACCACTTTGATAGGCGCAAGTCCTGAGCTGCTTGTATCACGGTCCGGGTTCCGCGTTACGGCAAATCCTTTAGCAGGTTCAAGACCTCGAAGCGATGATCCTGAAGAAGATCGAAGAAGGGCGGCTGAACTGCTTGCTTCTCCTAAAGACCGTCACGAACATGGGGTCGTAGTCGAAGCGGTTGCTTCCGCGCTCAGGCCGTTTTGCCAAAAGCTGGAGGTGCCGGAACCATCACTCATCAGCACGCCGACGATGTGGCATCTTTCAACTGAATTGAAGGGAGAGCTTACAGATCTTTCTGTATCATCATTAGAGCTCGCCGCCGCCCTTCATCCGACGCCTGCTGTTTGCGGCACGCCGACGAATGCGGCGAAAGAAGCGATTAAACAGATTGAGCCGTTTGACCGCGGATTTTTCACAGGTATGGTCGGCTGGTGTGACGCGGACGGTGACGGTGAATGGGTCGTAACGATTCGCTGTGCTGAGGCGGAGGAACACGCGCTGCGGCTGTACGCAGGCGCCGGAATTGTCGCCGGATCGAAGCCTGAAGAAGAACTTGCCGAAACGTCTGCAAAGTTTCGGACAATGCTTCTTGCGATGGGAATGAACAGTGAATAACGGAGGGATAAAGGATGTTGAAAGGGTGCCCAACATGGCCGAAGGAGTTTGCGGATAAATATCGGAAGGAGGGATGCTGGCGAGGCGAAACATTTGGAGGAATGCTGAGGGAACGGGCCGAAAAACACGGCAGCCGCATTGCCCTTACATACGGAGATACCCATTTAAGTTATCGAGAGTTAGACAAGAGAGCCGACTCTTTGGCTGGCGGTCTTTTAAAGCTTGGGATCAAAAAAAATGACCGCGTCGTTGTCCAGCTGCCGAATGTCATCGAGTTTTTTGAAGTTTGCTTTGCGCTCTTCCGAATCGGAGCTCTGCCTGTCTTTGCGCTTCCATCGCACAGACATAGCGAGATCACTTATTTTTGCGAGTTTTCTGAAGCTGCTGCTTATGTGATTCCCGATCATCACGCAAAGTTTGACTACCGCAAGCTGGCGAGACAGGTAAAGGGAAAGCTGCGGGGGCTTCGTCATGTCATTGTCGCCGGCGAATCGGAGGAGTTTGAAGCGCTGTCGGGCCTTTATGATCAGCCTGCCCCTCCGCAGAACGTCCATTCAGAAGATGTCGCTTTTCTTCAGTTGTCAGGGGGAAGCACAGGTCTGTCCAAGCTGATCCCGAGGACGCATGATGATTATATATACAGCTTGAGGGTCAGCGCAGAGGTTTGCAGGCTTGATCACAACAGCGTGTATCTTGCCGCTCTCCCAATCGCTCACAATTATCCGCTCAGTTCGCCGGGAGTGCTCGGTACACTCTATGCGGGAGGCCGAGTCGTTCTTGCGTCAGGAGGCAGCCCGGATGAAACCTTTCCTCTGATCGAAAAGGAGAAGGTAACGATCACGGGTCTCGTACCGCCGCTTGCGCTAATCTGGCTTGACGCTGCTCCGGCGCGCCGTGACGACTTGTCAAGCCTCCAGGTCCTTCAAGTCGGCGGGGCGAAATTCAGTGCCGAAGCCGCCAGACGCGTCACATCAGTGTTTGGCTGCAAACTGCAGCAGGTTTATGGCATGGCGGAAGGTCTGGTCAACTATACCAGACTTGATGATCCTGAAGACACGATCGTTCATACACAAGGCAGACCGATGTCTCCGTTTGACGAGATTAAAATTGTGGATAAAGAAGGACGCGAACTTGGACCCGGACAGACCGGGGAGCTTCTGACAAGAGGTCCTTATACGATCCGCGGCTATTACAAAGCTGAGGAGCACAATGCCAAAGCGTTCACTGAAGACGGGTTTTACCGTACGGGCGACTTGGTCAAAGTCAATTCATCAGGCTATTTGATTGTTGAAGGTCGAGCCAAAGACCAGATCAACAGAGGCGGGGAGAAGGTTGCCGCGGAAGAAGTGGAAAACCACCTGCTCGCACATCCCGCAGTGCTCGATGCGGCGGTTGTCTCGATGCCGGATCAATTTCTCGGCGAAAGAACGTGTGCGTATGTTATCCCCCGCGGCGCTGCACCTGCTCAGGCTGAATTGCAATCGTTTTTAAGAGAAAGGGGCCTTGCAGCCTACAAAATACCCGACCGGGTGGAAATGGTTGAAGCATTCCCGCAGACAGGCGTAGGAAAAGTCAGCAAAAAAGAACTGCGTACAGCGATTGCTGAAAAAATGTCTGCAGCTAAGAATATCACGTGATAAAAAAATGAGAGGATGTGATTTGATGGCCATTCCTGCCATCTTACCGTACCAAATGCCAGAAGCATCAAATATGCCGAAAAACAAGGTGTCATGGACTCCTCATCCGAAGCGCGCTGCACTTCTCATCCATGACATGCAGCAATATTTTCTCAACGCTTACCGTTCCGGCGAGTCTCCGGTAACAGATCTGATGGCTAATATTAAGAAGCTTCGGAAGCGATGTGCCGAGCTTGGCATCCCGGTTATTTTCACGGCTCAGCCAGGCGCTCAGACACCGGAAGAACGGGGGCTTCTCCAAGACTTTTGGGGACCCGGAATCGGTCCTGATCCCGATGAGCAGAAGATCGTAGATGAGCTGAAGCCGAATGAAGGCGACATCGTTCTGACCAAGTGGAGGTACAATGCGTTCAGAAAAACCAATCTTTTAGGTGTGCTGGAGGAGCAAGGTCGGGATCAGCTCATCATCACCGGCATCTATGCCCATATCGGCTGCCTGATGACGGCATGTGATGCGTTTATGCAAGATATTGAAACGTTTTTTGTCGCCGATGCGGTGGCGGATTTCTCATTAAAGCATCATGAAATGGCCATCACATACGCAGCTGACCGCTGCAGCGTCACAATCACTGCGGAACAGCTTTTGAGCCGGCTGAAAGATGACGCAAGCCATGAACACGCAAAAGAAAGCTCTCATGCACTGACAAAACAGATCATTCGCGAACAGGTCGCATCGCTTCTCCTTGAATCACCGGAAAAGATAAGCGACAGCGAAAATTTGATTTACAGGGGACTTGATTCCGTAAGAATCATGAGTCTCGCGGAGCGCTGGCGCCGAGCGGGGCGGGAGGTGTCATTTGTGGAGCTTGCGGAGGACCCTTCGATTGAAAACTGGTGGAGACTGTTGTCCTCCTCTAAAGAAGCACCCTTGCCAAATGCAGACTATCAATGAAGGAGGTCGCCTTAATGCCTGAAAGTCAACATAACCGAAAGCCATTATCAGGAGCGCAAGCCGGCATTTGGTTTGCTCAGCAGCTTGATCCGGAAAATCCGATCTACAATACAGCTGAATACGTTGAAATTAAAGGCCCGCTTGATCAAGAGCTTTTCGAGAAAGCGCTGCGCCATGTTATGAAAGAAGCTGAATCATTCCATGCCAGATTTGGAGAAGATCAAGACGGACCGTGGCAAGAGATCGTTCCGTCGGCAGATTTTCCGATTCATTACATTGATGTCAGCTCAGAAACCGATCCGGAACAGGCGGCTAAAAGCTGGATGAAGGATGATCTTGCCCGTCCGGTTGATCTGACCCGCGGTCCGCTTTTTACAGAAGCGCTTTTCAAAACGGCGCCGGATCATTACTTCTGGTATCAGCGAACTCACCATATCGCAACGGACGGGTTCAGCTTTACACTGATCGCCGAGCGGCTGTCAAAAATATATACCGCATTGATGCAGAACAAATCGATCGACCAGAGCGGAGCCTTTGGCTCCCTCGATTTGATTCTCGCGGAGGAAACGGCTTACCGTGCATCAGAACAGTATCAGGAAGATCGGCGATTTTGGCTTGAGCGATTCAGCGATGAACCGGAGGTAGTCAGTCTTGCCGAAAGGGCGCCGCGTACCTCTTCAAGCTTTCTTCGCAGGTCTGACTATCTGCCGAGTGAGCATGCTGATCATCTTCTGTCTGCCGCAAGCAGAATAGGGGCAACTTGGCACGAAACCGTGATGGCAGCAGCTGCAATATATGTTCATCGGCTGACGGGGGCAAATGACGTCGTTCTCGGGATGCCGATGATGTGCCGCCTCGGATCGGCCGCTCTCCATATTCCGGGTATGGTCATGAATCTTCTTCCGCTTCGGATTGGCATGCAGCCGGAAATGAGCGTAGGAGAGCTGGTCAAGCAAATCTCAGCGGAGATGGTGAAGCTGAGGCGTCATCAGCATTACCGCCACGAGGAACTGCGCCGGGATCTCAAGCTGCTTGGCGAAAATCAGCGGCTGTTCGGTCCGCAGCTTAATTTGATGCCTTTTGAGAACCGCTTGAATTTTGCCGGCTGTCAAGGCATCGTGCATAATCTTGCCACGGGACCTGTGGACGATCTGTCAATCAACATTTACGGCCGCCCGGACGGAGGCGGGTTGAAAGTAAACATGGATGCAAACCCCGCTGTTTATCATGCGGATGAACTTGAACATCATATTCATCGTTTTCTTACTCTTCTGAAAACGATTGTCGATTGCGAGCAAACTCAGCCGGTGGGGACGTTGGATATTCTTCTCCCGGAAGAACGCGCTCAAATTTTGATCGAATGGAATCAAACAGACCGCGGTCTTCCCAATGAGAGTCTTCCGCAACGATTTGAAAGGATGGCGAAGGAGTGCCCTGAATCTCCGGCAGTCGTTTCCAGTGATCAGGTTCTCACCTATTCCGAATTAAATAAAAGGGCAAATCAACTGGCTCATCTGCTGATCAATAAGGGGGCGAAACCCGAGACATTCGTTGCTTTGGCCCTGCCGCGATCAGCGGAAATGATTGTCAGCATGCTCGCCGTTCTCAAGGCTGGAGCGGCTTATTTACCTATAGATCCCGATTATCCGGCTGACAGGATCGAGTATATGCTCAATGATGCACAGCCGCTGTTTGTCATCACCAGCAAAAAAGCACAAGATGTGATCAGTTCGCAAACGCCGAAGTTAATCCTTGATGAACAAACTGTTGTGGAAAAAATCTCCGGCTGTTCTGAAGAAAATCCCGGCGGACAGCATTCCGGCTCTCAGCCGGCATATATGATTTATACGTCCGGATCAACCGGCAGACCTAAAGGCGTGGTTGTACAAGCTGAAAGCTTATTCAATTTTTTGCTTTCAATGCAGGATATGTTCCCGCTTAATCAAGACGACCGGCTGCTGGCCGTCACAACGATTGCATTCGACATCTCAGCACTCGAAATTTATTTGCCGCTGATCAGCGGGGCGGCAGTCGTTCCTGCCGAGAAGGAGACGGTACAAGATCCGTCCGCACTAGCCAAAATGATTGAAACATACGGAATCACCATGATGCAGGCTACACCGACCCTCTGGCACGCATTGGCCTCAAGCGCTCCGGACAAGCTTAAAGGTCTTCGTGCGCTTGTCGGAGGTGAAGCTCTGCAAGCCAGCTTGGCCCGGCAATTGCAGCAGCTCGGATGCACATTAACGAACCTTTATGGACCGACGGAAACAACGATTTGGTCTACAGCCGCCGCGCTGGAAGCAGGCTGCACGGAACCTCCGGGAATCGGCCGTGCGATTTGGAATACGCAGCTGTATGTTCTAGACGCCGGATTGCAGCCCGTGCCTCCGGGAGCGGCTGGAGAACTTTATGTGGCAGGAACCGGAGTGGCGCGCGGCTACTTGAACCGTCATGCTCTCACGGCTGAACGCTTTATTGCGAATCCGTACGGGCCGCCTGGATCGCGGATGTACCGTACGGGCGACCTTGTGCGCTGGCGCGAAGACGGGTCGCTTGATTATATCGGCCGTGCGGACCACCAAGTCAAAATTCGCGGATTCCGCATTGAAATGGGAGAAATAGAAGCGGTGCTTGCAAATCATCCGGTTGTTAAACAAGCTGCTGCTATTGTTCGTGAAAACCAGCCCGGTGATCCGCGTATATTTGCGTATATCGTTCCCGCTTCGGGAGAAAGCCTTCATCCTGACGAGCTTCGCGGCTACGTTGGTGAAACACTGCCCGACTATATGATTCCGTCTGCATTTGTCATCCTTGATGAACTGCCGCTTACGCCGAACGGAAAGCTTGACCGCAAATCCCTGCCGGCCCCGGCGTTGAGTATTTATACAGGCGGACGTGAGCCAAGGACTCCGCAAGAGGAAATATTGTGTGATTTATTCGCTGAAGTGCTGGGGGTGCCGCGAGTCAGTATTGATGACAGCTTTTTTGATCTTGGCGGACATTCGCTTCTGGCGGGCAGGCTCGTCGGCCGGATTCGGGAAACGCTCGGCGTCGAACTCGGAATCGGCCGTTTATTCGATGAGCCCACAGCCGCCGGGCTTGCCAAACAGCTTGATCAGGCGCAGAGCGCCCGTCCGGCATTGCGTAAAAGAGAGCGCCGCCAGGAGATTCCGCTGTCCTTCGCGCAGCGGCGCCTATGGTTTTTGCACTGTTTGGAAGGACCGAGCCCGACCTATAATATTCCGGTTGTCGTTCATTTAACCGGAAGTTTGGACCAAGAGGCGCTGACAGCCGCTCTGGGCGATGTGGCAGCAAGACATGAGCCGCTTCGAACAATTTTCCCGGATCAGCAGGGGACAACACACCAGCTGATATTGGAAGCGGATCAAGCGCGTCCCGAACTCGCTGTATCCCATGTCAGCGAACATGATTTAGAAAAAGTCCTGGCGGAGGCTGTTCGGCACCGTTTTCATTTAGAAAAGGAACCTCCGTTTCGCGCCGAGTTGTTCGTACTTGGACCGGACAAATTTGTTCTTCTTCTGCTTTTGCACCATATGATTGGCGACGGCTGGTCTTTAACGCCGCTGACCCGCGATTTGGAAACTGCCTACAATGCGCGTCTGAATGGTGAGGCACCTGCTTGGGAGCCGCTTTCTATACAATATGCCGACTATGCCGTATGGCAGGAACATCTGCTTGGGCGTGAGAGCAATCCGGACAGTCTGATTGCCAAGCAGCTCGGGTATTGGTCAAAGGCATTGGAACATCTGCCTGATCAGCTGGAGCTTCCGACTGATCACCCGCGTCCGTCGGAATCAAGCTACAGAGGCGGTACGATTGATCTCAGCATTGACGAACAGCTGCACGGCCGTTTGCTCGCTTTGTCCCGCAGCACCGGAGTCAGCATGTTCATGATTTTGCAGTCGGCCCTTGCCTCACTGCTGACACGGATCGGAGCAGGCCACGACATTCCACTCGGCAGTCCGATAGCGGGAAGAAACGATGATGCTTTAGGCGGAATTGTCGGATTGTTCGTTAATACGCTTGTGCTTCGAACGGATACATCGGGTAATCCAAGTTTTCGGGAGCTTCTGAACAGAGTTAGAAAAGTAAATCTTGCAGCATATGAGCATCAGGACCTTCCGTTCGAGCGCCTTGTTGAAGTGCTCAATCCTGCCAGATCAAGAGCGAGACATCCGCTGTTCCAAATCATGCTCGCCTTTCAAAATACGCCTGAACCTGAGCTTGAACTTTCCGGCCTTAAATCAGACATTGAAATTCGCAGTGTCGGCGCAGCCAAGTTTGATTTGACGATTGAGCTTCGGGAACATCGAAAAGCGGACGGAACACCCGCAGGTATCGGCGGATTTGTGGAATACAGCACAGATTTATTTGAGCGAAATACGGTTCAAACATTGGCCGAACGGCTTGTCAGACTGCTGGATTCAGCAGTATCCGACCCTGATCAGCCGATCGGAAGACTTGATATTCTCCTTCCGGCCGAACGTGAAAACATGCTGGCTGACTGGAGCAAATCGTCCAACAACATACCTTGTTCATCTTTGCCTGTTTTATTTGAAAAGCAGGCTGCGAAGGACCCGGAAGCCGTTGCGGTTATATATGAAAATGACTCGCTCACATACAGCGAGCTCAATAGACGCGCTAACCGGCTTGCCCATCTCCTGATCGCCAAAGGGGTCGGTCCCGAACAATTTGCTGCCCTGGCGCTGCCAAGATCTTTGGATATGGTTGTCGGACTGCTTGCAGTGCTGAAAGCTGGCGCGGCATATGTGCCTCTGGATCCGGACTACCCGGCAGAAAGGATAGCGTTTATGTTGAATGATGCACATCCTGCCTGCGTCGTTACGAGTTCAGCGGTCGAATCAAGCCTTTCTGTTCCCGCATCTGTTGAACGGATTGTACTTGATGACCCTTGCATACTAGAGGAACTGAACGGATGCGCTTCTGCGAATCCGGTTGATGCCGACCGTACGACGCCTTTGCTGCCTCTTCACCCGGCGTATGTCATTTACACATCCGGTTCGACCGGCAAGCCGAAAGGGGTGGTCGTTCCGCATCAAAATGTCGTGCGGCTGTTTGGAGCGACTGACCAATGGTTCCATTTCGACTCTGACGACGTTTGGACGATGTTTCATTCTTACGCATTTGACTTTTCGGTATGGGAAATTTGGGGAGCGCTGCTCAATGGAGGCCGGCTTGTCGTGGTGCCTCATACAATCAGCCGCTCGCCGGCCGACTTTCTCAATCTTCTCGTTCGCGAGGGAGTGACGGTGCTCAATCAGACACCTTCCGCATTTTATCAACTGATGCAGGCTGACCGGGACAATGCTGAGACAGGAAAGCGCCTTTCCTTGCGCTTTATCATTTTTGGAGGGGAAGCGCTCGAGCTGAAGAGGCTTGAAGATTGGTATGAACGCCATCCGGAGCATTTCCCGCGGCTGATTAATATGTACGGAATTACAGAAACGACGGTACATGTCAGCTATATTTCCCTCGATCAGCATACTGCAGCACTTCAAGCGAACAGCCTGATCGGTCAAGGGATTCCCGATTTAGGTGTATATGTGCTTGATGAATACCTTGAACCGGTACCCGCGGGCGTCACCGGAGAGATGTATGTGTCGGGGGGCGGCCTCGCACGGGGTTACTTGGGCAGACCCGATTTGACGGCAGACCGCTTTGTCGCTGATCCGTTTGGACCGCCGGGAACCCGGATGTACCGAACCGGTGATCTTGCCCGCAGGCGTCAAGACGGCTCTCTTGATTATATGGGCCGGGCCGATCAGCAGATCAAGATCCGCGGCTTTAGAATCGAACTCGGCGAGATAGAAGCGGTGCTTGTCCGCCATCACAGGGTGAATCAAGCCGCTGTAGTTGTAAGGGAAGACCAGCCCGGGGACAAGCGCCTGATCGCCTATGTTGTCCCGGCGTCTGCAGAAGAAACCGATCCGGCTGAGCTGCGCCGGTTTGCCGCAGGCACTCTGCCGGAGTACATGGTGCCTTCTGCATTTGTAAAAATTGCAGACCTGCCATTGACTCCAAATGGCAAACTTGATCGAAAAGCGCTGCCTGAGCCTGATTTTGCCGCGGCTGTTAAAGGGCGGGGGCCAAGAACACCGCAGGAAGAAATCTTATGCGATCTTTTTTCAGAAATCCTCAATGTGCCGCGGATTGGTATTGATGACGGATTCTTCGAACTCGGCGGTCATTCTCTGCTCGCCGTACAGCTGATGAGCCGCATTCGTGAAGCGCTCGGCGTCGAACTCGGCATCGGCGACCTGCTTGAAGCGCCTACTGTCAGCGGACTCGCTGAACGGCTTGAATCCGGCGGCGGGCAAAGTGCGCTGGATGTACTGCTTCCGCTGAGAACCGGAGGCAGTCAGGATCCCCTGTTTTGTGTGCACCCGGCCGGAGGCCTCAGCTGGTGTTATGCCGGTTTAATGACGGCACTCGGCAAGGAATACCCGATATACGGCCTCAAGCCCGCGGGATCGCAAGGCAGGAAGAGCTTCCTGATACGCTCGACGACATGGCCGCGGATTATATCCGGCACATTCGTACGATTCAGCCAACAGGGCCTTATCGTCTTCTCGGCTGGTCTCTCGGAGGCAATGTTGTGCATGCGATCGCAACTCAGCTGCAGGAACAAGGGGAGGACATTTCGCTTCTTGTCATGCTTGATGCTTACCCGAATCACTTCCTTCCAATTAAAGATGCACCTGATGAGCAGGAAGCATTAATTGCACTCTTGGCATTGGGAGGATACGATCCGGACAGCCTTGACGGGGAACTGCTGAAACTTTCCAGTGCGATCGATATACTGCGCCGCGATGGCAGTGCGCTTGCCAGCCTGGATGAGGCTGTGATCTTGAACTTAAAGGAGACCTATGTGAATTCCGTCCGGATTTTAAGCGAATATAAGCCCCGCGTCTTTTACGGTGATATCCTGTTTTTCAAATCAACCGTGATACCGGAATGGTTTGATCCGATCGATCCGGAGTCATGGCTTCCTTATCTTAACGGAAACATTGATATTCATGATATGGATTGCCGGCATAAAGATTTGTGCCAGCCGGAGCCGCTGGCCGAAATCGGACGTCATGTTGCGGAAAAACTGGACGGCTTGAAAAAAGATACGGACAAGTAGGGAGAGATAACGATGACAAATCCTTTTGAAAATGAACAGGGCACATATGTTGTTTTAATGAATGAGGAAGGCCAGTATTCACTCTGGCCCGCCTTCATTCATATTCCGGTAGGGTGGAAGGTTGTCTGCGGGGAAACGAGCCGCAGCGACTGCATCGACTATATCAGCTCGAATTGGACCGATCTCTCGCCGAACAGCTTGAAGCCGGCTGCAGAAGTTCACGGCGGTCATCAATGAATAGAAGGCCGTTCAATCAAAGGACGGTTGTCAGCATTGTATATGTAACGGCCATGTTTATGGCTGCAATGGATGCGAGTGTCATTAACATGGCATTGCCCGCCATCATGAACGAATTTCAAACATTACCATCTGCTGCAGGCACAGTTAACATCGGATACTTAGTCAGCTTGGCTGTCGTTCTTCCCGCAGCCGGCTGGTTTGGAGACCGCTTTGGGACAAAGCGTGTTTTCATTGCCGCACTTTCCATATTTACGGCTGCATCCGCATTATGCGGAATCGCTGACAATCTGGCGGCATTAAACGTATTTCGTGTGATCCAGGGAGCCGGCGGCGGATTGATTACACCGGTGGGAATGGCGATCTTGTTCAGAACGTTTCCTCCGCATGAACGGGCTAAAATTTCGAGAGTTCTCGTTCTTCCGATTGCGGTCGCGCCTGCGGTTGGGCCGATCATCAGCGGGTTTCTGACAGATCAGCTGTCATGGCGCTGGATTTTTTACATTAATATTCCGATCGGAATGATCATTCTGCTGTTTGGCCTGTTATATCTTCATGAACATATGGAGCCGAAAGCGGGCAGATTTGATTGGCTAGGATTTCTTTTGGCTGGACCGGGAATGGCGTTGGCGGTTTTTGCACTCAGCCAGGGGCCTGTGCAGGGCTTCGGCTCTCCGAATGTGCTTGTTTCAGGAACCGGGGGAGTGATTCTCCTCGACATTCTCGTTTTTGTCGAACTGAAGGCTAAGCATCCGCTGATTGAACTGCGCTTATTGAAGGACCGGGTTTTTGGAATGATGAGCGTCATTTCGCTTTTGACAGCAGGCGGACTCCTTGGCATGCTCTATATATTTCCGCTGTTGTGCCAGGAAGCACTCGGCTATTCTGCGACCGATACCGCTCTGATCACGTTTCCCGAAGCATTAGGCTTGATGCTGGCCTCCCAGCTGATGCCGAGGTCGTTAGGAAAGCTCGGGCCGAGGCGGGTAATTTCCGCTGCGCTTTTAGGCGCCGCCGTATTGTTTGGGCTGCTGAGCCTGACCGGATACGGGTCAAATCTGTGGCTTCTCAGGCTGCTGCTGTTTTTGGCGGGCTTTTTCCTGGGGCATGCGGTTGGCGCGGCGCAGGTTGTTTGTTTTGCCAACATTTCATCCACATCAATGGGCCGAGCAACGACGCTGTTTAATGTGCAAAACCGGCTCGGATCTGTTTTTGGAGTTGCCGTCATGTCGTGCGTCCTTGCCGTGCTCAGTCAGCCCGGCGCAGGGATAGAGCCTGATTTATCAGCTTACCGGACCGCTTTGCTCGGTGCAGCCGGCTTCCTCATGGCAGCATTTTTCATCGCACTCAAGCTCAAGAACGCTGACACTGGACGTCAAATGGACAAGCATGCTTCAGTTTCCAAAGGTGCGGCGGCTTCCGGTAAGTAAAACAAAAATCCTCCCGTTTCCGGGAGGACTTTTTTTAACAGCATGAATGGCGCGCTATAAAATCGGCGACAGCAGGATCGAAATGGCTTCTTTGAAGCGGATCGATTTGCTTCTGTTTAAATATTCCTCAAAGGTCAGCTCCCTTGAGACTTGCAGATCTTTTTCAAATGCTAAGACAAGGCTTCTCGAAATTTCCTCATCGTATAAAAAAGCATTCACTTCAAAATTGAGCTTGAAGCTGCGCATATCAATATTTGCCGTGCCGACCGATGAAATTTCTTCATCTACAACGATTGTTTTCGCATGGATAAATCCGTTGTCGTAAATAAATACGGAAGCGCCGGCTTTTAAAAGTTCGCCGATGTAAGAATAGGTAGCCCAGTACACAAACGGATGGTCGGGTTTGTTAGGAATCATGATTCTCACGTCAACACCGGACAGACAAGCGATCCTGAGGGCATCGAGCAGGCTTGCGTCCGGAATAAAATAAGGCGTCTGTATAAGAATCGACCGCTTTGCCGTTGATATCATTTTAATATAGCCGTTTTTAATCTGCTCCCATTCTGAATCGGGGCCGCTGGTGACGATTTGCATGCCGATGTTTCCGTGGGAATCGATGTCAGGAAAGTGGTTTGGCATATATGTAATATCGTGATGGTGCGAGGCCTGATTCCAATCCAGGATAAAACGCGTTTGAATCGAATGGACCGCCGTTCCTTTGATTCTGAGATGCGTGTCCCGCCAATAGCCAAAAACCGGATTCAGACCGAGGTATTCGTCCCCGACATTAAATCCACCGACATAGCCGATGACGCCGTCGATAATGACGAGCTTGCGGTGGTTGCGGTAATTCATGCGCAAATTGATAAATTTAAAACGCGACGGGAAAAAAACTTCGACAAATCCTCCCGCCTTTTTCAGCTCTTTGAAAAAGCTTTTCCTGAGGCTTCTTGATCCCAGCTCATCATACAAAACGCGGACTTCAACGCCTTCTTTTGCTTTTTTGATCAGCGCATCCCGCAGCTTCTTGCCGATCTCATCGCCTTTATAAATATAATATTGAAGATGAATATGGTCTTTGGCGTTTTCTATGTCGCGAAGCAGTCTGTCGAATTTCTGGCGTCCGTCCGTTAACAGCTCGACCGCATTGTCTTCCGTAAAAACGGCGTGGTTATTCAGAATATGCATATAAATCAAATCTTTGCTGTCCGCCGTCGCTTTATTGCGAAATTCGAACTCGCGGTTTTTCAGCTTGGTCAGCTGCTGTTCCAATATTTTTTCCATCCCGATTCTCTTTCGGTCTTCCCATTGAAAAAGGTGATTCCTGCTCAAATTGTGGCCGAAGAGCAAATAAAGAATAAAGCCGAGAATGGGAATAAAGAAGAGTACCAAGAGCCATGCCCAGGAGGAGCTTGCATCCCGGCGTTCCCTAAAGATCACAACGATTGCCAACAGCGTGTTTAAAACTAATATAAAGCCGAGAAATATCGATGTGATGCTGATATTTTTAATAATATCCATATTGAACCTCACAAGACGGATTTGTTTTTATACATTCCATTTATAACAGTTACTCCCCTTTCAAGCAACTATCTCATGTTATACGGGGCGGGGGACGGAAAGTTCCTAATAAAAAGGGGAAAGGCAAAAAACTGTAAAACATGTTCGATCTAAGTTACGATATACATATAAAAAGCGTGATTTAATCAGCGAAACAACGCCTCTTTAACTAAAACGGGAGGGATTGATTATGGATATGGAACGTTTCCAGCAAATGCCGGCTTTTATGAAAGAAGAAATGGATAACCTCAAGCATGTGGCGGCGCCGTTCTTAAAGAAAAGGCTGATATTTCTTTTTATCGCGATTCCGCTGCTTGTTGCTTCATTGGTTTATCTTTCCTCTTTTTGGGGGCAGGCATCCTATGGAACCGATTCAATGATAAAAATCGGCTGCGCTGCCGCAGCAGCAGCTTTCGGCATGGCGCTGTTCAGAGAGTCGTCTTACCAAAAAAGAAATGTTCAGCAATCGGTGATGAAATATATTTTGGAACGGATGCAAACAAGCGAAGTGCTTTCCGATGAACGGAAAAGCCGCTACGTTCGGGCGGTCAAGGAAGAGCCGTTTACTGTGATGAGAAGCTTTTTGGAATTTTTAAATGAAGAAGAGATCAGAAGGCGCAGGCTGGCTGAATGATGAAAGAAAAAAAGAGCTGCATGACAGCTCTTTTTTTGTGCCATGATGATCAGGCTTCATTCAATTCTTTTCCTAATATTTTTAAATCGTACCGGATTCCGTCCATCTCGGCGATTCCGGGAAAGTGTCCCCACTCGGTAAAGCCGTATTTTTTGAAAAGCTTGATGCTCGGCTCGTTGTGGGCGAAAATAAACGCCATTAAAGAACGGATTCCAAGCTTTGGCGCAGCTTCAAGCGCTTTTTCAAGCACCGCTGAACCCGCCCCTTTGCCGCGGTGGTCTTCATGAAGGTAAATGCTGACTTCGGCGGTTTTGTTATAGGCGGGCCTTCCGTAAAAGGATTCGAAGCTGATCCAGCCGGCGATATCCCCTTGTTCATTTTCGACAATATAAAGAGGCCTTGCCTCGGTATGGTTCAAAAACCAGTTCAGCCTTTCTTCAGGTGTGACGGGTTCTGTATCTGCCGTAACCATTCGCGACGCAATGGTGGAGTTGTAAATATCGACTACTGCGGGAAGGTCTTCCCGATTGGCGATCCGTAGTTTCATTCTCTCTGTCCTTTCTTCATATGTTATATCTTCGGCGTTTTTTCCGTTATCATGCACATTGATGAAATTTCAAGTTTTAGGGCGGTTTTTACATAAAAACGAAGCAGCCGGTGCAGACTAATTTGAAAAAAAGTTTTTTGTAAATGTATATATTTTCTGAAAAGTGTTCAGAATGTTGCTGAGGTGATGAGTAATGAAAGAGGAAGAAAAGAATCGTACTTCCAAAATCACAAAGCTGCAACAGTTTTTTCGTAAACGCTGGGTATTTCCGGCCATCTATTTGACAAGTGCCGTCGTTGTATTAACCGCCGTTCTTTGGTATCAATCGGCTTCTAACAACGATGTAAAAGACCAGCTTGCAGACGATGGCAAGAAATCAGCCTATGATAACCGGGATGACGCGGTTGAAGTAGGCAAACCAGTCGAAAATGTCGCAATGCCGGTTGCTGATTCTGAAAATGTTTCTGTCGTTAAAAAGTTCTTTGAAACTGACGCAACTAAAGAAGAGAAAGAAGCAGCACTTGTAAACTATAATAACACGTACAGCATGAGCAAAGGTATCGACTTGGCTGAGAAAGACGGAAAAACATTCGATGTTTCCGCATCTCTAAGCGGTACGGTTATCAAAGCTGCAAAAGACCCTGTACTGGGCTACGTTGTTGAAGTTGAACATGAAGATGGTTTATCAACTGTGTATCAGTCTCTTTCTGAAGTAAGCGTCAAACAAGGTGACAAGATTGAACAAAATCAAGTCATCGGAAAAGCAGGCAAAAACCTTTACAATGAAGAAGGCGGAAACCATGTGCACTTTGAAATTCGCAAAGACGGTGTTGCGCTAAACCCGTTGAATTTCATGGACAAGCCGGTCTCCAGCATTGAAAAAGCAGTGGAGGAACAAGCGGCTGAAATGAAGGAACCTGCTCAGCCTTCTGTTGAAGAAAAGCCAAAAACAGAAGACAAAACGAAAGATCAAACAGGTGGAAAAGACGACAAAACCAAACGGGAAGATTCGTCTGAAGGATCAGAAAATCAAGACGGAACCCAGTCTGACGATTCAAGCCAGTCATAAGGCACGCTTCCCTCAGAGCGCCTATCAAATACGATAGGCGCCTTTTTTTGTTACAATCATAAAAAACCCGTATCAAATTTGCAGAGCCAGCCGTTTATTAAGTAAGAGGCCTCTTTTAAGGAGTGTGAATGCATTCATGAATGAGCTAGAACAGCAAGCGCTGATGAAGTATTGCATGAGAATGACAGGTGATAAATGGGATGCTGAGGATTTAGTCCAGGACACCATCCTGAAGTTAATAGAAATCAATCGAACAGACGCCTCACATGCTTATCAAAAGACGGTTGCCAAGCATAAATGGATTGACCTGCTCAGAAAAAGGAAGCGCGAAAGCTTTCTGTCTGAAGACAATCTGGAAGACGGGCGGGCAGAGCGCATGCAGGCGGCCGATGACTTTGAGCACCTGCTGAAACAGCTTTCCGGTATTTTAACGCCGAAGCAATTAACGATTTTTCTGCTCAAAGATGTGTTTTCCTTTCAGCTGCACGAAATCGCCGAGGCGCTCGGTAAGCCCGAATCATCCGTCAAGTCGCTTTTATTCAGATCGCGTCAGCGATTAAAAAGGCTTTCTCCGGATGTTTTGCAAAGGGACGCGGCGGACGGGGATGATGAACACATTGGCCTGCTTGTTCGGGCGATATTGTATCACAACCCCGATGATCTGCTCGAATTTGCCAAACAGACATGGCTTTTCGGCGCTTCACAGCCGTCTTGCGTCAGCATGATGAGGTGTGCTGCCTAGGAGGAAAAAGGCTATGAACACCATTCCTTACGTCATTGAGAAAACGGCTGCCGGTGAAAGATCGTACGATATTTTTTCCAGACTTTTAAAAGACCGGATCATTATGATCGGTTCTGAATTCAACGATGACCTCGCCAATCGGGTCACCGCCCAGTTGCTGTTTTTGTCAGCCGAAGACAATGAAAAAGACATTTCGATCTATATCAACAGCCCGGGCGGATCAACTTCCGCGGGATATGCGATTTTGGATACGATGGATTATGTGAAGCCGGATGTCCGCACGATCTGCGTCGGAATGGCCGCTTCCATGGGAGCGATTCTCCTCGCCGGCGGAGCAAAAGGCAAACGGTATGCGCTCAAAAACAGCGAAATCATGATCCATCAGCCGCTCGGCGGCGTCAAAGGACAGGCGACAGACATGGAGATTTCAGCGAAGCGGATCATCAAACTGAGGGAAAAAATCGAGCGCTTCTTTCACGAACGAACGGGCCAGCCCATTGAAAAACTAAAAGCCGACATGGAACGCGATTACTTTATGGATGCGGACGAAGCGAAGGCATACGGTGTTATTGACGCCGTTTTATAACATGAGAAAAGCTCCCGGCTTAACTCCAGCCGGGAGCTTCGATCTTTTTATAAAGCGTCAGGACCTTCCTCGCCTGTGCGGATGTTGATGGTGTTTTTAATTTCGTATATGAAGATCTTGCCGTCACCGGGTTCCCCGGTTTTCAGGACGTTTTGCGCCGTCTCGGCCACCTTTTCGACAGGCACTTTGCTGACGACGATTTCGACTTTCAACCTTTCATATACATTGCTTTCGCGTTTGACCCCGCGGTAAAGCTCTGTATGCCCTTTTTGCAGGCCGCATCCGTGTACATTGTAAAACGTAATGGACGTTACCCCGATTTTGGCCAGCTCCGTTTTCAGCTTTTCAAAGTTTGTAGGACGAGTTACAATTTCCACCTTATACATTTGACCGCTCATACCATCACTCCTGACAAATTAATCTTGATACGCTTTTTCGCCGTGCAGCGTCAGATCGAGGCCCAATGATTCTTCATCCTCTGAGGCACGGAGTTTAAAGAAGATACTGACTATCTTAATAATAGCGTATGTGACGATTGCGACAAATAAATATGTTGCGGCAATCGCAATCAGCTGTTTCCAAAGGAGACTGATGTCTCCGTAAAAAAGCCCGTTGGCACCGTCTGCGTTGACTGAAGTCGTCGCGAACAAGCCCGTCGCGATTCCGCCCCATGTTCCGCCGAGCCCATGAAGTCCGAAGGCATCAAGCGCATCATCGTAGCCGAATTTTTTCTTCAGTGAAAACACGCCCCAGAAACAGACAATTCCACCGATGAGCCCGATCCATACGGATGAGAAAGGTGTGACAAAGCCTGCGCCCGGTGTAATCGCGACAAGTCCCGCGATCGCTCCCGAGACGGCGCCGAGCATCGTCGGCTTTTTATTGATCAGCCATTCTGCCAAAATCCAGCCGATCAGCCCCGCGGCCGCAGCCGTATTCGTGTTGATAAAAGCGGTCATGGCGACTTCATCGATCGTTAGCGCGCTTCCGACGTTGAACCCGAACCATCCGAACCAGATCAAAGTCGCTCCGAGCAAGGTCAGAAGGAGGTTGTGAGGGGCGGTATCGCTGATATTTTTCCGCTTGCCGAGAACAATCGCAACGACAAGGCCGGCTACACCGGAAGAAATGTGAACGACGTTGCCGCCGGCAAAATCAATCGCTCCCAGCTCGTCAAGCCAGCCTCCGCCCCATACCCAGTGGGCGACTGGCGAGTAAACGAAAACCGCCCAGAGCACCGAAAAAAGAATAAAGGCAGGAAAGCGCATGCGCTCCGCAAAGCTTCCGGAAATAATCGCAGTCGTCAGAACGGCAAATGTCAATTGGAACATCATATAAAGCGTATGCGGGATCGTCTCCGAATAATCGGCATTGGGTTCAAAGCCGACACCTTGCAGTCCGATCCAATCCAAACCCCCGATCAATGGGTTTCCGGGAGCGAAAGCGAGCGAATAGCCGAACAAAATCCATATGATAGAAACGATGGCAATTGAAGATAAGCTGTGCATAACGGTGCTGAGCACATTTTTGCTCCTGACAAGTCCTCCGTAAAATAAAGCGATGCCCGGCGTCATCAGCCATACGAGCAAAGCGCAAAAGAACATAAATACTGTATCCCCCATCTGCATGTTTCATTCCTCCGTAGTCATTTAGATTGAGAGCAGATCTCTTTTTCTTTCATTATAGTGACAAAAGGGAGATATCATGATGAATATGTCAGATTTCCTCACATGGTTTTTAGGGAGAAAAGCGGACAGGGAGAGGCTGAAAGGGGGATTAAGCGGTTTTTTCAACCTCAACTGCAACGATTCGATGTCCGTCCATATCTTTTACTTTGAAACGGTACCCTTCACTTTCGATCGCCGTTCCGGGCTTGCTCTCAATATTCTGCGTCAGCATCCAGCCGCCGATTGTATCAATCTCCTCATCTGATAAATGAATTCCGAGCAGGTCGTTTACATCGCTGACCAGTACTTTACCGCTGAGGATGTAATGGTCATCTTCCAGTTTCTGAACAGCAGATACTTCTTCAGTATCGAATTCATCGCGAATATCGCCGACGATTTCCTCGACGATATCCTCAACCGTCACAAGGCCGGATGTTCCGCCATACTCATCTACGAGAATCGCCATATGTGTATGCTCTTTTTGCATTTTGACGAACAGCTGGTAGACGGGAATCGTTTCAATCACATGGATAACCGGATGGATATATGGCTTTAGCGATTTTGTTTCTAAAGAAAATTCCCCTGCAAGCTCCGCCAGCAGCAGTTCTTTTATATTGATCATTCCGGTGATGTGATCTTTGTCTTCCTCCATGACGGGGAAGCGGGTGTGCTTCGTTTCTTTGATGAGCTGCTTCGCTTTTTTTAAACTGTCGTCAAGAGACAGGACGGTCATTTCATTGCGGGGCACCATAATTTCTTTTGCCGTACGTTCGTCGAATTTAAAAATATTGTTTACATATTTCAATTCATTCTGGTTAATCTCCCCGCTTTGATAGCTTTCAGATAAAAGCGTTCGCAGCTCTTCCTCCGAATAGGCCAATTCGTGTTCACCAGTCGGCTTCAGGCCGAACAGACTTGTGATCATGCGGGCTGAATGATTGAGCAGCCATATAAAAGGAAACATGATTCTATAAAACCAGATCATCGGCTGTGCAAAAAGCAGCGTAACGGTTTCCGCTTTTTGAATGGCGATCGTTTTTGGCGCCAGCTCTCCGATCACAACATTGAGATAAGTGACCGATAAAAAAGCGGCCAAAAATGAAAGAATATGTGTCACCGACTCGTTCAAGCCCATTTTTGAGAAAAGGGGATGCAGCAAGGTCTGCATCGTCGGTTCACCAAGCCAGCCGAGGCCCAATGCCGTTACGGTGATTCCAAGCTGGCAGGCTGACAAGTATTCGTCAAGGTGTGAGGTCACTTCTTTTGCGGCAAGCGCGCCCTTTTTTTTCTGAATGATCAATTGGTCGATCTTTGTCCGCCTTACTTTGACGATGGCGAATTCGACCGCGACGAAAAAGCCCGTTAATGCGATTAATCCTGCCACTGCAATCAGCTTCAATAATTCCAATGCCCCGCCTTCTCAAAAAGAAGGCGCCACCTCCTTTTCTATGAAAAACTCATACTGGCTTCATACCACGTGCCGCAGCGCGGCAAACATGATGTTTATTTATGCCGAGGGCGGGCAAAGAAATATAAAACGAATGGGCCGGAAGAGGAGGAGACGAAATATGAGAGTTTTTCAGGGAGAGGGTTGGACATGGTATCAGCTCGGCCCTCACGAAAAAGCGACAGCACAAGGGCTGATCCAGCCCGATCATTGGCCGGAATGCCGAAACTGGTTTCAAGGCGTTCCTTCGGCCAATATCAATTGCATTGATATCAATGCTGCCGTTCAAGGCAAGGAAGCGATCTACGGTTCATATATTTACGACCAGGAAGCGGAAGTTCAACAAAACCGGACAGCATTTCATTTTTACTTAACGAAAAACTATTTTTTCACAATGAATTTAGATATCTCGCAATTTGAAGATGCAAACAGGAGGCCGATCGATCAACATTTGAAGCGATGCAAAGATGCCCCAGAAGTGTTTCTGATCCTGTTAGGCGAACTGATGAGAATGTATTTAAAGGAACTTGAGCACTTTGAAGTTCACCTTGGAAAAGTAAGATGGGGATTTCACCATGACAACAATAAAAGCATCATTGAACTGATTCATAAACGGCGTCACGAACTGCTCGTCATAAGAAGTTTAATTTTATCGATGAAAAAGGTAGCAATGGGTCTTAAAGAAACTTTTTTAAGCAAATCGTTTGATGAAATCGAACAGCGCAGGACGTTTTACGAAATCGACAGAGGCATGTCATTGATCAAAGAGTACGCGAATGAAATCAATTATTTGCTCCATTCCGAGGAAGTGGTGACATCCCACAGAGGCAATGAAATCTTTAAAGCGCTGACGATTTTCACGACGATCTTTACACCGATGACGGCTTTCGGCGCCCTGTGGGGAATGAACTTCGAAGTCATGCCTGAACTCTCATTAAAGTACGGCTATTTATTTTCGCTGATTTTAATTGCCGTTTCTACCGTCCTTGTGTACTGGTATTTGAGAAAGAAAGGGTGGACCGGCGATTTATTGAAGGATAAAAAACGATATATGAAAAGGAAAGGCTCTTTTAAATAGGTTTAAGCCCGGGGGATATCGGAAAAGCACATAATAACCCCAGTAAAGGAGGAATTCCGAATGAAACTAAAGGACATCATGACAACCAATGCTGAATGCTGTGAACCTTCTGCTCCGATTGCGGAAATTGCCGGAAAGATGCGTGATTACAATGTGGGTTCAATTCCAGTCTGCGAGAACGGAAATTTGACGGGGATCGTTTCGGACCGGGATATCGTCATCAGATGTGTAGCCGAAAATGAAACAGACGCAGCTGCTCGGGATATCATGAGCACACGGATGGTGACCGGGCGCCCGGATATGTCGGCTGAAGAGGCAGGAGATCTGATGGCGGAACACCAAATTCGCAGGCTGCCGATTGTTGAAGATGGACGTCTCGTTGGAATCGTTGCTTTGGGGGATCTCTCCGTCTCAAATGCGGATGAGAAAGCGGGAGAAGCATTAAGCGAAATTTCAAAACCGGCTTAAACAGGTTGAAGGAAGAGCGTTTTCAGCTCTTCCTTTTTTATAGTGCAATATTTTAGTGATTGATCAATAACTTAACTTTAGATTAAGTTTTCATTAAGCATTTCAATGTTTCTTTCAGCCCTTCTTGATAAGGTGTCGCGGGAATTTTTCCTACTCTCTTTTCATATTTTTCCCCGTTTAGAATGAATGTTTCTTCAGTTAAGTACATGATTTCTACTACTTCTTTCATTACTGGATCAAATAATCCGCTTACACGAATGGCAAGCTTATTTAATGGTATGACTAATTTATTATTGCCGGTAATTTGACGTGCGATTTTTATAATTTCTTTACCTGAAATCAGTCCGGCGCCGGGAATGTTCCAGTTTTCACCGTAAGAATCGTCTTTACTTGCGATTTCCACAATCATTTTTGCGGCATCAGGCAAATATACGTACTCCCGGGGGGTTTTTAGATTGCCGATAAAAACAGCTGGTTTATTTGCTGCCATTCCGGTTAATGTAGGCTGTAAATAAGAATTTTGCGAAGTTTTTCCATAATAGTCCGGCAGTCTGACGATTAATGGTTTGGCATTTTTCCATTTCTTATCGAATATTAAGTTTTCAAAATCCACTCTAATCCTTCCTTTTTTTGTATGGGGCTGTTTCGGATGATTTTCGTCTCCTTTGGCAATTTGTCGGCCGTAAACATATATTCCATCCACAATCACGATTTTCTTGCCTAAAATATTTGCAGCCTTCATTACACTTTCACCGAGAAGCAGGAGTTTATCCGCCATTTCATGATATTGAACATTGGCGCATTGAAATATCACATCTGCGTCCTTTGCTGCTTCACTGATGGTCTGCGCATCAAAGACATCGCCAAGCTGATATGTTAATAGCGGTGTTGAATGATGTTCTTTTATGAGATTCTTTAGTTTATTTTCAGAACGGCCGAAAGCGATAACCGGAATATTTCTTGACAGCAATTCTGAAACTATGGCTTGACCTGTTCCGCCTGTTGCGCCTAAAACAATTGCTTTTTCCATTGAAAATTCCCCCTCGGGTTAGTTATTAATCAATCAATAACAAATGCTTAAATAAAAAAACCGAAACAAATCGGTTATTTTATTCTGTTTGGCCGTGCATGATCTCCGGCAAATCCAAGAAATAGGAAATGTTGCAAAGTATCCCTCTTGCCAGGAAAGTCGTAACTTCCCTCTCTGCATTCGGAACATTCGCTTCCCGGAACCTTTCCAGCGTATAGTTTCTAATACGTGATAAGCCTGTTTTTGAACAATTCCTGATCGATTCCTCCGTAACGGAGAGTCCGATGACCTGCAAGGCGATTTCATTAGGGTGTGATACAGACAACTCTTCATATGCTTTGACCATGTTTGCTACGATCTGTTCGGAGCTGGATTCAACATTTTGAAACGTTTGGAGGATTCTTTCAAAGGCCCGATCGAGCGCGGCAACGAACAACTCTTCCTTCGTCTTATAAAACCTAAATATATAGGGCTGAGAAATACCGGCTTTTTCAGCAATGAGTGCTGTCGTGGTATTATAATATCCCTTTTCTGCAAACATCTCTAATCCAGCTTCAAGTATTTGCTCCTTTCGGTTTTCCTTACTCTGTCTTATGATATGCCGCCTCCCTTCATTTTGTTATTGATTGATTACTTACTGAGATCGTAACAGATTTCTTTTCAAGATTCAAGCCCGTAATTTTTAAAAAATGCATCTATTGGTGCAACTGTTTTCCAATCAATCAGAATAGATACGCGGATTTCATCACCGGTCCCGCTGCAAAGACCAAAATAAGACGTGCTGCCGTTTGGCGTAATGGAGAAGCGGAGCGGTATCAGGCAATATGAGACCGCTTGCTCCGGGCACCGTGTTTTGTCGGATTTCGGCTTCGGCCCGCTGCAGCGCCCATGGAGAATGATGAATGTCTTCATAGTAGACCCGGTTGTTGTACGTGGTGTACAGGCGGTATCTTTCAGTCAGCCAGTATTCGATGGACCCTTTTTGGGTGGTGAAGGAATCTGACAGCGGGCGGTAGCTGACGCGGAAGGCCGCTTTTGAATCATGCCTTCTGCTGGAAAATTCAATATGGTTTTCTTCTTTTACAAAGTTTATCCCGGCGTGAAAATAAGGCAAGTGGAACATTGTGCGCGCGCCGGCGACGGCTAAGCGCGAAGCGGCGTCAAGACTGAAAAAATAAATGCCCGGTACACCTTTATATGATACATATGTCCGGACATTCAGCTCGGGAAAGCTGCTGATGAAAGGAAAGGGCGGCAAAAAACGGGGCCGCATATTTGTCAGCAGAAAAGGCAAAATGCCGATCCACGCTTTTCCGTTGAATGTCTCCAATTCCAAGGCCGCCGGTATTTGTCCGCGAATGGCTTCAGGATCGACAGCCCAATGGGCAAATAATACATGATTCCATGTTTGCGTCATCATCCACGGTCCTTCAGGCAGTGGAAAAGGGCGGTGAGAAGTATTTTTTATCATAGAACAGCTCTCCTTTGGTTCGAATTTTGACCTGTTTTAAGCACATCCCGAACCTGTTGTACGGTTTTATGATTTCCCTTTTCGGCTAAATCAAAAACGAGGATACAAAAAACGGAGGAGTGATCTGATTTGTTCAAGCATACGAAAGTGCTGCAGTACCCTGCGAAACCTGAAAGGCCCGATCCTGTCTTCGCCAAGAAAATGCAGGAGATACTCGGCGGTCAGTACGGAGAAATATCTGTGGCCATGCAATACCTTTTTCAAGGGTGGAATACAAGGGGAAATGAAAAGTATAAAGATTTGCTCATGGACACGGCGGCAGAAGAAATCGGACACGTCGAAATGATTGCGACGATGATCGCGCGCCTGCTTGAAGACGCTCCGGTTTACGAGCAGGAAAAAGCCGCAGACGATCCTGTCATCGGCGCCATTATGGGCGGAATGAACCCTCACCATGCGATCGTTTCGGGACTGGGAGCCATGCCTGAAAACAGCACCGGCGTTCCGTGGAATGCAGGCTATATCGTAGCGAGCGGCAACCTTCTGGCCGATCTGCGCGCAAATGTCAACGCTGAATCGCAAGGCAGACTGCAAGTCGCGCGGCTGCGCGAAATGACGGATGACAAAGGTGTACAAGATATGCTCGGCTTTCTTTTGGCAAGAGACACGATGCACCAAAACCAGTGGATCGCCGCGATCAAAGAGTTGGAAGAAAAAGAAGGCGTCATCGTGCCCGGCACGGTTCCGGATGAAAATGAAAAAGAAGACATTGCGCATACTTTATACAATTTCTCGGATGGAGAAGAAAGCGCGCAGTTTGATTGGCTGAAAGGGAAGGCGCCGGACGGAGCGGAATTCCACTACGAGAGCGGCCCTGTCGCATATGGAGAAAAACCGGTCTTGAAGCCCGCTCCAAAACGAAGCCACAATACACCTGATTATGGAGAATAAAAAGAGCCGAAACGGCTCTTTTCAGCTTGTCGACAAAGTCACAAAAAAGTGGCTTGATCGACAAGCTTTTTTTGTTAAAATGTGTGTGGAATCTAATTTTTGGAGGTTTTACCATGTTGACCAAACACTCTAAAGATCAGCGTGAACAGCTTGAAGTCGTTGCCTTAAGTGAGCTTGTACCTGAAGACCATTTGGTCAGGAAGATGGAAGAAGCCATTGATTTTTCATTTATTTATCAAAAAGTTGCCCCTCTTTATTCTTCAAAAGGGCGTCCAAGTATTGATCCTGTTGTACTGATTAAAATGGTGCTCATTCAATACGTGTTTGGTCATCGCTCCATGCGCGAAACCATTAAGCGAATCGAAACTGATGTAGCCTATCGCTGGTTTATTGGATATGGATTCTCTGAAAAAATCCCTCACTTTTCAACCTTCAGTAAAAACTATGAACGTCGCTTTCATGACACAGACCTATTTGAAACAATCTTCTATAGGATTTTACGTCAGGCCATGGATCTCGGCCTCGTCGATCCTTCGGTTGCCTTCATCGACAGCACACATGTCAAAGCGAATGCCAATAAGAAAAAGTTTGTGAAAAAGATCGTAAGAAAAGAAACAAGAGCTTATCAGGAACAGTTAGATCAAGAAATTAATGCCGATCGCGAAGCCAACGGCAAAAAGCCCTTAAAGCCCAGGCAATGCTCAGAAGAACGAGAAATAAAAGAAAGTACAACAGATCCTGAGAGCGGCTATTTTGTAAAGGGTGAACGGGAACGCCTTTTTGCTTATGGTTTTCATACAGCTTGTGACCGGAACGGATTTGTGCTGGGGACGGTTGTTGAGCCTGCCAATATTCATGACAGCCAAGTGTTCACGACCCTGTTTCAACAAGTGAAAGAGCGCGTCGCCAAGCCTCATACGGTCGCAGTTGATGCCGGATACAAAACACCGGTTATCGCAAAATTTCTTCATGAAGAAAACGTTCGCCCTGTTATGCCTTACACGCGTCCGCAAACCAAAAAAGGATTCATGAGAAAACACGAGTATGTTTACGATGAATTTTATGATGTCTATATCTGCCCGCAAGACCATATTCTCTCCTATCGCACAACCAATCGGCAAGGTTATCGAGAGTATGCTTCAGATCCAAATCGATGTAAACAATGTCCATTACTACATACGTGTACAGAAAGTAGAGATCATCGAAAGATGATTCACAGACATATCTGGCAGGATCATTTAGACGAAGCTGATCATCTTCGGCATACGGAAGAGAATAAACAAATCTATGCCAAACGTAAAGAGACGATCGAACGAGTTTTTGCCGATTTAAAACATAAGCATGGCTTGCGCTGGACAACCTTACGGGGAAAGAAAAAATTGTCCATGCAGGCGATGCTTGTTTTCGCTGCCATGAATCTGAAAAAGCTGGCGAATTGGACCTGGAAAGGTCCTAACCGCCAGCCTTCTGATCGAAATAATAGAATAAAATGGACAAAAACAGGTCGGATTTTTAAAATCCGACCTGTTTTGTCAACGGTCTGAAAAGAGCCGAAACGGCTCTTTTTTTATTTTTTAAAATGACAAAACACTCCGTAAATATTAAAATAAGTGACAGATTTGCAGATTTTTTTATTGTCAGGTAAGCTTACTATAAAAACAACAGTAAGGAGTTATATCATGAGTAAAGTACTTATTTTTGGCCACAAAAATCCGGATACGGATACGATTTGTTCAGCGATTGCATATGCCGAATTAAAAAAGGAGCTCGGCATGGACGCAGAACCCGTCCGCCTCGGCGAAATCAACGGCGAAACCGAATTCGCGCTTGAGAAATTTAATGCAGAAGTACCCCGCCTTGTGAACACTGTTGCGAATGAAACTGACAGCGTGATTCTGGTTGACCATAATGAGCGCCAGCAGAGCGTCGATGACCTGGATCAAGTTCGCGTGCTTGAAGTCATCGATCACCACCGGATCGCCAATTTTGAAACGAGCGACCCTCTGTATTATCGCGCAGAGCCTGTAGGCTGCACAGCAACGATCTTAAACAAACTCTATAAAGAAAACGGCGTCGAAATTAAAAAAGATATCGCAGGATTGATGCTGTCGGCGATCATCTCAGATTCCCTCTTATTCAAATCTCCGACTTGCACGGACGAAGATGTCAAAGCTGCAAAAGAATTGGCTGCGATTGCCGGCGTTGATGCCGACAGCTATGGACTCGATATGCTGAAGGCCGGAGCTGATTTGAGCGCAAAAACGATTCCTCAGCTTCTCTCTCTTGACGCAAAAGAGTTTACGATGGGAAGCCATAAAGTGGAGATCGCGCAAGTTAACACTGTTGATACAAACGACGTTCTCTCCCGCAAAGAGGAAGTTGACGCAGAACTTGCAAAAGTGGTGTCTGAAAAAGGATTGGATTTATTTGTGTTTGTCGTAACCGACATTTTAACAAACGACTCGGTTGTCGTCGCTTCAGGACAAGCTGCACAAGCAGTGGAAAAAGCGTTCAATGTCACATTGTCAGACAACACAGCGACACTGAAAGGCGTTGTATCCCGCAAAAAACAAATTGTTCCGCCGTTAACCGAAGCCTTAAAAGGTTAAGGAAAGGAAATGAAAAACACCCGAATCATGAGATTCGGGTGTTTTCTTATGCCGTTCTGGATACGGCTTTCCGCAATTTCCGCAAGATCGATTCGTAGAGTGAGATGATCCGTTCAAAAAGCGGCTGTACATACGCTGAGAATCTAAACATAACGAGTGATACAAATAAAGCGACCAAAATGCTGCCTAAAACGTCAACAGGGTAGTGGTGTCCGACCCAAATACGGGAAAAGCCCGTCAATAACCCGAAAGCAATCAGGCAGCTTCCAATTTTCCGATGATAAAGCCAAAAAGCGATCGAAATGGCTAACGCCCCGGTTGTATGATCGCTGGGAAATGAGGCGTCGGCAGCATGATGAATCAATACGTCCACATGGTGAGCGACAAACGGCCTCGGCTCATAGTAAACCAATGACAGCAAATAATTTGCCGCCAATCCGAGAATACCCGTCACACCTGCCTGAAGAACGCTTATTTTATAAGAACGGTTTCCGAAGATCCAGATCAAAAGCAAAATGAGCGCATACATGTAAATTGCTTTTTCTGTAATCAAAATCATAGCGCTGTCCAGGATGTGGTTGTGGTTTGATAATTGATGAATGCGTGTAAAAAGCCAATAGTTCAAAAAATCACCTTTTTAATAGAGTAGTAGTTTTTGGTCAGACAGTTAGGAGACGTATTTGATTTTGCAAAAGTTTCATTAAATGACAGATCGGACTGTATCAGCCTGCATGAAAAAAGCCGGGCAATCCCGGCCCGGCGAGGTTGAACGGCTTATTCAGCCATTGATATATCCCGCTTCCCCTTTGCGAGTGCGGATTTTTGGCTCCATGTATACAGAAACAGATTGATGAGCACAAAAACGCCTGAGAATAAATAGATGTTTGAAAAACCGGCTTGTGCCACAACCAACCCGAAAACATAGGATCCGACTGCGATCCCGGTATCAAACAGCGTAAAATAAGTCGCCGTTGCATAGCCGCTCCGGTGAGGCGGCGAAGCCTGAATCGCCAAGGTCTGAAGGCACGGCGTGATAGATCCGTAGCCGATGCCGATGACAGCTCCGGATAGCAAAAGCATCCCGCTGCTGTTTGTAAAAGCAAGCAGGAAAAGCCCGGCGCAAAAAATGATAATGGACGGATAAATGACGACTCCGGGGCCGACTTTATCATACAGTTTTCCCGTAAACGGCCGCGTGATCATCATTGTCACCGCGAACACCATAAAGAAATAGCTGCTTGCTTCAATAAGGCCGAGAGATTTGGCATAAACAGAGATGAAGGAAATGACGCTTGAATAACAAAACGACACGAACAATCCGACCGTGGCAATCCGAATCGCGCCCTTTTCAAACATGTTGGAAAAAGACAACCTGAACACAGCCGAACGGATGTCGTTTCCTTTAGGAATCCGGACCAGTGCCGTGCAGAGGATGGCCACAGTGACGATTCCTGAAAATAAAATAAACAGATCGGAAAAACTCATTTTATCCAGCAGGTTCAACGCGATAAACGGACCGATGACAACCGCCAAATTCATCGACATGGCAAAGTAGCCCAAACCTTCCCCGCGGCGGGCCGGCGGAATTAAATCGGCTGCAATTGCACTCGTCACCGTCGTGATGATGCTGAACCAAATGCCTTGGAAAAAGCGAATGCCAAGCAGCAGGTAGATATCATGAATGAAGATATAAAGAAATGATGCCAAAGTAAACAGCACGACGCTGATGAGCGCCATTCTTTTTTTGCCAAAACGTTCAATAACGGCTCCCGAAAACGGCCTCGCAAAAATCGCGGACAGCATGAAGCCGCTGATCAAAAGGCCGCCTTCTGACTCGGAGCCGCCGAGCTCCTGCATCGCATAGACCGGAAGCACGGTCAACAGTGCGTAAAAATAGACGAATATAAATAAATTAATCAAAACGACCATGATAAAATCCCTGGTCCAAATGGGTTCAGCTTGCTTCATAGGCTACAACTCCTCCTGATGTCCTTCTAATAATTGATTTAACAGCCTTTGAAATGTTTTTTTATCCCGTTCTTCAAATACGGAAAGGATTTCCTCTTCAAATTCTTGCATTTTTAATTGAATGTCATCATATTTAATTTTGGCTTCTTCTGTCATTTTGACGACTTTTTCCCGTTTGTCATCGCCCTGTATCCGTTCTACCCAGCCGTTTTTTTCGAGGCGGCTGACGGTTCTCGTCACAGTCGGCGCCTCGACGTGCAAGTAAGTCCAAATGTCTTTTTGCGTCATCGGTCCGCAGGTGTGAAGACAGTATAGGATCGACCACTGTGAACCGTAAAGGCCGTATCCTTCGAGCTGTTCATTCGTTTTTTTAGCAACCATCCGCGTGCTTTGATTGAGCTGGTGAATAATCTTTCGATTGATATGTTCCATTCCCGGACTCCTTCAAAATAGTTACCTAGGTAAATAATAAACTTTATTCATTTTACCGGAAGCCAAGATTAGTGTAAAGTTAAAATTTTTGAAGCCCGAAATAAAATTATCAGAGAAACCCCTTGTCCTCCTTGAGTTTTTAGCATAATCCCATTTAAATGCTAATACACTGATACAAACCTAACAAAGAGAGTGTTTGAGGTGAGGGATCGTGGGAGTATTTCAAAATTCTACTTGGAAAAGCATAAAACGAAGAAGCTGCGCAAATAGCGAATTTTTTCACAAGACGGATCTCATTTCACACTTCTCACATCCATTTTAGGGAGGTCGAGTGGTGTGCACGATTACATCAAAGAGCGAACAATCAAGATAGGGAAGTACATCGTGGAGACGAAAAAAACGGTTCGTGTGATAGCGAAGGAGTTTGGTGTTTCCAAAAGTACCGTTCACAAGGATTTGACAGAAAGGCTGCCTGAAATTAATCCTGACCTGGCCAATGAAGTAAAAGAAATTCTTGATTATCATAAATCAATCAGACATTTGCGGGGCGGAGAAGCGACAAAACTAAAATACAAGAAAGAGGAAATCTTTGAAAGAGAACCCGTGCAATAAGGAATAATGGCTCAGAAACGAGCAGCGTTTATCAGAAATTCCCGGTATCCTCCGTAAAAAGCCACAAAAATTTTATGAAGAACTTTAATAAGCTCTCTTTTTTTTCTAATATTTATGATAAAATATATAATTAGGGCAGAATGTGGACATTGCTGTGAAACAGATTTCGAGGAGGATATAGATAGATGTTTGCAAGGGATATTGGTATTGACCTTGGTACAGCGAATGTGCTGATCCATGTCAAAGGAAAAGGTATTGTCTTAAATGAACCATCAGTCGTTGCTCTTGACAAAAACAATGGGAAAGTGCTCGCTGTCGGTGAAGAAGCAAGGAGAATGGTAGGACGTACACCTGGGAATATTGTTGCGATACGTCCATTAAAAGACGGCGTCATTGCCGATTTTGAAGTAACGGAAGCCATGCTGAAGCATTTCATTAACAAGCTGAATGTAAAAGGTCTTTTCTCAAAGCCGCGCATGCTGATTTGCTGCCCTACAAATATTACTTCTGTGGAGCAGAAGGCTATCAGAGAAGCTGCCGAAAAAAGCGGCGGAAAGCATGTCTATTTGGAGGAAGAGCCTAAGGTGGCCGCAATTGGAGCGGGAATGGATATTTTCCAGCCAAGCGGAAACATGGTAGTTGATA
This sequence comes from Bacillus sp. GM2, assembly GCF_056155945.1. NCBI lineage: Bacteria > Bacillati > Bacillota > Bacilli > Caryophanales > Bacillaceae > Bacillus > Bacillus sp. GM2. The sequence continues at coordinate 1,464,444 of NZ_JBRKSZ010000008.1, forward strand.
TCGGCGGTGGAACGACAGATATCGCAGTCATCTCAATGGGCGATATTGTCACCGCCTCTTCTATTAAAATGGCTGGGGACAAGTTTGATCTTGAAATCTTGAATTACATCAAACGCGAGTACAAGCTGCTCATAGGCGAACGGACAGCCGAAGACATTAAGATTAAAGTCGCAACTGTTTTCCCAGACGCACGTCACGAGGAAATTTCCATCCGCGGCCGCGACATGGTCACAGGATTGCCGAGAACCATTACGGTAACGAGCAAAGAGGTGGAAGAAGCGCTGCGCGAATCTGTATCTGTCATTGTACAGGCTGCCAAGCAGGTGCTCGAAAGAACGCCGCCTGAGCTGTCAGCCGACATTATCGACAGAGGCGTTATCATTACAGGAGGCGGCGCATTGTTAAACGGTCTTGACCAGCTTCTTGCCGAAGAACTGAAAGTGCCGGTTCTCGTTGCCGAAAATCCGATGGATTGTGTGGCAGTCGGTACGGGTGTCATGCTTGATAACATGGACAAGCTTCCTAAGCGCAAACTGAGCTGATCAGAAGCCTCATTCTTTTTTAGAATGAGGTTTTTTATGTGAAATGCTTTAAAGGAACCGAATGGCTGCCGATAAAAAGAGTAGTATGTTTGAATACCATTATAGAACAAATGTTCTGTATTAGCAAATATAAATTGCAAGCCTTTCGCAAAAGAGGTTTTTTTCGATAGGAAACTCTGGAGCATGACACTTATTTGAGGTGAAATGATGTTAAAAGGACTTTATACAGCGACTTCAGCAATGATCACCCAGCAGCGCCGCACAGAGATGCTGACGAATAATATCGCGAATGCAAATACGCCGGGATATAAAGAAGACCAAGGATCAATCCGTTCTTTCCCGGAAATGCTTTTGAGCCGGATTGAATCCGATTCTGTCAAGGCAGGCAGCGCTTCGCGTTCGTTTTCAACACAGACGCCGATCGGTTCTATCAATACAGGAGTTTACATGCAGGAACTGAAGCCTCAATTCTCGCAGGGCGATCTGCAAAGCACGAATGAGCCGACAGATATCGCAATCAGCGAAACCGAAGTTCCGGTCAACGGGGAAACAAACGATAAAGCAGCACTTTTCTACGCGGTTCGGCTTGAAAATGGGGATGTACGCTATTCAAGAAGCAGCCGTTTTTCTTTAAATGAAAATAATCAATTGACAATAAACGGCCGACTCGTCCTTTCAACGGAAAACCGGCCGATTACGGTGGGAAGCGAGAATTTTCAAGTCGCTGAGGACGGAACGGTGACTGAAAACGGCCAAAACCTTGGAAGGATCGATGTCAGAATCGCGCTCGATACGAGAAATTTAGCAAGAGAAGGCGATGATCTGTATCGTACTGAAAACGGTGAGGCGCTGCCAAGCGCAGTCGGCAACCCCGAAGTCACTTATTCTGTCAAGCAGGGGATGACGGAACGGTCGAATGTCGACGTGACGAGAGCCTATACGGAAATGACTGCTGCCTACCGCTCGTTTGAAGCCAACCAAAAAGTTCTTCAAGCTTATGATAAAAGCATGGAAAAGGCGGCCAATGAGATTGGAAGGATCGGATAAATGACCGATCGCGATCAGCGTAAATGGAGGATGTGGAAAAACGATGCTTAGATCCATGATCACGGCTTCAAACACAATGTTTGAACTGCAAAAACAAATTGATAATATCAGCCATAATCTTGCAAATACCGATACAACGGGATATAAGGCGAAAAACACGAGCTTTTCGGAGCTGATCAGGCAGCAGATTGAACAGGTAAACGAGAAAAATAATGAAGTAGCGGCAAGCAGAAAGACGCCGTCCGGACTTCGGCTCGGCGTCGGAGCCGTCATGACCGACCGGCTGACACATAAACAGGGAAGCCTTAAGGAGACGGGCCGCGATCTTGATATTGCACTGACTTCTCCTTATCAGTACTTCCAGGTCAATGTCGACGGGGAAGTGCAATATACAAGAGACGGAGCATTTTACCTGACGCCTGCGGCTGGTAACGCCAACCAGATGCAGCTGGTGACGAAAGAAGGGCATGCCGTTCTTGACGAAAACGGAAATCCCATCAGCTTCAACCAGCGCTATAAACACATCAAAGTCGACGGTTCGGGAAGTGTCACTGTTTCGTCAGACAATCAGGGTGAAGCGCCATTGCGTTTTAACCTGGGAATCGTCCGGGCTGTCAAACCTCAGGCTCTTACGGAAGAAGGAAGCAATCTTTTTTCTGTCAGCGATGAATTGAGAGCAACGGCTCTAATCAATCTGAACGGAGCGGGGCGGCAGGACATTTCTCTAAAACAGGGATTCCTCGAATCATCAAATGTCGATGTATCGAAGGAAATGACCGATCTGATCTCTTCGCAGCGGTCTTATCAAATGAATTCCCGCGCCATCACGATGGGCGATCAAATGATGGGGCTGATCAATTCAGTACGTTAACACAGCAAAACAGGAGCCGGCCAAACGACGTTTGGTTCAGGCTCTTTTTATTTTCATTTTCAGCGTTGTCTCTCATCTTTTGTTGAAAAAGATTCCGTTTCATAATATACTTCCAGATGTACAGAATAAGGCACTGACATATCATTCTATACATATTTTTCGAAAAAGGAGATGTCAAGGCGATGCTTGATGCTCAGCAAATTAAAGAAATCATTCCCCACCGCTATCCCTTTCTGCTGGTAGACCGTGTGACAGAGGTAGAGGAAGGAAAACGGGCAGCGGGTTATAAAAATGTGACAGTAAATGAAGAATTCTTTAACGGACACTTTCCGGATTATCCGGTGATGCCTGGCGTTTTAATTGTTGAAGCGCTTGCGCAAGTGGGTGCCGTGGCGCTTTTGATGAAGGAAGAAAACCGCGGAAGGCTCGCGTTTTTTGCGGGAATTGACAGCTGCCGCTTCAAAAAGCAGGTCAAACCGGGCGATCAGCTCCATCTTGAGCTTGAAGTGCTTCGTTTCCGCGGTTCCATCGGCAAAGGAAAAGGAGTCGCGAAAGTGGACGGCGAAGTGGTGTGTGAAGCCGAATTGATGTTTTCTCTTGGCGAAAAACAGGAATAATGTAGCAAAATGGGTTTTCGTAAAAGCCCATTTTGTTTTTTTATCATAAAAGCGAAAAGGTGATCATTCATGTGGAAAGAATTTAAAAGCTTTGCGATTCGGGGAAATGTAATCGATCTTGCAATCGGGGTCATCATAGGAGGCGCCTTTGGAAAAATCGTGACTTCGCTTGTCAATGATTTAATGATGCCGCTCCTCGGTCTTCTGCTAGGAGGCCTGGATTTTTCAGCGCTCTCGTTCACATTTGTTGATGCCGAAATTAAATACGGGCTATTCATTCAGTCGATCGTCAATTTCTTTATTATTTCGTTTTCCATTTTTCTATTTATCCGTTATATCTCTAAGCTGAAGAAGAAAGATGCCGAAGAAGAAAAAGCTGCTCCTGATCCCCAGGAAGAATTGCTTAAGGAAATACGGGATTTGTTAAAAGATCAGACGAAACGCTCTTAGAGCTATAGCGAAAAGGCTGTCGGCGAAGACAGCCTTTTCTATATATTTTGTTTAAATGCTTCAAGAAGCCGGTCTCCGGAATATCCTTCTTTCATTAAATCTTCCAAAATCTTGTCGGAGCCTTTCCTCAGCTTTGAGCTGACCATTTTGCCGTCCAATAAGACGGAAACATGCTCGCCTAGTACCGTGATCTTTTTGACCTTCGCTAACAGCTGTGCGGGGCGGTTGCTTTTTTTCGTGATCGTTACATATGTTTTCACTTCTTTGCCTTCCTGAAGGAGGTATTCGAAAAAATACCGGTATTCTTTCGAAACCAGCCCCTCAACCATCCAGTGGTTTTCTCCGTCTTCTTTATTAATGATAAGGCCGTCGATCAGCGGGAACTCCTCGAGCCGCTTTGAAGTTTCATCCTGGCGGACTATTTTTAAATCAATAAGCCTAAAGGTTTTCACTAGTATCACCTCACAAGCTTCCATAGTTGTATAACCATTATAGCACATTCGCTTGGAAGAACTCTTGACCCTGGTTTGTTTATGCAATAGGAGCATATTCGTATTTTAAATTTTGCAAAAAGTATTTTATAATGCTTTATTTTTATTTATACTTTAGGTGATATTGAGCAGGAGGTGACTTATGAACCATTTTTACTTAAAAGAAGTATTTGTGATCGCAAGCAATCCAGCTGCTGACTGCCGTCAATATATGCCTATGATTTGCTTTTCAGCCGGGAACAAAAAGCACGAGATCAGCACGTATGCCAATGAAGGCATCGTGTTTCGCTATGAAACAAAAGACAGAATGGAAATATACGAATTTCAAGTAACGATTAAACAGAAAGAGTTGTCATTCCGTTTGTATGCTTGGGACGGGGGCTCATATGTCCGCGTATACTCAGAGCGGTGGCTGGCATCTCCTGTTTTTTTTAGTTTCTGTAAAATACTTATTTCTCAAATAATAATGAGATGATTTTTTTAATTAATGGCAGAAAGAAACAAAAATTATGACGCGAACCCGGGTTTTTCCGGGTTATTTTTCTTTTATGATGATTTTGCTTAAATACCGATCTCTTATAAACTGGGGATACCCGAACAGGAAGGGAGGGACGAAATGTTTAATGAGATCATGCTGGTCGGGCGTTTGACAAAAGATCCCGAACTTCGGTACACATCTGACGGTGTCCCTGTTGCAAATGTGACGCTGGCTGTCAGCAGGCCTTTCAAAAATGCAGCAGGCGAAATTGAAGCGGACTTTGTCAATTGCACCCTGTGGCGCAAAACTGCCGTGAACACAGCCGAATATTGCGAAAAAGGCTCCATCATCGGGCTGAGCGGAAGAATCCAGACTCGCCAATACGTCAATTCAGAAGGCGAGCGCGTTTTTATTACAGAAGTTGTCGCCCGATCAGTCAGATTTTTGGGAGAAAGCCGAAAAGCCCATGAGCCGGCGGAAGCTTAAACCGTAAGATTCCTTCTATAAACGCCTTTCTTAAAAAAAATCAATCAATATCCCCTTTTTTATCCCCCTGTATGGCCGGTTTTAAATGACCGGTTTTTTTATTTTAGACAAAAAATAGACAAATTTAAATTGACGCCCAAAAATTCCGTATGTATAATGTAAGCGAATACAACAACAAATGATCAATGTTTGCACATATGTGCAAAAGTAAAGGGTGATCTTATGGAAATGAAGGATGATAAACGCCTTCTGATCAAAGTCTGCAAAATGTACTACGAAGAGGATATGACACAGAGCCAGATTGCAAACGCAACAGGGATATACAGAACAACCGTCGGACGCATGCTGAAAAAAGCGCGCGAGGAAGGAATCGTTAAAATCACGATCGATGACCATATCGGGACACACTATGATTTGGAACGGGAGCTCGAACAGCTGCTCGGGCTTAAAGAAGTTTACATATGCGACGCAAAACCGGAACAAACAGCTGAAGACAAGAAGAAACTCGTCGGCAAAGCCGGTGCCGAAATCTTAAAACGCGTCGTGAAAGACGGAGATACGGTAGGCTTCGCATGGGGGACGACGATGGCGGGAATGATCGGGGAGTTTCACGGCGTCAAAAAACGGAGCGCTTCATTTGTGCCGCTTGTCGGCGGTCCGGGCGCCATGGATACGAAATATCACGTGAACAGCATCGTGTACAGCATTGCGGGTGACTTTGGAGGCACGCCCTACTTTATAGACGCGGCAGCCGTTGTCGAAAAAAAAGAAACGAAAGAGGAAATCGTCAAGTCCCACTATTTCAAAAAAATAGAAAGTCTGTGGAACGGCCTTACTGTGGCAGCCGTCGGGATCGGAGCGCCGCTTAGTTCTTCAAATATGATCTGGACCGGATTTTACGGCGATCAGGATATCGAGCGCCTTGAAGAAAAACAGGCGGTCGGAGATATATGCTCGCGTTTCTTTGATCGGTCGGGAGCATTGGTAGAAACAAAGATTCATGACAGAACCATCGCGATAGACATCAACCGGTTAAGGAATTTGGAGTATTCCATCGGTCTTGCCGAATCCCATGAAAAAGTCCCTTCTATTATCGGGGCTGCAAAAGGCCGTTATATTAATATTTTGGTGACAACTGCCGAAACAGCCAGAGAAATTGCCGAGGAGGTAAGAAACCAATTATGATCATTTACTTTATCATCGCCCTTGGAGCTGCATGGCTTCTCCAAAGTATTTTTGGTTTTTTGCAAATCAGGCATTTCAATCGAACATTCGCCGCATACAGACGTATGGGAAGAGTCGCGGTCGGAAGGAAGACCGGATTATTCAGAGCCGGAACGGTCGTCCTGTTTGTCATTGACAAGCGCAATAAAATTTTGAAGGCGTCAAAAATGCAAGGTGTCACCGTCTTTTCAAGAATCAGGCCTTTAAAAGGGTTTGAAGGAAAGTATTTGCTGAAGATCGGACAAGCGGAGCTTGTCCGGCACGACCGCCTCACACGGCTCGCAATTGAAGATGCCTTGAAGACATTCGACATCATCACGAAAGGGGGTGATGTCCCGCAGAAGAAAACACGGTTTCAAAAACTGATGAGCTTTCAAATCAAAAAAAGAGGTGAATTATGAAAAACGTAACATGGCTTGCGGAAAAGTTTATGGACTTATTCAGACATGGCGGAGAAGTGTTTGTCAGTATGCTTACAGACATCGTTCCTTTATTGATTATGCTGCTTGTTGCCATGAATGCCCTGATACACCTGATAGGAGAAAAGCGCGTCGAAGCGCTCGCGAGGAAGTCGGGAAAAAATCCATTAACGAGATACATGGTTTTGCCTGTCATTGGTACGTTCATGCTTGCAAATCCAATGACGCTGTCGCTTGGCAGGTTCTTGCCTGAAAAATACAAACCGAGCTATTATGCGGCTGCATCCTATTCCTGTCATACGCATAACGGACTTTTCCCGCACGTGAATCCGGGCGAGCTGTTTGTTTTCCTCGGGATTGCCGCAGGAATTACGACGCTGGGGCATGAAACGACCGAGCTCGCTCTCCGCTATCTTCTGGTCGGGATTGTGACAAACTTTCTCAGGGGCTGGGTAACGGATATGACAACGGCTTATGTCGCGAAACAGCAGGGCATTGCCTTAAAAGATTCGATTGATCTTAAATAAGAAAGGCGGTTTACAGATGAGTTCCTATCGTTCGGTTGAAGTTTTAAAAGGGCCGGGAGGGTTTGGCGGGCCTCTGGTGATCACGCCTGATGAAGAGAGAAATAAAATCGTGTACGTCACCGGCGGAAACAAACCCGATTTTGCGGATCATTTAGCTGAGCTGACGGGGTGCACACTGGTCGACGGCTTTAAAACGACAGTACCCGAAAGCGAAATGGCCGCTGTGATCATCGACTGCGGAGGGACGCTGCGCTGCGGACTTTATCCGCAAAAGCGAATTCCGACGATCAATGTGATGACGACCGGGAAAAGCGGGCCGCTTGCCGCCCATATTACAGAAGATATATATGTTTCCGGAGTAAAAAAAGAGAATATTAAACTGCTGGGAGCTGTGGAGGAGCCTGAACAGTCTAATATTCCAGAAGAAAAACAAATGCAAAATAAACAAAACCATTATAGCACAGAGAAAAAAATTAGTGAACAGCAGTCACCGAAAGGGATGATGGCGACAATCGGGATGGCCATGGGATCGGTCGTCAGCACGTTTTATCAAGCGGGACGGGAAGCAATTGAAACCGTTATCAAAACAATTCTTCCGTTCATGGCTTTTGTGGCTCTGTTGATCGGCATCATTAAAGAGTCAGGCATCGGAGACATTTTTGCCAAATATTTATCACCATTTGCAGGGTCACTGCCCGGATTGCTATTAATCTCGCTTGTTTGTTCATTTCCGCTGCTTTCCCCGTTTCTTGGACCTGGGGCGGTGATTGCACAAGTTGTCGGTTCGCTGATCGGCGTCGAGATCGGCAAAGGAAACATTCCGCCGAATTTGGCGCTGCCGGCGTTATTTGCGATCAATTCGCAAGCAGCTGCCGACTTTGTTCCGGTCGGCCTGGGTCTTGCGGAAGCGGAAGTCGAAACGGTTGAAGTCGGGGTGCCGTCGGTACTGTATTCGCGTTTTTTGACGGGGGCGCCAACCGTTTTCATTGCTTGGCTGGCCAGCTTTGGCATGTATGACAGCTGAGGTTTTCTTAAGGAGGGAGAATTATGGTCATGCTGTATGAAACAAAAATAACAGAATCGGAGCTCAAGCAACAGCATTTTCAGATGAAAAGATGCTTATATTATTCGGCGAAGGTGCTCCGGATGAATTGAAAGATTATTGCTTATCAATTGATATAAAGCCTGTAGAAGGCGACTTCAATGAAGGCGATGAGCTCATACTGGGCGGCGAGTCATACAAAATCACAGCCGTTGGCGGCGCCGTTCGGCAGAACCTGGCGAATCTCGGGCATATTACGCTGAAATTTGACGGATCAGCTTCGGCCGAGCTGCCGGGAACGCTGTACCTTGAACGAAAAGAACAACTGCCGGAGGTTTCAGCAGGAGACTGTATTCAAGTTAAAAGATTCTCATAAGGAGCGGGTGCAATATGGAGATAAATAAAGGAAAAGTGGCATTGATATGCGGCGGCGGCCAAAGTCTCGGAGAAGCGCTGTCCTACCGCATGGCAGAGGCGGGATATGACATCGCGGTCGCAGACATCAACGGCGAGAACGCCGAAAGGACGGCTGAACATGCAGCCGGTCAATACGGGGTCAAATCGCTGTGGATTCAAGCGGATTTTACAAAGGAAGCCGATGTGGAAAAAATGATCGGCAGGGTCACGGAGAAATTCAATAAAATCGATGTGATGGTGTACAGTGCGGGAATCGCCAAAAGCAATAAGATCACAGATTTTGAGCTTGAAGACTGGGAACGGACCATCGAAGTCAATTTGACCGGGTATTTTCTTTGCGCGAGGGAAACGTCAAAGGTCATGATTGAGCAGGGAAGCGGGTCAATCATTCAAATCAACTCCAAATCGGGAAAAGTCGGCAGCAAACATAATACAGCTTATTCAGCTTCCAAATTTGGAGGCGTCGGTCTCACTCAAAGCCTTGCGCTTGATCTTGCCGAACACAACATTCGCGTGAACAGCATTATGCCGGGGAATTTGTTAAAATCGCCGATGTTCCAAAGCTTGATCCCGCAATACGCGAAAAAGCTCGGCATTCCAGAGAGCGAAGTAGAGCGCGTGTACACCGAAAAAGTGCCGCTCGGACGGGGCTGTACGTATGATGACATCGCCAATGCCATCCTATTTTACGCTTCTGACCAGGCATCCTATATGACGGGTCAATCGATCAATGTAACCGGAGGGCAGGTCATGCATTAAAATACGAGGGGGAAGCGATGATGAACATGCTGATTGATTCAGCGCATATACCGGAGATTGAAGGATTGCTGGATTCATTTCCCGCTGGCGGCGTCACGACAAACCCGGCGCTGATTGCAAGGGAAAAGCAGCCCTTTAAACAGCAGATTCAAGATATTCGGCGGCTCCTTCCCGAGCATCTGCCTCTCCATGCCCAAGTGATCGCCGACCATTGGCGGGATATGGCCGATCAGGCGAAGGCGCTCTATAACTGGCTGGATGGAAACGTGTCGGTGAAAATTCCGGTGACGGCTCAAGGACTTTACGCGATCAGAGAGCTCGCGGCTGAAAACATCCAGACCACAGGGACAACGGTTTATACCGCTGCACAGGCTGTTTTGGCCGCAAAAGCCGGCGCCTCCTATGTCGCGCCGTATGTCAATCGTATTGATCAAGAGTATGGTAATGGGGCGGGCGTTGTCAAAACGATTGTCGGCTTATTTAACACATACCGTTTAAATTGCAAAGTGCTTGCGGCAAGCTTTAAACATAACCGTCAAATTCTTGCCGTCATGGAAGCGGGGAGCCATGAGGCGACAATCAGCCCTGAGCTTTTAAGCCATCCATTTGGCTGATCATCCGGCTGCAGACCGCGATATCCATGCGTTTCGTGAAATTTGGCACTCTCAATATGGAACATTTTCATTTTAGCATGCGAGCCTGAGGACCGGGAAACCGGCCTCAGGCTTTATTTTTGCTTATCATTACTTATGTGTTCTTGATTTGTTCTGTGTAATCGCTTATAATCACTTATAAATAATGAATTTTACTTGTGTAAAGAAGGAATGATCGAGTGTATCAAGAGGAAAGGTTAATTTCCATCATTGACTATTTAAAAGAGCATAAACGGATTTCCGTTGAACAAATATGTTCTTTATTCGGAGTTTCAAGAGATACGGCAAGGCGGGATCTGGTCAAATTGCAGGAGCAAGGCGCTATTATCAGAACAAGGGGAGGGGCGATTCTGCCTACCGTTCATGATGAGGTCAAAGACTATTCTGGCAGGCTGGGCATGGTTTCCGAAGAGAAAAGCATGATCGGAAAAGCAGCCGCTTCTTTAATCAGAGAAGGCGACCGTATGATTTTGGACGCTTCCACGACAGTCCAATCATGCGCCGAGCATTTGCCGGATGTCAATTGCACGATCATCACCAATTCGATTAACCTTGCGGAGGTTCTTTCCTCAAGAAAAGGTGCTGATATCCACCTGCTTGGAGGTAAGCTTCAAAAAGAGCACCGCTTTTTGTACGGCGCCTCCGTCATTGAAAAGCTGTCATGCTATCATGTTGATAAAGCGCTGATCGGCGTGGTGGGGATTTCCGAACACGGGCTTACAATCGCCCATGAGGAGGATGGAATGGTGAAACGGAAAATTATTTCTCAAGCGAAACAAGTCATAGCGCTTGCCGACCATTCGAAAATCGGGAGAACGGATTTTTACCGGTATGCTGAACTCAGTGACATCGACCTTCTCATTACAGACCGGCTGCCGCCGAAACCGTTTCAGAAACTGCTTGATGAACATGATGTCGAGCTGCTCGTGGCTGAACATCACGATACTTAAGGGGGAAAACAGCAGATGAAAATGATTGCGGTCGATTTAGACGGGACGTTGTTAAACAGTGAAAGCAAGATTTCAAAAGAAAACATCGATGCGATTAAAAAAGCGCGGGAACACGGGATTGAAGTAGTAGTTGCCACGGGGAGAGCATCCTTCGATGTTCAAACGATTTTTGAGCCGACAGGTATTAAAACATGGATTATCAGTGCCAACGGAGCGGTGATTCATGATCCTGAAGGGCGCCTTTACCACTCGGTGCCGCTTGACCGGAAACGGGCGGAAGGAATTCTTCAATGGCTTGAAGAAAAGAATTACTATTATGAGGTATTCAGCGATGAAGCGATCTTCACGCCGCAAAACGGCCGCGAGCTGCTTGACATTGAGCTGGACCGCTTGAAAAGCGCAAATCCCGGGGCCGATCTTTCAAGGCTGGAACTCGCGGCTGAACAGCAGCTCAGCCAAAACGGATATGCGTACATCAGCTCCTATACCGACCTGTTTTTAGCGGGAAAAGATGTCAATGTATATAACATATTAGCTTTTTCTTTTCATAAAGAAAAACTGGAAACAGGCTGGCAGCGATTTAAAGATGCGCAAGATATTACGCTTGTCACTTCAGCCGAGCATAACTTTGAAATTGAGCATCTTCAGGCGTCAAAAGGGCTGGCGTTGGAAAAGCTTTCGCGCAAGCTCGGCATTACCCTTCAGGAAACAGCTGCCGTCGGAGACAGCCTCAATGATTTTTCGATGCTGAAGATCGCGGGGAAAAGCTTTGCCATGGGCAATGCGCGCGAAGACATTAAAGAGATGGCTGATGAGGTGACGCTCACTAATGATGAAAATGGCGTCGCTCACATCCTGAATCAGCTGATTGAACAGCAAGTCAAACCGGTTTAATTCGTACATCCTTTCAAATCGGCGTGATGCCGGTACACGGCAGCGTAACGATTGAAGGAGTGCGGTTAAGCAGCAGATGTTATTGATCCGCGGGCCGCCGACATTGTCGGCGGCCTTTATTTATTTTAACGCTGACTCGTGAACTATGAGGTATATTTTCGTTACTTTTTATTCATTGTTTGATATGGTGATGTTTGTTACTATTTAACTATTATTTCAAATTCCAAGAATGGAAGGTGACTTTATCATTAGTTTAAATCCTCGAATTTAGAAAAAGATACTAGAACTCATTGAAAAAGAGTAAATAACAGGTGATCGATTTGGATAATCAAATGAGCATAATGTATGAGAAAGCAGAGCGGCTTTCAAAGTGGGGGAAAACAAAGGAAGCCTTGAAGGAAGCAGAGCAGTTTTTATCCAATTACCCCGACTCACACGAAGGCTATCAATTGCTTTCAAATATATATTTTAATGCGAAAGAATATGAAAAAGCGGTACAGTTTGCAAAAGAGGCTTTAAATTTAGATCCGATGAACTTTGAAATTTTGGCTGTCTTGACTCTTGCATACTATGAATTGGGAATGTACGAAGAGCATGAGGAAATAAATGAATTAATGATTTCTGAGTACCCTGATTATCACTACACTTATGCAATGCACGCTCAATTTCTTTTCCATGATAAAAATGAGTATGAAAAATCGCGTTTTTATATAGAAAAGGCAGTGGAATTAGAACCTGACGATCCATTTTCTCTTGTCGTATACAGTGAAATTTTGGCGGTATTTTTTGAGGATGGATTATCAAGGGCGTGTTCAGACAGAGCGCTTGCCCAAAATGCCGATGATGCCATGATCACGGGAATGGCCGCTTCTGCGGCGCATAGAAGAGGAGATTATGCACAAGCCTTGACTTTAAACAAAACAGCTCTACAAATCAATCCGAACAATCCAGGGATTGTACCCAATTTAGCGTTATACAACATGTGTAATTTTTGGTTTATGAAATACCCGTTGAAAGTCAGGCGCTTCCATGAGAAGCTGCGTGTTAAAAAACCGGTGTTGTTTTGGCCGCTTCTAGTCATTGTGACATTGGTCTTCAAGTGGCTGATGATTCCATACCTGTTTCTCGTCTACAGTACACCTTATATGATGAACGGGCTGGCGGGAGCCCTCATGCAGCGAAAATTGCCCGAACAGATGCGAGGTAGTTCGGTCCTCACATTTTTGGGGTACACACCGATTTGGATCCTTTTTGTATTGCTGATCATTGTGATAGGGATCATATCATTCTTATACAGATTGATATTTTAAATGAATGAAAGAGTGGAAATAATGGAAATACATAAAGATAAACCGGGAACTCTATTTTTTGTTTTTTTCGGACTGCTCAGTTTTGTCGGCACGATGTCTTTGTATGACCGATTTGGGAATCTTCAAATGAAAATGCTGGCGGCTTCCGACAACTTGCTTTTTTGCTCTGATGTAAGCATATTTTACAGCCTGCTGCTGACCTTGATTTGTATACCTTACACCGTTAGAAAAGTGATAATTTCCAAAGGCTATCAGGGGCGCTTGCAGCTTCCTTTATCCTTGATTCTTCTAGTGGTAGGGCTGACGCTGCTATGCAATGCTTTTTTTCAATATCAAAATATCGGGAAAAACAGCATTGTCATGAGAGAAGGGCTAATTTCCAGCACCAAACATTACGATATGGAAGATGTCACTTCTGTCCATGCCTATTATCAAAAAGGGTTAAAAGGCGCACTTTACCTGAAGTATGATCTGACGTTAAATGACGGAAAAAAAATCGATGCCGCCTTGTCCGACGAGTTTTACAATAAAGCTGACGAACTTGATCAGCTCCTGCAGCGGAAAGGAATACATATTGAAAGAAGCGGAATCAAAAAGAAAGATCAGGCCCAGCTGGAAAAACATGCGGGTTCCAAGGCGAACTATAAAGTGATGAAAAGGATCTTAACCGGTACAAATCATAGATAGGAAGGATAAATATGAAGAGGGATGACACGGAAAAACGCGCAAAGGTGAAAGTCATTCAGTTTGATCAACATCAACATGCTTTAACCGAATTAGAACAACACTGTGAAACTTTTGCTGATGTCGGCGGATTAGAAGACATTAAAAAGAAAATCAACATGGACTTTATTTTGCCTTTGCAAAATCCTGAGTATTTTAAAGCGTTTGGAAAAGCGACGGGGGGAAGTCTTCTTCTGTTTGGCCCGCCGGGATGCGGAAAAACATTTATCGCGAAAGCGATTGCCGGCGAGATCAAAGCAAACTTTATACACTTGGAGCTTCAAGCGATATTGTCCATGTATGTTGGGCAGAGTGAACATAATCTGCATGATATTTTTGAAAAAGCGCGTGATAACAGTCCTTGCGTTCTTTTTATTGATGAGCTTGATTCGATCGGGGGGAATCGGCAGGGAATGAGCCAGCATCATGACAGGGTGCTGGTCAATCAGTTGCTGATAGAATTAGATGGTTTAGGGTCGTTTAATGACGGTGTGTATGTGATCGGTGCAACGAATACACCGTGGTATTTAGATCCTGCCTTACGCCGTCCCGGCAGATTGAATAAGATGGTATTTATGCCGCCTCCATCTGAAGAAGAACGTGTCGACATTTTAAATTTAAAGCTGTCCGGCAAGCCGCATGATCAGATTGATGTACTGAAAATTGCCAAAAAGACTTGCCATTTTTCGGGGGCTGATTTAGAACAATTGGTCAGCGATGCTTTAGATCAGGCGATCGAACGGTCGCTTCAGCAAGGAAAGCTGTCGCCTGTCCAACAGACAGATCTTGAAAGCAGCCTTCAAGGGAGAGTGCCTTCAACGCTTGAATGGTTTTCAACAGCGAAAAACTATGCCATGTTTAGTGATGCGAATAAAGAATATCAATCCGTTCTTGATTATATGAAGAGAAATAAGCTCAAATAGGTAACCTCCGCATTTTAAAGAGTCACCCGGTCAAAAGGAGAATGATAAGTATGAAAAAGCCGTTTCAATTACCCGAAAAAATGGCCCGATACCGCGGGCAATTTGAACAATCAGTGCGGGATTTTTTGAAGCTGGACGCGAGAAAAGGAAAAACAGGCCGGTATGAAAGCAAACTGGCCGGCGATCCTTATTTTCCAAAGTCTGAAAAGTATCCTGTCGATTCACAGGGAAAGCCGATGAAACTGCTTGCGCAAATTAATTTTTCAGACATGCCCCGTCTTGAGAATTTCCCGGAATCCGGTATTCTGCTTTTTTTTATCTCTGTCAGTGATGATGTTTACGGATTGAATTTTGATGATCCATGTGAACAGTCGAGTTTTTGCATCAAGTATTTTGAGAATGTCATCGAAAATGAAGACGAGCTTGTCGACGATTTTTCGTTTGTGAAGCTTGAGGATGAGCTGGCCTTTCCGATTGGATGCGAAGCCTCACTCACACCTGACATAGGGTCTGAACTTGTCTCTGCGTCCGACTTTCAATTTGAGCGATACGCGGGAACGGATGCTTGGACATTCTTTGAGCAATTCGGCGATCAAGAGGAAACGGTGTTCGAAGAATACCATGAAATGTACGACGGCTTCTCCCATAAAATCGGGGGCTACGCAGCCTTCACGCAATATGATCCGCGGGAAGGCGATTATCCGGATTATACCGTTCTGCTATTGCAAATTGATTCTGATGAGAACATTGACGCGATGTGGGGAGATGTCGGGATTGCCAATTTTTTTATAAGGCCTGATGATTTAAAGAATAAGGACTTTTCAAACGTATTGTATAATTGGGACTGTCATTAACATAAAAAACAGCTGTCTATTTCAGACAGCTGTTTTATTTAACCCGTAATAGCCGAAGCGTTCAGGGTAAATAGCTCCTCGAGTTCATGCTCGGAAAGTTCGGTGATCCAATTTTCGCTTTGGATGATTTGATCGTTCAGCGATTGCTTCGATTCGAGCATGTGGTCGATTTTTTCTTCAATTGTGCCGGTGGTGATCAGTTTATGAACGTGGACGAACCGTTTCTGTCCGATTCTGTAGGCGCGGTCTGTCGCCTGATTTTCAACCGCGGGATTCCACCATCTGTCGTAATGGATGACGTGATTGGCGGCCGTCAAATTGAGGCCTGTGCCCCCGGCTTTTAATGATAAGATCAGAATCGGAAATTCCTTGTTCTGAAACTGCTCCACCATTTTGTCCCGTTCAAGCTTGGATAAACTGCCGTTCAGAAACTTGACCGGTTCGCCGAATGATTTCTCGAGCAGGCGTTTCATCATATCTCCCATCCCGAGATATTGGGTGAAAATCAGGCAGCTTTCATCGCTTTCGCGAATTGTCTTCGTCAGCTCCAGCAGTTTTTCGAGCTTGACTGACCTTCCGTTCAGGAGCTCGCTCCCGGTCTCTTTTAAGTAAAGGGCAGGGTGGCCGCAGATTTGTTTGAGCTTGCCGAGCATGCTTAAGATGAGAGCTTTACGCTGCATTCCGGCGAGGCTTGACATATGTTCAAACGTATCTTTGACAAGCTGTTCATATAGTGAGGCCTGTTCTGCGGAGAGCGGGATGAACTCTTTTTCTTCCTGTTTTTCAGGCAGGTTGAGCGCGACTTCCTTGTCCTGCTTTGTCCGTCTTAATAAAAACGGTTTGATCAGCTGCTGGAGCTGTTCGATCCGTTTTTCGTCGCGGTCTTTTTCAATCGGCAGGACAAAACGCTTATGGAAGCTGCCAAGGCTTCCGAGATAGCCTTTGTTCATGAAATCGTAGATCGACCACAGCTCCGTCAGGCGATTTTCCATCGGAGTCCCGCTGAGCGCGATATGATGCATGCCTTTCAGCTTTCTGATTGAACGGGATTGTTTCGTGTGCGCATTTTTAATATTCTGGGCTTCGTCAAGGCAGATGCAGTTCCAGGCGACGCTGCTGAGATCGTCAAAGTCGGATTGGGCGAGGCCGTATGATGTCAAGACGATATCTGCATCTTTGTAACATTCCTGAAATGCTTCACCTTTAGGGCGTTTTGGCCCGTAATGGAGCGCCGCCGTCAGGCCGGGCGCGAAGGTCTCGAGTTCGCGCTGCCAGTTCCCGAGGACGGAAGTCGGCGCAATGATGAGAGACGGCATTTGTTGTCCCTGTTCTTTTAAATAGGCGAAATAGGCGATCATCTGGATGGTCTTTCCAAGACCCATATCGTCTGCCAGGCAGGCGCCGAAGCCGCAGTTTCTGAGAAAGATCAGCCAGTTCAAACCGTCTTCCTGATAAGCCCTGAGCGTTCCGTCAAAAAATTTGCTGACCGGGTATGACGGGAGATCATCGCGATGGCTCAGCTTTCTGATCATGTTTTTCAGCTGATAAGACAGTTCAAACCGCACCTCGCTGAATGCGGAAGCATCGAACAGATCATCATCCTCGCGGGTTTCGCTCCGCTCCGTCAGCTCGCGCGCCAGGATGTCAGACATATGAAGCCCCTCTGTTTCTGCTCGCTCCATCAGCTTTTTCATTTGTTTGATAAAATTCGGATCGATTTTAATCCACTGCCCGCGTATGTTGACAAGCCGTCTTTTATTGGCGACAAGCTGCTCAAATTCTTCTTCTGTGAGTTCGATTCCGTTCGTAGCAAAACGCCAGTTGAAGTCCATCAATGCATTCATTCCGACAAAAGACTCGCCGCGGGGAGCCGATGACACTTTCGCTTTCAGCAGCATGTTGCTGTCTCTGACGATTTGCCACCATGACGGCAGCAAAATTTCAATCCCCATGCTGACAAGAGTTTCGCTTGCTTCGGATAGGAAGATCCATGCTTCCTCTTCCGTTAAAAGCGTCGTTCCCGAGTCGATCGTCAGCCACGGCACGATTTGGCGGAATCTGTCTTGTTCGCGGGCGATTTTATCAGCGTATGTGTGCCACGATTTTTTCAGCCTGTTCAAGCCTTCAAAGAACTGAATGGCTCCGCTTTTTTTGTCGCGCAAAAACAGTTCGATTTTCCAATCGTCTCCGTCAAAATCAGGTTCATTTAAACGGAGTCCGACGGTAAACGGCACAGGGTTTTCATGCCAGCCGATCGTTTCAAGAAAATCGTCTTCATCGAGAAAGTGTCCCTGAAATGTGGTAACGGCTGGAGAATGTGCGACAATCGATTCCCATTTTGCTTTTAACTCGTCATTGTAGTTGATGTAGTCTTCGACAGCGTGTGAAAACCATTCAGCTGTATAGCCTTCCAAAATCCCTTCTTTATCTTTCCAGCGCAGCACCTCTTGCTTCCATGCTTCATAGTCGGGAAGAAAATCTTCATCTGCGATAAACTCATAAATGGTGGAAGCTGTTTTCATCAAAGGTTCGGTTTCCTCGGTGAGATTGATGTCGCTGTAAGAATTAAATGAGTTTTTACCGAGAAATTCGACCGCCATCCACGGAGACAGCAGAACCGCCGGAGTCTCTAAACCGGCATCTTCGAGAAACGTTCCGTAAAAAGACGATTCGTGCCACTGAAACAAATACCTTTCCATTTCATTCCGCGTAAGAAACTGATGATCCCCGTCATGACAAGATAAAATGAATGTATAGTCTTCTGATTGTTCGACATGTATCACGATTTCCTTAAGACTCGCCATCGATCAACTTTCCTTTCTTAAGTTCCTCCTGGAAGGCTCTCAGCCGTTTATAGCGGGCTGAAAACTGCTCCATAAACCGGTTCCAGACATCCTGTTTTTTCGATTTTTTATAAAGGGTGCGCAGCTTTTTTAATTGTTTGACGGCTTCTTTGTAGCTTGAGCGGTTTTTTTGTTCAACCAGCCCGGAAATTTCTCTGTGATAGGAAGGAATCAATGCTTCAGGAGCCGCTGCTGCGATATCTTTCAAGGCGTTCTGCCCGATCTCAGAGATTGAAAAACCGACAAGGCTGTGGATCTCCATCCACTCCGTAAAGCGGTTTTTGTTATATAAAAAATGGCTGTATTCAGTAAAGGTATAAGGAAGGCACTTTTTGCAATACCGTTCATATACATGCTCTTCTTTTGCGTTTTTGCTGTAATCGCTCAGAAACAGGAAGAGTTCGCTTAAAACATCGCGTATTTCCCGGTACGGCTTATCCAGTCTGCAGAAGCCGGCTGCAAGCTGCTCAAGGTGTTCATACCATTTTTTAAGACGCTTCCAGTCTTTTTTGGCGGTCATGACGCTGAGCCATTGAAATGTATAAGGAAGAATCTCAGGTGAAAACGATCTGGCTTGATCAAGAATCACATCGTCGTTTTTCAGCAGAAATTCAAGATGCAGCCTGCCGAATTGTATTTCAGGCGACGGCTCCAGGTCGTTGAGCACATCGAGCTCCCGCTTCAGCCAGGTTGGCCGGGACAGAAGGGCACTCCAGATTTCCCCGAAAATCCGCAGCCTTTCATACTGGAAAATGTCTTTCTTGAGCAGCAGTTCCCGAATCACGCCGGGGGTTTTTTCTAAAAACGGGTCAAGGGAGAACGATAGCGCATATGTTTTCAGTTCATCGATCGAGCTGTAGATCGTATCCATCAGCTGTTCGATATAAGGATTCAGCGAGTAAAAATCTTTTTCAGGATCGATGCGCCCTTTCTCGACGAGCAAATGCATGGCAAGCCATGTCGCAAGAGACGCGTGGATTTGGTACATTTTTTTCAGCTCCGGCTCCGCAGGCGTCCGCTTTTTTAAAGCTGAAAAATACCCGTAGTAAAGGTATTGCATCGTTTGCTGGTTTTTAGGCGTATGCTCTTCCCATCGTCTGAACTCCGTTTTGAAAAACGATGTCCATTGATCGAGCGTGTGGCTGCGGGGCTTCATTCCGCGCTGAAGCTGTCCGAGAATATCCCTGTTTTCGCGCCGTTTTTGCGCTTCTTTCCAAAACTCCGTAAACGTTCCCAATCGATCATATTGTGCATATAAATATAAGTAAACGGCAAGCACATGCCGGCAGATGTTTTGAGCAGGGCAGGAACAGCTGCTTTTTTTAACGTCGGCGAGGTCGATGAAGACCTTTACCGGGACCACATCCTGAACGTAAGCGCTGACCGTATGCCCGCTCATCGGCTTGACCCGATAGACGGAATCCTGTCTGTATAAAATAAGGGCTTTTTTCATGAGTTGAATGTTAGCTTCTGTGCACGGCAGTACATGCTTAAACTGTTCAGCTGCATCCATCACAACCGTTTTTGAAATCATGTCTTGAAGCATGTCTATCGCTCCTAACCGAATGGCTTTTAAAAAGTTTCCAATCTCTCTATTATAGCTTAATCAACCCGTCCAAAAAAGATTTTCTCAGGAAAAGGACATAAAAACGGTTGGCTGTCGAATAATGTAATAGACTATGGCAAATCGATTCTTTACATCATATAATTTGAAATATAATCAGAAATGTTTTAATTTATGGAATCTGAAAGGAAAAGGATATGGATGACAAGGAATTGAATCAGGAAGAATTTTTGAGAATTCTTATGCATGCGTATGACATTGGTGAAAAATCAAAAGACATAACGACGAAAGAACTTCTTGAAGATCTCATTCTTCATATCAAAAATGGATATACGACGTAAAAGGTGTGCAAACTGCGGTTTGCACACTTTTTCGTTCAGCAAAAAGCGCGCAGGTCCTGCAAAAGTCGATATTTAATACCATATAAAGACGCGATTTCCCCGGTATCTCCCGTTATTTGTCAGGATTCATTTCTTTCGGAAACGAAAGAACCATGTATAATCAAAGGGAGGTGTTTAATTTGCTGAAAATTTAAATAAATACGCGAATCCTAGAGGGAGGCTTTTATGAGAGATCATATCGGCTTTAAAGATGTGTTCATCGTTTTGAAAAAAAGATTCGTTCTGATCGCACTGATCACCATTGCGGCCGCTCTGTCCAGCGCTGCCGTCAACTTTTATTGGCTCACACCCGTCTACCAGGCATCCGCCCAAATCCTCATCAACGGCCGTCAAACGTCGAACTTCACCGATATTCAGACCAACCTTGAGCTTATCAACACTTATAACGTCATTATGAAAAGCCCGATCATCTTAAATAGGGTTAAAGACGAACTTAACCTGCCGGAAACGGCTGAAGACCTGAAGGGAAAAATTACGGTTATCAGCGAAAATGAATCACAGATTGTCAGTATCTCCGCGACTGACAAGGATTATTCCAAGGCGGCGGACATCGCGAACACGGTCGTCGCCGTATTCCAAAGGGACATTGACGGCATTATGGGTGAAAATACCGAAGTCAGCCTTGTTGCGAAAGCAAACCCCGAACATTCGCCTGCTCCCGTCAGCCCGAATAAGAAGTTCAACATCGCCGTTTCTACAGGGTTCGGCCTGCTGTTTGGCGCAGGGCTTGCATTTTTGCTCGAGCTTTTGAAAAATACCGTTCGAAATGAAGAAGACATCGAAAAAGAGCTGAACATTCACGTGTTGGGAAATATTCTGTATGTAAAACCGAAAAAAGGACAAGCCCGGAAGCTGGAAAGCTTTGTCGGTAAAGACCATACGCTCTAAAACGGGAAAACACGGGGAGGTCGCCTATGATCGATATTCATTGCCACATTCTTGCGGACATTGATGATGGGGCAGCATGTATGAATGACAGTGTAGAAATGGCTAAACAAGCCGCCCGTCAAGGGATTCATACGATTATCGCCACACCTCACCACCGAAACGGTGTATACGAACACCAAAAAGAGGCCATTCTTGCAGCTGTTTCGGGTTTAAAGACGCGGGTGCAAAAGGAAAACATCCCGGTGCTCATTTCTCCCGGACAGGAAATCCGCCTGTACGGTGAATTGAAGCGTGATCTTGAACGCGGCAGACTGCTCAGCCTCGCCGGCACAAAGTATTTGCTGATTGAACTTCCTTACCACCATGTTCCGCGGTATGCCGAAAAGCTGCTGTTCGATCTTCAGTTAAATGGTTACATTCCGATTATCGCACACCCCGAGCGGAACCTTGAATTGATGGAGAATCCCGATCTGCTGTACCGCCTTGTCAAGAACGGTGCGTGCGTCCAGCTGACATGTTCAAGTCTTACAGGCCGCTTTGGCAGAAGCGTCAAACGGCTCGCCCGCCGCTTTCTTGAAGCGAACCTTGTCCATTTTATCGCATCAGACGCCCACAACCTCACGACCCGATCTTTCTTTTTTGATGCAGTGGAAAACGATTACGGCCGCGATTTCTTAAACGTGTTTATAAAAAACGCGGGCCTTCTCTTGGAAAACCGGGAGATTCATAAAGATACACCCCGTCCCGTCAAAAAGAAAAAGCTGATGGGCCTGCTGTGAAAGGTTGTTCACAAAAGCCCGTCAGCCAAAATGTCAGCGCCGGTTATGCGGCGCTGATTTTTTATATCATCGATAGAAAGCGGCCGGACGTCGCTTTCTACAAAAGCGGAATGACAAGCCCGCCGTATGCGAAGGCGGCCACGATCAGGAAAGCCGGATGGACGCGGAACTTCGTCAAGGCCGCCAAAGAGATCAGCGCGATGACAAGTGATTGAACCATGCCGATCGACCGGATTGCGTCACCGCCGATTTCCCATGTCAAAAGAAGCATCATCACAGCGATAACCGGCTGAACCGCCAAAGTCATTCCTTTGACGACCGGCGACTGGCGGTAGCGGCCGATCAGTTTGAGCAGCAAAACGAGCGCGATGGCCGAAGGCAGTACAGTTGCGGCAAGAGCAATGAAGACACCGGGCCATCCGAGCACACTGTAGCCGACATAAGCGGCGATTTTTGTCGCGATCGGTCCGGGCAGTGCGTTTGCGAGCGCAAGCATGTTTGAAAATTCCTCTTTTGACAGCCAGTGAAAATGCTGAACAACTTCTTCAAAATTAAGCGGAATTGAAGCCGGACCGCCCCCGTAGCCCAATAAATTTGCAATAAAGAAAGCCCAAAACAAATAAAAAATGATCATGAAGCGGACACTCCCTTATCCTTTTCCCGGGCCGTTTTTCTTTTTAATTTAAAGTGGAACGCGCCATATGTTAAAAACAGGATGACAATGATGCCGGGATGGATGGAAAACACCTGAAGACCCAAAAACGCAAGAATAAAGAAAAGCACGCCGGCAAGCAAGCCGAAGCCTTTCAATGCTTTTTGCCCAAATTCGTAAGCCATGATGCCGAGCATGACAGCGATGACAGGGGTAACAGCGCCGATCATGCCGCTTACGATTTTGGAGTGGCTGAGCACATTAACGGCTGCGAACAAGGCGGCCATCGCAGCGCACGTCGGCAAGATATGAGCCGCTGTGGCCACGACAGCGCCCGGAACACCTTTGACTTTATGACCTAAATATGCCGACATTTTTGTCGCGATCGGTCCGGGCAGCGCATTGGCAATCGCCAAAATTTCCCCGAATTCATCATCATCGATCCATTTGAACTTCGAAACGGCTTCATGACGGATCAGCGGGATAACGGAGGGTCCACCGCCAAATCCCAATATCCCCGTTCTTGTCATTGCGATGATCAGTTCCCGGTAAGGGTGCTTCATTTCGCGTTTCCTCCTATTCAGTTAAAGCTTCATTCCCATTCGGCTCTTATATCGTTTAATGAGCATCTGGCAGTCGACGCTTACAACGCCTTTCAGAGGGTACAGGCGCTTCGTCAAAAATTCCTCCATCTCCTGATCATTTGCGAAAATGCCGTGCATATGCAGTTTGCTCGGCCCTGTCATATGATAGAGGCTTGTCACGGCGGGCTCTCTTTCCAAAGTAACGGCAACAGCCTCTAAATATTGGGGTTCGACTTCAACATTGAAAAACACCGATACGTGAATCCCGACCTTGACCGGATTGATGACGGCTGTGAATTTTTCGATGATGCCTTCTTCAATCAAGTTGTTGATCCGCGTCTGTACGGCAACTCTTGAAAGTCCCACGCGTTTTCCTAAATCCGTATAAGAGATTCTTCCTTCCTCATGCAAGATCGAAAGGATTTTTTTATCCGTTTCATCAAGAATTAAATTTGGCATATGGTAGTCGAGGCTCACAAATGTCCCTTCCTTTCTGTTTGGTCATTATCATGCGAAATTGCTTGTCAATCGCATTGAAAATGAACATTTTGTAAATTGTATCATAATACAGGTTTCGATATGAATCATTTTAACGTTTTTTTAATACTTATTGAAAAAGGATGTTAGTTTTTCTTCCCTGAAAGTAGCGCCTCTTTAAACGGGCCACTATACTTCAAAGACAAATGGATGCTTGAAAGAAAGGAAGGGAGCTATGGAGAAGCTGAAGATCGGTTCGAAACAAATGGTTGTCAGTCCTCATTATCTCGCTTCGCTTGCAGGGCACAGCATCATGGAGAAGGGAGGAAACGCGTTTGACGCGGCTGTGGCAGTAAGCGCGTGCCTTGCTGTTGTCTATCCGCATATGACAGGACTCGGAGGGGATGCTTTTTGGCTGATGTATCACAATGGAAGCGGTGAGATCAAAGGATACAATGGCAGCGGGCGGTCGGGGCGGAAAGCGGACCGGAATCAGTATAAAGGAGAGCGCGCCATTCCGGTCAGGGGCATGAGCAGTGCGATTACCGTGCCGGGGATGGCGGACAGCTGGGCCGAAATACTGGCGGCATACGGCCGTTTATCACTTCGGGAGGTGCTGAAGCCGGCGATCATGTATGCAGAAAAGGGTTTCCCGGTCTCGCCGGATCAATGTCAAAACACGGTGAAAAACGCCGAGTGGCTTTCCGGTATGCCGATCACTGCAGATATTTATCTTCCGGGAGGAAACCCGCCCTCTCCAGGTGAGCGCTTTGTGCAAAAAGAGCTCGCGCGCACTTTGGCGATGATCGCTGAGAAAGGAAGAGACGCCTTTTATAAAGGGGAAATTGCCCAAGCTTCAGCAGCCTATTTGCAAAACAACGGAGGCATCTTGACCCTGGAAGATTTCGAGCGGCATCAAGGGGAATGGGTGTCTCCGCTTTCCTCTACATACAGAGGATATGCGATCTATCAAATGCCTCCGAATTCACAAGGATTTACCGGTCTTATGGCATTGAATATTTTGGAAAACTACGACTTTGGCATGATCGAGCACGGTTCTTTCGAGTATTATCATCTGCTCATCGAAGCATTGAAATTAAGTATTTCCGACAGCAATAAAGTATTGACTGACCCGGCATTTTCCCAAATTCCGCTGGGGCGCCTGCTTGACAAAGGGTATGCGCGGGAGCTGGCCGCAAAAATCGGACTGCCGGCTCTTCAGGCGGAGAGCCAGCCGCTCGGCAGCGATACGGCTTATGCTGCAGCAGTAGATGAAGACGGGAATGCTGTTTCGTTTATTCAAAGTTTGTATTTCGAATTCGGCTCAGGTGTGACAGCTGGAGATACCGGTGTCATTTTGCAGAACAGAGGGTCGTTTTTCTCGCTTGATCCCGGCCATGTCAATTCACTGGAGCCGGGAAAAAGAACTTTTCATACGCTGATGCCCGCCATGGCGTTCAAAGGCGGCAAGCCGAAATTTCTTTACGGAACGCAGGGGGGAGAAGGACAGCCGCAGACGCAGACGGCTCTTATCACGAGAATGATAGATTACGGGATGGATCCGCAAACCGCCGTTCATGAACCGAGATGGGTGTGGGGCAGAACATGGGGAGAACGGGTGGAAGGTGTAAGAATGGAAAGCAGAGTGGCGCCCGAAGTGATTGAAAAACTGCGAAAGCATGGGCATCATGTAACCATTGTCGGCGACTTTGACGGTGTGATGGGTCATGCCGGCATCATCGAGATTGATGATCGAGGTTTCCTGAGAGGGGGAAGCGATCCGAGAAGCGATGGGGCGGCAATCGGCAGTTAACTCCGTTTTCAAAACGCGAAAACGTCAATATGAGAAAAAAACCCCGTGAACAAGGAGGATTTGTCCACGGGTTTTTTTCTATCCGGCTATGAGTATTGATCCGAGATTTCGATGAAATGCTTAAGCGCCGGATTGCGGTTGTCTTTTCGATGTGCGGTAATCCATTCTGCGCGAAGGGGAAAGTCTTCGATTTCTTTGTATACAACATCGAGGTTAAATAATCGTTTAGCCGCTGTAGGCACAACGGCGATTCCCATTCCGGCTGTCACGAGGCCGATCACCATTTGGTATTCTGTAGCTTCCTGGGCGATGTTGGGGATAAACCCGGCTTTTTCACACAAGAAATTAAATTCCGTGTATAAAGAGGGCCACGCTTCTTTGGCAATGACGATCAGCGATTCGTCTTCAAGATCTTTCAAATATACCCGGGGTTTTTCTGTCAGCGGGTGGTGTTTCGGAAGTGCAAGGACACAGTGGCTTTTCTTCACTGTGTATGACTTTAGCTCGTCGTTTCCCAACGGGGGATGCAGCACGCCGATGTCAATGTGTCCGTTTAGCAGTGCTTCGACCTGATTGGGGGTTGAAAGCTCCCGAAGATCAATCTGGACGGACGGGTACCGGTTTCGGTATTCCCTGATGATGGGAGGCATGATCTCGTATGTTGCGGAGCCGACAAAGCCGATCACGAGTCTGCCCAGCTCCCCGCGGGCCGTCCGCTGAGCCATGTCGACGGCTTGATCAATCTGGGAAAGTCCTTCCTTGATTTGTTTTAAAAAGACCCCGCCTGCCGCCGTCAGCCTGACGGCTCTTTTTGACCTCTTCAGCAAGGTGACGCCTATTTCACTTTCTAGCTGTTTAATCTGCTGGCTGAGCGGAGGCTGAGTCATGTTCAGCCGAAGAGCTGCTTTTCCGAAATGCAGTTCTTCGGCAACAACCATAAAATAACGAAGATGGCGCAGCTCCATTATTCACTCATTCCTTTCTGAATGCGATTTCAGTCGTTTTACATATTAATTGTAAGACAAAGAAGTATTGGAAAACAATTTCCACAAGATGTATATTTAATAATACAATAATTTTATTAAAAATTCATTGTAAACGAATGAAAATGGAGGAGTGAGGGCTTTGAAAAATGTAGCCGCTAAAAATGAAACTCTTACTGTAAGAGGAGCAGAGCTTGTGGTGGATAGTCTCATTCAGCAAGGTGTCACTCATGTTTTCGGTATTCCGGGAGCGAAAATCGATGCGGTGTATGACGTATTGAAAGACAAGGGGCCTGAACTGATTGTTTGTCGTCACGAGCAGAATGCAGCATTTATGGCGGCGGCAGTCGGACGATTGACTGGAAAGCCCGGTGTTTGCCTGGTGACTTCGGGTCCGGGAGCGTCTAATTTAGCGACCGGTCTTGTAACAGCCAATACAGAAGGAGATCCGGTTGTTGCCCTGGCGGGTGCTGTAAAAAGAGCGGATCGTCTCAAAAGAACTCATCAATCGATGGATAATGCGGCGTTGTTTCAGCCGATTACAAAATATAGCGCAGAAGTGGAAGATGCGAACAACATCCCTGAGGCGGTAACCAATGCATTCAGAGCGGCAGCTTCCGGACAGGCCGGGGCAGCGTTTCTCAGCTTTCCGCAGGACGTTACGGCCGGTCCGGCAACTGCCAAGCCGGTGAAAACCATGCCGGCGCCGAAGCTGGGCGCGGCTCCGGATGAACTGATCAGCGCGGCTATCGCCAAAATTCACAATGCGAACCTTCCCGTCGTGCTTGTAGGGATGAAAGGCGGAAGACCTGAAGCGATTGAAGCGGTCCGCCGTCTGCTGAGAAAAGTGAAACTGCCGTTTGTTGAAACATACCAAGCAGCGGGTACGCTGTCTCACGATTTAGAAGACCAGTACTTCGGCCGGATCGGATTATTCCGCAATCAGCCCGGAGATATTTTGTTGGAAAAAGCGGATCTCGTTTTGACGGTCGGCTATGATCCGATTGAATACGACCCCGTCTTTTGGAACGGAAAAGGCGAGCGCAGCGTGATTCATCTTGATGAAATACAAGCCGATATCGATCATGACTATCAGCCTGAAATTGAGCTGATCGGCGATATCGCAGAGACATTAAACCATATTGAACATGATTCTTTGCCGGTTTCCATCGATGAATCATTTGCACCTGTACTTGATTATTTGAAGAAAGCGCTGGAGGAGCAAAGCGAGCCGCCTAAAGAAACAAAAACGGATCTTGTTCATCCGCTGCAAATCGTTCGCGATTTGCGTGATTTGCTGAGCGATGATATAACAGTGACTTGCGACATCGGCTCCCATGCGATTTGGATGTCGAGATATTTCCGCACATACCGTCCGTATGGACTGCTGACTTCAAATGGCATGCAGACGCTGGGCGTTGCTTTGCCGTGGGCGATCGCAGCAACACTGGTCAATCCGGGACAGAAAGTCGTGTCTGTTTCCGGGGACGGAGGCTTCCTGTTCTCCGCGATGGAGCTTGAGACAGCGGTCAGATTGAAAGCGCCGATCGTTCACATTGTCTGGAATGACAGCACATACGATATGGTTGCGTTTCAGCAGGAGATGAAATACAAGCGGACGTCCGGAGTCGACTTCGGCGGAATCGATATTGTAAAATATGCTGAAAGCTTTGGAGCAAAAGGTTTAAGGGTCAATTCGCCAGACGAATTGGCAGAGGTGCTTAAAGCTGGTCTTGATGCAGAGGGTCCGGTTGTCATTGATATTCCGGTTGATTACAGCGACAACGTTCATTTGGCTGATCAGCGTTTTCCAAAAAACTTTGAGGAACATTTTAGTAAACAAGCCTCTAAGCAATCTTGATCACAGCAAGTCCAGTCATAACAAACAAAATCAAGGGAGTGAAAAGAGGAAAATGAAAAGTGCAAGCAAACAAAAAGTGGTTCAGCCCGTTGACAAGAACCTCGACCAGGTCTTTCAGGTCTCAACGATGATATCGTTATTGGACGGGATTTATGACGGGGATTTTTACATGTCTGAAGCAAAGGATTACGGAGACTTCGGGATCGGAACATTCAACCGGCTCGACGGTGAGCTGATCGGTTTCGACGGTGAGTTTTACCGTCTTCGTTCCGATGGCAAAGCCTATCCTGTTCAAGGAAGCGATTGTTCTCCGTTTTGCTCGCTCGCTTTCTTCCGGCCGGATATTTATCACGAAATCAAGCAGCGGATGCCGCTTAAGGCGTTCGAGGAAGAAATGAAACGGATCATGCCGAGTGAAAACCTGTTTTACGCGATCCGCATGGACGGAATCTTTAAGAAAGTCAAAACGAGAACGGTTGAACTGCAGGAAAAACCGTACGTGCCGATGGTCGATGCGGTAAAATCGCAGCCGATCTTTGATTTTAATGATATTAAAGGGACGATCGTCGGCTTTTGGACGCCGCAATATGCCAACGGAATCGCAGTTTCCGGCTTCCATCTTCACTTTATTGATGAAGACCGCAATGTCGGCGGACACGTTTTCGATTATGAAATCGAAGAATGCACGGTGCAAATTTCTCAAAAACTCAATATGAATCTCAGATTGCCGAATACGCAAGATTTCTTTAAAGCGGATCTCAATAAACATGATCTTGCAGCCGGAATCGAAGCGGCCGAAGGCAATCCCGAGTAAATGAAAAAGCCCCCTCTTTGAAAAGGGGGCTTTTTTGCGTTCGCTTGCTTCCTTAAAAATACTGTTGCGTATGCTGAGAGGTGACGGTGAAAAAGTCCGGAATCCAGCGGGCCGTTTTGCTTATGCTTTCATTCCGGCAATCAATACCGCTTTCAGACAAAAAGACACCGGATGCCCGTTTTCACCGTGGACGATGTTAAACATGTCACGGCACGACTGGGACGGTTCTGACAAATGGGCATGGATGGCTGCCTTTCTTTGTTCAGGTACGGCGCCTCTTCGAAGCCAGCTCTCGTAATCGATCGGAAGATTCCATCTCTCCCGGATGGCAAAATCAAGTCCGTTCTCTTTAAACAGCTTCTGCCATTCGCTCTCTGAATATTCCCTTACGTGTGACGGGTCTCTCAATTGATTGAGCCGATTTATAAATCGGTCTAAAGCTTCGTCCTCCGGAGCACAATGATCGATGAGGAGAAAGGAGCCGCCTTTTTTCAAGACGCGCGCTATTTCCTGCATGGCCCGGCTGATCTCCGGGAAATGGTGGGCTGCATACCGGCATGTGACAATATTAAAGGACTCGTCTGCAAAATCCAATTGTGCTGCATCGCCTTGAAGAAAAACCACATTTTCAGCATTTTTCTGTTTGGCAAATTGAGCCGCGGTTTGAACCATTTTTTCTGTAATATCGATTCCTGTGCAATGTTTGACAAAAGTCGAAAAGGCAATGGCCGTATGTCCCGCTCCGGTTCCGATATCAAGCAGGGTTTCACCGCCGTTCAGATTCCGGCAGCTGACCATGGCATCAAGATCTTTTCCCGATGAGAACAGCGGCTCATCTCGATATTGCTCCGGATTTTTTGAAAATTGCCGTTGCGCGCTAGTTTTCATTTGTATCATCCTCCTATCGGCTATGTATTTATATTAGGGGAGTCGACAGCCATCAGTCTAAGATATAAAATGTTTGAAAATGATAGGCGGAAACTATGGGGGTGCGGGAATTGGATATGAGACTTTTTGAATACGCGGCAGAGATTTTCAAAAAAGGCAGTTTTACAAAGGCGGCTGCCAGCCTGCATATCGCTCAGCCTTCACTGAGCCAGCAAATAAAAAAGCTGGAAAGCGAGCTCGGCTTTCCGCTGTTTTACAGAAACAGAGAGGGGGTCTCGCCGACTCCTCAAGGGATGCGCTTCATCCGAAAAGCGCAGGATATTTTGCGGTCAAGAGATGAACTGCTGTGTGAAATGCGCGATCAGCTCGAGGAAATGGGGACGGAATTATCGATCGGCGTTCCCGCTGTCACGGGAGGGTATCTTCTTCCGCCGCTCCTGAAAGCCTTTCTGAAAAAGCATCCGAACGTACAGGTTCAGCAGATAGAAGACTCGCCGGCGGCATTGGAAAAAATGACGGAAAACGGATCGGTGGACCTGTCGATTCTCCCTTTGCCGATTGAAAATGACAGGCTCGCGATCCGGCCGATACTGACCGAGCCGCTTTTTTTGGCGATTCCAAATGAAAGGGAGAGCTGGATGACCGGCCAATTGCGGAAGCTCATCATTTCGGTCCGGTCGAATGCCGAAAAAAACCCCCTTGCTTTGAAAACGGCCGAGGATGTGCCGTTTATTTTATTAAAAGAAGGCTACGGCTTCCGTAGAATGGTACTTGATTTATGTGCGGAGGAAGGGTTTCAACCGAAAGTGACCTTCAAAACAAGCAGCATTGAAACCGCCCAATCTCTCGTTGAACACGGAATGGGGGTCACGGTCGTGCCCCGGATGGTCATGCGGATGTTCCTTTGCAATCCGATCCGTCCCGGACGCTTGTGTTTGCTTATCCGGAAACATGCTATTTGAGCCGGGCGGCAAAAGCTTTTATGGAGATGGCCAAAAAAAAATCAGACCTCCATTTATGAAGAGGTCTGATTTTGTAGTTACTTTTTCGTTTCCAGTTTGAGCGGTGCGGGTATCGTTTTTTCAACTTTTTTGCCGTTCAAAATATCGCGGGCCGCTTGTACGGCGAGCTTGCCGATCAATTCAGGCTGCTGGGCGATCGTGGCCGACATATCTCCGGCCTGAACCGCTTTAACCGCATCTTCATTGCCGTCGAAGCCAACGACAAGTATCTCTTTCCCTGAGCTTCTGATCGCTTCAATCGCGCCGAGCGCCATTTCGTCATTATGGGCGAAAACCGCTTGAATATCAGGATTTCCTTGAAGAAGGTTCTCCATAACGTTCAACCCTTTTGTCCGGTCAAAGTCGGCTGTTTGCTTGGCGATCACATTCAGCTTGTCATCAGCGGTCTTATGAAACCCTGAGCCCCGTTCCCTTGTTGCCGATGCACCGGGGACGCCTTCAAGTTCAGCCACTTTTGCGCCTTTGCCGAGCTGCTGTACGATAAAGTCCGCTGCCATTTGCCCGCCTTTTACGTTATCTGAAGCGACGAGCGTTTCTACTTTTCCGTTTTCGGCGGAGCGGTCAAGGGTGACGACCGGAATGCCAAGCGAATTGGCCGATTGGACTGCCGTTGAGATGGCGGAGGAGTCGGCCGGATTGATCAATAAAGCGTCAACGCCTTGCTGCAGAAGATCTTCGACATCATTCGTCTGCTTTGCTGAATCATCCTGTGCATCGACGACAATCACTTCAATCCCTTGTTTTTTTGCTTCTTTGACAACTCCGTTCTTTAATGAAACGAAAAACGGGTTTTTCAAAGTCGAGACAGATAAACCGATTTTGATATCGGTTCCTTTTTCTTTATTTGGCTTTGCCCATTCCGGCGGCTCCAGCGAGCAGGCGGACAGAAACAGAAGCGCCAATGCGGTGAAAACCGTTAATGTTTTTTTCATCAGTATAGCCCTCCTTAAGCGGATTTCTTGCGGTCCAGCAGGACTGCGATCAAAATGACGACACCTTTGACGACCATTTGGAAAAAGGAAGAGACGCCAAGCAGGTTCAAGCCGTTATTCAACGTTCCGATGATGAGCACGCCGATGAGTGTGCCGGCAATTCGTCCTCTTCCTCCGGCAAGGCTTGTACCGCCTAATACGACCGCGGCAATGGCGTCGAGTTCGTAGGAAGTGCCTGCCGTCGGCTGGGCTGAGTTTAGCCGTGACGTCAAGATGGCTCCAGCCAACGCGGATAATAGGCCGGCAAGAGAATAAATCATCATTTTGACGCGCGGAACTTTAATGCCCGAGATCAGGGCCGCTTTTTCATTTCCGCCGATTGCATACGTGCGGCGGCCGAAAGGCGTTTTGTGAAGGGTCACCCAGAGGATGATAAAGGCGGCCGCCATAGTTATCGCAGGGACGGGGATGCCTAAAAAGTAGCCGCGTCCGAAAAGCTGGAAGCCGTAGTGATTGCCGAGCCCTGTAATCGGATTGCCGTCTGTGTAAACCATCGTCAATCCGCGGAAAATCGTCATTGTCGCAAGTGTTGCGATGAACGGGGCCATTTTGCCCTTCGTGATTAACAGCCCGTTGACCAAGCCGAGCAGGGCTCCAATCAGGCAGCCGATGATGACGGCAAAAACAGGATCGATGCCGCCGGCGATCATGCCGGCGATCAATGCGCTCGACAGCGCCAAAATCGCTCCGACGGAAAGGTCGATTCCGCCGGTCAAAATGACAAAGGTCATGCCGAACGCGATCAGCGCATTAATGGCGACTTGTCTTAACAAGTTTAAAATATTTAACGGTTCTAAAAAGCTCGGGTTTAATACTGATACGATGACGACGAGAATAATCAGGCCGAGAAACGGACCGAGCTTTTGCATTACAGAATCGACATTAAGGCTTTTTTTCACAGCCGGTTGAGTTTTCATGTTACCGCCCTCCTGTAGCGAGTGTCATAATTCGTTCTTGCGTGGCATCATTTCTTGATAGCTCACCGCTTAGCGTTCCTTCATGGATCACAAGCACGCGGTCGCTCATCCCGAGAATCTCGGGGAGCTCTGAAGAGACCATGACGATCGCGACGCCGCGGTCTGTCAGCTCGTTCATCAGCTGATAAATCTCCCTTTTCGCGCCGACATCGACGCCTCGCGTCGGCTCATCCAAAATCAGCACTTTAGGACCGATTCCGATCCATTTGGCGATGACCACTTTTTGCTGGTTCCCTCCTGAAAGGTTTAGCGCGTGGGTTTCCGGCGATTTCGTTTTGATCGTCAGCCGCTTGATCAGAAGGTCGACAAATTCCTGCTCGCTTTTTTTGTCAATCCATCCTTTCGGTGAAAAGCTGGCGAGATTCGGAAGGGCGATATTTTCCCTGATGGACGTGTCGAGCACAAGTCCTTCATCCTTGCGGTTCTCAGTAATAAAACCGATTCCTTTTTGAACGGCATCGCTCGGTTTTTTGAGCGTCGCTTTTTTGCCTTCGATGAAAATGTCTCCCGAATCAAGCGGATCGAGCCCGAAAATCGCCCTCATCAGCTCG
Organism: Bacillus sp. GM2; assembly: GCF_056155945.1. Classification (NCBI taxonomy): domain Bacteria; kingdom Bacillati; phylum Bacillota; class Bacilli; order Caryophanales; family Bacillaceae; genus Bacillus; species Bacillus sp. GM2. The sequence continues at coordinate 1,498,210 of NZ_JBRKSZ010000008.1, forward strand.
GTGCGCCCGGCACCCATCAGTCCTGAAATCCCGACGATTTCGCCGGAGCGGACGGTAAAGCTGATATTTTGGAAGACGCCTTTTTTGGATGCCTGCTTGACTTCGAGAACGACGCGTCCCGGATTTGGCTGTCTTTCAGGATAGCGTTCGGTCAGCTCCCGTCCGACCATCTTTTTCACCACTTCATGAAAGTTGGTGTCGGGAATCCGTTTCGTGTCGACCGTTTTTCCGTCGCGCATCACCGTGATCCGGTCGCAAATCGTGAAGATTTCTTCCATGCGGTGGGATATATAGACGATGGAGACGCCGTTTTTCTTTAATGCTCTAATGACGCCGAACAGTTTTTCAATTTCTCTTTCTGTCAACGCTGCCGTCGGTTCATCCATGATGATCACTTTCGCGTCTGTCATAAGGGCTTTTGCGATTTCGATCATTTGCTGCTGGCCGACGGAACAGTCTCCGGCTTCTTTTTCAAGAGAAATCGAGACTCCGAGTCTTTCAAGCTGCTCTTTTGCTAGCGCTTTCATTTTCTTGTTATTTAAAAATCCAAGTTTGGAAGAAAGCTCTCTGCCGATAAACAGATTTTCCAATACGGTCATTTCAGGCCAAATGTTCAGCTCCTGATGGATAAAGGCAATGCCGTTCTGTTCGGCTTTCTTTGGATCTGAAAAATACGTTTCTTTTCCGTCGATTTCGATCGTTCCGCTGTCCAGCTTGTGAAGTCCAGTCAACAGATTCATGAGTGTCGACTTTCCGGCGCCGTTTTCTCCCATTAAAGCGTGGACTTCACCTTCCTGAAGTTCGAAAGAAACGCCGGACAGCACCTGGTTTTGGCCAAAAGCTTTATAAATGTCCTTCATTTTAATATGCATGGGCTATCCCTTCTTTCCAGATGTAGAATGTAAACATCTAAAAGATCACTCCCGCGTGCAAGATGCAATTTGCATAAGGTGTTGCTTCCCCTGTGCGAATGACCGCTTTTGCGTGGCTCGTCGCTTTTTTGAATGCTTCGTGCGGGATATAGTCAATTTTTTGGTTTGAAAATTCAGCTTTTAAAAATGCGGCTTGACCGGGATTGACGCTTTCTATTTCTTCGGCTGCCGTCACTTTTTCGACGGCCATTTCATCGGCGATGAGCTTTGTGACCTCTTGAAATCCGGGCGTACCCAATGTCAGCGCAAGATCGATTTTGGGGACGCCGGGAGGAACGGGCAGGCCGGCGTCCGCGATGACGACGGTGTCGGTATGTCCGAGATCGGCCAGTAATTTTGCGATATGGCTGTTTAAAATCCCGTGTTTTTTCATGACAATTCACGCTCCACTTCATCCCGTTTCGGCATGCCGCCTTGCGCGCCGAATTTCAAAACCGAGAGGGAAGCCGCCCGGTTCGCAAAGCGCAAGGCAGATTCGATGCTTTGTCCTTCGGAAAGCGCAACGGCCAATCCCGCATTGAAGGTGTCTCCGGCTCCCGTCGTATCAATTGCATTGACAGGGAATGAAGGGACGATCCTTTCTTCCAGACCATTGTGATAGCGGACTCCGTTTTTTCCTTCTGTGATGAACAGCTTTTCCGGATAGCGCTTTAACGCTTCCTCCCGGGACATGCCCTGAAACAGTACCGAAGCTTCATGCTCGTTTGGCGTAATGTAGGCCGCAAGTTCGACCGTTTCCGGGCGAAGCGGACGAGCTGGTGCCGGATTCAGCAGGAGAGGAATGCCGAGTGAGCTGCACAGTCCGCTGACATAATCGACGGTTTCTTCCGGAATCTCCTGCTGAATCAGAACGATGTCTGCCTGTTTAATCGCAGGCAGCGCTTTTTGAACGTATTCAGGTGTGACATGGTCATTTGCCCCTTTGACGACGATAATACTGTTGTCGCCGTCTGCGAGAACGATATGTGCGGTGCCGCTTTCCTGACCTGTAACCGGTTCCACATAGTCTGTCAAAACACCATTCGCTTGAAAATTGTCGAGGATGGCTTTTCCGTAATGATCATCGCCGACGCAGCCGATCATATGGACCTCTGCACCAAGCCGGGCCGCAGCCACTGCCTGGTTGGCGCCTTTTCCGCCCGGAACCGTTTTAAAAGATTCGCCAAGCACCGTTTCTCCGGCAGCCGGCCGCTTAGGCGATGTCACAACTAAATCCATCGAAGAGCTGCCAATCACACATATTTTACTCATTGTCATTCCGCCTTTCTTGTCGTTTGTCTTTCAATAAAGGCAACCGGCATCTGCACTGCCGATTGTTCAATATATTCATTTTTCATTAATCTCAGCAGCAGTTTTGCCGCTTCTTTTCCCATTTCATAGGCGGGCTGCCTGATCGTTGATAAAGAGGGGAAAAGCAATTCGCTTTGCGGAATGTCATCAAAGCCGATAATCTGCAGTTCGTCGGGAACTTTGATCTTCCGTTTTAAGGCTTCATGCAAAACGGCTGTCGCCACAATGTCATTGCTTGCGATTACGCCGTCTGTTTCCGGATAGGAGGCAAACAGCTCCGCTGCCCGTTTTTGGGCTTCCGGAAATGAAAATGTCTCGGTTTTCATAACATGAAAATCGATATCGGCACCGCTTAGCATCTCCAGCGCTCCGTTGAAACGGTCTCTTGCAGTCTGAAGGTGGGCCGGTCCTTTAATCAGCGTAATTCGTTTCGCGTTTCTCCTGACCATTTCAGCCGCAGCGATTCTGCCGCCTTCGCGGCTGTCCGCGAATACAGCCGGCGCATTCTCGCCCGTCCGGTCAAGGAAGACAATCGGCATGGACAAGTCTTGATAATTTGGCGCATCCGGATAATTGGTCGCTGAAATGACTCCGACCACATGATTTTGTTTAAACGTCTGCAAATAATCAAGCTCTTTTTCCAAATTTTCATCGCTGTTTCCGAAGATGAGCCGAAAGCCGAGGCGGTGGATCTCATCTTCAACGCCGCGCGCAAGCTGAGGAAAGAACGGGTTTGTGATATCCGGCAGCAGCAGTCCGATCAGTCTGGACTCCCTTTTATAGAGAGACCTGGCCACTTCATTCGGGTGGTAATTCAGTTCTTCCATCGCTTTTAACACGCGTGTCCTCGTGTCTTCATGGACGTATCCCGTCTCATTTAATACCCGGGAAACCGTAGCGACAGATACTTTTGCAGCAAGTGCGACGTCTTTAATCGTAGCCAAAAAAGACTTCTCCTCTCCATTTATGTAACCGTTTACATAAAGATTATCATGATCCTTTTAAAATCTCAATAAAAAAGTCCGGGCGCTAAAATTTTTAGCCGGGTTGGGATATAGAGACATATACAAGTATGTTGAATAGAAAATAACCTTCATTCGGCATAAATTGGCGACTACAGTAACAATGAGAATAATAAGAAAAATTAAAAATGTTAAAGTTTGATGAATTATCGTTGAAAAAAATTAATGGCTTTTTAAATCTTAGGATTTTAACCTAAAATCTAAAGAAATAAGGTGAATCGAACGGCTCACAAAAAATTTGGATTTGTTAATGAATCCCGCTTTATGCTTAAAGAGATTTTCATTTTTTAATAGGTGATCTGATTGTCATAGGACGCATTTGTTTTGAAGAGGGAATATTGGTGACTTTTTAACCTGTTGGAAAAGAGCGAAAATACAAAAAGAAAGGGGATATCCCGGTTGACATCCCATTTATAGGGGATTTCAGCCGGGGGAAAAAGAGACCCTGAATCCATCCTTCAATCTTTCATCAGAAATAGGGAGAAAAGTACAAAAATCATAATGTCGAATTTTGAAAGCGCATACTTAAAACGCTGACAAAAAACTGATAGGAATTAAGAACTTTCGATTACCAAAAATATCAATAAAAAGATAGGCATTATTGACTCGGACTAGGTGATCTTTGTCACGGAAAATTTCGTCGTCTTCTGTTACATAATGCCGATTGTGATTTCATAGTGAACCTATATACTGATGAATGAATTTACATATCAGATTCCAAGAAGGAGATGTAGACAAACAATGTGGGTAATGCTATTAGCCTGTGTGATCGTTGTTGGGATCGGCATTTATGAAAAAAGGCGCCACCAGCAAAACATCGATGCGCTGCCTGTCCGAGTGAACATCAACGGGATACGCGGAAAGTCCACGGTGACAAGATTAACAACAGGGATATTAATCGAGGCAGGCTACAAAACAGTAGGAAAAACAACCGGGACAGACGCAAGGATGATTTATTGGGACACACCGGAAGAGAAGCCGATCAAAAGAAAGCCGCAAGGGCCGAATATCGGAGAGCAGAAGGAGGTTATGAAAGAAACGGTGGAAAGAGGGGCCAATGCGATTGTCAGTGAGTGCATGGCCGTTAATCCTGATTACCAAATCATCTTTCAGGAAGAATTGCTTCAGGCTAATATCGGCGTGATCGTGAACGTGCTGGAGGATCACATGGATGTGATGGGACCGACTTTGGATGAAATCGCAGAAGCATTCACAGCAACCATTCCTTATAATGGACATTTGGTTATTACTGATAGTCAGTATACCGATTTCTTTAAGCAAATTGCAAAAGAAAGGAACACAAAAGTCATCGTCGCAGACAATTCTAAAATAACAGATGAATACCTCAGACAGTTTGAGTACATGGTATTCCCTGATAATGCGTCTCTTGCGCTCGGTGTAGCTCAAGCGTTGGGCATTGACGAAGAAACCGCCTTTAAAGGCATGCTGAATGCGCCGCCTGATCCGGGAGCCATGAGAATTCTGCCGCTGATGAACGCCAAAAACCCCGGACATTTCGTCAACGGTTTTGCGGCCAATGACGCAGCTTCGACTTTAAACATATGGAAGCGTGTAAAAGAAATAGGCTATCCTACGGATCAGCCGATCGTCATTATGAACTGCCGCGCCGACAGGGTAGACAGAACACAGCAGTTTGCGGAAGATGTCCTTCCTTATATTGAAGCAAGTGAACTTGTGCTGATTGGAGAAACAACAGAGCCGATCGTCAAAGCATATGAAGCAGGCAAAATTCCTGCGGACAAGCTGTTTGATTTTGAGCACAAATCAACGGAAGAAATCATGTTCATGCTGAAAAACAAGCTTGAGGGCCGCGTCATTTACGGAGTCGGAAATATCCACGGAGCAGCGGAGCCTCTCATTGAAAAAATACAAGATTACAAGATTAAGCAGCTCGTTAGCTAGGAGGAAGAAAACACAATGTTTGGATCAGATTTATATATCGCCCTCATTTTAGGAGTCTTACTCAGTTTGATTTTTGCAGAGAAAACGGGAATTGTACCAGCCGGCCTCGTCGTACCGGGTTATTTGGGACTTGTGTTCAATCAGCCGATTTTCATGTTGCTCGTTCTTTTTGTCAGTTTGCTGACGTATGTCATCGTGAAATTCGGACTTTCCAAAATTATGATTCTATATGGACGCAGAAAATTCGCAGCGATGCTGATTGCGGGAATTCTTTTGAAAATCGGTTTTGATTTTATATATCCGGTGATGCCGTTTGAGATTGCCGAATTCAGGGGAATCGGAATTATCGTGCCGGGGCTGATCGCGAATACCATTCAAAGACAGGGATTAACGATTACGCTTGGAAGTACGCTTTTATTGAGCGGAGCAACATTCGTCATTATGTATGCTTACTATCTAATCTAAAGTTAGGTGTGTCAAATCGATGAAAAAACAACTGAACTTTCAGGAAAAACTGCTGAAGCTTACGAAGCAGGAGAAAAAGAAAACAAACAAGCACGTCTTTATCGTATTGCCCGTTATTTTCTGTTTAATGTTTGTCTTTACTTGGGTCGGAAGCGCCAAAACTCCTTCGCAAATGGACAAAAAAGAAGATGCCAAGCTTACAGCTACTTTTGTGGGCGATATCATGATGGGAAGAAACGTAGAAAAAGTGACAAACTTGCACGGTTCGGAAAGTGTCTTCAAAAATGTGAAGCCGTACTTTAATGTGTCAGATTTTATCACAGGAAACTTTGAAAACCCTGTAACCAATGCAAAGGACTATCAAGAGGCAGAAAAGAACATCCATCTGCAAACGAATCAAGAATCAGTCGAAACATTGAAAAAGCTGAACTTCAGCGTACTGAATTTTGCCAACAACCATGCGATGGACTACGGGGAAGACGGTTTGAAGGATACGCTCAATAAATTTTCAAATGAGAATCTGGAGCTTGTCGGAGCAGGAAATAATCTTGAAGACGCGAAACAGCACGTATCCTATCAGAATGTGAACGGCGTAAAAATTGCAACGCTCGGTTTTACAGACGTCTACACAAAGAACTTTACAGCCAAAAAGAACAGAGGCGGAGTGCTGCCGCTCAGTCCGAAAATCTTTATTCCAATGATTGCGGAAGCATCGAAAAAAGCGGATCTTGTCCTTGTCCATGTGCACTGGGGACAAGAATATGACAATGAACCGAACGACAGACAGAAGGATCTGGCCAAGGCGATTGCAGATGCCGGAGCAGATGTCATCATCGGCGCTCATCCCCATGTTCTCGAACCGATCGAAGTGTATAACGGTACTGTGATTTTCTACAGCCTCGGCAACTTTGTATTTGATCAGGGCTGGTCAAGAACACGGGACAGCGCGCTTGTACAATACCATTTAATGAATGACGGCAAAGGGCGCTTTGAGGTAACGCCTCTCAACATTCGCGAAGCAACGCCGACGCCTTTAGGCAAGAGCGACTTCTTAAAACGAAAAGCGATCTTCCGTCAATTGACAAAAGGAACAAACCTCGACTGGAAAGAAGAGAACGGAAAATTAACGTTTGAAGTCGATCATGCGGAAAAGCTGAAAAATAATAAAAACGGAGTGGTGAACAAATGAAATTTGTCAGAGCCATTTGGCCGTTCGTAGGTTTAGTTTTGATCATTGCATTCATGTCTGCTTTCAAGTATTCTGATGAATTGTCAAACGATGAAAAAGCTAAAATCTCTACGGAGATCCAAAAAGTGAATCAGCAGGATCAAACAACAGAAAACAAGCAATAACAGTGCAAAAGAGAGTGCCGCCGGCGCTCTCTTATTTGTGTGCTGATCCCGGTTATAAAAGACCTGTGAAAAGCGGCCGGTTTGAAAGGGAAACACGACAATTTTCTTAACCGGTCAGTGTATAAAGTTTTATAGAAAATCAGGAGGATATATACATGGTTTTGGGGTTCATGTTTATTGTATTCTTTTGAAGGGAATAAAAACTGACAAATTTCGACTGAAGCAAAATTTGAAAATGCATCACCTTACCAATTCGGGATGGGAACCGCACCTCATGTTCATGACCTCTTTAGAATATTTCCCTTCATCTTTTTAATCCGCGCTTAGGTGAAAAAGCTGATCATGCTGTGCTGAGCGTTTCTTCTCGCTATGACGCTGCTGTACATGCAAAAAAAGTCCTTTAAATATCCCAGTTGAATGACGATGAAAGAGGAAAGAAGAGGAGGAACAGATCAATTGATAAAAAAAGCGGCAAACAAAAAGTTGGTTTTGTTTTGTGGAATTGCGGTGCTTTGGATGTCTTTATTTTTAACGAATCACAATGATGTACGCGCCGATACGATCGGCGAGAAAATAGCGGAAACTGCCAGACAGCTTGAGGGTGCGAAATACAGCTACGGCGGAGAGAAGCCGAAAACGGGGTTTGACTCGTCAGGCTTTGTGCAATATGTGTTTCAATCGCTCGATATTACGCTTCCGAGAACGGTAAAGGAACAATCGACTCTTGGGAGCAGTGTCGGCCGTCAGCAGCTCGAAAAGGGGGACCTTGTCTTTTTCAAGAATGCCGAGCTGGAATCGGACGGACCGACCCATGTCGCCATCTATTTGGGAAATGATCAAATCATCCACAGCACAAAATCAAACGGGGTTGTCGTGACAAAGCTTGAAGGCAGCTCTTACTGGAGCTCGGGGTATTTTAAAGCGAAAAGGATCACAAAAGAGCCTGAGATTTCGATGGATCCTGTCGTTCAAAAAGCAAAAAGCTATGTCGGTGTTCCTTATGTATTTGGAGGCAACTCTCCGGATCTCGGATTTGACTGTTCGGGGTTGACCCAATACGTCTTCAGAGAGGTGCTCGGCGTTTATTTGCCAAGGTCGGCTGAACAGCAATGGGCTGTCGGTCAAAAGGTGAAGCTTGAAGATATCCGGCCGGGTGATGTTTTGTTTTTCAGCAATACGTACAAACCGGGAATATCCCATAACGGCATCTATGCCGGGGGCGGGCGGTTTATCCATGCGAGCCGTTCAAATAAAGTGACGATATCCTACTTGTCGGCTTCCTATTGGCAGAAGAAGTTCACAGGAGTCAGACGTTTTGATAACATGTCCCTGCCAAAAAATCCGATTGTATCCGAAGCCATCAGGCATATCGGCGAAGTCGGTTATCAAAAAGGCGGCACATCGCCTAAAGAAGGCTTTGATACGGCTGGGTTTATCCAATATGTCTACAAAACGGCGGCAGGAGTGGAGCTTCCGAGGTATGCTGACAAACAATACAGCACGGGTAAGAAAATTACCAAACAGGAGCTTGAGCCTGGAGACATCGTCTTCTTTAAAGGAACCACTGTTATGAATCCCGCCATCTATATCGGAAACGGCCAGGTCGTTCTTGTCACCTTGTCTGCCGGTGTAACGACAGCAGATATGGAGACGAGCGCCTATTGGAAAGATAAATACGCCGGAAGCGTCAGAATTGAGTAGCAGAAACAGCAAAAAAACCGCTCGAAGATGGACTCGAGCGGTTTTCTTATTTATTGATATTCATTTTCCAGCAGTTTGTTAATGAAATAAGCGACGCCGTTTTCGTCATTGCTTTTCGTGATAAAGGTGCTGATATGCTTTAGCTCATCGATTGCATTGCCCATCGCGATCCGATGGCCGGCTTCCTCAAACATTGACAGATCGTTCGGGCTGTCGCCGATCGCGTAGATGTCTTTTTTCTCGATTCCATAGTGGCGGGCCAGCTCTTTTAAAGCGCGGCCTTTGCCGGATTCATCAGGCAGAATCTCGATGATATGTCTTCCGGAAGAAGTGAGTCCCAGTTTTGGAAAGGCAGAAAGATCATCTTTTGCTTTCTTCAGCTTTTCCATATCAAATGAGAAGCACAACAGCTTATAAATATGTTCGTCTCCGTTAAAAATCTCGCGAATGTCGGGGACGGGTTTGATGCCGAATTGTTTAAACTGAGTCAGTGCGCCTTGCCAAAGCGTATCCCTGTCTTCATCAGGGTTGGCGCTTGTGACGATATCGAGCTCTGCTTTAAGTTTCTGTTCTCCGTCAAAAGGAGAAAGCAGCGCATCGTCCGTATAAACCTCAAAATAGATTTGATGATCTGTTAAGTATTGGGCGGCCTTTTTTCCCGCTTCCTTGTCCATTAGCGTTCTGCTTAGGAGTTTATAGTTGAAATCGTGGACCGTTCCCCCGTTTGCAGCGATAATCGGAATATCCAAATCGTTCAGAAGCGCTTTTACGTCAAATGTGGCCCGTCCCGTGCAAATGGTTACGATGCAGTCTGAAATGAGCGCCTTTTTGATAGCGGCCCGGTTTTCTGCGGATATTTTGCTTTCGATATTTAAAAGAGTCCCGTCTAAATCGATCGCAATTAATCTCATTATGTAAAGATAACCTCCTGTAAGAGCAGTTTGCCGTTTTTCGTGAGGCGAAAAACAGCTCTCTTCGGCAGTATTCCCTAAAAGGACATGTTATGTAAAAGGCTAAACCTAAATTTAGATTTTTTCAATAGTAAATATTGAGTTTCATTAAAACAGAAAAAGGATGAATATGATTCATCCTTTTTCTAATTATACATCTAACTGCTGTTTTAATTCCTGCTTAATTTCGTTGAGGTTTTCCTGATCAAGCTGGAAATAGTAGACTTTGCCCGGTTGATAATCGCTCCCTTTCAATTGAAGGGTATCGACCGTTTGAATGGACGTCATAAACGGGATCAGTCCGATTGCATCATTCAGCGACAAGTTCATCGATACGTTCTTTCCGACTGTATCAAGGATATCGTCGTAAGCCGGAATGGAAGTAAGCGATTTGGATTTGTTGATAATCGATTTGATGACTTCCATCTGGCGCTCGCCGCGCTTCAAGTCCGTATCGGCTTTTCTCGTTCTTACATAAGCGAGGGCTTCTTCTCCGCCCAGCGTCTGCTCGCCTGTTTGAAGGTTGACTTTGCCTTTCGTATCCTTTTTAATCTGCCGGACAATATAGTCTTCTTTGATCGTGATCGGTACACCGCCGAGTTCATCAACTACTTCCTTGAAAGCTGAAAAATTGGCTTCCATGACGTAATCAACCGGAATGTCGAGCAGGTTTTCGACGGTTTCTGTACTGAGGTCGCGCCCGCCTAATGAGTGGGCATGCGTTATTTTATCGTAGCCGCGTCCGGGGATGTTGACATAGGAATCCCGCGGGATGCTCAATAGTTTCACCGATTTGTCTTTTCTGTTGAACGTGGCAAGAACCATCGCATCGCTTCGTTCTTTGTCCATGCTTTGTCCGGGACGGGCATCAATCCCCATCAACAGGATGGAGAAGTTATCTTTTTTAGGGTTGAACTCTTTAATCCGCTTGACGGACTGTTCACCTCTGGAAAGGGTGACTTGCGCATCTTTGGAGGCGTTCGCCACTTTATAGTACGCATAGCCGCCTGCGGCTGCCGTCGCCGTCAGGATTAAGGCAATGAAAAACAGTGAGTATTTCACCCATTTTCTTAGTCTCTTTTTCTTCGTTCGCTGCGATCGTAGCATGTATAAGCTCCTCTTTTATTTATATTGAAACGTACAATTGTTGAATAAGTCTAAATTTTAATAAAAAATAGTTTCCCAATCTTGGATTTTACAATATATTTGCTGTTTTGCATATGGGGATTCTCTGGAAATTCCGCGGGACTGATCATTTTGCCGCCTATAATAAGACGATATAACAGATAAAATGTTTCATATTTTTAAATTCCTTTTAATGGTACTCCGAGTTTCTAGAGGTTTGAAGAAAGCAAGACAAGGTTAAAGGTTATAAAAGACGAGCCTTGGAGGAGGATATACTGTGATGAAGGGAAAAAGATCGAATGCCTGGCTTTATTTTTTTGGAGCCTTGGGCGGTGTGCTCTACGGTTATGATACAGGCGTCATTTCCGGGGCGATTTTGTTTATGAAAGATGAACTTGGGCTCAATGCCTTTACAGAAGGGCTGGTTGTCAGCGCAATATTAATCGGGGCGATTTTCGGATCGGGTTTGTCAGGCAGGCTGACAGACCGCTTCGGCCGAAGAAGGGCGATTATGTCAGCGGCTGTGCTGTATTGCATCGGGGGGCTCGGAACGGCCCTGGCGCCAAGCACGGAATATATGGTGGCTTTCAGGATCGTGCTCGGCCTTGCAGTCGGCTGTTCAACGACCATCGTTCCTTTGTACCTTTCAGAGCTTGCTCCGAAGGAATCCCGGGGCGCGCTTTCTTCATTAAATCAGCTGATGATTACGATCGGGATTCTGCTCTCTTATTTGATCAACTATGCATTTAGTGATGCAGGCGCATGGCGCTGGATGCTGGGATTGGCCCTTATTCCGTCAATCGGCCTTTTAATCGGTATCTTTTTCATGCCGGAAAGCCCGCGCTGGCTCTTAACAAAAGGAAAAGAAGAGAAAGCGCGACGGGTTTTGTCCAAGATGAGGGGAGGAAAGCAGGTCGACCAGGAAGTCAAAGAAATTAAGGAAGCGGAAAAGCAGGATCAGGGGGGCTTGAAAGAGCTGCTGGAACCGTGGGTGCGCCCGGCGTTAATCGCAGGAGTCGGACTGGCGTTTCTCCAGCAATTTATTGGAACCAACACGATTATTTACTATGCCCCAAAAACGTTTACGAATGTCGGATTTGAAGATTCGGCAGCCATTTTGGGGACAGTCGGCATCGGTACGGTCAATGTTCTGATGACGCTTGTGGCGATCCGCTTTATTGACAGGATTGGCCGGAAGCCGCTTTTATTATTTGGAAATGCCGGCATGGTCATCAGTTTGATCGTGCTTTCTTTCACCAATATCTTTTTTGGCAATACCGCTGGTGCGGCATGGACGACTGTCATCTGTTTAGGTGTGTTTATCGTCGTATTTGCCGTCAGCTGGGGGCCGATCGTCTGGGTGATGCTGCCTGAGCTGTTCCCCCTTCATGTCAGAGGGGTGGGAACCGGAGTATCGACTTTAATGCTTCATGCAGGGAACTTAATTGTGACATTGAGTTTTCCGGTCCTCATGGAAGCGATGGGCATCAGTTACCTGTTCCTGTGCTATGCGGCCATCGGAATCGCGGCCTTCCTGTTCGTTTTCTTTAAAGTAACAGAAACAAAAGGCAAAAGCCTTGAAGAAATCGAGCAGGATTTACGGAACAGGCACGGCGGAATCACGGGAACTGACACGCAGCCGATAGAACGATAGGCAAAAGGATGGGTATGGCCCCATCCTTTTTTGTGTGAGGAGGCCAGCCGATCATAGCTGATCTCTGTTTTCTCCGTCTTCTGGCTGCGAATCGTCATGGCGCGGCAGATTACCCGTTCTGATCGCCCGAAACACGAGAAAGAAAATAACGAAAACAACCAGCCCTCCGACTAGTATTTGCAGCAGCATCCCAACACCTCCGTTTTCTTCTATGTATGAATCATGGCCGCTCTGCATGACGGTTAATGAAACGTTTGTTTAAAAAACTGAATAAGAACCCGGGTTTATCTCACACTAAAGTCAACTGAACGATAATGGGAGTGTGACGATTTGAAAGCTGTAACGTTTCAAGGGCCTCAGCATGTTGAAGTCAGCCAGGTGGAGGACGCCAAAATTGAAAAAAGCGATGATATCGTAGTCAGAATTACTTCTACGGCGATTTGCGGATCAGACCTCCATCTTTATCAAGGGAATTTTCCTCTTCCGAAAGGCTTCCAGCTTGGCCATGAACCGATGGGAATTGTAGAAGAAACAGGACCTGATGTAACAAAAGTGAAAAAAGGGGACCGGGTCGTCATCCCGTTTACCGTTGCATGCGGACATTGCTTTTATTGCGAAAACAAGCTGGAAAGCCAGTGCGATAATGCCAATCCCCATTATGATTCAGGCGGATATTTCGGCTACTCGGAAAAGTTCGGAAACCACCCTGGCGGACAGGCCGAATATTTAAAAGTGCCGTTTGGGAACTTCACGCCGTTTGTCATCCCTGAATCATGCGAGATGGAGGACGAGTCTCTCCTGTTTTTATCAGACGTCCTGCCAACCGCGTATTGGAGTGTGCTTCACGCTGGCGTCAAAAAGGGAGACACCGTCATTGTCCTCGGCTGCGGACCGGTCGGATTAATGGCGCAGAAGTTTGCCTGGATGGAAGGGGCGAAGCGGGTTATTGCAGTAGACTACTTGTACTACCGTCTAAGGCAGGCTGAAGCGTTAAACCGCGTCGAAGTATTTGACTTTACAAAATATCCTGACATGGGCGAGCATTTAAAGGAGATTACAAAAGGCGGGGCGGATGTCGTGATCGACTGCGTGGGGATGGACGGCAAAAAATCTCCGCTTGAGTATCTGGAGCAAAAACTGAAGCTTCAGGGCGGCACGCTCGGACCGATTCAAATTTCTACAAAGGCAGTCAGAAAGTGCGGGACCGTACAGATTACGGGGGTATATGGAAGCAATTATAATATGTTTCCGCTCGGCGCGTTCTTTTCCAGAAATGTTACGCTGAAAATGGGGCAGGCCCCGGTCATCCATTTGATGCCTAAGATTTACAAGAAGATCGAAGAGAATCAATTTGATCCGAAGGAAATCATTACGCATCAGCTTCCGCTTGAAGAAGCCGGCCGCGCTTACCAATTGTTCAACGGCCATGAAGATGATTGCATTAAAGTGATTTTGAAGCCATAGCGATGATAAAGGCTGCCGAGCTACCGGCAGCCTTTTCGGCGCATTATCTTGCCAGCCATCCGCCATCGACCGCCAGCACATGTCCATTCACATAATCGGACGCCGGCGCCGAAAGGAATACGGCGGCGCCGGCAATGTCATCCGGCTGACCCCAGCGCTCGGCCGGAATCCGTTTTAAGATTTCGGCATTGCGGTTTTGGTCCTCGCGGATCTGCTTTGTATTGTTCGTTGCGATATAGCCCGGCGCAATTGCATTGACCTGGACATTGTACGCCGCCCATTCATTGGCAAAAGACTTCGTCAATCCGGCTACTGCATGCTTGCTTGCCGTATATGCAGGGACGAGAATGCCTCCTTGAAATGAAAGAAGCGAGGCAATATTGATAATTTTCCCCTGCTTTCGCTCAATCATCTGCCGGCCGACAGCCTGCGTCAGCAAAAATAAGCTGTTCAAATTGACATTGATCACCGCTTCCCAGTTCTCCCGGGAAAAATCAGCCGCTTTTTCTCTGCGGATCGTCCCGGCATTATTGACGAGAATATCAATCTGATGACGGTCAAGCACCTCTTTTGCAAAGGCCTCCACCTCGTCAAGGCTGCCCATATCAAGCTGATAAGATGTAAACGCTCTGCCGGCTTCTTCGATCAGCCGCTTTGTTTCATCAAGTCCGCTCGTATGTGAAGTGCCGATGATATCCGCTCCCGCTTTTGCCAGCGCTTCGGCAATTCCTTTGCCGATTCCAGTTCCCGGGCCTGTGACAAGCGCCGTTTTGCCTTCAAGTGAAAAATACGATTCAAGATATCCCATCTCACGTTCACGCCCTTACCGTATGACATTCATCGGGACAGCATCCATGTCCTTAAATGTGTAGTTTTCTCCGGCCATCGCCCATATAAAGCAGTAGTTGGATGTGCCTGAGCCCGAGTGGACAGACCACGCGGGTGAAATGACTGCCTGTTCGTTGCCGACGACAAGATGCCTTGTCTCCGTCGGTTCGCCCATGAAATGAAACACCTTTGCATCTTCAGCAAGGTCAAGATACAGATAAGCCTCCATCCGCCGGTCATGAACATGCGCCGGCATCGTGTTCCATGTGTTATTGGGTTCAAGAAACGTAATGCCCATCATCAGCTGGCAGCTTTGGATGCCATCTGCGTGAATCACTTTGTATAGATTGCGGACATTTGAAGAGGCTTCTTCTCCTAAATGATCGTATGGAAGCTCTGAAAGCGAAGCTTTTTGCACCGGATACTTTTGATGTGCCGTCGCTGAGATGAAATAAAACTTGGCTCCGCCTTCATTCAAGCTTGAGAAGGAAACGTCTTTATTTCCCAGGCCGATATAAAGAAAATCTTTGTGCTCCAGTACGTATTCTTCATCACCGACTTTGACCGCACCGGGCTTGCCGACATTCACAATCCCGATTTCGCGCCGTTCCAGAAAATAGTCCGTTTTTAAAAAATCACCGGCATCGAGCGCGATGGACTCCTTCACTGGAACAGCCCCGCCGATCACGACTCTGTCTTCATGCGAATACACCATGTTCAGTTTGTTTTCAACAAACAATGACTCTATTAAAAAATGCTCACGAAGCTCTGCGGTTGTGAATCGTTTCGCTTGTTCTGGATGAACAGAATAACGATTTTCCATACCTTCTCCTCCTTGAATTGGACGTTTTTAGACTAACTTGAATGAAGGGCCCAAAGTTTTTGGTAACGGTTTCAAACATGAATTCTAAAGTAAATAATGGAAACCGTCAACAGTCTTTTCGTTTTTTTCTGAATATTGTCAAGCTCAATCTTGAAAAATTTAAAAATACTCTTCCAAATTTTAAATGATGTGATATGCTGATGGTATAAAGTTTTTGAAATCGGTTTCAAATCATAAGGTCATAGGAGTACTTGAATGAAGGATAAGCAAACAGCGAAAGTAACCATCAATGAAGTAGCCGCACATGCAGGCGTATCAAAATCAACGGTTTCCCGTTATATCAACGGGAAGATTGATGCCATCTCACCGAAAAAGGTGAAAAGCATCAAAAAAGCAATCGAGGAGCTTCATTACCGCCCCAGTCAGATGGCGCAGGGGCTGAAGGTGAAAAAAAGCAAGGTTATCGGATTTTTGGTCGCGGATATTACAAACCCGTTTTCAGTTGCCACCTTGAGAGGGGTGGAAGAGGTTTGCGATCAGTACGGGTACAGCATCATGGTCTGCAACACGGACAACAGTCCTGAAAAAGAACGGGAGATGCTGCACAAGCTGAACGCGCATTACATTGAAGGGCTGATTATGAATACAACGGGAAGAAACAACGATGTGCTCATGGATTTAATCAGCCAGGATGTGTCGATTGTGCTCGTTGACCGGAAAGTGCCCGGGCTCAAGATCGATACAGTTACAACGAACAACCGCGAAGTGACAAGTCAAATCGTCAATCTCATGTATGACAAAGGCTATGCCCAGGTCGGTCTGTTTACCGAGCCGATTAAAGGGATCAGTCCAAGGGAGGAAAGGGTTTCCGCCTATACAGAAATCGCGCTTCAACGCAATGCCGGCGGCAATCCCCTTGTATATGAGGCAGATGTAAAGGACAAAGAATCTCTTTTACAGTCCGTCAAAAGCTTTTTGGAAATGAAAGAAGGGAAAAAAGCCATTCTTGGAAACAACGGGCTTCTGATGCTGAAAATTATCAGCTGCCTTTATGAGCTTGGCATCTCAATTCCGGAAGACGTCGGAATTGCCGGATTTGATGATACGGAATGGTATAAATTGATCGGTCCGGGCATTACGACCATCGCCCAGCCGTCGCATGAAATGGGCAGGGCCGCCATGGAGCGGATCATCAAACGGATTGAAGGAGATGAAAGTGCTCCGCAGACGATTCAGCTTGAGGCGGAGCTTGTTCTCAGACAGTCGCTGTAGAACTCGTCAAATGGAAACACTCATACACCCGATAATTTAGGGGAGAGTGTTTTTCTGCAACTTTTTTTGAAACCGGTACCATTTCGAAAGGAGTGTGAAATCATGTCGCTTGATGTGATGACATTCGGAGAATCGATGGCTATGTTTTACGCAAATGAAACAGGCGGACTGGATGAGGCTTCTTCGTTTTCCAAGGCTCTTGCCGGAGCGGAAACAAACGTTGCCGTCGGACTGTCGCGCCTGGGCTTTCGAGTCGGCTGGATGAGCAAGGTCGGCGCCGATTCGCTTGGAACTTTTATTTTAAATGAATTGAAAAAAGAAGGCGTCGACATCTCTGAAGTCAAACGCAGTGCAGACCGGCAGACAGGCATCCTGCTCAAGTCAAAGGTTGAAAGCGGGGATCCTGATGTCACGTATTACCGCAGCGGATCAGCCGCAAGCACGATGAGCATTGATGACTACCCGGCAGATTATTTCAAAGGAGCCAAACATATGCATGTGACAGGCATACCTCCTGCCCTTTCAAGGGAAATGCGGGGCTTCGCCCGCCACGCCGTTCACCAGATGAAAAAAGACGGAAAGACGATTTCGTTTGACCCGAATCTCCGCTTCCAGCTTTGGCCGGACCAGCAGACAATGGTTCACACGATTAATGAGATCGCCGCGCAGGCAGACTGGTTTCTGCCTGGGATCAATGAAGGAAAACTCCTGACAGGCTGCAATTCTCCCGAGGATATCGCTAAATATTATGTGATGCAGGGGGTCAAGGTAATTGTCATCAAGCTTGGAAAAGAGGGAGCTTATTACCGGACACATGACAAAGAGGGTTATGTACCGGGTTATCAGGTGAAGAAGGTTGTTGATACCGTTGGCGCTGGTGACGGTTTTGCCGTCGGTATGATCAGCGGTCTATTAGACGGATTGCCGCTGGAAGAAGCAGTTCAGAGGGCAAATGCGATCGGAGCGCTGGCCGTCATGGCTCCGGGTGATATGGACGGTCTGCCGTCAAGGGATCAATTGAAAGCTTTTATGGCTATAGAGGTAAACAACCAAAAAACAGGAGGTTGACCGTAATGGAAATGTCTATGATCGGAAAAGTGCAAGAACAGCTGGCCGGGGCCGGGCTGATCGCGGTCGTCCGCGCAGGCAGTAAGGAAGCTGCTGAGGAAAGCATTCACAGATTGGTCGACAAAGGAATTACTGCGATTGAAATCACATATACGACGCCGGGAGCGTCTGAGCTGATTGAAAAATTTGCAGGAAAAGACGGCCTTCTTGTCGGAGCCGGAACGGTGGTTGAAAGCGAACAGGCGAGGGAAGCCGCGGCAGCGGGGGCAAAATTCATCGTCAGTCCGGGCTTTTCGGAAAAATTGGCTGAGGAAGCCGCCTCATTGCATACATTTTTTATTCCCGGCGTATTAACACCGAGCGAAATTATGGAAGCGGTCTCAAAGGGTTTTCGGGTTCTTAAGCTGTTTCCAGGGGGGACTTCCGGGATTCCTTACATGAAAAACCTCGCCGGCCCCTTTCCGAAGGTTCGATTCATACCAACAGGCGGGATCCATCCGGGCGATGTGGAGAAATGGCTCGATGCCGGAGCATTGGCAGTTGGAGTGGGAAGCCAGCTGAACAAAGTGTCAGAAGCGGATCTCCAGCGTATCTTTCAGCGGCGGATTCGGCAGAATTAAAGCGTGCGCAGCGTGAAAAGACTTCAGATTTTGCAAGATCGACAGCTTTGCTTTTTCATTAATTTCTAGAATGGGAGAAAAAATGATGAAAATTAAAGCAACGATTGAACGTGTGCCGGGCGGCATGATGATCATTCCGCTCTTTCTGGGCGCAACGCTGAATACGTTTGCTCCGGGAACTGCGGAGTTTTTCGGCGGATTTACAGGCGCCCTGATTACCGGAACGCTGCCGATTTTAGGAGTATTTATCTTTTGCGTTGGTGCAACAATAGATTTTCGTTCTTCAGGATATATTGCGAGGAAGGGACTGACGCTTCTGATCGGCAAAGTCGTCATTGCCGCATTATTAGGTTTGATCGCAGCGCAGTTCATTCCAGACGAAGGCATTCAAAGCGGGTTTTTTGCCGGACTGTCAGTGCTTGCTATTGTAGCCGTTATGAATGAAACGAACGGCGGTCTGTATTTAGCGTTAATGAACCATATGGGAAGAAAGGAAGACGCCGGTGCTTTCGCCTTTATCAGCACGGAATCGGGCCCGTTTATGACGATGGTCACTTTCGGTGTGACAGGGCTCGCGGCATTTCCCTGGGAGACGCTGGCTGCAACCGTCATCCCGTTTTTACTCGGCTGCATTCTCGGAAACCTTGACCCTGAATTGCGCGATTTGTTCGGAAAAGTCGTACCGGCGATCATTCCATTCTTCGCATTTTCATTGGGAAACACGCTCGATTTTAAAATGTTGATCCAATCCGGCCTTTTAGGCATTGTTGTCGGCGTATCAGTCGTCGTTCTCTCGGGTGCTTCTCTATACCTGCTGGACCGCTTTGTCGCAAGAGGAGACGGCGTCGCGGGCGTCGCGGCATCATCAACGGCCGGGGCTGCGGTAGCCGTGCCGTATGCGCTTGCCGATGCAAACCCCATGTTTGCGCCGGTGGCTGATTCAGCGACCGCGATCATCGCGACAAGCGTCATTGTCACCTCGCTCCTGACGCCGCTTGCAACCGTCTGGATCGAAAAACGGACAAGACAAAGAAAACCTCCGAAACAAATGACGATCGATTACAAGTAATTTCGCCGCTGACGCACCGGGACATTTGTCCGGGGCGTTTTTTTATGACCGTTTTTGAAACGTCACCAAATTGCTAAATTTGACGAACATAATCTGTGCTAATATCAATATATAGTGTCTGTTGGATGAACAAACACTATATATGCTACTTTTTAGGAGAGATTAGGATGACAACAGGCTTTAAAGAACAGGGATTATTGCAATTGACAGAAACATTTCATGATATCGTCGGGTATGGAAATCACGATATTATGCAGGAAAATGCCAACGTAGACGGCCGCTCCCCGATGGGGCAAATGAGCCGGTTTGCATCCGAAAGTTCCAGACATTATGCGCTCCATTACTTAATGTCGCCGGAAATCAAGAAAGCAGTCGATGACAACTTTATATACCCTCACGATTTAGACTATATGCCGAGCGGGACAACGACTTGCTGTCAGATACCATTGGTCCGGCTGTTAAAGGAGGGATTCCACACTGGCCACGGCTCCCTCAGGGAACCGAAGGACATTATGAGCGCATTGTCACTCGCATCTATCATTTTTCAATCGAATCAAAATATGCAGCATGGCGGCCAGTCATTCCCAATGTTCGATTACGACCTGGCGCCTTACGTCCGCAAAACGTACGAAAAGCATCTTGCGAAAATCAAACAATACCCGACAACTTTGACAGAAGAAGAGATAAGGGAAAGAGCGTGGGAAGAAACGGACAACACAACTTACCAAGCGTGCGAAGCATTTATACATAACGCCAACAGCATGCATTCGAGGGGCGGCGGCCAGGTGCCGTTTGTTTCCATTAATTACGGCACGGATACGTCAAGGGAAGGCCGCCTTTTGATCAAAAATATTCTTAAGGCGACAAAAGCAGGCCTCGGCAAAGGTGAGACGCCGATTTTTCCGATTCAGATCTTCAAAATGAAAGAAGGCGTGAACGTTGATCAAACAGACCCTAACTATGACTTGTACCGGCTTGCATTGGAAACGAGCGCTGAAAGGCTGTTTCCGAACTTCAGCTTTATCGACTCGCCCGTGAACAAACCTTTTTATGACGGAACGCCGGAAAGCGAAATCGCTTATATGGGATGCAGAACGCGCGTCATGTCCAATATTCATGGAAAAGAAAACAGCGTCGGCAGAGGGAATTTGTCATTCACCTCGATCAACATTGTGAAAATAGCGCTGCTCAGCGAAAACGTTGAACAGTTTTTTGCCTTGTTAAACCGCTACATGGATTTAACGATTCAACAGCTGCTTGAACGGTACGCCTTTCAATGCAAAAAAAGAGCAAAGGACTTTAAATTCCTGTATTCACAAGGCATCTGGCATGAAAGCGAGAAGCTTGAACCTGAGGACACGCTCGAGGATGTGCTAAAGCACGGAACATTGAGCATCGGATTTATCGGGCTGGCTGAAGCTTTGACTGCATTGACCGGAAAACATCACGGAGAAAGCGAGGAGTCGTTTGAACTCGGCAAAAAAATCGTCCAGTCGATGAGAGATAAGGCCGATGAAGCCACAGAAAAACACAAATTGAACTTTTCCTTGATCGCTACGCCGGCAGAAGGGCTTTCAGGGAAATTTGTCAAAAAAGACAAAGTGGAGTTCGGTTCGATCCGCAATGTCACAGACCGGGTGTACTATACGAATTCGTTTCACATCCCTGTTCACTATAAGCTGACTGCGGTCGAAAAGATCAGAAAAGAAGCGCCGTTCCACTTAATGTGCAATGGAGGGCACATCAGCTACATCGAGCTGGACGGAGACCCGAAAAAAAACATTAAAGCGATGGACATGCTTGTGACCGCCATGCGCCGGTCAGGCATGGGCTACGCCTCGATCAACCATCCTGTCGACCACTGCAAGGCGTGCGGATTTACCGGAATCATAGATAATGAATGCCCGCAGTGCAAAAACCGGGATGAGGCTTTGATCGAACGAATCAGACGGATTACAGGATATTTAGTCGGAGATATGTCAAAGTGGAATTCGGCGAAAAGACAAGAAGAAAAGGACAGAGTGAAGCATCTATGAAAGTGATGAATATTATCCATGACAGCATCGTAGACGGAGAAGGACTGAGAACAGTCGTGTTTTTAGCGGGCTGCCCGCATATGTGTGAAGGCTGCCATAATAAACAAAGCTGGAATATCAATAACGGATTTGATATGAGTGTAGACGAAGTATTCGAGGAAATTATGAAAAACCCGCTTACAAACGTCACCTATTCAGGAGGGGAGCCGCTTTTGCATGCAGGCGAACTGATCGAGCTGTCAGAAAAAATTAAGCAGCATTCCGAAAAGGACATCTGGCTTTACAGCGGCTATACGTACGAACAAATCTTGAAGAATGAAAAGCACAGCGCCTTGCTGGCCTATTGCGATGTCCTGGTAGACGGCCCGTTCGAACTCAAAAAAAGGGACTTGACGCTTCTTTACAGAGGAAGCTCAAACCAGCGGATTATTGAGCTTGCATCATCACAAGCAGAAGCCTGAAGAGGGCTTCTGTTTTTCCTTTCCGGCATTGACTTCTATCGAGATAACGTCATAATGAATATGAAAAGGTTTATATTTCAACATACATGTCTATCAATAAAAGAAAGCGTTTTATTTACATAAGACTATCGTGAATTAAGGGAGGAGATGGCAACATGACTCAATCACCGATATTTCTGCAGCCTGAGTTTAAAGAGAGAATCTGGGGGGGAACGGTTTTGCGCGAGTCATTCGGCTATGACATTCCCTCCGATTTGACAGGTGAATGCTGGGCCATTTCCGCCCATCCAAACGGTCCGAACATCGTTGCTTCAGGTCCTTACAAAGGAAAAACGCTTGCCGAGCTTTGGGACGAACACCGTGAATTGTTTGGAGGTGCAGAGGGGGACCGTTTCCCGCTGTTAACGAAAATACTTGATGCCAATCAAGACCTTTCCGTTCAAGTCCACCCGGATGACTATTATGCAGGAGAGCACGAAAACGGGGAACTCGGTAAGACAGAATGCTGGTATATCATCGATTGCAAAGAAGGAGCAGAGATCGTTTACGGCCACACGGCGAGAACGCGGACTGAACTGGTCACCATGATCAACAGCGGTGATTGGGACAACCTGTTAAGGCGGATCAAAATCAAACCGGGCGATTTTTATTATGTGCCAAGCGGCACGATTCACGCTCTTTGCGAGGGGACGGTCGTTTTGGAGACACAGCAGAGCTCCGATACGACGTACAGGGTATATGATTATGACCGGACCGATCAAAACGGAGAAAAGCGCGAACTTCACCTGACACAGGCGATCAATGTCACAACAGTACCGCATGTAGACAGCTATGTTGACGAATCGACAGAAACTCAAAAAGGCATTACCATTAAGACATTTGTTGAAGCCGAATATTTCTCCGTATATAAATGGGAGATCGACGGTGCCGCTGAGCTGACCCAGGATGCCCCTTTCCTCCTGTGCAGCGTGATTGAAGGAGAAGGAAAGCTCACTCAGGGCGGCGAATTATTTCCGATCAGCAAAGGGACAAATTTTATCCTGCCGGCGGAAACCAATGACTTTACAATAGAAGGAACATGTGAACTAATCGTGTCACACATATAAAAAGCTTGACGGTCTGCAAAAAAAGGCCGTTAAGCTTTTTTATTGTAAAAAAATAATCCGGCTCGCCGATAAAAAGAGAAAGCAAGTTTTAGAAATTGGGAGGCTCATAGGCGAGGGGAGTAAAGAATGTGAAAAACATTAGAAAAACCGTTATTTTTGCTGCAATCATTTTGCTCGTACATACGGCAGTCCCGGCAATTCCTGCTTTAGCAGCATATACCGATACTTCCGTCTACAAAATTGAAACAGCAAAAGAGTTTAATAGCGAAAGCGAAGCGCTCAAAGCAGCCGAACAACTGAAAAAGGACACGGGATGGAAAGCCGAGGTCAAACCTTCAGGGAAAAACGGCACAACATACGTTTTGACATCAGAAGGTGTCGAAGGGGAGAGCAGAGCAAAAAATCTGCTTTTGCAGTTTGAAAAAGAAACCGGTTTGAAGGCGTCCTATGGTCCGATTGGAAAAAAAGAACCGTTTTCCAAAGCGGTATCAAAGGAATTTGCCGGTGAAGAAAAAGCCAAGGAATGGGCGCTCCAATTTGAAAAAGAAACCGGTCTGAAAGCAACCTATACACTTGCAGGGAACAGGGAAGCATACGTGAAGGTTGCCACCGGAGGAATCGAAGGCGAAGACAACACGAAAGCCATCCTCGATCGTTTTCAAAAAGCGACCGGCCTCAAAGCGTCGTATGCACCATACGGAGCGGGACAAGCGATCGTCAAGCTTTATTCTGCAGAAATCGCAGATGAGAGCAAAGCGAAAAGCCTGCTTGTCCAATTTGAAAAAGAAACCGCTCTTAAAGGAACGATAGAAACAGTAAAGAAACAACAGCCAAGATATAAAATTGTGACAGGTGCGATACAAGGCGAAACAAACGCAAAAAATCTGCTGAAGCAGTTTGAAAAAGAGCTCAAGGTCAAAGGGGCATATGAAGCCGCCGGTCACCCGGCGCAGCTTTACAATGTGAAATCGGGATATTTTAATGACGAAAAGACCGCGAAAAATGCCGCCGGCCAAATTAAAAAGAATACCGGTCTCACCTCAAGCACGGAAAAGGTAAAAGGCACGCGTTTCTGGATCGTCAGCATGAAAAGCGTAGACAGTCAAAACCTTAAAAAAGTCGACGCCTTTTTTAAAAAGAAAACGTGGCGTTATACTGCTGCAAAGGCAGGGAGAAAGCAGACATCTTTCAGAATCGTTTCCGTCCCGGTTTCAGATCAAAAGAAAGCAAACGACGGTATCCGGTTTTTTAAAAACAAAAACATTCAGGCTTCCGCCCAAAGCGCCGTCAGCACGACCGTCAGCCGCTTCCGGATCGCGTCCGGTGAAACAGCCGTCCAAGCGCGAATCAATAAAGGACTGGAATTCTTTAAGAAAAACGGTGCGGCGGGAACGGCTGGACCAACAGGAAAAAAAGTGTACAGCCATTATCAGCTGACAACGGAATCCGTATACGGACAGGACAAAGTGACGAAGGCGCTCAATTTCTTTAAAGAAACAGGCATTCACGCAGAGGCCGTCAAGACCGGCCAGTATGACAGCCGCTACAAACTGAGTTCGGAAGCTCTGATCGGCTCGAAGAAATTACAGCATGCGCTCGAATTTTTCAGCAAGCGGAGTATACCGGGCAAGATTGAACAAACGGGTGAGTACGGCTACAGGCAGTACCGGGTGACGACAGGTCAGATCACAAGCAAAGCAGATCTCGACAAGGGACTGAATGTCTTTAAGAAGAACAATGTCAGCGCAACTTATCAAACAAAGTCGGTCAGCCTGTTTCACATCTCAATCAATGAACAATTTACAAGGAAAGACCGTGCAGTTGCTGCCGCCAATCGGATTAAAACGAATTACGGCTGGCCGGTGAATGTCGTCAAAGTGAAAAACGGCCCGCAAATCACAACGACTGACTACGGAATCACGCTCAGCCAGATGATCGATAAACAGATGAAAGTCAGCCCGCAAACGGATGCGCCGGCTTATGTTTCATTGAGCTACATCAATACGGCGAACCAAACCGTCACGGCTGATCTGCTGAATATCAGGTCAAGCCCCCTTGTGACAGGCGGCAACATCATCGGACAGCTGCAAAAAGGGGATAAAGTCAACATCATCTCCCAGGAAAACGGCTGGGCAAAAATCAGAATGAATTGGCGAAATGCCAGCAGGGATGAAGTCGAGAAATATGTCAATCCGGAAAATTTCACACAAGACAGCTCGGCATACTTCCAATTTTTAAAACTGTCGCAAACGGCCGGATTGAATGCTGCCGAGGTCAATGCAAAAATCCTTTATAATAAAGGGGTTTTGACAGGCAAAGGGCAAGCGTTCATCGACGCGGCGAGAGCATACAGCATCAATGAACTGTACCTCATTTCACACTCGCTCCTTGAGACGGGCAACGGAACTTCCGAGTTGGCTAAAGGAACGATGTTCAACGGCAAAAAGGTTTACAATATGTACGGCGTCGGGGCTTACGACAGCAACCCGCTTTACTACGGCGCAAAATACGCCTATGAACAAGGGTGGTTCACACCTGAGGCCGCCATTATGGGCGGAGCCAAATTCATCGGTGAAAAATACATTCACCACCCGACTTACAAACAGGACACCCTCTATAAAATGAGATGGTCTCCGAATGCCCTTCACCAATATGCGACAGATGTCGGATGGGCTTGTAAGCAGGTGGGGAGAATGTACAGTCTGTATACATTGCTCGATCAATATACGCTGTACTATGATGTGCCGGTTTATCGGTAATCATCATAAAAAGACCGGCCATGTTCCATTAGGAACCGGCCGGTCTTTTTTCATTTGCCGTCATATGCTCGCTCATAAAGTTCAACAGGCGCATGCTGGCATCACCTGTTGAATATTGATGCCACTCTTCCGCAAACTTCTTGATCTCTTCCTTTGTATCGGACATTTCTTTGATTTCTTTCAGCAGCATTTCGCTGTCCATGCAGGCTTTGCCGGGAATGACTGCTTCAAAATCATCGATCAGTCCGCGTTTTTCATTATACTCTGCCATATCATACGTGAAAAACAAAATCGGTTTATTTAACAAAGCGTACTCAAAGGCGACCGACGAGTAGTCGGAAATCAGGATGTCGCTTTCCATCAGCAAATCCTTTAACGGAACGTCTGATACGTCTTTGATCAGCCCTTCGTGCTCTTCAAAAGCAATCTGTTCCCGCACGGCCGGATGCAGTTTGACCAGCAGCAAAAATTCTCCCTGCAGTTCCCCGGAGAGCTGCTCCTTAGAGAAAGGGAGACGAACGGACGTCAAACAATAGTCCCTGTATGTCGGCGCATACAGAATAACCTTTTGGTCCGGACGGTCCGCTGTTTGTCTTCCGGCATGAAAATACTCATCAGTTAACGGAACACCCGTCCGCAAAAAACGGTCATCTCCCAAGCCGAATGACCGCTTGAAAATATCCGCCATTTTTTCCGAGCCGACAACGATATGATCAAATGAACGATACACTTTTTTAAACCGTTTGATATCGCCGGCGGATCGATAGCGGTTTCCGATATCTTCGAGTCCGAACTTCTTCAAAGCGCCGGACGCATGCCAAATTTGAATGCATGTCGTCTGAGGGCGTTTATTCAAAACACTTGTCAGCAGAAAATAATTATCCGTCAACACGAATTTACACCTGAACATTCGGTATACGGCTTTTATGAGATGAATCGGATTTTTCTCGTTGATCACTTGCGATCGAACGGAAGGATATTCATCTGCAAGGGAAACGGCGTGCCTTGTATAGAGGACTTCCATTTCAAACGGCCGGCTGCTGCTGACATACTCATCAAGCAGCGCGCGCGCATTATCCGGAAAGGAAACAAGCAATACAGCTCTGTCGCGCGCTTTTACCAATCTGAAAATAAAACCGGTCAAAGCGAGACCGGCCGAGTAAACCATAACCAATAAAGAACGTATATTCATTCGTTACCCAAACTCTTTTCTACAAATCGATTTTAGATTGCTCTTTGATCTGCTCCGGATAGTAGTGCCGCTGTTTTTGAACTCTTTCCTCTTTCAGAACGGAGAAGACATATTTCGGGATGTTCAGCATGCGCTTCCACCTTGTCGGATTGGTCAGCAGGCGGTACATCCATTCAAGATTCAGCTTGATGAACATTTTCGGCGCCCTTTTCACTTTTCCGCTGAACACGTCGAAGCTCCCGCCGATGCCGATCGCAATCGCCTGAGGAAATAGATGCTTATGTTCATAAATAAACTTTTCCTGATGAGGATATCCGAGAGCGACAAAAACCATGTCCGGCTTGGCAGCCGCGATTTGCTTCGCAACTTCGCCTTTGTCTTTGACATAGCCGTGTGAGTATCCGGCCAGCTCAATTCCGGGATATTCGGTTGAAAGCCGATCTGCAACAGCTTGAATAACCTCCTGCTTGGCCCCGTATAAAAAGACCCTTTTCTTTTTGCGGTCAGCCAAGCTGAGAAGGTTGATAAATACATCGTACCCCGCGATCCTCGATTTTAATCTGCTGTTGATCAGCCTTGACGTCAGGACGATGCCGATTCCGTCCGGCAGGATAAAGTCAGCAGATGAAACTGTTTTAAAATAATCCTTGTCTTTTGCAGCCGCATACCCGATCTCAGGGTTTACCGTTGCGATAAATGCCCCCTCATTGCGGTCGATAAAGGATTTTTCAAGATGATTCAAAAATCCGGGCAAATCCCCGTTAACATATGCAAGATGATGAACCGTTTCCGTTTGCAGCATAGTTTTTTTCCTCCTTCCGGTTTAAGAAGTGTAAGTATATACGAATGTATGAAAGTCGAAGTTTAAGAGACCAGCCCATAAATTCAGGAGGTCTAACGTATATTTTAGCATAGATCATTCATAAAAGCTTAACAATATCTTTACATTAGATTAAGATTTTTTACGTCTTATTCAGAAAAGGTTCGATTTTTTTAGATAAAATTTGGAATTGCATTAACCTTAAAGAATACTTAACGTTTGATAGGCGATGTGCTATAATGAATGATCAGTAAAGACCTGTGGAATGAATGTAACTTATCGAGTGTTTTTGATATATCAATATAGCTTTTCGCCTTAAGATTAGAAAGGAGAGCGCATGACAATGAAGAAAGTCATCACATATGGAACGTTTGATTTATTACATTGGGGACATATCAAGTTATTGGAACGGGCAAAACAATTGGGGGATTATCTCGTCGTAGCGATTTCGACTGACGAATTCAATCTTCAAAAGCAGAAAAAAGCATATCACAGCTATGAGCACCGCAAGCTCATTCTTGAAACGATCCGCTACGTAGACGAAGTCATCCCGGAAAAAAACTGGGATCAAAAGGTACAAGATGTGATCGATCATGACATCGATGTATTTGTCATGGGGGATGACTGGGAAGGGAAATTCGACTTCCTGAAGGATTACTGCGAGGTTGTTTACCTTCCGAGAACCGAAGGGATTTCCACGACGAAGATCAAAGAGGAAATCGCAAACCTTTAATTCGGCTCAGCTTAATAAAAATTCAAAAAGTACTTCTTAAAAAAATAAGAAGTGCTTTTTGTTTCGTATACGAGTCATTTTAATATAATAAGTATGAACAGCTTTGCTTTTGAATAAAAAAAGAGGAGTAGACTGATTTTATGGATAGTGCAATTCCGATAGAATTTCAGCTGCGGGAAATAAAAATTAATGATTCTCGCCTCTATTTTGTGTTCGAAAGTTCTGTCTCTCTTGATCATCTCGATGTTTTGGCAGTTAACCGCAATACGAAAAAAGAGACGCGTGCAACTTGTAACAAAATAAGCGATTCAGAGCAGTTAAAAGCAGCGGAAATATCTTTAGATACCCTATCTAACCTGATGATAGACGAAACGGTCATCGATTTTTATGTACTTTATGAAAATAATGAAAAAAATCAATGCAAAAAGAGGATATACACAGCATCAAAACCGCTAGAGCTGTCTTGGCATAAGGATCGAGCCAATCAGTTCATTTATCTTCCGTATAAGACCCGAAAAGGCCACTTCGCTCTTGATGTTTTACGAAGAAAAGCAGTGGCTGAACCGGACAGCATTAAGTTAAGCTCCGACGGAAAACTAATGATTGAAGGCTATACTTTTCTGCTGGATGCTGAAGAACGTTCAATCGTAAAAAGCAGAAAGCTGGTTTTAAAGGAAATTAGCCAAAACGATAAAGAAAGGGTTTTCAATTTCCCTTTAAAAGGCGTTCAGCGCGTCGATTTGTCAGCTGATTCTTCTGATCATGCCGTTGGATTTGAGGCGGAAATCGATCTGAAAAAGCTGTATGAGGAGAACAGGATGCCTGCTTTCTTTAAGTTTTATATAGAATACGTAGGTGAAGATGCTGCAACAGGGGAGGAAATCGCTATAAAAAGCAGGGCATTCAAGCTTATAGATGATATAGAAAGTTTTTCAATTGTTGACACAAAAAAAGGACCGGCTCGTTTTCACATTTATCCGCAGAAGCGAAAACGGGGTATGCGTCTAAGAATGAATGACTATACGATCAAAACCCGTGCGGTTTATTTTGCCAAAGGAAAAGGAAAAAGGCTGATGTCAGTCATACGCAAAGGCAAGAATAAAGCAAAGAAAAAGATTTCGGGCATGGTGAAGAGAGCATACTATTTTACTTTTGGACTGGCCGGCAAACTCCCTGTTAAAAAGAAAACCGTCATTTTTGAAAGCTTTGCCGGTAAGCAGTACAGCTGCAATCCGAGAGCAATTTACGAATATATGAAGGAACATCATCCGGAATACAACTTAATATGGAGTGTAAATCCGAGTTATACAGAAATTTTTGAAGAAAAAAATGTCCCTTATATTCACCGATTCACGCTGAAGTGGCTGTTCGCCATGGCAAGGGCCGAATATTGGGTTGTAAACAGCCGGCTTCCTTTGTGGATCCCAAAACCAAAGCACACGACATATGTGCAGACATGGCACGGGACTCCGCTGAAAAGGCTTGCCGTCGATATGGAAGAAGTGCACATGCCGGGCACCAACACTGAGAAGTACAAGCAAAATTTCACTAAAGAAGCATCGAAGTGGGACTATTTAATCTCCCCGAATCGCTATTCAACCGAAATCTTTGCCCGCGCTTTTCAATTTAACAAAACAATGATTGAGTCCGGCTATCCGAGGAATGACTTTCTGTATACGGACAACCGCCCGGAAACGATGAAGGCCATAAAGAGAAAAATGAATATCCCCGAAGATAAAAAGGTCATTTTATATGCACCGACATGGCGGGACGATCAGTTCTATAAAAAAGGAAAATACAAATTCGACCTTGATTTGAATTTGGAAAAGCTGCGAGAGGAGATCGGCGATAATTATGTCATCGTTTTAAGAATGCACTATTTAGTCGCGGAAAACTTTGACCTATCGCCGTACAAAGGATTCGCATATGATTTCTCATCATACGAAGATATTCGCGAACTTTATATGGTATCTGATTTGTTAATTACAGATTACTCTTCAGTATTCTTTGATTTCGCAAATTTGAAGCGTCCGATGATTTTCTTCGTTCCAGACATTGAAACCTATCGTGACAAGCTGCGCGGCTTTTATTTTGACTTTGAACAAGAAGCACCAGGACCGTTGGTCAAAACGACTGAGGAAGTAATTGAGAAAATCAAGGAAACAGAGACATCTGACTATCGTCTGCCTGACATTTTTGAGCCTTTTTATGAAAAGTTTTGTTACCTGGAGACGGGCAATTCTTCTGAAAAAGTGGTGAATAGAATTTTCGAATAAAAATCTCCATTAATGACCATTTCAAAGCCATTGTATTATTGCAATGGCTTTCTTATAATTGTTAATGTATTGTAGCCCTCTTAGTGGCTGCCAAAGATTCTTAACTTTTAGAGAAACTTATGCTATTATGGTTGTCATGTATAAAACTGTAGGGAAAAGATTTACTCCTTGATATTTCCTTTTTAGAAACTTTGTGAGAGGTATTAAAATTAAGATGATTAAGTCAAGTTTAATCACCTAAAAATTAATTTTCTTGTGTATGGGATTTGCTAATAAATTCACCTTTAAAATAAGTAAGAAAATAGAGGAGCTTGGAATGAATAAGAAATTAAAAATAGCTAAAAGAAGGGCGAAGTTTTTATTAGAGCCTTTTAAAACTTACACCAACAATAAAAAATTCAAACGCACTGTTAAATTCGCAAGGAATTTCAAGAAGAATAGAATTGATCAAAATATTATTTTCTACGAATCTTATCATGGAAAAGCAATGAATGACAATCCATTTGCAATATTTAAGCATTTAATAAACAATGAAGAATACAAAAATTTCACCCATATATGGGCTTTAAATGATCAGGACAATCCTTATGCCCAAAAGTATAAAGGCTTGAAAAATGTAAGATTTGTTAAAGTTCATAGTGAGGAATATATTAAATATTTGACTAAAGCAAAGTATTTAATCAATAACGTTACCTTTCCTACCTACTTTCAAAAGAAAGAGGGTCAAATCTATATCAATACGTGGCACGGAACCCCCCTTAAAACCCTTGGAAAGGATATGGAGGGGCCTATTGGCCAACATAAAAATATTCAAAGGAACTTTTTGCATAGCGACTATATCTTGTCTCCAAATCAATTCACTTCGGAGAAATTAATTGATTCCCACGACTTAGCAGGTATTTATAATGGGGAAATTATTGAGGAAGGTTATCCGAGGATGGATTTGACCTTTAATACAGATAAAGAAGAACTTAGAAAAACTTTAGAAAACTTTATAGAACTTGATCCTAATAAAAAGGTTATCTTGTATGCACCTACCTGGAGGGGAGAAGTAGGAAGTGTTTCCAACATTAATGAAGAGCTATTCAATCATATTTCGGAATTGAATGAAAAGATTCCAGACGATTATCAGCTCGTATTAAAGGTGCATACCCTTTTATTTAAATATATTGAACATGATGAACAATTAATGAATAAATGTATTCCAGATTGTATAGATACAAATGAGTTATTATCACTTGTAGATATCCTGATAACAGATTATTCAAGTATTTTCTTTGATTATATGGCAACCAACAAACCAATTCTGTATTTTATGTATGATAAAGAGCAGTATCTGAAAAAAAGAGGAATGTACTTGGACGTTAATACACTAGCTGGCCCAATATGTAAAACAACTGATGAGCTTGCAAAATGTATTAAGGATATTGAGTCTATACAAGAACAATATCAGTCTGTATATCAAGAAATGAATGAGATTTACATCAAAAGAGTGGGAGATGCTACTCAAAAGGTAGTTGATATTATATTTAAAGGCAAACAAGAACAGTCTGACTGTGTCTTTGATGTTAAAGAGCCTCACAAAAAAACCATTTTGATTTACTGTGGCGGTTTCCTGAATAATGGTATAACATCCTCGGCTATAAACTTGTTAAACAATATAGATTACGACAAGTATAATGTGGTTGTAATTGATAAAGGAAACTATGATAAAGAATCTTCTTACAATATAAGCAGGATAAATGCAAAGGCAAAGCGGGTATATCGAGTAGGAAGTATGAACTTAACCATAAAAGAATGGTATTTACATGGATTGATGAACAGAAGGGGATACACTGAGGAACTAGCGAAAAGAAACCCTGAAAAGATTTTTCGGAGAGAAATAAATCGTATGTTGGGTAATGTTAAGGTCGATATAGCAATCGATTTTAGTGGATACGTACCTTTCTGGACAATGGTTATGGCTCTAGGGGATTTTTCTAAAAAGAGTATATACCAACATAATGATATGCTAGCTGAGACTGAAAAAATCATTAATGGAAAATATAAACACAAACGTAAGTTAGGTATAGTCTTTTCTCTATATAAGTGTTTTAATAAAATCGTTTCTGTAGCAAAGCATACTAGAGATTTAAATGCTGAAAATTTAGCACATTATGTTGATGCGAATAAGATGGTTTACGTTCATAACTCTTTAAATGTGGAAAAGATTATAGATTCTGTAGAAAATCATGGTTTTTCTATCGAGAGCTATGAGGGCCAAGATCATATTATCCAAAAGGAAGAAAAGCCAGGAATATTTAGTATGAAAGGGATTAGGCTTCCTAAACATAACGAAATCAATTTTGTAAACATGGGAAGGCTATCACCTGAAAAAGATCAAGAGAAGTTAATTAAAGCATTCTCTCAACTGATCAATAAATATAAAAGTTTGAAAATGAAGCTTTATATTATAGGTGACGGTATTTTAAAGGAGACTTTGAGTGATCTAGTTGAAACACTAGGAGTAGCAGACAGTGTTATATTCACTGGACAAATGAAAAATCCATTCTTCCTAATTAATAAAGCTGATTGTTTTGTTTTATCTTCTAATCATGAAGGACAGCCAATGGTGTTGTTAGAAACGCTTGTACTAAATAAACCCATAATTGCTACAGACATTGCAGGTTCTAGAAGTATTTTAGAAGATGGGTATGGAACGCTTGCTCCAAATAATTTAGATGGGCTTTTTTCTGAGATGGAAAAGTTCGTCTTAGACAACTCGGAAGACGAGGGTAGTACATTAAATAAAGATTTAAATTATAATAGAAGATTCAAGAGATTTAACTACGAAGATTACAATCAACAAGCAATGAAAATGTTTTATAAAGAAGTTTGTTCTGAGCAAGTTTAAGTAATACCTGTTTAATTTGTGAATTTAATGCCATTACAATTAAAAACACTTCTTCACGACCTTAGTCCGTTTTTCCTTTCGGGTTAAGGTCGTTTAATTATGATTTCATGGAAGATTAAAGGACTGCAAGTTGATATATGTCTGTTTTGCGTCCTTAACTTATTGAAATCTAGAGGACAACATAACTTCATCTTTCACATTGACAATGCTTATCAAATTTCCATATAAAAAAATTCCCCTTTAAGTACACTGTTAGTGTTTTTAAAGGGGAATTTTTATTTCCTGATCAATTTCAAACAAACCAACGAATATGAAAAGGATACTAGGATAAATCATCAGCGTTCTGATTTGTGACTCTTAATAATTTCAGCCGACCATTGGGTTGTACCTGCCAGTATGCTAAACTGCCATGTGAAGAAACATTGGTGTATTGAAAGTTTCGATCCGGTGCCAGCTCTTTTGGGAATTCAATATATTCACCTGACTTCCCTTTAGAGATCCCTTTAATAGCTCCCGATAGTTCTACTTCATTTCCTATTTTTCTAATTCGGGGAAGGGTGTCTTGGGCATAAACCTTTGCATTGTTTAATAATTTGACTTCGCTATAGTTAAAGCCACTATCATAAGTGGTAGATTGGGGTTGAGCTGCATTGTTAGGTAAAGAGTTAAGCTGTGTACTCCTCAATTCGTATATTTTATTTAAAGCTGACTCGAAATCCTTGACTAGCATATATTGTAATGACTTTTCATTTTTTTGGGTAGTGTATCTTAAATGAATATCTTTTGTGTTTAAGGGTTCAAATATCAGTTCCTCTTTAAAGCTTTCTTTATCACTTGTTTTATAAAGATACGAGAATAAATCATTGGATGACAGATTTAAATTTCTATCTAACAGATATTTATAAGAATTTCTCCAATGGACACCAATGGTTTTTTCAGCATGCAACAGGGTAGGATTGTTAAACATTAGAGAGAGCCAATTCAAAATATTTTTATTAATAAATTGATTGGTTGATCTATAAGGGAAATGAGCCAATTTTAGGTTTAACTTATCATTTATTTTTTTCTTTCCCTTGTAATAAACGTAATGGTTTCCATTTCCTATTTTGTAATTTTCATAATCTGTTTTGTCATGGCAAATTAGAGACTTTGCAGATTGATATTTTTTTCTCCTATACTGTATCTTCTCTAAAACGTTTTCGT
This sequence comes from Bacillus sp. GM2, assembly GCF_056155945.1. Taxonomy (NCBI): domain Bacteria; kingdom Bacillati; phylum Bacillota; class Bacilli; order Caryophanales; family Bacillaceae; genus Bacillus; species Bacillus sp. GM2. Next base: position 1,533,248 of record NZ_JBRKSZ010000008.1, read on the forward strand.
TAAACGAAAGGTCTTCTAAATAAGCGTACTCAAGCCTATCCATTTGATATATATTACCCTGTTTGATATTTTCTTTGAGTTCGGTTATATCTCCATATATAAACTCATCGGCGTCTAAAAAAATTATTGCATCGAAACTAAATTCCTTGGAAATTTTATGGTATGCTTCAGTGGTCTTTTTATTTTGTTCAAATGACGGATCATCGTCTTCCCATAGTGTTATAGGCAACCCTTCATTTAAAAGATTTTGTAATATTGTTCTCGTTTCATCATTCGGACGATTAATTGAAATGAACATATGATCGAGAAACTTTAAATTGTATCTAATAAATACTTCTATAATATCAGCTTCGTTCTTTACCATTGTAAAGGAAACAATAGTTTTTTTATCTTGATCGCATGATTTGTACACTGTTGGCAACTCCTTAAAAGTTTATCGGCTAATTTAAAAGTCTGTTTCTGTTTGGTCTTTTGTACTAATACCTTCTTTTTATTCTAAACAAAAAAAAGAAAATAACAAGTTTCAGCTAGTCAATCGTAATATGGCAGTTAATATTTCCTTGTTTTAGCTTGAAGTTGTCCATCGTCTTTTAATTTTTTGCAGACGACTTGAGTACAGCTTGAATCTGTTGGCTCTGTGCTTTAAGAAATCATTCAAGAAATTGAGAAACATTTAGAACTTGGCTTTATTCAATTTTCAAGAGAATGACTCAGCCGCGAAAACCGTAAGACGTTCAGATAGATATTTCTCTATAATCAGAAGTCGTTTCGGTTACGAATAAAACTTGTTGAAGAAGGATATAAAGCGATCCTAAGTGGAATCGGTTAAATTACATGTGGCATTTGGACGGCAGCAAGTCATATCATTGTAAGGTGTTTACTGAGTTCGCTGGCAGCATGGAAAAAACACTTTGTAGCCTAACAGATGATTTTTGTTGAATGTCTAAGGTGCAGTTCTTTGGAAATAGATCGAAAAAATGTCTAGAGAAATAAGGGGACTAATAGTATTTAAGAATTGTCTTGGTTGAACGATTAATGACATAGTGCCTATTTTATATGCGGTCACTAAGTTATAAAAGATCAGGATTTTTTTTGTCCAAAAGGCATTATTTTTATCTTTGAAACAGCTCCCGCCTTCTTTTTTCTTTGTGTTGTCAATAGATCATTCGTGCTGTTTAAGGTGTGTTTTTCGCACTTTTGATTTAAATAGGAGTTTATAACCCCCTTGTGAATCAAAAACTCGACCGTTAGACATGTTTTTTTGAAAATCAACCTCCTAAAGATCTTAACTTTCAGCTTCTTTTATGATATCATAAGACATTATTAAACACTGTAAAAAAATGTTGAATTGGTATTAGTAAAGGAATATTTGATTACCACAGAATTTTTTGGATTGTTTTTTAATTTTATTTTAGATTATTTTGTTTAATTAGAATATTGAAATTCTTCATATAGAAGTGATAGCTGTTACTTCTTTTTTGGTTGTTTTTTGTGGAGAGCGTTTGGATAATTATTTAGTTTAGCGAAAAAAATAGTTTATATCGGGTATTGGGGGATAAGTAATATTGGTTATTGATGATGTAAAGCATATAAGTATGAACTTTTTTAATTTGAATTTAAAAAATCAACCTGAATTCACGGTTAGAATTGTCAATCAATTAGATCAAACGAAAAGCTTATCTCTTCAGAAATATGAGAACAAGCAGGGAGAAATACTAATAGATTTAGAATCGCTTTATTTATATGAAGAAGGCGATTATGAGATGTTTATTTTTAATTCGAATACGGGAGAACAAACGCCTGTATATTGCGGGACTGACCTGTCTCCTCAGAGTTATAAATTTAAAAATAATGAATTAAGCAGGTTAGAGGTAGGATGCAGCGAGGATAAAGTTTTAACTTTTTCGATACGAAACAATGACATTGTGGTTAATGCAGTCAAAACAACTTTTTCTGAAAAGTTGTTTACGGTTGAAATTGAGGTCTGTGGAGAAATCGACTTGAAAGGCATTAACCCTATTCTCTCCATTAAAAAACGTTCAAAGTCTAATAAATACGGCCAATATGTACATGAGCATCTATACGACATAGAAATAGATGAAGTAAACAACAACCTACTCTTTCAAACCAATTTGAAAGAGATTTTAAAAAAAGCTATGTCCCCTAGTGAGGTATATGATCTTTTTTTAAGGTTAGAGGATAACGGACAAGTTAAAGACTATCCAATAAAGCTGATGCGAAAAGATTTCAATGAAGATTATCAATATGACAACAAAACTTTATATAAATTCAAACCATTTTCCACAATATATAATACTCTGGCATTTATATTCCAACCCTTTGAAACGGAAGTTTATCTTTCTGAAATAAACAAATCTGAAGATTCATTAAATTTGGAGGGAGCAATTATAAGCAGCGAAAGTGAGTTGGATTATTTTGTAAATAAAACATTTTTTATATTAAAGTCTCTTAATAAACCAAATGTATATCATTCTCTGATTGGGAAAGTAATAGATGGTATATTCCAATTTAAATTAGATGATGAGTTTTTAAGATGTATGGAACGAAATTCGAGATGGCGTTTGTTTATTCGAACATATAATGCATTTGATAATCATATAGACTTTCCGGTTAAACTTTTTGGTTATCAAAATCAGTCTTCATGTCAATTTGATTATCAAACTTATTCTGTTTCGCTACAGCAAACTCGTGATCAAATAATTATTTCAATTAATAGCTAAGGTCTGAGGTGAAAATTTTGCTCCTTAAAAAGTTGTGGAAACCCAAAGGTAGTCGGATGAGTTCACTGCTTTCAATTACATTTTTTGATGAAGTAATTAAATTGAATGTGAAAATGAATGATACTGTGGATGTTTCTGATTACTATAATTTACTTTTTTTATTGAAAAATAGGTCTACGCAAGAAGAAATCTTAATAAACCCTGATGAGGCAGTAGCATCCAATACAGAAATTTCAATTCAATACACCATTGATAAAAGCGTTTTTGGGCAAGTAGGGCTTTGGGATGCCTATATTTTAAATAATGAATCGGATAATAAATATCGAGTATATGATGGTTTAACAGCAAAAATGGAGATGAGATCATCGTCAATAAAAGAACTCGGACGAAATATTATTCTTTATTCGACGGTTAAAGGAAACCTATCTATTCGTGTGACATCACTAGAACCATTTTATATGCTGAAAAAAATTCATATCAATGAAAATGGAGCACTTTTAATAAGAGGTGTAGCCGGGGGAATTGATATTAAGGATTTAGAAGAGGTCGAGGGAGTTTCCTTTATATTGGAATCTAAAGACCATCAAGTTTTAGAAAAAAGTTTGGATTTAATAAGAGCAAATGGTCAAATCTTTTTTGAAAAAGAGATTAATCTTCGGGATGTCTTGTCTCTATTTAAATCCTCAAAATTATCTGTATATATAAAAACAAGATATAAAGGAGAAGAATATACAAGCTCTCTCTACATTAAAAACAAAAGTGTGCTTCCGAAGGATAGCATTTTTATTAACCATCATTCCATCTCTTTTCACTCGGTAAATCGTAAAACCGAAATGACATTTGAATTATATATCAAGAATATAGAAAGTCATTATGAATTGAATGAAGTCTATTTTAAAGATGAAAATCTAACCATCAATGGAGAAGTATTAAATAAATCGATAGGTGAGGAAGTTTCATCTGTACTTTTTAGAAATAGATCAGATTTTTCAGTGGTGAAAATTCCGATAAAGACAAATATCATTAAGATCAATTTAGCTAATCTGTTGAAGGATGCAGAACTAGGCCTGGGAATATGGGATATTTATATTGAAACAAATTACAATAGTTATCGTGTATCAAAGGTATTGGATGACATCGAACATAAACAAAAAATTGTTCAATTACCACAATACACTATGGAAAATAGTTTAAACGAACTTTTTTCTGTTAAGCCTTATTATACATTAAACAATGATTTATCTTTATTAATTCGTAAAGTGGCAGCTCAGAAAAAAATTCAACATTACAGAATTGAAAAAGACTCTTTTATATTAAACGGCCTTCTTAATGTAAATCCTTCAAATGGGGAAATGGCAAAAACCTTAACAGGTGAATTTTCGTCCGTTATCTATTTTCGGATTCCAAATAAAACAGAAAAAATAACTGTCCCGGGAACAATTAACTTGGAGAAAACATCCAATACCATTTTGGAATATTCGTTCGAATTCATTAGCAGCTTCTTAAATCGTGATGTTTTAAATGATCTAATACGAGATATTAATTTTGATTTAGCCATATTGAAGGTTCATATTGATGATAACAAATTTATTTATCTCCAGCTTAATATAGATGCCCAAAAAGGCGTATTTTCATTTGAAGATAGAGCAAAACTAAATAATAACATTATTAATAGATTATTATTTAAAAATTATAATGTGGTTTATAGAATTTTTAATAAAAGTCTTCCTATTAATAATAAAATCATTGTGTTTCAAAGTTTCCATGGGAAAAGCTATTCATGCAATCCTAGGGCAATTTATGAGGAGTTAGTGAGAACACGGGGCCAACAATATAAGTACGTGTGGGTTTTAAATAATATAAACAAAAAGTTAACAGAAAACAGTAACACTGTTATCGTAAAACCTAATTCACTAAAGTATTTTTATTACATGGCGAAAGCAAAATATTTTGTTAACAATGGTAACTTTCCTGATTTTTATCGAAAGCGTAAAGGGACTGTTCATATCCAAACATGGCATGGAACACCACTAAAAAAGTTAGGATACGATATTAGCCCGAATTCACCTTCATATAAAGAAAATACATCACCTGCTCTTATTAGAAGAAATAGTAGATGGGACTTTACTGTTTCGCCAAATACTTTTACTTCATCTGTGTATAGGAGTGCTTTTGCTTTTAAGAAAGATATATTGGAAACAGGGTATCCTAGAAATGATATTTTTTATGTGTCCAATAAAGAAAAGATCGCAAATTCTGTAAAAGAAGAGTTGGGGATTCCGAGAAATAAAAAAGTTATCCTTTATGCGCCGACCTGGAGAGATGACGATTTCCACAATAAAAAACAACATGAACCATTTCAATTTAAATTTAATTTAGACCACTTTATTGAAAAGTTCGGTGAAGAATATGTGCTACTAGTGCGGCTTCATTACCGGGATGCAGTTCGTGCTCAAATAAGCAAATATGAAGGACTGATTTATAATGTTTCAAACTATGATGATATTAAGTATCTTTATTTAATTACTGATATTCTTGTAACCGATTATTCTTCTGTCATGTTTGATTTTGCTAATTCCGGAAAACCAATTATATTTTTTGCTTATGATATAAATAAATATTCTTCTGCTCTAAGAGGCTTTTATTTTAATTTTAGGAAAGAGGCTCCTGGTCCGATTGTTACTAATGAAGTGGATTTATTTAAGTCAATAAATAATATAAAACAGATTAGTTTTCTGTATAAAAATCTGTACAAAGATTTTTATAATAAGTATTGTGAATTCGATGATGGGCTTGCATCAAAAAAAATAATTGATCGTATATTTTAGGGTGAGATAATGAAAAAATATTTTTTGGTTATGAATGTCTTTGGAATGGGCGGAACTGTAAGAACAGTCTTGAATACAGCAAATTATCTGGTTGATCAAGGAGAGCCAGTCGAAATTATTTCTCTATTTAAGAGGCAAAAGAAAGAGTTCTTTTATATAGATCCCCGTATAAAAATAACTGTACTGCACGATATGACAACATGGGATAAAAAAGGAAAGAGTTTTAAAGCAAGGATGGGTAATTATCTTTTAAATAAAGAATCTAAAATGATTCATCCGGACGAAGAAGCTCGGCATTTCTTTTCTTTATTATCAGATATAAAACTTTATACGTTTATTAAATCAATAAAGGAAGGAATTTTGATTACAACGAGGCCAAGCTTTAATTTATTTGCAGCTAAACATGCGCCAAAAGGGGTTATATTAGTTGGACAAGAGCATTTGAATTTTTCAGTTTACTCAAGCAGAATGCAACGGTCGATTCTCAAATACTACCCTCGTTTAAATTATTTATTAACACTTACAGATGATGATACACACGATTATGTGAAGTTGTTTAAAGGAACAAAACTCAGAATTAGAAAAGTTACGAATTCTATTCCTGATATAGATCCAATGCAATCTTCATTAGAATCCAAAACGGTTATAGCTGCAGGGCGACTTGTTGAACAAAAGGGGTTTGATCTATTAATTCATTCTTTTAAGCAAGTTGTTGCAAAACATCCGGAATGGAATTTAAAAATCTTTGGTATTGGTCAGGAAAAAGAAAATTTGAATAACCTCATTATAGAAGAAGATCTTTATAATCATGTTTACTTAATGGGACCGACTGATAATATTCAAAATGAATTGATGAAATCCTCAATCTATGCTCTCAGTTCTCGTTTCGAAGGTTTTGGCATGGTTATAGTTGAAGCGATGCAGTGTGGAGTACCGGTTGTAAGTTTTGACTGTCCTAAAGGGCCATCTGAAATAATCAGAATGAATGAAGATGGCATATTAGTAGATAACGGTGATGTTGATCAATTTGCTCATTCTCTAAACTTTTTAATTGAAAATCCGGAAAAAAGAAAAAAGATGGGGAATCAAGCAATTATAAATGTAGATAGATACTCTACAAAAAATATCGGAAAAAAATGGCGAAATCTTTTTCGAGAAATCGAGAACTCATCACCAGTATTAGTGGAACCTAAAATTGGAGTGGATAACCATGGACTATAAAGTTTACATGCTCATGTTTGGCGGTTTGCCAGCAAAACCTACAGGCTTAGCAACCTCAGTATTAAGAAGAAGTAATGTTCTATCAAAAAGTAATATTAAAAATGATATATTAATACACGAATGGTACATTAACTATGATGAATGTATTAATTCCCTAGAAGATAATAATCAACTCGAGCCCAACACTACAGTTCGTTATCTATATAATGAACTCGCTAATGATACACAGAGAGATGAGAGAGTCGGAATCGTCCATTCTCCTGAACAGGATGGATCGGTTGCGGTTCAGGACGAGGTTAAGAAGAATGTTTATAGATGCTATAAGGATGGACTTTATTTAAAATTCAAATGGTATTCGGAAGAAGAAGGGCATTTATTGTTTATTGATCACTTATTGCCTAACTTTATCAGGGAGAAACGTGAATGGTTTGATTCGAAGGGATACGTAAGAAAAGTAGAGTATATGGATTATCAAACAAATACACCATCCAGGGTTCTGCTTTTTAACAAAAAAGGAAATTGCTATTTGAGTTTTTCAAAAAACCCAAAAACTAACAAAACAAACCAAATTATTTACTTTGATGAAAACGGCAGCTTCAAGGCGAAGTTTAATAATGAAAAAGAGATGTTAGCTTATTGGCTATTAAATTATGTATTAACTGAAGAGAAAAAAATGTTCTTAATATCTGAATATGGTTTTAATCGAGTCCAGTTGCAGAGTATTGAAAGTAAGTTGCAAAACTTAAAGGTTATTTATACATTCCACAGCAATCACTTTGCTGCACCATATACCATTGGCAGTCCGATAAGAAAAGAACAAATTGACTTCTTTAATCATATTCACGATTATAGTGCAGTTGTGTTTTTAACAGAAGAACAAAAGAATGATATAATTTCACAATTTGGTGCAAGTGACAAGTTTTTTGCGATACCGCACCATGCCCCAAAGGTAATTGCCAAAGATACTCAACGAGATTCTCGTACTGTGGTTTTTGTGGCAAGATATGAGAAGATGAAAAATCAGGATCATGCCATAAAAGCATTTAAAAAAGTTGTTGATAAAATACCGGATGCAAAACTAGAATTTTATGGGCGGGGTTCTGAGGAGCAAAATTTAAAAAACTTAATCAAGGAGCTCGGTTTAGAGAATAATGTATTGTTAAAAGGCTTTTCTGTTGATGTTTATAACGTATTTTTTGAATCAGCACTCTCTTTAGTAACTTCTGATTATGAAGGGATATGTCTCTCCTTAATGGAAAGTATGTCTGCTGGATGTGTTCCAGTTTCCTACAATTTCAAGTATGGTCCTAGAGATGTTATTTCAAATGATGTTGATGGGAAAATTGTAGATAGAGGAAACATTGATCAGCTAGCGGATGTAATTATTGAGCTATTAAATGACGGTGAAAAGAGAGAAAGAATGTCAGTTGAAGCCGCTAAAATAACTGAGAAGTTTAGTGAAGAGAGATTATTGAAAGACTGGAAAAAACTTTTTGAAACGATTTCAAATTAACGTTTTTCAGGCATACTTAAAGAAAAGGCTAAGGGGTAACTTAGCCTTTTTCGTATTTGGATCGCGGAGAGTTGGTTCCAAAATGCTAAATGAAGGTTCTTAACTTTGTTTTGATGTGAAAAAATTTTCAACATCTGTTACAATAAACTGCGGTACTTTAAATTTCTTTAGCAAAAAAACCCCAAATCAAATTAGTTTAAGGAAGATAACCAATGAATGCAATGATAAAAGTTTTGAAAGAGGTATTTTCTTCGCTTCCGCTCATTATGCGGCTTGCGGTTTATGAAACAAAGTCAACGTATCAAATGAACTATTTGGGTGTTGTTTGGCAGTTTCTAAACCCGCTGATCCAAATTTTAGCCTATTGGTTTGTTTTTGGAGCAGGAATTAGAGGCGCTAGAGCAGATGTCGAACACTATCCGTTTATTATTTGGATGCTTGCGGGCATCATTCCTTGGTTTTTTATTAGCCCAACGATACTTGATGGATCAAACAGTGTATATAAAAGAATTAATTTAGTGTCTAAAATGAATTTTCCGGTCAGCTCACTGCCGGCGGTTGTAATTGCTTCAAATTTATTCAGTTACTTTGGGATGACGTTGATCTATGTCCTGATTCTGATGGGTAGTGGATTTTTTCCCACGTTGCATTGGCTGCAATATTTTTACTATCTGTTCTGTATGATTGCATTTATGTTTTCATTCAGTCTGTTGAATTCAACAATCAGTGTATTAGTAAGGGATTATCAGTTTTTGCTTCAAGCAGGGACAAGACTTTTGTTTTTTCTCCTGCCGATCTTTTGGGATGTGGCACACAGTTTGGCAAACAAGCCGTATGTGGTAACAATTATTAAATTAAATCCGCTTTACTATATTATTGATGGTTTTAGAAACAGCTTTTTAAATGGTGATTGGTTTTTCCAAGATGTAAAATATACTTTGTATTTCTGGGTATTCACATTACTGCTGTTGACGGTGGGGTCCATCTTGCATATGAAATTCAGGGACAAGTTTGTTGATTTTCTTTAATAAAGTAAGGAGAATATACGATGAAACTAAAAGTTTCGTTTCGAAATGTTTCAAAACAGTATCAGCTTTATGAGAAACAATCTGATAAGGTAAAAGCGCTGTTCCTGCCTAATAAAAGTGATAAAGGGTTTTTTGCTGTGCGAAATGTCTCTTTTGATGTTTATGAGGGGGAAACCATCGGTTTTGTCGGGATAAACGGTTCTGGTAAATCGACGATGTCGAATTTGCTTGCCAAAGTTATTCCTCCGACTACAGGTGAAATCGAGATGAATGGACAGCCCTCCCTGATTGCAATTTCGGCTGGATTGAACAACCAGTTGAGCGGGAAGGACAACATCCGGCTTAAATGTTTGATGATGGGGCTGACCAACAAGGAGATTGATGAGCTTTATGATAAAATTGTCGAGTTTGCTGATATCGGGGATTTTATCAATCAGCCTGTTAAAAGCTATTCAAGCGGGATGAAATCGCGCCTCGGTTTTGCGATATCAGCTCACATCGATCCTGACATTTTAATAATTGATGAAGCACTGTCTGTCGGTGACCAGACATTCTATCAAAAATGTGTCGACAGAATTAATGAATTTAAAGAGCGTGGAAAAACAATTTTCTTTGTAAGCCATTCAATTAGTCAAATTGAGAAAATGTGTGACCGTGTTGCATGGATGCACTATGGCGAAATGCGCATGTTCGGTGAAACCAAAAAAGTTGTAAAAGAATATAAAGCTTTTGTTGATTGGTTCAATAAGTTGTCTAAAAAGGAAAAGAAAAAATACCAAATTGAACATGTCAAAGAAAGAATGCTTAAACAAAAAGAGGAGAAAACAACTCGTTTTTCTAAAAAGGAGAAGAAGTCAGAAACTGTTGCTAATGCTATACAGATATCTATACTGTCTGTATTGCTTGTTGCAATAGCAGCAACGATGTTTATCAGCACTCCTTTGCGAACAATTGCTTCTTTTGGCGCTATTCCGGGAAATGAAGCAAAGAAAACAGAACAACATCAAGAGCAAAAAACAAGCCGTTTTACGAAGGTAAATCAAACTGGATATGTGTTAACTGAAGACCTTCAAACATATAGTGATAAAGAAGCGAAACACAAAACTAAGGTTTCTTTAAAATTTGGAACAAAAGTGACCCTTATTTCTCAAAATAAAAAAGTTGCAAAAATCAATTTCAATCAAAAAAATTACTTTGTTACTAAAAATGGTGTTACTCTGGGGAATGAAAAATCAAAAGCTAACCTATTAGTAAACGCTTTTAAGCCGTATTTCAATGAAAATGCTCAAGCTTCTTATGAGTATTTACTCTCTTTTCTAGGGAAAGACGAGACAGTATTAAAGGAAGGTTTAAAAGGGGTAACGAAAAAAAACTTTGAAGATGGAAGGAACGGCTATTATCTTAGGTATGAAAATGTAAGTTATGTTTTAGAAAATCAAAAGGCAACTACAGTTATATTTCACGATATTCAGAAAGTTTCTCCCAAGTCTTTAATGCTAAAAGATGATCAAGTAATTTTAGATAAGAGCAAGAACCGGTATATAATTAGGACAAAAACTCAACTGTTTATTATCGATAATAATGAGCATAGTCTGAGTGTTGCTTCTGTACACTAATAAAAAAACTGGCAGCGATCCAATCCCTGCCAGTTTTATTTTGGAATTTTATATTTCTTCCTTTGCTAAAAGGTCTTGGATAAATGGAATTAGAGAATCCTTCAGTTCGCTGTCCTGCATGGCAAATTCGAGAGTTGTCTGGATAAAGCCGAGTTTTTCTCCGACGTCATAGCGTTTGCCTTCAAAGTCATAAGCGAATACGCGCTGGATTTCGTTTAACTTCTGAATCGCATCTGTCAGCTGGATTTCTCCGCCCGCGCCGACTTGCTGTTTATCTAAATACATGAAAATTTCAGGAGTAAAGACATACCGTCCCAAAATCGCAAGGTTAGACGGTGCCGTGCCCGGTTTTGGTTTTTCAACAAAGTTTTTGACCTGGTATAGACGTCCTTCGTTTGTCAGAGGATCAATGATCCCATAGCGGTGTGTTTGATCTTCAGGGACTTGCTGAACACCGATAACGGATGAGAGAGTTTTTTCGTACTCGTCCATCAGCTGGCGAAGACCAGGTTTTTCTGCTTGAACAATATCGTCTCCAAGGAGCACTGCGAACGGCTCGTCCCCGATAAAGTTTCGGGCGCACCAAACGGCATGCCCGAGTCCTTTTGGTTCCTTTTGGCGAATATAGTGGATATCAGCGAGATTTGACGCTTTTTTTACTTTTTCAAGCAGTTCGGTTTTACCCTTCTCTTCAAGGTTTCGTTCGAGTTCCGGCGAGAAATCGAAATGATCTTCAATCGCTCGTTTGCTTTTACCTGTTACGATGATAATATCTTCAATGCCGGCTTCGACAGCTTCTTCAATAATATATTGTATGGTTGGCTTATCAACGATTGGAAGCATTTCTTTAGGCATCGCTTTCGTTGCAGGGAGGAAACGTGTTCCAAGGCCTGCTGCGGGAATTATGGCTTTACGAACTTTCTTCAACTCAATACACCTTCCTTAAACTATGTTTTCTACTCAGCCAGAAAAAATACGCTTAGCAAGCGGAGAGTATGCTGAATATATGTATGATATACCCCGGAAAATTACAATTACAAACTCATCATATAAGAAAAACAATTCTTAAACAAGTGTAAACAGGTATAAAGCATAAAGATGTTGTATAATAAAGAGAATTCTCATTATCCATCGGTAGGTTTGCGGTTTTATAAATATATGTTTTATGTTGAGATAACAAACGTATTAAAAAGAAATCTGGCTCCTGCGAGAAAAATATAGGCAAAGCTTTCTTTGTAAAAAAGCTGTTCATACAGAAAACAGGTGATAGAAAAATGAAGAAACTAAAAGTCATGACAGTATTCGGCACGCGCCCTGAAGCCATTAAGATGGCGCCGCTCGTCCTTGAATTAAGGAAATACCCCGACATTGAGTCTTATGTGACGGTTACAGCCCAGCACAGGCAAATGCTTGACCAGGTGCTTGAAGCTTTTAACATAAAGCCTGATTTTGATTTGAATATCATGAAAGAAAGGCAAACGCTGGCTGAAATTACGTCTAATGCGCTTGTGAAGCTGGACGAGCTGTTTCAGTCCATCAAACCGGACATTGTGCTTGTTCACGGTGATACGACAACGACATTCGCGGGAGGTCTTGCCGCTTATTATCACCAAATTTCCGTCGGCCATGTAGAGGCGGGGCTCAGAACCGGAAACAAATACTCGCCGTTTCCCGAAGAGCTGAACAGGCAGCTGACGGGATCGATTGCCGATCTTCATTTTGCGCCGACAGAGCAGGCCGAACAGAATCTGCTCCGCGAAAATAAAGACCCGGAGACGATTTTCGTCACGGGAAATACCGCAATTGATGCACTTCGCACAACAGTGAGGGACGGCTATTCACATCCCGTTCTTGAAAAAATCGGGAATGACAAGATGATTTTGCTTACCGCCCACCGCCGTGAAAATTTAGGGGAGCCGATGGAAAACATGTTTAAAGCGATCAGGCGGATCATCGAAGAATTTGACGGCGTACAGGTTGTTTATCCCGTTCATCTCAATCCCGCTGTTCGCGAAGCGGCTGCAAAGCATTTCGGCGATTTGGATAAAGTCCATCTGATAGAGCCGCTCGAAGTCATCGATTTTCACAACTTTGCGGCTGAAGCTCACTTCATCCTCACCGACTCGGGAGGGGTGCAGGAAGAAGCGCCGTCGCTCGGAAAGCCGGTCCTCGTGCTTCGCGATACGACGGAACGCCCTGAAGGCGTTCAGGCCGGGACGCTTAAACTGGCAGGCACGGAAGAAGATAAGATCTATCAGCTGACTAAACAGCTGTTGACCGATCAAGATGAATATCGCAAAATGTCCCGGGCTTCAAACCCGTACGGGGACGGACAGGCTTCGCGGCGAATTGCGGAGGCGCTTCTTTACCGGTACGGATACCGAAGCGCGAGGCCTGACATGTTTAAAGATTAATAAAAAAAGCTTCCTTTTCAGGAAGCTTTTTTTATTTATTAAGGCTTTCTTTCAATTCGGCGGTAATGTCGGACAGGGAACTTTCATCGGCTTTGTAATAATAGATTCCGTTGATTTTTGTGCCGTCGCCTTTCAGCTCATGCTGAATGACTTTTGAGCGGGCTTCCTTATAGCCGGATTGAATATCCCACATATCGTCAAACGTGAGATTCGTTTTAACGTTGTTTTCGATTACTTTGAACATATCTCCGAATTTCGTAATGGATGATATATTGGCGCCTTTATTAATGATTCCTTCGATAACCTGACGCTGTCTGTTCTGGCGCCCGAAATCGCCGTTCGGGTCCTCTTTCCTCATTCTCGTATAAGCGAGCGCTTCTTTTCCATTCAGCGTAATCTCGCCTTTGCCGAATGAATAGCCGTCATATTTGAAAGCGAACGTACTGTTCACGGTAATGCCGCCAAGCGTATCTACGACATCCCTGAAACTTTCCATGTTCACTTTAACAAAATAATCGACTGGAACGTCGAGAAAGTTCTCAACCGTGTCAACCGTCATTTGAACACCGCCGAATGCGTATGAATGGTTGATTTTATCCAATTTGCCTTTACCGATAATTTCAGTATACGTATCCCTCGGGATGCTGACCATTTCAGTCGTTTTCGTTTTCGGATTCACCGTCATATAAATGAGGGAGTCTGCGCGCCCCTTATCACCGTCCCGTTCATCGACACCCATGAGAAGCACGGAAAACGGGTCATGGTTATCAATATCAACTTCTGAATCGCGTTTTTTTGACTTGTTAATATTTTCATGAATACTCGCCACAGTAGATGCCGCTTTATTCCATAAATAATAGGCATAACTGCCTGTGCAGAGGACAAAAATTCCAAGCAAAGCGATAATGGTATATAGAATTTTTTTCTTTTTCTTTCTCTTTTCAGCTCTCATATAGCCCTCACCTTTTATATAGTCTACTTTGATTATAAGTTTCTCACAATTCGAAAACAACAAAAACTTATATGTGTCCTTTTGGATAGACGAAATCATTAGAAAAATGTTTCAAAAAAACCAATCAATCTGCAAAATTTTTCGCTATAATTAAAGAATCTGTTGGAATTTGTCGATAAAAAGGGAGAGGTGAAGAAGATGAAAAAACTCATAGTTCTAACATTATCAATGCTGCTTTTGTTGTCAGCCTGCGGCACTTCGGGCCAATCGGAGGACAAGTCAAGCTCAGACAATAAAAATGCGGCATCTGAAGAAACCATAACTAAAGAAGGTTCATTTGCAGGGTTGGCTGACAGCCACACAATAGCGGTGAACATCGATGGCAAAGAAACAACGCTTCAAGTCGGTGAAGATCTTCAAGACAAAGTCAATTCCATTGAAGAAGGCAAAAAAGTCGAAGTCCAATATACAAAAGGCGAAAATGGCGTTTTGGAGCTGAAAAGCATCGAAACAAAATAAATAGCTGAATCAAGGGGGTTCATAACGTTTTGAAAAAGATGAAGCTTCTGCTTCTGTCGTCAGTAACTGCTGCAGCTCTGATGTTTACGCAATCTGCCCAGGCTGCCGACAAAACCATTTCGGTAAAGTTAAGCAATTATTTAGGCAATAAATCAAGCGTTGATGTCAGCATTACCGGCGCATACGAAATTCCGGGCTCGGGAATCGCCGCGACAGAACGGTACGGCGGGGCGACCCGCTTCGATGTGGCAAACAATGTCGCATCTGCCGGATGGACGAACCCGAGCACTGTCGTGGTTGTCAATCGGGACGCTTTTGCGGACGCGCTTTCTGCAACTCCGCTTGCAAAGAAGTACGATGCGCCGATTCTATTAACGGATGCGGGTACGCTGACGGCGAAAACCGAAACTCAAATTGCCAAGATGAAGCCTGATAATATCTTAATTATCGGGGGAACAACGAGCGTTTCCAAAAATGTTGAAAACACGCTGAAAAAGTATGGGGCAATTGACCGCATCGGCGGCGCCAACCGCTATGATGTGTCCAAAAACATCGCGAGCCGGATGGGGTCCTACAGCCAAGCGATTGTTGCCACCGGCTTAGTCTTTTCCGACGCTCTGTCTATCGCGCCTTATGCGGCAATGAACGGTTATCCGATACTGCTCTCAGGGAATAATACAATCCGAAGCGATTACAATATTCCGAGCAAGGTTACGATCGTCGGCGGTCCGTTGAGTGTCAGCACAGGCGTTGAAAACACATTAAAGAAAAAAGCGGCTGTTACCCGCATCGGCGGAGCGAACAGATACGAAGTGTCAGCGAACATTGTCAACACGCTTAACATGAACGCATCAAAGGTTTTCATGTCTAATGGAACGACTTTTGCGGATGCGCTGGCCGGTTCCGTCCTTGCTGCCAAACAAAAGCATCCTTTGCTGCTTGTCCAAGCGGGCAGCCTGCCGACTCCTGTTGCAGATGTAGTCGCGAAAAAAGGAACACAGTCTTTTGCTTTGCTTGGGGGGACCACCTCGATCACGGATTCATTGAAAAATAGCCTGGCAGATATGTTTACCGGAGACGGATACTCTGTTAACGTGTCGAGCGGAAAGCTTGTGCTCTATAAAAATAATAGAGCCGTCAAAACGCTTGGAACGTCATTTACGGCATCACCTAAAAAATATTCGACGTCAAATTCCATCAGCATCAACGGAAGGCCTTATTTAGGCAAGATGAAGTTTACGATTGAATCAAGCAAATATGTTCGGCCGATAAACGAAAACATTCCGTTCGAAGATTATTTAAAAGGTGTTGTGCCGCACGAAATGCCGGCAAGCTGGCAGACGGAAGCGTTAAAAGCCCAAGCGGTGGCGGCGAGAACTTATTCGGTCGGTTCCGCAGGAAAAGTAGTGGCCGATACGCAGGCGTTTCAAGTATACGGAGGATACGACTGGAATTCGAAGACATCCAGCGTTGTAAATGCCACAAAAGGACAAGTTTTAAAATATAACGGCAATTTGATTTCAGCCGTTTACTCGTCAAGCAACGGGGGATATACGGAAGCAAGCGCAGAGGTATGGGGCGGCAGTGTGCCATATTTAATTGCCAAAGCGGATACATATGACCCGCAAAACAGCTGGTCGATTTCCTTGAATAGGACGCAGATCAATACCAGCGGCTTAAACCTGAGCAGCCCTGGCACATGGTGGAATACGACAAATGAAACGAACTCCGCCTATTTGTCTGGACTGAAAAGCTGGTTTATTACCAATAAATATCCTAGTGCAGAATCTATTAAGATTACGAAAATCTCAAGCCTGACCCTGAGCAGCGCAAAAACTGCCGGTCAGCGGCCGAAAACAGCAGAGGTGAAGTTTTCTTACTTTGTTAAAGAAAAATCAAATGGCTATGTTCTATCAAACGGAAAACTTTCAGAAAAAACAGCGACGATTTCCGTGACGACGACTCAATTAAGATCGATGCTGGGCGGCATGAATATGAAGAGCACGTATGCTTCTGTATCCAGCAATACGAACGCTTTTACTCTCAGCGGTAAAGGATTCGGACACGGCATCGGCATGAGTCAGTACGGAGCAAATGCCAGAGCTGCTGCCGGGCACGATTACAAGAAGATTTTAAGTTTCTACTATCCAAATACGACTCTATCAAGCTATTAATAGAGTTTGAACAGGAGGCAGCAGTGCCTCCTCTGTTCATGTTCAGGGGAAAACATAACATTTACATTTTTGGAGGTTATTTTTTTGAGGGTTTTTCTTAAAGCTGTACCTATGTTGTTGTTAGGGTTCTTTTTGTTTGTGCCTAATGTATTTGCGGCCAACTCTGTCACAAGATTAGACGGTGCAAACCGATATGAGGTTGCGGTGAACGTTTCCAAGCAGGGGTGGACAAGTGCAAGCACTGTGATTGTTGCAAATGGAAAGGCATATGCAGACGTCCTTTCAGCGACTCCATTTGCCTATCGAAACAACGCGCCTGTTCTATTAACGGAAGCGTCTAAACTGCCAACGGCCACTAAAAACCGAATCAGTCAATTAAAACCTAGCAAAGTGATCGTAATCGGCGGAACCGTCAGCGTTCAAAACGGTGTCGTAAGCGAGATCAAAAAGCTTGGTGTGTCATCTGTCGAACGCATCGGCGGAGCGAATCGCTACGAGGTTGCGGCGAATATTGCGAATAAGCTGCCGAGCAATTCGAAAGCTGTCATCGCAAACGGGACGGCCTATGCTGACAGCCTTGCGATCGGCGCATATGCCGCGAGAAACGGTATCCCGATTCTTTTAACATCGTCGAATTCCATACCGACAGCGACAAAAAATGCGATGAAGAGCAAAGGAACAACATCGACCATTGTCGTAGGCGGTGAAGTCAGCATCTCCAGCAGCGTTTACAAACAGCTTGCTTCTCCGACGCGGATCGGCGGCAGCAACCGCTATGAAGTCGCGGCCAATGTCGTCAAGAAATATTATTCTTCTGCCAAGAATGCAATCATCAGCAACGGCTATGCGTATGCCGACGGATTAACAGGATCTGTTCTGGCGGCTAAGCAAAACCGTCCGATGATGTTCACGAATGCATCATCTTTGCCGACACCGACAAGAGAAGTGATCGGTTCCAAAAACATGACGACGTTTACTGTGCTTGGCGGAACGGTTTCTCTTCAATCCAATGTCGTGTCACAGCTGAAGAATCCGATCGTCGGCAAAAAAATCTTCATTGATGCAGGGCACGGAGGTACAGACAGCGGTGCCGTCGGCAACGGTTTATATGAGAAAAGCGTGAACCTTGATGTTGCAAAATTAATTAATACGAAACTATCAAACGGCGGTGCTCTGCCAATTATGGCGAGAACGAACGACACTTACCTGACGCTCGCACAGCGCGTGTCAAAAGCGCAGTCAAATCATGCGGATTTGTTTGTCAGCATCCATGCAAACTCGGCAACGCCAGCTGCTTCCGGAACAGAAACCTACTATTATACAACATATGAATCTGCCAACAGCAAACGGCTGGCAACCGAGATTCAAAACCGTCTCTATGTTGCATTGAATACAAAAAACCGCGGTGTAAAGATCGGCAACTTCCATGTCATCAGGGAATCAAAAATGCCAAGCTGCCTTGTTGAACTTGCGTTTATCAGCAATGTAAGCGATGCGACAAAACTCAAAAGCTCGACTTACAAAGAAAAAGGCGCTAAAGCGATTTACGACGGAATCGTTGCTTACTATTAAAATATAAACAGAAAACTCGTTTTTCGAAAAATTGCCTATGCTGCCTTTGTTTTGTCTTTATTATATAGTATGATATTTTTGGTGAAATTAAAGATAAAACGGAGGCGGTGCATTTTTAACAAAAAATCAACGAATTTACTAATTTTAATAACTCCTTTACATTGTGTTTACGTTCGTATGCTACACTGACGAATAGATCAAACAGTAACATACTAATCGAGGTGTATGCTAGTGAGTATCGACAAAAGTTTAAGAATGTACAATGAATATTCAAGCCAGCAAACTTATTCCTGTGCTCTATCTAAAAAAGCAGTACGTTATTTATATATGAAACGGATAATGGATATCGTCCTTTCCTTGATTGGGCTCGCTCTTACACTGCCGTTTATTCTGCTGTTTTGTATATTAATCTGTATCGAAACACCGGGTTCTCCGTTATACCGGCAGGAACGCGTCGGAAAAGACGGGAAGCATTTCAAGGTGATCAAGCTGCGTTCTATGAGAATTGACGCAGAAAAATCCGGTGCGAAATGGGCTCAGAAGGATGATCCGCGCATCACTGCAGTCGGGTCTTTTATAAGAAGAACAAGAATCGATGAACTTCCGCAGTTGATCAATGTGCTGGCCGGAGACATGAGCATTGTGGGGCCAAGGCCTGAAAGACCGATGTTTACCGCTCAGTTTCACCACGAAATTCCGGGATTTAAAAACCGCTTAATCGTTAAGCCGGGTTTAACGGGACTTGCGCAGGTGAACGGAGGCTATGATATCAGTCCGAGAGAAAAATTGGTGCACGATCTGTATTACATTCGGAATTTAACGTTTCTTCTCGATTTGAAGGTTATGCTGAAAACGATTAAAGTAGTATTGACTGGCGAAGGAGCCAGATAATACGAGGAAGTTAGGAATATGCTATGTCTACCATTACGAAACAAATATTAAGCGGTGCAAAATGGACAAGTGTTTCAACTTTGATCGTCACGGTCATTCAAATTATACAGTTTGCACTGCTCGGCAATATCATGACAATTGCCGAATTCGGTTTGGTCGGAATGCTGACCACCGTAACGATTTTCACACAAATTGTACTCGATATGGGATTCGGGGCCGCTTTAATTCAAAAGGAGAACATCAGTGAACGCCAATTATCGACCTTGTATTGGCTGAATATCCTAACGGGCATCCTTTTGTTTATCGGCCTCTTTTTCCTGAGTCCGTTCATCGCAGACTTTTATCAGCGGGACGAACTTGTTTTTCTAGTGCGGATTTTGGCCGTCATGTTTTTAATCGCCCCGGTCGGCCAGCAGTATCAATATATGCTGCAAAAAGATCTGAAGTTTAATGTGCTGAGCAAAATAGAAGCGGGAGTCACCGTTTTGTCTTTTGTGCTCCTGCTCGTTTTGGTTTTTCTGATGGATCCGATTGTGGCCTATGCATTGTCACAAGTTTTTCTTAATTCGGTTAAAGGCATCATGTTTTTTGCTGTATATTTAAAAAAATGGCGTCCTTCTTTCGTCTTTGCATTGGGGGAAGTGAAAGAATTTTTCTCGTTCGGCGCGTTTCAGCTTGCTTCAAGGCTTGTAAACAGGCTTGGCGCCAATATCGACATGATTTTAATCGGGCGGTTTCTCGGTGCGGAAGCATTGGGAATCTATAACCTGGCGTATCAGATTATTACGATTCCCGTATTAAAAATCAATCCGATCGTAACAAGGGTAGCGTTTCCTGTCTTCTCAAAGAATCAAGGGGACAACCAAACACTGCGCGAAGGCTTTTTAAATATGACAAAGCTTCTCGCGCTGATTTCATTCCCGCTCCTGATCGGACTGACGACTGTTTCAGATTTATTTGTTGAAGTCGTCTTCGGAGAAAAATGGCTGCAGGCCGTACCGGTTCTGAACATCCTCGCTATTGTCGGGCTGCTCAGGGTTCTGATGAATCCGAACGGATCGGTTTTGCTGGCGAAGGGGCGAGCAGACCTGGCATTTTATTGGGACAGCGGGATCATGCTCCTTTATGGGCTGTCTCTTTACGCGGCGGTATTAACGAATGATTTGACGATCACCGCCTGGACATATGCAGCGATCAGCCTGGTCAATTTCTTTATCGGCAGATGGCTGCTCAAATATGTCATCCAGCTGAAGCTGGGCGAATATTTCAGAACCGTTGGAAAACCGCTGGCCTTGACGCTGCTCATGGCATTGCTGGCTCTTGTCTTGAGCGTCGGCAGCAGACATCTGCTTCACGGCGCCATGCTTCAGCTGGCAGTTTCCGTCGGGATCAGCGGGATTTTTTACGGTTTTCTGGTCGGCAAATTTTATCGGCGGGCTATGAGGGCCCAATTAGGAAGATGACAGCAGAAAGGGCGGTTCATCATTGAAGGTTCTTTGGATTACCAGCGTTTATCCAAGCAGTCAAAGGCCGGGAGAAGGCGTTTTTCATGAAACACAGGTTCAGGCGCTGCAGATGCAGGGCGTTGATGTGACGGTCATATGTCCATTGCCTGTGAATCCTGCTCCTCTCAGGCTGCTGAAAAAAAAATACCGTCAAGTGCGAACAGTCCCGGAATATGAAGAAAGAAAAGGCATCCCGGTTTACAGGCCGCCGTATACGGCTTTGCCTGGACAGCTAAAATGGGCTCAGCCGCATCGCCGGATCGCAAAGTCTGTATTGAGGACGATCGAGAAGCACGGGCTTGCGCCGGATCTTATCCATGCCCATTTCGCGATGCCATCCGGGGGTGCCGCTGCCGTTGTTTCACAGAAGCTGAAGGTTCCTTATGTTCTGACTTTGCACGGAAGCGATGTCAATATTTATCCCCATTACAGCAAAGGCGCTTTTCGAGCATTTGAAACAGCTGTGCATTCCGCAGCAAAAGTATTGGCTGTCAGCGAAGCGCTGAAAGCCAAAACGAAAGAAATGACCGGTGCTGAAAGCTCGGTGCTTCCTATTGGAGTCAACCTGGACCGGTTTCAAAAGCCCTCCGCTTCAACACTTGAATTGAGGGAGAAACTCGGCCTGCCGCAAGACAAAAAGTTGCTGACGTTCGTCGGCCGCTTGGTGAAGGGAAAGGGAGTAGCCGAGCTGGCAGAAGCGGTCAGGCAGCTTGATGACAGCTACAGAGCTGTATTCATCGGCGACGGACCGGAGAAGCAGAACATCCGTCAAATCGCCGGTGAAAAAGCAGTATTGACGGGGCAGGTCGCAAACCATGAGATATCAGAATATCTGGCTGCATCAGATCTGTTTGTGCTCCCTTCGTATTCTGAAGGGATGCCGACTGTTGTCATTGAAGCGCTCGCTCTCAAGGTCCCGGTGCTTTGTACGGCGGTCGGGGGGGTTCCGTCTTTATTCGGAAAGCATGAACACCTGCTGATCAAGCCGCGCTCGGCTTCCAGCATAACAGAAGCTGTCAAGGGATATTTGGAAGGCGGCAATTGGCAAGAAGCCATCGCTGAAGAGCTGTATCAAACGGTGCACGAGGATTATGACGCCTTTAAAAATGCCGGAAAGCTGCTGGATGTGTATGGGGATGTTGTCAAGAACAAAAATTAAGTTGGGGTCTGTCGGTTAATATGCGTATGAATGTTGAATATAATACTGTTTAAACCCATTTATTTGCGTCTAAGCTAATAAAAATAAGGATTGGGAAAACGAAAAACCCAGATTTTTTCAATAGAAAGAGATAAAGATCATTACCTAAATCAAGCTATTGGATTTGAAGGGTCAGCTGAAAGAAGGGAATGATAATGTTGAAAAGAATCGCTGTCATTGGAACGGGATATGTCGGGCTGGTGTCTGGAACTTGTTTTGCCGAAGTGGGAAACTCGGTTGTCTGCTGCGATATTGATGCTGAAAAAATAAGAGGACTCTCAGCCGGAGTGATGCCGATTTATGAAAACGGCCTAAAAGAACTTGTGGATAAAAACGTAAACGAAAATCGCTTATTTTTCTCTACTGATATTCCAAAAGCGATTGAAGAAGCTGAGATTATTTATATTGCAGTCGGTACACCGATGTCGGAAACAGGGGAAGCGGATCTGACATTTGTTAAATC
This sequence comes from Bacillus sp. GM2, assembly GCF_056155945.1. NCBI lineage: Bacteria > Bacillati > Bacillota > Bacilli > Caryophanales > Bacillaceae > Bacillus > Bacillus sp. GM2. Next base: position 1,555,883 of record NZ_JBRKSZ010000008.1, read on the forward strand.
CGTTGCCGAAATGATCGGGAAGCACCTGAACGGCTATAAAGTCATCGTCAACAAAAGCACTGTCCCTGTTGGAACAGGAAAGCTCGTACAAGCCATTATAGAACGCAATTCAAAAGGGGAATTCCCTTTCGACGTCGTGTCGAATCCGGAATTCCTTCGTGAAGGAACAGCTATTTACGATACGATGAATATGGAAAGAGCAGTCATCGGCGCGACAAGCGAAAAGGCTGCTGCCATTATTGAAGAGCTTCATAAGCCATTTCAAACGAAAATCGTCAAGTCTAACCTTGAAAGTGCAGAAATGATTAAATACGCTGCAAATGCATTTTTGGCTACAAAGATCTCGTTCATTAATGATATCGCGAATATTTGCGAAAGGGTCGGAGCTGATGTATCCAAGGTGTCTGAAGGCGTCGGACTCGACAGCAGAATCGGCAGTAAATTTTTAAAAGCCGGAATCGGCTTTGGCGGCTCTTGCTTCCCTAAAGACACGATGGCTTTATTGCAAATCGCGAAGTCAGTCGGTTATCCTTTTAAATTGATTGAAGCTGTCATCGAGACGAATCAAAAGCAGCGCGCCCACATTGTGCAAAAGCTCCTTGATGTGTTCGGCGATTTAAACGGCATGACCATTTCGGTTCTTGGGCTGGCATTCAAGCCGAATACTAACGATATGCGCTCGGCGCCGTCTCTGGATGTCATTCCGATGCTGAGAAGCCTCGGTGCTAAAGTCAAAGCGTTTGATCCGATTGCTGTACCTGAAGCAGAAAAGCTTCTCGGCGATCAAGCCGTTTACAGCGAAGATCTGTATGAGACGATTCAGGATACGGATGCGTGCGTCATATTGACGGAGTGGCCGGAAGTACAGAACATGGATATTGCCAAACTTAAGTCTGCTTTGAAAAACCCCGTCTTAATCGATGGAAGAAATATATTTGAAATTGAACAAATGAGAAACGAAGGCATGATCTACCATTCAATCGGACGGCCGGAAGTACAGGGAGAAGGAATCCTGACCAACGTATAAACAACGGGGGGATAACAATGGAAAAAGTACTAGTGACAGGCGGATGCGGATTTATCGGCTCGCATATTGCTGAACAGCTTCTAAAAGAAAATTACCGGGTTTCAATTCTTGATAATTTAACTACGGGACACCGCTCCAACATTGACGGTCTCCCAATTGACTTTTATGAGCAGGATATCACGAAGCCGGAAGTCATCGACGTCATCAAAAGCATTGATCCCGATTATATTGTTCATTTAGCTGCACAAGTAAGCGTAGCGGAGTCTGTCAGCGATTTTTTAAATGATGAAAACATCAATATCAGAGGATCGCTCCATATCATTAAAGCAGCTGGTGAATGCAATGTGAAAAAGATCGTCTTTGCATCATCAGCGGCTGTTTATGGAAATCCGGATTACCTGCCTGTCGACACCCGTCACCAAACAAACCCAGGCTCACCCTACGGGCTGACGAAGCTTACAGTGGAGAACTATTTAAAACTGGCTTATGATCTATATGGAACCGAGTATTGCATTTTGCGGTACAGCAACGTGTACGGGCCGCGCCAGGATGCAAAAGGAGAGGGCGGCGTTGTATCGATTTTCTCCGATTTGCTGACCAGCGGCAAGGCTCCGGTAATTTTTGGAGACGGAGAACAATCACGCGATTTTATTTATGTCGGTGATGTAGCTTCTGCCAACGTAAAGGCGCTAAAAGCTCAATCAAACGTTTGTTTAAATGTTTCAAACGGCTTTTCCATCACGGTCAATGAGCTGTTTACAGAGATGAAAAAAGCGACGAACTCTGAGCTTTCTCCGATTTATCAAGATGAACGGCCGGGGGATATCCGCCACAGCACACTGTGTAATGAAGAAACAAAGAAAATCTTAAACTGGGAACCAAAAATGCCGCTTGCTGAAGGACTGGAAAAGACCATTTCATATTATAAAAAAGAAATGAATACGTAAATCACTGGCTGCTGGCTGATGTCGGCAGCCCTTTTCCAGAAAGAAGCGGAAGGAGGGGGAAAAATGAGTCTCAAACGTTCCGCGGTCAATGTTCTGGTTTGGCTCGCCGCATTGACCGCAGGGTTAGCATTCGTTGTATTGGCCCAGTCCAATTCAAAAAAAATCTTGCTGGCGTGTCTAATTTTGATTGCGCTGGCTGTGATCGTTGTGCTCCGGAAGTATTTGTCGTCCGAGCAATTGCTGATGCCCGTATTATATCTGCTCATCGCTGCAACTTTTGCCAACAATGCTTTTTTTGCGATTAAATTGGGCTTTTTCAGCCTGTTTCCATATCGAATACTTCTGATTCTGGCAGGATTCTTATTCATAGCGGAAATGTTGAAAGGCAGCCAGCACCTTGAAAAGTGGAAGCAGGTGCATGTCAAAGGCATTCTGATGTTTTTCGCGTTTTGGTTCTGCTATGGACTGATTTCGCTGCTATGGGTCAAGTCTGCCACTGATGGCATAAAATATCTGTTCCTATTGGCAATGGGAATGTTTTTTGTTTTTCTGGTTGTCATGTTTTTTCAAAAAATGGATCGTATTCTCGCGTTTTATTACATATGGCTTGTCATGACCGTATTTTTAATGGTCATCGGGTTTTACAATCACTTTACGTTAAACCACCTGCCGAGCTCGACCCTTTATAACGGGCCGCACTATAAACAGCACTATCCGACATCCGTTTTTTTCAACCAGAATGACTTTGCGACATTTCTGTCCATCAGCTTTTTCTTTTATTTATCTTTTTTCAAAAACATTAAAAACAGCTACTTAAAAATAGCGGGGCTGCTCCTTGCGTTCTGTTCGGCATACTTGATTTTCCTGACTGGATCAAGAGCCAGCATCCTGGGGGTCATAGCCGGCCTTGCCGTTTATGTGTTCATTTTGCTGCCGAAGGTGCTTAAAAAATGGGCGCTCATCGCCGCAGCTGCAGGATGTATCGCTTTTGTCACACTGTTTGCAGGAAAGATTACCGGAGCTTTTTATACATACTTTTTGGCTCCGCAAACCGCACACGATTTCAGCGAGCCGCTGCCATCCAATGTCGCCAGGGCGAATTTGTTGAAAAACGCCGGGCATTATGTGCTGGATACTTACGGATTTGGCGTCGGCGCCGGCAATGTGCCATATTATTTGGAGCATCATGCACTGTTCGATACGGACCGGGTCGTGGAGGTTCATAACTGGCTCGTTGAGATCATGACGAATTTTGGAGTGGTGATGATGCTCGGTTATTTAACGATGTACATTTATTTAATAACCGTGCTTTACAGATATTATAAAAGATCGCTTGGAAGACGGCCAAAGCTTCTTATTGAAGGTTTGACAGCCGCGCTCGTCGCCTTCCTTGTGTCAAGCATCAGTCCGAGTTCCGTCTCGAATTTATATTTCCATTGGGTGTTCCTCGCGCTTGTGATTGCGACGGTTAATACCTTTAGAGTCTGCGGAACGGATGAAACCGAACAGTATAGGTGATTTTTGAAAATCGAATTTAAAAACAGGGAGAAATTCATGTGATGAATTTAATCAAACGTATTGCTGGTAGAGTGAAAAAGTTTATTGTGGCGATTATTGCGCTTCCTCTTATTCTTGGTCTTGTCGGCTATTTTATGCCGAAGGGAAGCGTTGCTCCATCTAATTACACGGCTACTGTAACGATATCAACCGGGAACTATGGAGAAGCGAAGTACAACAATGCAAAGCAAGTGCCGCTGCTGTTGAAAAACGAAGCTTTTTTAAAGGACATTTTCCCGGATATGCCGGAAGAGGATCTGGCGCAATTGAAAGACGATCTGGCGATTGAAATCAGAACGGATTCACTTTTCAACTTAAGCTACACAGGGCCTGATAAACAGGAAACATTGGATACTTTAGGAAAAATTAAAGATGCCTATATGAAAGGCGATAAGGCGCTGTTCTCAAAAAGAGAAGAAGTCATTGAAAAGAATATTAAGGCGCTTGAAGACGAAACAGTCAGCGCTGATTCCAAAGTTGACAAACAGCGGTTTTTGTATGAGCTTGAAACAAGCAAGCTTGATATGAAGGCTGCTGAAGAAATTGAGCCTTTGATCGTGCTGGATAACCAGGCTGCCGGCATGTCGCCTAAAAAAAGAGCGGTATTAGGCGTACTGATCGGTTTAGCGCTGTCGTTTTTTATCATTGTCGTTCCGGAAGTATTCAGAGAACGTTAAATTTTTAATTGGGGATGTGGATCAGGACCATGACGAGGCAAAAACCTTTAATCTCTGTCATTACGCCTTCCTATAACGCGGAGGAATTTATCGAAAAAACCATTCAGTCCGTCTTAAATCAGACGTTTTCCGACTGGGAAATGATCATTGCCGATGATTGCTCAACAGATGGGACAAGAGACATTTTGAAGCGCTATGAAGAAGATGATGAGCGGATCCATGCCATTTTTCTGAAAGAAAATCAAGGCGCTGCAGCGGCTCGAAATGCGGCGCTCAGCAAAGCCGAAGGGCGCTATGTCGCCTTTTTGGACAGCGATGATTTGTGGAAAGCAGAAAAGCTGGATAAGCAGCTTGACTTTATGAGGAAGCATCAGCATGCTTTCACATTTACGGCATACGAGCTGATCAGCCAAGACGGCGAACCGCTTCATAAAACCATTCATGCACCCGTCAGCCTTACATATGATGATGTATTAAAAAATACGATTATCGGCTGTTTGACGGTGATGATTGACAGAGAGCAAACGGGTGATATCCGGATGCCGAATATAAGAACCCGTCAGGATTTGGCGACATGGCTGTCCGTATTAAAGCGGGGATTCAAGGCATTCGGTCTGAACGAACCCCTCGCCGAATACCGCATCGTTGAAACATCGATCTCCAGAAACAAGTGGAAGGCGGCGCGAAAAACCTGGTATGTGTACAGGGAAATCGAACGCCTTCACTTGATGAAAGCGACATGGTGCTTTTTCCATTACGCTAAGAACGCAGTCATGAAAAGATTATAACGGCATTGACAGAAAAGGTGATTGAAAGTGAAAGCAGATCAAGTCATACACGTCATAGTAGCGACAGGTGAATGGGGGCAGGATCAGCTAAGATACAGAAGGCACCGCCTTGCTGAGTTTTTAGCCGGCCGCAAGGAGACGAAGGAAGTCATTTGGGTCTGTCCGTCTGAAAATCCTTCCCGCGAAACTTTTACATTGCTTGACAACGGAATCAAGCAATTTGCAGTCAAAGATTTTTTGAAAAAGAAAATATTCAGGTTTGCCCGCTACAAGGATGTTTTTTATCAAAGCAAGCTGAAGCCGCTGCTTGACCGGCTGAAAGAAGACGTTCAGGGGGAAAAGGTGTGCTTATGGTACACATTCCCCGGTTTTCCGCTGCTGTCATCGCTTTATCAGTGGGATCAGGTCATCTATGACTGCAGTGACCTGTGGGCGGCGCCGATCAGCGGAAGCCAAAGCCTTGTCTCAGGATTCAGGCAAAAGGTTATTTTTGAAGCTGAAGGCAGAATCATTAAAGCTGCAGATACGATTTTTTGCACTTCTGAATATTTGCACCAAAACGTAGCAGACCGGCTTCAAGGAGAGACAAAGCCGGTTTTTACAATCGAAAATGGTGTGGAATACAGCTTGTTTGCGGAAAATAAGCAAAAAGCGGATGTATTAAACGGAAGGGAAGGCACCGTCCTCGGCTTTATCGGCGGAATCAAGCCGAAGCTCGATTTTAAGCTCATCAAAGAAGCGGCCAGAACCAAAAAAGAGTGGACGTTTTTATTTGTCGGTCCTGACGGGACAAACGGAGACGAAGATTTTAAAGCGCTTCTTGAAGAAGAAAATGTCATTTGGACGGGGCCCGCTGCGCCGTCGGAAGTACCGTCTTATATGAATGTAGTGGATATCGGGATCATGCCGTATAAACCGTCGCCATATAATAATGCGGTATTCCCTTTAAAGCTGTTTGAATTTTTGGCTGCCGGTAAGCCTGTCGCCGGCATGAACCTCCCTTCAACAAAAAAGGTTGAACAGGAACACGTTTACCGTCATCTTACAGGAAACGACCCCGCTAAATTTACAGCGGTGTGTAAAGAGCTGGAGCTTGCGCATGTAGATGTCTCCCATGTGGAACTGCGCAAAAAGATCGCACGTGAAAGAGACTGGCATCATTTATTTTTAACGATGCTTGATCAATTGAACTTGAATAAAGATGCATAATTTGCGGCGGGGGATATTAATTCATGATGTTTCTTTTGGCTGGAGCTTGTTATAATAAATAATGAAATTGTATAATGAAAAGGTATGATCTTTAATACGACCAGACTTCATTTAAAAAGGAGACTTCCTTATGTCTTATGAACGCACTGTACTTGCGTTTTTTGTCTCTCTCATTACTGTTTTAATTATTACTCCGCTTGTCAAACGTCTAGCAATCAAATCCGGGGTCGTGGATCAGCCGGATAAACGAAAGATACATGATAAAGTAATGCCGAGAATGGGCGGTTTAGCCATTTTTATAGGAGTATTGACCGGTTCGTTTGCCGGCGGCCTTTATGAAAACAGAATAACAGCAATTACACTCGGTGCTTTTATGATTGTCATTTTAGGCATTGTAGATGACAAACATAATTTAAGCGCGAGAATTAAATTTATCGTTCAAATATTAGTAGCCTGCATCATCGTCAGTACAGGCTTAAAAATGGAATTTTTATCGATTCCGTTTTGGGATCTTCGCTTTGATTTGGGATGGCTCGCATATCCTCTGACGATTTTATGGATCGTCGGGATCACAAATGCCATCAACTTAATCGACGGATTGGACGGACTGGCTGCGGGTATATCCGTCATCGGCCTTTCGACGATTGCCGTCATGGCTTTTTCTGCCGATAAAATCTTGATCTTCTCTCTATCGCTGGTTGTCATCGGAAGTACGGTCGGCTTTCTGTTCTATAACTTCCATCCGGCGAAAATTTTTATGGGAGACACGGGCTCGCTCTTCTTGGGGTATGTGATTTCGGTTCTGTCGCTGCTTGGGCTGTATAAAAGCGTGACCCTGTTCAGCGTCGTCATTCCGATCATTATATTAGGAGTGCCGATATTTGATACGACATTCGCGATCATCAGGCGGATTTTAAACAAGCAGCCGATTTCGGCACCCGACAAATCGCATATTCACCACAGGCTGATGGCCTTTGGCCTGTCCCATCGGAAAGCCGTCATCGTCATTTATTTAATTGGCGTCGTCTTCAGCCTGAGCGCCATTCTTTTAAAAACCGCGACGCTCTGGGTGTCCATCTTCATCATCTTCGGCTTAATCCTGTTCATGCAGATCATCGCAGAAGTGACAGGCCTTGTAAATGAGCAGTACAAGCCCTTTACGAAGTTTTACAGGCGGATGGTGAAGAGGAATTAATGTGCACAAAAACCCCTGGATTCCAGGGGTTTTATTATTACCGCATTTCGGGAAGCCCCATAAGCGGTTGGTTGACTAACTAAAACTCGATGAAAAGGAGGATTTTTTATGGATGATCATCACCTTGGACAGATCGAACAAATAATGAACGCACTGTATAAATCCTGGTCTTCAGATTCAAGTTCAAAATGGAGTCAGGATAACCCTGCAAAGGGACAATGCGGCGTAACCGCCTTAATTGTAAATGATCTATTAGGTGGAGAAATAAGGAAAACAAGGCTGCCTGAAGGGTGGCATTTTTATAATGTTATCAATGGTAAAAGATATGATTTAACGGTTTCCCAATTCAAAGAAGACATCCTGTATATGGATGTTCCCTCAAATAGAAACGAGGCATTCTCAGATACCAACGAAAAACAGTATAACTATTTAAAACAAAGTGTTATCAATCATTTGTCTTTTTCAAAAGAAAGGGGAACCCTTAATATATAAAGAGTTCCCCTTCATTTTTATTCGATTATGAATTTTCACATTCAACAGAGCCGATCAATAAGAAGAAGCAGCAGACGATTCAGCTGAGCTGTCTGTCCCGTCAGCGGGTGCGGAAGATTCAGACGATGTTCCGCTCGAATCAGCGGTTGAGTCCGGGTATAAATGATGGGTCAATTCATTTTGCACGTTTGCCAGGTTTTGCTGGTCAGGCTCAAAGTAGTAAACATCAGCGATCGTAAGATCTTTTCCTGTGATGTTTAATGTTTTTATATCATCACCAGCAAAGCCGCTGTAGATTTGCTGAAGCGCCAGAGCCTGTGTGATTTTGAAGTTTGTCTGAATGTTTTTGCTTGCTTTTTGGGCTATTTTATCAATTTTAGCGAGGTTTTGCGGTTTTGAGATTTGATCAAGAACGGCTTTTAAGATTTGCTTTTGTCTGTCGTTTCTCCCGAAGTCTCCCCGCTTATCCTGTTTTCTCATCCTTGCGTAGGCAAGAGCTTCCTCTCCATTTAGATGCATGTTCCCTTTTTTAAAATAGATTCTCTTGGATTTGGAGACATCGCTTTTTTCGCTGAAATCAAAAGGGACGTCAATATCGATTCCGCCGATTTCATCGATGACATCTTTAAACCCGTCAAAATCGACCGTTGCATAGTAGTCGATCGGGATTCCGAGGAAATCCTCAACCGTCTCAATTGTTTCATCCTTGCCGCCTTTTGCATAGGCCGCATTAATTTTTGTTTTTGTGCCGGTTGTGTCGCTGGCCAAATGAACCCTTGTGTCCCGCGGAATGCTCAGCATTTTCATCGACTTCTTTTTAGGATCGAGCGTCACGACAATCAGGGAATCCGTCCGGCCGTGCTCGCCGTTTGTCGAATAATCTTCAACCCCCATAAAAAGAATCGAGAACGGCTTTTTTTGAATATCAACAACATCGTCCCTGAGCTTCGACTTCTCTCCGCGTTCAAGCTCATCATAAGTGCCGTCAGCCGCGGAAATCGTGTTTATAATTTTATATATGCCCACTCCGCCGACTGCGAGAAGTGCGAGCAGCATAAGGACTATAAACCGTTTAATCAGCCTTCTCTTTTTATTCTTTTTTTTCCGCACTTTCACTTTAATACGCTCAGCCATAAGATGATTCTCCTTTAATTATTAAAAGCTTCTTCCAAATAGACTTGAATGCCTTCTCTATTCTCACTCTTGCCATTTGTTAATTCGGTTATCCATTCCGTAAATGCCTGTTTTTCGCTTTCCTTGACATACGTTTCAAATTCGACATCGTCTGCATAGTGAACGTCTTTTATTTGATAAGGGGACTCGCGAAGCTCGTTTTCAAGCTTGCCGATCCATGTATAGTTCACAGTGGTGTGCATGACCCGCATCAGCTTTCGTTCGACAACGCCGACATGGTTCAGCCCCTCTGACACGGATTTTCCGTAAGCCCTTATCAATCCTCCTGCGCCGAGTTTAATGCCGCCGAAATACCTCGTCACAACGGCGCATGTATCTTTAAGGTTGCGTTTCTTCAAAACTTCAAGCATCGGTACGCCCGCTGTCCCGCTCGGTTCTCCGTCGTCATTCGCTTTTTGAATTTGATCATTTTCTCCTATGACGTAAGCCGAGCAATTATGCGTCGCATTCCAATGCTGCTTTTTTATGTGGTTGATAAAGTTCTGTGCTTCTTCTTCAGTACTGACGCGGCTCAAGTGGCATATAAACCGGGATTTTTCAATCACGATTTCATGGGTCCCTTCACCTGCAACAGTCAGATAGCTTTGCAGCATGCCTGCTTACCTCCTGACAAGCCTGCGGCTGTTCTCCTAAAAATCGAACAGACTTAGAATTTTGGCGCGTATTTTGTTATGATTAAATAGAAATGGATCGGTAACCATAAAAAAACCAGAATACGCATTCTTTCATTATAATTCGACACGAATTTCAGTTCAATGAAATTTATGATAAAACTAAATGACAATGCTGTTACGGAGGGAAAATGGGTGAGCGTTTCCAAAATGGACTCCAAAGTTTTAGATTCAATCATTATGAAGATGTTAAAAACGGTTGACGGGAGCAAGGATGAAGTCTTTCAAATCGGAGAGCAGTCCCGCCAGCAATACGAAGGCTTGGTAGAAGAGCTGAAACAGATTAAACAGCAGGTCAACGAAGTCATCGATCTTGGAGACAGGCTGGAAGTGCATGCCCGCCATGCGCGGAACCGCTTGTCAGAGGTCAGCAGAAACTTTCATAAATTCAGTGAAGAAGAGATTCGCGAAGCTTATGAAAAAGCCCACAAACTGCAGGTTGAACTGACAATGATCCAGCAGCGGGAAAAGCAGCTGAGAGAGAAGCGTGATGATCTGGAACGGCGCCTTTTGGGGCTTCAAGAAATCATCGAGCGTTCAGAAGGGCTTGTCAGTCAGATTACCGTCGTCTTAAACTACTTAAATCAGGATCTGCGCCAGGTCGGCGTTCTCCTTGAAGATGCGCAGGCCAAGCAGGATTTCGGACTGCGGATTATCGAAGCCCAGGAGGAAGAAAGAAAAAGGGTCTCAAGGGAAATCCACGACGGTCCTGCGCAAATGCTGGCCAACGTTATGATGAGATCTGAACTGATCGAACGCATCTTCAGAGACAAAGGAACAGAAGAAGGCTTTCAGGAAATTAAAAACCTCCGGCAAAACGTCAGAAATGCTCTTTATGAAGTCAGAAGAATCATTTATGATTTAAGGCCGATGGCTTTAGACGATTTGGGATTGATACCGACGCTCAGAAAATACTTGAACACGATCGAAGATTATCATGGAAAAGCAAAGATTCATTTCCAATGCATCGGAGAATCCGAAGAAAGAAGAATAGCACCGCGGTTTGAGGTTGCACTATTCCGGCTTGCACAGGAAGCGGTGACAAACGCCTTAAAACACTCCGAATCAACTGAAATTCATGTTAAAGTAGAAGTGACAAAAGATTTTGTGACGCTGATTATCAAAGACAATGGAAACGGCTTTGACTTAAAAGAAGTAAAAGGCAAGAAGAACAAATCTTTCGGTCTGCTAGGTATGAAAGAAAGAGTCGATTTGCTCGAAGGCTCAATGACAATCGATTCGAAAATAGGTCTTGGGACATTTATATTGATTAAAGTTCCACTGTCTTTGTAAAGATAATTGTAAAATAGAGACAAAAGACATATTGACCATAAAAGAGGTGTGTTTAACAATGAGAATGGGGAGGCGTAGCTTGTGACTAAAGTAAATATTGTAATTATTGACGATCATCAGTTATTCCGTGAAGGTGTCAAACGGATTTTGGATTTCGAACCTACCTTTGAGGTAGTGGCCGAAGGAGACGACGGAGATGAAGCGGCTCGCATTGTCGAGCACTACCATCCTGATGTTGTTATCATGGATATTAATATGCCGAATGTGAACGGAGTAGAAGCGACAAAACAACTGGTCGACTTGTATCCGGAATCAAAGGTTATTATTTTATCCATCCATGATGACGAAAACTACGTTACACATGCATTAAAAACAGGAGCCCGGGGCTATCTGCTGAAAGAAATGGATGCCGATACGCTGATCGAAGCCGTGAAAGTAGTAGCTGAAGGCGGATCTTATCTGCATCCTAAGGTTACACACAATCTTGTGAATGAATTCCGCCGTCTTGCAACAAGCGGTGTATCATCTCACGCTCAGCATGAGGTGTATCCGGAAATCCGGAGACCTCTTCACATTCTCACAAGAAGGGAATGCGAGGTACTGCAGATGCTGGCGGATGGAAAAAGCAACCGCGGAATCGGCGAATCATTATTTATCAGTGAAAAAACGGTTAAAAACCATGTCAGCAACATCCTTCAAAAAATGAATGTAAACGACAGAACGCAGGCTGTTGTTGTAGCCATTAAAAACGGCTGGGTAGAAATGAGATAAAGATGGACTTGCCATAAGGCAGGTCTTTTCTTTTGGCAGAAAATTAAACTTTATAATGAAAAAAGCTGCTTTTTCTTTTAGAATAGAAAAGAGTATCTTTCATAAGGAAGGTTTATTTCATGAAAACAGCAGTAGTAACAGACAGTACGGCATATATACCTAAAGACCTGCGTGACCGCTACAATATTCATATGATACCTCTCAATGTGATCTTTGGAGAGACTTCATACAGGGAAGAGATCGATATGAGCTGGAAGGACTATTACAAAGAAGTAAAAGCCCACGAAAATCTCCCGACGACTTCCCAGCCCGCCTACGGCGAGTTGATTTCTCTCTATGAAAAACTCGGTGAAACATATGACGCGGTCATCAGCATCCACCTTTCCAGCGGCATCAGCGGAACATTCAACAGCGCTGTATCAGCAAGCGGTATGCTTGAAGGAATTAAAGTGTATCCGTTTGATTCGGAAATCAGCTGCATGGCTCAGGGTTTTTATGCGATCGAGGCGGCTGAGATGGCGGAAAAAGGAGCGGCTCCTGAGGAAATCATCCGCCACTTGGATCATATGAAAACCTCGATGAGGGCTTATTTTATGGTTGACGACCTTTCACATTTGCAAAGGGGAGGACGTCTGAGCGGCGCCCAGGCTTTTGTCGGAAGCCTTTTAAAAGTAAAGCCGATCTTGCATTTTGAGAACAAGCTGATCGTTCCCTACGAGAAAATCCGGACGAGAAAAAAAGCGATGAACCGTTTATTTGAGCTTTTTGGCGAAGATGCCGAGAAAGGAAAGCCGCTGAGAGCGGTTGTGATTCATGCCAACCGTGAAGAAGAAGCCGATCAAATAATCGAAGAATTGTCGAAGCAATATGCACATGTCGAATTTTATAAAAGCTATTTCGGGCCTGTGATCGGCACTCACCTTGGTGAAGGAGCGATGGGTATCGCCTGGTATACAGTATAAAAGCCAATCTCCGTTTTGCAAAACGGAGATTTTTTTTTTCAACTGTTTTGAAGGGAGATTTTTAGATTTTGACTGTTTTACAAGAAACCATGGATGATAGATACTAAATGGCAGATTGGAGGTGATTCACATCGAACAACCGGCATTCTATACCCGTGAATTGCGGTCATGTTTGGAGCAGCGCCACCTTCTGAAAAGCGAACTTCCTTTTCGTGAATCCGTCGTTGATTGGCATATCCAAGAAGGCTTGATAAAAACGGAGGAAGGTATTAAAAAAACGAAGAAAGGCTTTATTTGTTTGAGGTGCGGCCAGCACGAACGCTCATTTTTCGCCCGGTATCCTTGCTATCGGTGCAGTAAATGCTGCGTGTACTGCCGATCCTGCGTCATGATGGGCAGGGTGAGCGATTGTACGCCTCTGTTGACTTGGCACATGCATGTCAGCCATAAATGGGCGCCTGTTCATACGGAGTGGAAAGGCGCGCTTTCAGCAGGTCAGGAGAAAGCGGCCAAATCCATTATCAATGCTATACGAAGAAAAGAAGAACTGTTGGTCTGGGCGGTTTGCGGGTCGGGGAAAACAGAACTTCTCTTTCAAGGGATCGAATTCGCGCTGAACAACGGCTTGACAGTATGTATCGCTACTCCGAGAACCGATGTCGTACTCGAGCTTGCTCCGCGGTTTCGCCAAGCCTTTCCAGGGGTGGAAATTGCCGCTTTGTACGGAGGAAGCTCAGACGTTGGGAATCTCTCGCCGCTTATCATTTCAACTACCCACCAGCTGCTCCGCTATAAAGAAGCATTTGACGTGATCATCATAGATGAGGTGGATGCTTTTCCGTATTCTATTGATAACACGCTGCAATACGCTGTTAAAAAATCGGCAAAACGGCAAAGCGCTCACATCTATTTAACTGCCACGCCTTCAGCAGATATGAAAAAAAGGGCTGAGAGCGGAAAGCTGGACACCGTCCGTATTCCCGCGAGATTCCACCGCAGCCCCTTGCCTGAACCTACATTGATTTGGTAAAGAGTTTGAAACGAAGAAAAGTTCCTTTTCGCCTCAAAAAATGGCTTTTTAAGCACCAAGAACTGCAGCAACCGGTTTTTTTATTCGTTCCCTCTGTCCCTGTTCTTAAATCTGTGGTCAGTGTGCTGAAAAAGGAAACATTTCGCGCTGAAGGAGTTTATGCCGATGACCCTGACAGAAATGAAAAAGTGAACCGGTTTAGGGAAAGTAAGCTTGAGGTGCTCGTGACAACAACGATTTTGGAAAGAGGAGTGACCGTCAAAAAAGCGCAGGTTGGAGTATTGGGGGCAGAGTCGGCGGTTTTTACCGAAAGCGCCCTCGTCCAAATGGCGGGAAGAGCCGGCAGGCATCCCGAGCACACAGATGGAGACGTCTGTTTCTTTCATTACGGCAGGACAAAGTCGATGAATGCGGCACGACGTCATATTCAAAACATGAATAAAATGTCTAAAAAGGAAATGTTGATTGACTAGTCTGATATTCATGGTAAAGTATACCTATGAATATAAAATGAGGAGCGGTGCCGGATGCTAGTCAACGCCAAAGAAGCTGTTTTGGAAGAGTTGTTTGATCAGTATATCGATCAGCTGCACATGAGCTGTACGTGCAGCAGGTGCAGGGAGGATGTGCTCGCCTTGGCTTTAAATGCAGTAAAACCGCAATATGTAACAGATCAGTCGAAGCTGGCTTACATAAAAGCAGAGCTCGTTGACAAACAAAAGAATACATCAATGCTTGTCACCTTGGCTGAAGCTGCCAGAAAGGTGAATGAAAACCCGCTTTGCGCAAGCAATCGAAGAGGGAGGGAATAAACTGAATTGTTTAATTTGTGCAGCGCCTCTTTTACATTCTCTCTCATGGCATTCTTTTTTCTTTTTACGATCAGAAGAGAAAATATGCAGGGAATGTAAAGAGAACTTTATCGAGATCAAAGGAACCGTATGCCCTAAGTGCGGACGGCCACAGGGGAGCGAAGAGCTGTGCGGTGACTGCGCAAAATGGGAGGCCAATCCGTTAACCCGCTCTCTTTTGAGGCAAAACCGCTCTGTTTATCTCTACAATACTTTCATGAAAGAAGTCCTTGCCCGTTTTAAGTTCAGAGGTGATGCTGAACTGGTCTTCGCTTTTGCCCCTTCATTTATCAGCGCTTTTCAACAATACTTCCGCCGCAGCCCGTCTGTTTTAGTTCCGATACCTCTCAGTGAAGAACGTAAAGCGGAGAGGGGATTTAATCAGGCGGAGCGTCTTGCTTCCTTATTACAAATACCCGTTATTCATCCCTTGATCAGAATCGAAAATGAAAAACAATCCAAAAAAAGCAGGAAAGAGCGAATTAAGCCAAAAACCGTTTTTAGAACCGAAAAGGGGTCAGTAAAGAATCTGGATGTCATATTGATTGACGACTTGTATACGACAGGAGCGACCCTTCATCATGCCGCTGATTGCCTGATGACATCCGGAGAAGCAAAATCTGTATCATCATATACATTAATTAGAAGCTAAATCATTTTTCTTCCCTGCCGATATAAAAAATAGAATTTAAGGATAGGGGTCAAAGTTTATGAGTCAATTGGCGAATTGTCCAAGATGTAACGCATTGTTTATGAAAAGCAGTTTTCAAACCGTTTGCGCTTCATGCTTGAAAGAAGAAGAGCGCGCGTATGAAATTGTTTATAAATTTCTGAAAAAACAGGAAAACCGGCAGTCCACGATGTTTCAGATCGTAGAAAAAACAGGTGTCGAAGAAGAGTTAATATTGAAGTTTATTAGACAGAAACGCATTCAAATCTCTAATTTCCCGAATCTCGGCTATCCGTGCGAAAGGTGCGGCACGCTTATTCGGGAAGGACGTTATTGCATGTCATGCGAGCAGGATTTGGCATCGCAAATGAGTCAATTAGACCAGCTGGAGCAGCTTGAAAGAGAGAGAAATAATAGTTCTAAAGGCACGTACTATACCTTTATGCCCAAAAATGACTGATTCCCTAAACTAACTTGAAGCTCAGACGATAAAATGAGTATGATCATAGATAACTATGGCGGAAAGTGAGAGGAATCCCATGAAGATCAACCAATATGGAACACAACCTGTTAATCCTTATCATAAATCATTTGAAAAACAAACAGCTTCTTCACAGGGAGCAGCCCAGCCGGAAGACAAAGTTGAGATTTCCGCGAAAGCAAAGGAGCTGCAAAAAGGCCCTGATTTAATGAAGGAGCGTCAGGAGAAAATTGCCCAGCTGAAAGCAGCCGTGGAGAATGGAACGTACAAAGTTGACGGCAAAGGCATAGCTGAAAAAATGGTCAATTTTTATAAACAGCAATAAAAGGAGGAAGTCAGTTCAGTGAAACGGGTGATTGAAGAGCTGGAGCGCTTATGCGTGCTGCATGAACATCTGCTGTCTCTGTCGGAACAAAAAACGGAGGCGCTGAAGACGAACGAAATAAAGGCACTTTCAGAAATCGTGACGAAAGAACAAAAGTATGTGCAGGCCATTGAACAAACGGAGCAGTCCCGCATTGAAGCAACTAAAAGCTGTATCGGCAGCTCGGACGCGACGATCAGCGCATGTATCAGCAAAGCTGCGGGCGGCGAGAAAAAGGTGCTGGAACAGCTGTATGCCAAGCTCTCACAGCTCGTCACCCGTTTGAAGGATGTGAACGATTTGAACAAGCAGCTGACTTTTCAGTCGCTTCAATTTATCTCGCTTACATTTGATATGCTCCTTCCGAATGAAGGCGGTTCGAATTACGGAAAAGAGCAGCAGCCAAACCAGACAGGCGGGACAAAACGGCTTTCTTTATTCGATTCAAAAGCTTAGAACGGAGTGAAAAAGATGACAAATCCAACTTTTTTAGGGCTGGAAATCGCAAAAAGAGGCTTGTCCGCGCAGCAATCAGCTCTGAGCGTGACAGCAAACAATATATCCAACGCCAATACCGAAGGGTATTCAAGACAGCGTGTTACATTTAAAGCATCAACCCCTTATCCGTCCGTATCAAGAGACTCTGTCGGACTTGCAGGCCAGATGGGTACAGGCGTTGAAATCGGTTCGGTTGAAAGGGTTAGGGACAGCTTTCTGGACTATCAATACAGGACGCAGAATACAAAGGCCGGCTATTACAATGCAAAAGTGGACGCTTTTAACCAAATGGAAGGGATTATGAATGAACTGAACGACACCGGACTAAACAAAGTTCTGAATTCATTCTGGAATTCCATTCAGGAATTGACGAACAACGCCCACGAACCGAGCGCTGCTTCTGTTGTTGCACAAAAAGGGCAGGCGGTCGCTGAGACATTTAAAACCCTGTATGAATCGCTGACAACCGTTCAATCAAATTTAGGCGACCAGATTGATCAAAATGTGATGACGATTAACTCGCTTTTGTCCCAGCTGAACAGCTTGAACGAGCAAATCGCCAAAGTCGAGCCGAACGGCTATCTCCCGAACGATTTGTACGATAAGCGTGATCAGCTCCTTGATGAACTGTCTTCAATGGTTAATATCAAAGTCAGCTATGCGAAAACCGGCGGCAATCCACTCGCAACCGCTGAAGGCATTGTGTCAATAGAAGTCCTTGACGTAAACGGCCAGTCTCTGGGCAAGGTTCTTGACGGGCCAAACTTCACGACTGAAACTGTCAAAGTGAATTACGACAACGATACAGGCCTTGTGACGGGCGTTTCCCTCGGCGGGACGGACATCGGCATCGATTCGTTTACTAGCAAAGGGTCCCTGCTCGGTTTAATCGAATCTTACGGATATATGTCAAACGGTGAAGAAAAAGGTTTGTATCCCGAAATGCTCGCAGATCTGGATACGATGGCGCTTGCTTTTGCGAAAGAGTTTAATGCAGTCCATCAAAGCGGGTTTACTTCATCGGGAGAACCGGGAGGCATTTTCTTTGAATTTACCGGAGGAGAGGCTGAGCCTGCAAAGGGAGCCGCCGGCAAAATCAAAGTAGCCGATGAGATCATGAATTCAAAAGGCGATAAAGTCGCCGCATCGCTGAATGGTGAAGCGAGCGACAACGCCAACGCGACAAATCTCGCTAATGTCTTCACCAAGAAAATTCAAATCGGTGACAAAACGACGACCGTTTTAGATTATTACGCAGGCATCATCGGTGAAATGGGCGTAAAAGCTCAGGAAACAAACAGGCTGGCCAAAAATACAGAAACGCTTGTAAACACTGCTGAATTGAACAGACAGTCTGTTAGCGCCGTATCATTAGACGAAGAAATGTCGAACATGATCCAATTCCAGCATGCTTATAACGCGGCTGCGAGAATGATTACGCTGCAGGACGAAGTCCTCGATAAGATTATTAACGGCATGGGTGTCGTGGGAAGGTAGGTAGAGATTCATGCGGGTAACCCAAGGGATGATTGCAAAAAATTCTTTGCGCTACATCAATTCAAGCTATGGAAAACTGGATAAGCTTCAATCCCAGATTTCTTCGGGAAAAAAGATCACAAAGGCATCCGACGATCCCGTCGTCGCGATGAAAAGCCTGAAGTACAATACACAGCTGTCCCAGGTTAAACAATATCAAAGCAATGCCTCCCAAGCTTTTACATGGCTTGAAAACACGGAAACGAACATTACAGAAGGCATTGATATCATGGCGAAAATCAGGGAGCTGACCGTTAAGGCTCAAAACAGTACAAACGGCAAGGATGAATTAAATGCGATCGGGGTCGAAATCGGCCAACTGAAAGACCAGCTGATTCAGATCGCCAATACGCAGGTCAACGGCCGCTACCTTTTTAACGGAACGAACTCTGACGTCGCTCCGATCACAAAAAACGCCGATGGTACTTACACATACAATTTTGAAAACTATACAAGCAGCTCTGACGTTCTCATCAATGTTTCGCCAAACGCAACCTTAAATGTAAACTCAAATCCGATTTCGGCTTTCGGCGGACAATCAAGCAGCGGACAAAACGTCTTTGAAATGATTGAGTCTCTCGAAAATGCCTTAAAAGCGGGAACAATGGAAGGAATGGAAAACGCCCTTTCAGACATTGACCAGTTCTCCAATCAGATGAGCAATGAGCGGTCTGATATCGGAGCGCGCTACAACCGGCTCGAATTGATCAATGCGCGGCTGAGCGAACAGGAAGAGACGGCGACAAAGGTATTGTCAGACAACGAAGATGTTGAGCTTGAGGAGATCATTACTGAATTTATTACACAGCAATCGGTTCACAGAGCTGCACTTGCCGTAAATGCGAAAATCGTTCAGCCGACACTGGTTGACTTTTTAAGATAAAAGCAACTCTATCCGAGTTGCTTTTTTTCAGCAAAAGGAGGATATCATAATGGAGATGCCTAGGCTGATCATGCAAAATATCCCCGGCCGCATCGGTTTAACAACGACGCCGCCAGATTTGAAAATGGAACAGCCGCGCGCTGACTTGAAAATCGAGCAGCCGCCGGCCGAACTGAAGATTACAACCACCCCTTCAAAGCTCACGATTGACCAGACAAAAGCTTGGGAAGAGTTAGAAAGAAAGCATATATTTAAAAGGATTGAAGAAGGGGCGCAGCAGGGCTATCAGGATTGGCTCGCCGGAATGGCACGGACCGCTGAAGAAGGAGACGAAATGATGCGGATCGAAATCGAAGGCAATCCGCTTGCAGACCAGGCGAGGCGGAACAGCGAGCCTGAACCGATTCAAATCGGCGTTCATTTTACGCCGTCATTTGACAGGGTGAAAATCGCATACGAACCGGCTAAAGTGATCATTGAAGCGACGCCGCGCAAGCCTATCATCGAAGCAACGCCGAATAAACCGGTTGTTAACTATACGCCGGGCAGTGTGAAGGTTGACATGCTCCAATATCCGGAGGTAAAAATAGATGTGGAATACCCAAAACAAAAGTAATTCAGCAAAGGATCGTGAATGATGATCATTAAAACAAAGTATCACGGAGAAACGCAAATTCAAGAAGAACAGACAATCGTGTTTAAAAACGGCCTGCCTGGATTTACAGGGGAGAAGAAGTTCGTCATCCTGCCGCTTTCCGAGGATTCGCCGTTCGTCGTCCTTCAGTCGGTGCAGTCGGAAGAGCTGGCATTCATTGTCGCCAGTCCGTTCGTCTTTTTCAAAGATTATGGCTTTGATCTTGATGAAACGACGGTTGAACTTCTTGAAATCGAATCTGCCGAAGACGTTGAAGTAATGGCGATTTTAACGATCGAAGAGCCATTCGAGAAATCAACGGCCAATTTGATGGCGCCGATAGTGGTGAACCGCAGAAAGATGCTTGCCAAGCAAGTGATTTTGCATGACTCTTCTTATCTGACAAAGCAGCCGATAGGAGGGGAAGCATGCTAGTCTTATCCCGCAAGCTCAATGAAGCGATTCAAATCGGAGACGATATCGAAGTGAAAATCATATCCGTTGACGGAGATCAGGTGAAAATCGGCATCGACGCGCCGAAGCATATCGAAATTCACCGCAAGGAAATCTATTTGGCGATCCAGGAAGAAAACAGTCGGGCCGCTTCCATCTCAAACGATTTGCTTGCGAAATTATCCTCACAAAAAAAGTGAGGATTTTTTTATTTTTGCTATAAACAATTTCAAGGCACCTCCGATATAAAATATGTAGCAGGAAGGACAGCCTGAATGCTTCAAACATGCACATGGACGTGCAATCAAACACATTTCAAGGAGGAAATACACAATGAGAATCAACCACAACATTGCAGCGCTTAACACGCTGAACCGTCTGTCAGCAAACAACGGCGCAAGCCAAAAGAACATGGAGAAGCTTTCTTCTGGTCTTCGCATCAACCGTGCCGGAGATGACGCAGCAGGTCTTGCAATCTCTGAAAAAATGAGAGGACAAATCCGCGGTCTTGAAATGGCTTCTAAGAACGCTCAAGACGGCATCTCTCTTATCCAAACAGCTGAAGGTGCATTGACTGAGACTCACTCAATCCTTCAACGTGTTCGTGAACTAGTTGTTCAAGCTGGAAACACTGGAACACAACAAACTGAGGATTTAACAGCTATCCAAGACGAGATCAAAGCATTAAAAGACGAAATTGACGGCATCTCAGAACGTACGGAATTCAACGGTAAAAAATTGTTGGATGGTACTTTCAAAGCACCAGCAGATCCAGCAGATCCAGCAGATCCAGCAGATCCAGCAGATCCAGCAGCCCCAGCGGCAGATAATAAATCTCTAATTTTCCAAATTGGAGCTAACGCAAAACAACAAATTTCTGTAAATATTGAAAATATGAGTGCTGGCGCTCTTGGAATCAAAGAAGATGACGGAACAATCGCAGCTGGCCATTCAGTAAGTGACATTAATGTAACAAAGTTTGCTGATAACGCAGCTACTGAACCAGATGTTGGTTTCAATGACCAATTGAAAATCGTTGACAATGCGATCAGCCAAGTATCTGCACAACGTGCTAAACTTGGTGCGGTACAAAACCGTCTAGAGCACACAATCAACAACCTTGGTGCTTCTTCTGAAAACTTGACAGCTGCTGAGTCTCGTATCCGCGACGTTGACATGGCTAAAGAAATGAGCGAGTTCACAAAGAACAACATTCTTTCTCAAGCTTCTCAAGCTATGCTTGCTCAAGCGAACCAACAGCCGCAAAACGTTCTTCAGTTGCTTCGTTAATTTTAAAAAGATCTTGGCCTTTGCCAAGGTCTTTTTTACATTTATCCAAGAATCCTTTGCAGGGATTCTTTTTTTTAATTAAACCACTTTGTCTTTTCTCATAATTTTTTTCCATAAAGATATTTAATCTCATTCGCCCTTAGCCGATATAAGTTTTAGATCATAGCATAGGGGATGGTGAAAATTGTCGATCAATAGATTGTCATCTTTAGAACCCATTATTGATGCTTACAAAACACAGATGTTGAATAAACAGTATGAAGCTGTGGAACGCCCGCAGCAGACGGACGCTGCAGAATTTACATTTGCTCAGCTTGAAAAAACCATACAAGGCGCAAACAACCTTTTGGAGCCGTCGCAGGTGCACCTACAGTTTGTGCTTCACGAAAAATTGGGAGAGTATTATGTGAAGGTCGTGGACAATCGGACAGAGGAAGTCGTCCGCGAGATTCCGCCAAAGGAGTGGCTCGATTTTTATGCGGCGATGGCGGAATTTATGGGATTAATTGTCGATAAAACTACATAGAACAGGAGTGTTAAAGAAATGGCGATCAGAATATCAGGATTAGCTTCAGGTATGGATATAGACGACATTGTCAGCAAATTAATGAAGACGGAGCGCGTCCCGCTTGATAAGCTTACTCAAAAGAAACAGACTTTGGAATGGCAGCGCGACAGCTATCGTGAAATCAATACGAAAATTAAAGATTTGCAGGAATCCATCAACCTTATGCTCCGTCCCAGCACGTACGGCGCGAAAAAGGTGACAAGCTCTGACGAGTCGGCGGTTACGGCAACAGGCACCACGAATGCGGCGTCAGGCACGATCCAAGTCAACAAGCTGGCGACTGCGGCCACCTATAAATCTTCCAGCCTTTCAGGGTATACCGGGAGCGATCAAACGCTAACTTTCCAAGTGACAGCACCTGGAGAAACGACTGCGAAAAAAGTTGAAATCAGCGTCAGCAGCACGGATACGCTGGATGACATCGTTTCCAAAGTCAACAAATCAAATTTGGGCGTAACCGCTATGAAAGAAAAGATTTATAACGGTTCTGAATATGTAGAAACGATCGCTTTCACATCAAAAGCAACCGGCGCAGGGGGCAGCATACAGGCAGCTGATGATGCGACGGCGAGCTTTATGTCCAATCAGCTCGGATTTGCGCTTGATGCCGACAACAAGCTGACAGCCAGCCAAGCCGGCCAAAACGCCGAAGTTGTCATCAACGGATTGCAGATTGAGAAGACAACGAACAACTTTACCGTTAATAATGTGACATATCAGTTGAAGAATACGACAAACAGCCCCGTTTCGCTTGATGTAGCGACTGATGTTGACGGGATTTATGAAAAGATTAAAGACTTTGTCACACAGTACAACGAACTGATCGATATGGTCAACGGCAAGCTCACGGAAAAGAAATACCGCGACTATACGCCGCTGACAGAAGAACAGAAAAAAGATATGACGGAAAAGCAAATTGAGCTGTGGGAAGAAAAAGCGAAAAGCGGATTGTTAAGGGGCGACACGATTTTAAGCGGCGCCACCAATCAAATGAGGACAGATTTTTATTCGAATGTCTCTGTGAACGGCGAATCGCTGCAGCTCACTCAGTTTGGAATTACGACATCAAGCGTATACAGTCAGCGCGGTCATTTAGAGATCAACGAAGAAAAGCTGAAAGCGAAAATTAAAGAAGACCCTGACAGTGTGGCAAACCTCTTTATGGCGGGAACGAGCAGCACGGAAAATTACAATGAAAAAGGCATCATGAGACGCCTTCAGACGGTTTTGACCGATACGAAGAAGCAGATTGAAGATAAAGCCGGAAATTCAGCAATGGCAAACAATCAATTTACAATCGGGAAAAACTTGAATACAGTTGAATCTGATATTTCGTCCATGAATAACCGCCTGACACAAATCGAAAATCGCTATTATACAAAGTTCACGGCGATGGAAAAAGCGATTCAAAAAATGAATGAACAATCGACATACTTGGCGCAATTGCTTGGACAATAATTGTAATTTGGAGGATCAACAATGGCTTTAAACAATCCGTATGCAGCTTATCAGCAAAATTCAATCAACATGGCGACTCCTGGAGAATTGACGCTTATGCTATTTGACGGCTGCCTTAAATTTATGAAGCTGGCGAAACAGGCGATTGAACAAGAGGATATGGAAACGAAAAATACGAACCTTGTCAAAGCTCAAAACATTATACAGGAGCTCAATATCACCCTTGATCGGAAAGTCGAATTGGCCGCTTCGATGGGGGCGATGTACGAGTATATCCACCGCCGCCTGATTGAAGCAAACATTAACAATGACAAAGATATCGTGGCGGAAGTCGAAGGGTATGTCAAAGATTTACGCGATGCCTGGAAGCAGGCGCTTCAAATTGAACGGCAGGGCCGGTTCGGATCGGGCGGACTGGCATAATGGAAAAGATTGAGCTGCTCTACAGCGAAACAAAACATATGCTCGCTCAAATAAAAGGCGCCCCGGAAAGCGACGAGCTGGTTCAGGCAATTGAAGATTTTCTTAAAAAACGCGATGGCTTGATCCGCGAGATCAAGCCGCCTCTTTCTGAGACGGAAAAGCGGCAGCTGCAGCAGGTGACGGATATGGAGCCATTGATCATGGCCGAACTGAAAAGGCTGCAGCAGGCTGTCAAGCAGGAGCTGCTTCAGGCGAAGCAGAAGCGTGCCATGCATCATTCCTATATCAATCCGTACGCCAACATGACGATTGACGGCACATATTATGACAAGCGCAAATAGGTGATCGCTTTGACAAGCACCGACGATTACATGCTCTTAACGACTTATTATCAGCTTTTGTTTACGATTGAAGAGGGGTTTTGCTATTTAATAGAAGCGAATCAAGATTTGGCGAAGACAGAAGGAGAGCGGATTTTTAACGATTTAATCTATGCTTTTTTTCAGTTGGATTCGTCGCACGCTGTTTTGCTGTCGATTTTGGAGACAAGCTGTGCCAAATCTTCGATTCGTTTTTTTGACAGAGTCTTCCGTGAGTTTGACAGCTTGATCTACTACAATTATCCGTCTGCTGAATTTCAGCATGACTTGATCCATCACTTTTTACCGCTTTATCGGGAATGGATGAAAACGATCCACCAATGCATGAAACCTTATGTCATCCATTAATGGCATACATCTGTCAGGATTCTGCAGGTGTATGCCGTTATTTTTTGTTCTTATTTTATCCGCATGTGAATATATTTAAGATTTAATAAAGGGGCTCAGATGGCAGGAGACAAACTTCGTCAAAATTCACGGATTTTTCACATAATTTTTACGTTTATGCAGGAATTCAGCAGGGAAAAGACGAAATATATTTACATATCCTTAATATAAAGGAGGCGTTCTTTTGATGGAGTTCAACGTCAGAGGAGAAAATATTGAGGTAACACCAGCGTTAAGAGAACACGTCGAGAAGAAGATTGGAAAGCTTGAGCGTTATTTTGAAAATAACGTTGATGCGATTGTTCACGTCAACTTAAAATTCTACAATGATCAGGAATCAAAGGTGGAAGTGACAATTCCAATGACAGACCTCTCTCTCCGTGCGGAAGTTCACCACGAAGATATGTACAATGCAATCGATCTCGCAACGAACAAACTGGAACGTCAAATACGCAAGCATAAAACAAAAGTTAACCGGAAATTCCGCGAAAAAGGTTCTTCGAAGCATGTTTTTGCAGAAGGAAACGGCATCGGAACGGCCGTGCAGGAAGACATTGAGGATGAACAGCCGCAGGTTGTCCGTCAAAAGCGCTTTAATTTAAAGCCGATGGATAATGAAGAAGCGATTTTACAAATGAATATGCTTGGACACAGCTTCTTTGTATTCACGAACGCCGAAACCAATCTGACCAATGTGGTCTACCGAAGAAACGATGGGAAATACGGTTTGATCGAGCCGAACGAATAAATATATCGAGTCCCCTCCCGGATCTTCCGCAGAGGGGATTTTTTCCGTTCCCCCGCGGTAAATTGTTTGGAAATGACAAAAGGTATGATATGATATTGCATATATAAAAATTACTGTTTACTCATGCTTAAACAAGGAAATTAAAGAGGAGCGTTATTCTATGCTTGGAATTTTAAATAAAGTGTTTGATCCGACAAAACGCACGCTCAGCCGTTATGAAAAGAAAGCGAACGAGATTGATGCGCTCAAGGCAGATATAGAGAAGCTTTCAGACGAAGCTTTGAAGCAAAAGACGATCGAGTTCAAAGAGCGCCTTGAAAAAGGCGAAACGGTTGACGATCTTTTGGTTGAAGCGTTTGCCGTTGTCAGGGAAGCTTCCCGGCGCGTGACAGGCATGTTTCCGTTTAAGGTTCAGCTGATGGGGGGCGTCGCCCTTCATGAAGGGAATATCGCCGAAATGAAAACGGGGGAAGGTAAAACGCTGACTTCCACAATGCCCGTTTACTTGAACGCTCTGTCAGGGAAAGGCGTTCACGTCGTGACGGTCAACGAATACCTGGCGAGCCGCGACGCTGAAGAGATGGGGAAAATCTTTGAGTTTCTCGGGCTGACGGTCGGCCTAAACCTGAACAGCCTGTCAAAAGACGAGAAGCGTGAAGCCTATGCAGCAGATATTACGTATTCTACGAATAATGAGCTTGGCTTTGACTATTTGCGCGACAACATGGTGCTTTATAAAGAGCAGATGGTTCAGCGCCCGCTTCATTTTGCGGTCATCGATGAAGTCGACTCCATTTTGATCGATGAAGCAAGAACGCCGCTCATCATTTCTGGACAAGCGGCCAAATCCACCAAGCTTTATGTTCAGGCCAATGCGTTTGTCCGCACGCTAAAAGCGGATCAGGACTACACATACGATGTGAAAACAAAAGGCGTTCAGCTGACTGAAGAGGGGATGACAAAAGCTGAAAAGGCATTTGGCATCGAAAACTTGTTTGACGTCCGCCATGTCGCCTTAAACCATCATATTGCCCAGGCGCTGAAAGCCCATGCGGCGATGCATAAAGACGTCGACTACGTCGTCGAAGACGGTCAGGTCGTTATCGTCGACTCTTTTACAGGCCGTTTGATGAAAGGCCGCCGCTACAGCGACGGACTTCACCAGGCCATTGAAGCGAAGGAAGGCCTTGAGATCCAAAATGAGAGCATGACGCTCGCGACGATCACCTTCCAGAACTATTTCCGAATGTATGAAAAATTGGCCGGAATGACGGGTACCGCAAAAACGGAAGAAGAAGAATTCCGCAACATCTACAACATGCAGGTTGTTACGATTCCGACCAACAAGCCGATTGCCCGCGATGACCGACCGGATTTAATTTACCGGACCATGGAAGGAAAATTTAAAGCTGTTGCAGAGGATGTCGCCCAGCGCTATATGGTCGGACAGCCGGTACTTGTCGGTACGGTTGCGGTTGAAACATCTGAATTGATATCAAGGCTCCTTAAAAATAAAGGAATCCCGCATCAAGTGTTGAACGCGAAAAACCATGAGCGGGAAGCTCAGATTATCGAAGATGCCGGGCAAAAAGGCGCGGTCACCATCGCGACCAACATGGCGGGCCGCGGAACGGACATCAAGCTTGGCGAAGGTGTAAAAGAGCTTGGCGGACTGGCCGTCATCGGTACGGAACGCCATGAATCACGGCGGATTGACAACCAGCTGCGCGGACGTTCAGGCCGTCAGGGGGACCCTGGTATCACCCAATTTTATCTGTCCATGGAAGATGAATTAATGAAACGCTTCGGCGCAGAGCGGACGATGGCGATGCTTGACCGCTTCGGAATGGACGATTCGACGCCGATACAGAGCAAGATGGTTTCAAGAGCGGTCGAATCTTCACAGAAGCGTGTGGAAGGCAACAACTTTGATGCCCGTAAGCAGCTTCTGCAATACGATGACGTGCTCCGCCAGCAGCGCGAAGTCATCTATAAACAGCGCTTTGAGGTCATCGATTCCGATAACCTCCGCTCCATCGTCGAAAATATGATTAAAGCTTCACTCGAGCGGGCTGTTGCTTCATATACGCCGAAGGAAGATCTGCCTGAAGAGTGGAATCTTGACGGCCTTGTGGAGCTTGTAAATGCGAATTTCCTTGATGAAGGTGGAGTGGAGAAAAGCGACATTTTCGGAAAAGAGCCCGAGGAGATTACAGAGCTCATTTACGACCGCATCAAAACGAAATACGATGAGAAAGAAGAGCGGTACGGCTCTGAACAAATGCGCGAATTTGAGAAAGTCATCGTTCTCCGCGAAGTGGATACGAAATGGATGGATCACATCGATGCGATGGATCAACTGCGGCAAGGAATTCATCTGCGCGCTTATGCTCAGACAAACCCGCTCCGCGAGTATCAGATGGAAGGCTTTGCAATGTTTGAAAACATGATCGCGGCGATTGAAGATGATGTAGCCAAATTCGTCATGAAGGCTGAAATCGAAAACAACCTTGAGCGCGAAGAGGTCATTCAAGGACAGACGACAGCCCATCAGCCGAAAGAAGGCGATGAGGAAAAACAAGCGAAGAAAAAACCGGTCCGCAAAGCGGTGGATATCGGACGCAATGATCCTTGCTACTGCGGAAGCGGAAAAAAATATAAAAACTGCTGCGGAAGAACAGAATAAAAAGAGGTGCTAGCCTCTTTTTATTTTGAATCGGCTGAAATATATGATGAGGTGAAAGAATAATGGAATTGGCAGAAATCAGACAGGAACTTGAAAATATGGCTACTCGGTTAGCGGACTTCAGGGGGTCTCTTTGACCTCGAAACAAAGGAAGCAAGAATCAGCGAATTAGACGAGCAGATGGCTGACCCCGACTTTTGGGGAGATCAGCAGAAAGCGCAGACGATCATTAATGAAGCGAATGCGTTAAAAGACTATGTCAACACGTACAAAAGTTTAAGCGAGTCTCATGAAGAACTGCAAATGACACATGATCTTTTAAAAGAAGATCCTGACCAGGACCTGCAAAATGAACTGGTCAACGAGCTGAAAAGCTTAACAAAGCAGTTTAATGAATTTGAGCTCCAGCTATTGTTAAGCGAGCCTTATGATAAAAACAATGCGATCCTTGAGCTTCACCCGGGAGCCGGCGGCACCGAATCACAGGATTGGGGTTCAATGCTTCTCAGAATGTACACCAGGTGGGCAGAGCGCCGCGGATTCAAGGTGGAAACCCTTGATTACCTTCCAGGAGATGAGGCGGGAATCAAGTCTGTCACTCTCCTGATTAAAGGCCACAATGCCTACGGTTATTTAAAAGCCGAAAAAGGCGTGCACAGGCTCGTCAGAATTTCTCCGTTTGACTCTTCAGGGCGCAGGCACACGTCGTTTGTGTCTTGTGATGTCATGCCTGAATTCAACGAAGAAATCGACATTGAGATCCGTACGGAAGATATTAAAGTCGATACGTACAGGGCAAGCGGCGCCGGCGGCCAGCACGTCAATACGACAGACTCCGCCGTCAGGATCACCCACTTGCCGACAGGCGTCATCGTCACTTGTCAGACAGAGCGATCACAAATTAAAAACCGCGAACGTGCCATGAAAATGCTGAAATCGAAGCTGTATCAGCGCAGAATCGAGGAGCAGCAGGCACAGCTGGACGAAATTCGCGGCGAACAAAAAGAAATCGGCTGGGGAAGCCAGATCCGCTCATACGTTTTCCACCCGTATTCTCTAGTGAAGGATCATCGAACCAACACGGAAATGGGGAACGTGCAGGCGGTTATGGACGGAGACATTGACTCTTTCATTGACGCATATTTGCGTTCCAAGCTTTCCTAAATTGAAGAAAGGCGCATCCACATTGTGAGGATGTGCCTTTTTTGCGGGGAAAATTGCCTGAATCTGGGCAGCTTAAGCCGTAAGAAGCTTTGTCCCTCTGCCGCTTTATTCAATTAATACGTTATTTGGCTGTTATTTACTTACAGTATGCTAAATGCTATACTCTCGATTGGTAATGAATCGTGCGGAGGATGACAGACATGAATATGGACAAAACGAGATATCAATTGTTTACGGTGCTGCGTGACTACGGCTATATCCTGTTTGGATCAGCCGTCGTCGCTGTGACATTTAATATGTTTTTGCTTCCCAACCGGATTGCAGCCGGCGGAGTCAGCGGCATCAGCACCATTTTGCAATCGTTCGGCTTTGAAGCCGCCTATGTGCAATGGGCATTTAATATTCCTTTATTTATTGCCGGGGTTCTGGTACTCGGAGGAAAATTCGGCATCAAGACGCTTGTCGGGTCTGTTTTTCTCCCGTTTGTCGTATACGTGACGCGGGACATTGCTCCGGCGACAGAGAATCCGCTCTTGGCCGCCATTTTCGGCGGTGTCGGCATCGGAGTCGGGATCGGGATGGTCTTTCTCGGAAGGGGCTCGACAGGCGGCACTGCGCTGGCCGCGCAAATCATTCATAAGTACACCGGGCTGTCGCAAGGCAAATGTTTGGCGCTGATTGACGGAACGATCGTTCTGTCCGCGATGTTTGTTTTTAACATCGAACAGGGACTTTATGCTATGCTTGGCGTTTATATATCAAGCAAAACCATCGATGTCATCCAGGTCGGATTGAACCGTTCCAAAATGGCGATGATCATTACGAACCGGGAAGAGGAAGTTCGACATGCGGTACTGAATAAAATCGACAGGGGGATTACGAAAATATCAGCGGTCGGAGGCTATACAGATGATGAGCGGCCTATTTTGATGTGCGTGGTCGGCCAGACCGAGTTCACAAAGCTGAAACAACTCGTAAAACACATTGATGAGTCTGCATTTGTCATTGCGATGGATGCTTCAGAGGTGCTTGGCGAGGGTTTTAAACGCGCATAATCGAGGTTATAATAAAGGTTGACTTGTTAAAGGAGCTGACTTGAAAAAATGAAAATGAAGCTGTTTACTCTGTTTATGGCTGTTTCTTTTGTGCTGGCTGCCTGCGGCGGCAATAACAACGAAAGCAAAGAGAAAAATACAGGCGGGCAAGCAACTGCAACCGACGGGGAAGAGATTTACCAGCAAAACTGCACAGGCTGCCATGGTAAGGATTTGGCCGGCGGTTCCGCTCCGAGTTTGAAGGAAGTTGGCGGCAAGTATAAGGAAAGCGAAATTAAGGACATTGTAGTCAACGGCCGCGGCGGAATGCCTGGCAATCTTGTAGATGAAAAAGAAGCTGAAGCGGTCGCGAAGTGGCTTTCAGAGAAAAAGTAAGCATGCCTTGCCAGTCAGGAGGCGAAAAGAACCTTCTTCACGTTCAGGTGAAAAAGGTTCTTTTTTTGTTGAAAAGGTCTTTTTGCCTATTGGGAAAACGGAATTAACGGGTTCTTTTGTCTTAAATAAGGCCCAAAGTACAAATTTTTTGGCTGATTTTGCGTTTTTCCTATAACTTAGGTCGGCATTGAAACAAAACTGTAATATCATTTTGTCTAATCTTGACGTATAATGGGTGTTGTTGAAAAAGGGCTTGAATTAATACCATTTATCGTGAAATTGGCAGGGGACACAAAACGACAGGCCCTTTCGAAGAGTATGACCGTATAAACATAAAAGATTAGGTGATTACATGATCGAAATAAAAGATGTATATAAGACTTATTCCAACGGGGTCTCGGCGCTGAACGGAATAAGCATCTCTATATATCCCGGGGAATTTGTTTATGTTGTAGGACCGAGCGGAGCAGGAAAATCAACCTTCATTAAAATGATTTACCGCGAAGAAAAGCCTTCCAAAGGGAAGATTGTCATAAACAATAAAAATTTGGCGCAGCTCAAAGAAAAAGAGATTCCTTTTATCAGAAGGAAAATCGGCGTTGTATTCCAAGACTTTAAACTGCTGCCGAAGCTGACGGTGTTTGAAAATGTTGCATTTGCTTTAGAGGTCATCGGGGAGCGCCCAGAGGTGATCAGAAAAAAAGTGCTTGAAGTGCTTGATCTTGTCCAGCTGAAGCACAAAGCAAGGCAATTTCCTGATCAGCTGTCCGGAGGAGAACAGCAACGGGTTTCAATTGCGCGGTCAATCGTCAACGACCCTGATGTCGTGATCGCTGACGAGCCGACGGGAAACCTTGACCCTGAGACGTCTTGGGAAATCATGAAGACGCTCGAAGAGATCAACAACCGCGGAACAACAGTCGTTATGGCGACTCATAACAAAGAAATCGTAAACACCATGAAGAAACGGGTCATCGCAATCGAAGACGGGGTCATTGTGCGTGATGAAGCTAGAGGGGAGTATGGTTCTTATGATTAGAACTCTCGGACGGCATTTGCGCGAGAGCTTAAAATCTCTCGGGAGAAACGCGTGGATGACTTTCGCATCCATCAGTGCTGTAACAGTTACACTTATCTTGGTCGGCGTGTTCATGGTCATCATGCTGAACGTATACAATATGACATTAAAAGCCGAACAAGAAGTCGAAGTCAAAGTGCTGGTTGACTTAACGGCCAACCAGGATCAAAAAAATACATTGGAAAAAGAAATAAAGAAAATACCGGAAATCAGCAGTGTCAAATACTCATCTAAAGATGAAGAACTCAAAAACCTGAAAGACAGCTTTGGGGAAGACGGGAAATTCTTTGCGATGTTCGAGCAGGAAAACCCGCTGAACGATGCATTTGTCGTAAAAACAAAAGACCCTCAAGACACACCGAAAGCTGCCAAGAAGCTTGAGAAGCTGACCAATGTCTATAAGGTGACATACGGACAGGAGCAGGTAGACCGCTTGTTTAAAATCAGCAATGTCGCCAAAGTCATCGGGATTGCATTGGTCATCGGCCTGCTGTTTACGGCGATGTTTTTAATTTCTAATACGATCAAAATTACGATTTTTGCGAGACGCAAAGAAATCGAGATTATGAAACTTGTAGGTGCGACAAACTGGTTCATTCGCTGGCCATTTTTCATTGAAGGTTTGCTCTTGGGTGTATGCGGTTCTATCATTCCGATCGCTATTTTGCTCGGAACGTATCATCATGCCGTTCAGTGGATCGCTCCGAAAGTTCAAGGCACTTTCATACAGCTCTTGCCGTACAATCCGTTCGTCTTCCAGATTTCAGCGATCCTGGTGCTGATCGGAGCCGTTATCGGTGTATGGGGAAGCTTGATGTCGATTCGCAAATTCTTAAAAGTTTAAACCGGCGCTTTCGCCGGTTGTATCATGTTTAAAGCTGGGATGCCTGCAAAGCGCCGGGCTCCCTTGATTCTGAAGGCAAGGAGGAACCAAGGTTGAAAAGAAAGCTAATGACGCTGGGGCTGACCGCTGTGCTCGGATCGTCGGCAGTGCTGATTCCCTTAAAAAGCAACCATGCTTTAGCTTATGAAGACTTGGAGAAAAAAAAGAGCGACGTTCAAAGCAAAAAATCTGAAAACGAGTCAAAACTCGAAAAAACGAAACAGGAGCTTTCAGAGCTTGAATCAAAGGAAGCAAGCCTGAGAAGCGAGATCGAGAAAATCGACCGTAAGATGACGGACACGAATGAAAAGCTGGAAAAGAAAAATGAAGAAATCGATAAAACAAAGAAAAGCATCGAAGAGCTGAAAAAGCAAATAAAAAAGCTTAAAGAAAAGATTGAGAAACGCAATAAAATATTGAAAGACCGTGTTCGCTCAATGCAGGAAAACGGCGGTTCTGTTCAATACATAGATGTGCTTCTCGGCTCGAAAAGCTTCGGGGATTTCATCAGCCGCGCGGGTGCGGTTTCGACAATTGTAGAAGCTGATAAAGACCTGATGGAAGAGCAAAAACGCGATCTTCAGCTTGTCGAGGAAAAGGAAACTAAGCTGAGCAAGGACCTTGAAAGCCTTGAAAAAGCGCTCAAAGACCTGGAAGATTTAAAAAAGACGCTCGACAAGCAGCAAAAAGAGAAAGCAAACGTCATGAAAAAAGTGAAGCAAGATAAAGATCATGCGCATGAAGAACTTGGTTCACTCGAAAATGAAGCAGAAATTTTAAAGCGTCAGGATGAAGCGATCAAAGCTGAAGAGGCGCATCGGAAAAAGCAGGAAGCTGAAGCGAGCCGCCGGGCTGCAAGCGGCCAATCGGAAGCCTCTTCTTCTAAACCGTCGGCACCAAGCAGCTCAGGCTTTATCCGCCCTGCTTCCGGCACATTTACTTCCGGGTTCGGAAAGCGTTCGCTCGGAAATCACTTCGGCGTAGACATCGCCAAGCGCGGTTCAGGCGTTCCGATTTATGCGGCCGCCGCCGGAACGGTCTATAACGCCCATTACTCGTCCAGCTACGGCAATGTTGTGTTTATTACCCATAACATCAACGGGCAAACATATCAGACGGTCTACGCTCACATGTCTTCAATTAAAGTGCAGACAGGCCAGCGTGTTGAACAGGGACAAGTGATCGGAACGATGGGAAATACAGGCCAATCCTACGGGCAGCATCTTCACTTTGAAATTCATAAAGGCCTTTGGAACAACGCGAAATCCAATGCTGTTGATCCGGTCAATTATATACCGCTTTAAAATGAAAGCCGATTCGTCCGGAGATGGACTGAATCGGCTTTTTGTTATTCAAACTGGGTTTTTCTCAAAATTTATTCTTGTCAGAAAATAACACAAGGTATAGAATGAAAGTGACAACTGTCGACAGTCGACAATTTGAAATAGGGGATGATCCAATGAAAGTATTCAACATTGCCAGCATACCCGGTGACGGGGTAGGGAAAGAAGTCGTACCTGCTGCGCAACGAGTTTTGAAAGCGGTTTCGGATGTTCACGGGGGACTCTCATTTCGGTTTACGGAGTTTCCATACAGCTGTGAGTATTATTTGGAACACGGGGAAATGATGCCTGATGACGGCTTGGAGCAGCTGAAAGAGTTCGACAGCATCTTTCTTGGGGCTGTAGGAAACAGCAAGCTTGTCCCCGACCATATTTCCCTGTGGGGGCTGCTCATTAAAATCCGCCGCGAATTTGAACAGGTCATCAACATTAGACCTGCGAAATATTTGCAAGGAATCAAGTCTCCGCTGGCCAACCCAAAAGATTTCGATCTGCTTGTCGTCAGGGAAAACAGTGAAGGGGAATACAGCTCGATCGGAGGCAGAATCTTCAGGGATGAAGATGAAATCGCCATTCAAAATGCCGTTTTTTCAAGAAAAGGGGCGGAGAGGGCGATGCGCTTTGCTTTTGAGTTGGCGGCTAAGCGGAAAAAGCATGTCACAAGCGCAACAAAGTCGAACGGAATCGTTTATTCAATGCCTTTTTGGGATGAAGTCTTTGAGAACACGGCAAAAGACTACCCCGATATTACCGCAGATTCGCAGCACATTGACGCGCTGTCGGCCTTTTTTGTAACGAGGCCAGAGAAGCTTGACGTCATTGTTGCCAGCAATTTATTCGGCGATATTTTGACCGATATCGGGGCGGCGATTATGGGAAGCATAGGTGTGGCGCCGGCCGCCAACATTAATGTAAACGGCAAATATCCATCTATGTTTGAGCCTGTGCACGGCTCTGCTCCGGACATCATCGGAAAAGGAATCGCCAATCCGATCGGCCAAATTTGGACGGCAAAAATGATGCTCGATCATTTCGGGGAAGAAGAACTCGGTGCAAGATTGCTTGACGTGATTGAAGACGTTCTAAAGAGCGGCTACTTAACGCCTGATATCGGCGGTTCAAGTACGACGGATGATGTGACAGAAGAAATCATCAAGCGCGTGAGGACCATATAAGCGAAAGCTGCCAGCACTCCGGCAGCTTTTTTTGCTGTGGAATGGAAAATCGATTACATGATACGGGCGGTTTTGGCGCATACTACATCAAGCAACAAAACATAGTGCAGGCAGAAGAGGAGGTATAGGATGAATCAGAAGATTGTGCGGCTCATCATTGCGCTCAGCCTGTTATGCGGCTTGGTAACAGGCGCCGGCCCGATTCCGTTACATGATGTCGTTTCAAAAGCATCAGCGGCTGAAGAAGCTGCAGCCAAAAGCACCGCTAGAAACGAATTGGAGAAAATTGAGAAAGCATATGACCTGATTTCAAATGAATATGTGGAGCAGGTCGACAGGGAAAAACTGTTGGAAGGAGCCATACAGGGCATGCTTTCAACATTGAATGACCCATACTCGGTCTATATGGATAAACAGACGGCAAAGCGGTTTTCAGATTCCCTTGATTCCTCTTTTGAAGGAATCGGTGCAGAAATCGGAATGGAAGACAGAAAAATCATTATCGTTTCTCCTTTTAAACAGTCTCCGGCAGAGAAAGCCGGATTAAAGCCGAACGATGAAATCATCAGCATCGACGGCGATTCCATGAGCGGAATGGATTTGAATGACGCCGTATTAAAGATCAGAGGCAAAAAGGGATCGACGGTTACACTGAAAGTTCACCGACCCGGAATGAAAGACCAGCTGACATTTACGATTAAGCGCGATGAAATCCCGCTGGAAACGGTGTTTGCTTCCATAAAGAAAGTACAGGATAAACCTGTCGGCTATATCGCAATATCTTCCTTTTCCGAACATACGGCAAAAGATTTTACTGCTGAACTGAAAAAGCTTGAGAAAAAGGGAATAAAAGGGCTCGTTTTGGATGTAAGAGGAAATCCGGGCGGGTACTTGCAAAGCGTGGAAGACATTTTAAAACATTTTGTGACAAAAGATCATCCGTATATACAAATCGCCGAAAGAAACGGAAATAAAAAACAATACTTCTCAAAATTAAAAGAGAAAAAACCATACCCTGTGAGCGTGATCACGGACAAGGGCAGCGCTTCGGCTTCGGAAATTCTTGCAGGCGCATTAAAAGAAGCCGAGGGCTACGACGTGGTTGGCGATCCTTCCTTTGGAAAGGGAACCGTCCAGCAGGCGGTGCCGATGGGAGACGGTAGCAATATTAAGCTGACGCTGTACAAATGGCTGACACCTAAAGGAAATTGGATCCATAAGCAGGGCATTCAGCCGACCGTTCCAGTCACGCAGCCTGCATATTTCTCGGCGGGGCCTTTACAGCTGAAAGAACCCCTCAAGCCGGATATGAACAACAATGAAATTAAGCGGGCGCAGTTCCTGCTGAAAGGACTCGGGTTTGTCCCCGGCCGGGAAGACGGCTATTACAATGAAAGCACAAAAAAAGCCGTCATGGCGTTTCAGGCAGCAAACAAGCTGAAGCAAACAGGGATCATTGACCAAAAAACGGCAAATACAATGAACCTGCGGATTGAGGAGAAAAAGATGGATGAAAAGAACGATCTTCAGCTGCAAGCCGCATTAAAAGTGCTGTTTAACAAAAAGTGAGGGCACAGGATGTCCTCACTTTTTTTATTCTCAGAAAGTAAATTCTCAATCTTTTTACCTAAAATTTTTGCTTTTTCATAAAAAAAACATTCATAATGAATAGAATTGACCCGATAACATAAGTATATGGGAGACTTTATAAGGATGTAAAGATGCAGTAAAAATGTAACTTTTGCAAGTTGTATAACATAGGAAAACTTTTTAATATAGAACCAAAGCTTTTTCAAGAATTATAATGTGTGCATTTTTTTTGCGGAGAATGTTAGCGCTGTTTGCGTTCTTCGTCTCTGTTGGTGGAGTCGTCTGACGCTAGCGCTTTTCTTATATATAAATAATAAATGGGGGTACACGATTGAAAAGGGCAAGTATTGTGAGAGAGAAAAAATACTATGAATTAGTGGAGCAGTTAAAAGTTCGATCACAAGACGTTACGTTTTCCGCTACAAAGGCAGTAGGATTGCTTATGCTGTTCAGCAGATACCTCGTGAACTACACTTCGGTCGAAAGTGTGGAAGATATTAATGAGGATTGCGCGGAACTTTATTTCAACTACTTGATGGACAACCACAAGCGGCTCGGCATCAATCTGACCGACATCAAGCGGTCAATGCAGCTGATAGGAGATATTCTTGATGTCGAGGTCAATCATTACCTGAAAGATTTTTCTTTGTCGAATGTGACGCTTTGGATGAGCCAGGAGAAATAAACCTCACGTTTACCATACCCAAGCATTTTATTATTTGTTAGAATAATAATAAAATGCACCAGCTTGCCTAAAGGTGCCAGCATTTGTCGTCACGAATGCGCATGAAAAGCACCGGCGTTTAAGCATCATGACGAAAGTTTCTGCGGCTGACGGCTCAGGCATCCCGCCTGAACGGCCGCCCGTCATTTCCTCGTGCCGACGCTTTAGACAAGCTGGGTTTCCTTAAAATATCCAACGTTAAAAAGCTGCCGTGTTGAAGGCGGCCTGAAATGCTTGGCTGAGGCGGTGAACGTTCCCTTGTCAGTTGAAGAAAGCTTAATTGAACTTTTAAAAGGAGCAGGATTGTTCTTTTTGCACCCGCTCTTCTATTTTATGATGATTATGAGTCTTGCTTACGGCTATGCCCGGATCAAACGTGAAAGAAAGACGTTCCATACGCGTATTGAAGATATTTATGACGAGTTCAAATTTACATATTCCAAGGGACTTCTGGCAGGACTTGTA
Source organism: Bacillus sp. GM2 (assembly GCF_056155945.1). Lineage (NCBI taxonomy): Bacteria > Bacillati > Bacillota > Bacilli > Caryophanales > Bacillaceae > Bacillus > Bacillus sp. GM2. Next base: position 1,593,858 of record NZ_JBRKSZ010000008.1, read on the forward strand.
CTGTCCATTGTTTCGTTCGGCTTGGGGCTGTATCTCCCGATGGGCATGCTGGTTTTAATAGCGGCGGTCAGCGTTGCCGCAGCTTTAACTTTCAGACAGAGTCTGCTGTCAGCGGCATATACGCTTGGCGTGAGCATCGTCGTTGGTTTATGTATTGAATACACCGGTTTCGGAGCGCTTGACGCGTTTCTGCCGCAGCTGTCCCTCGCGAATTGGTCGGCTGCTGCCGTCTTGCTCGGACTTCTGTTGGTGGCGGAAGGAGTGCTTGTCTATAAAACGGCACATATCAAAACGTCCCCTGCGATTGTCATGAGCACAAGGGGTCTCCCGATCGGACAGCAGATTGCGGGCAGAACCTGGCTTCTGCCGTTGTTTATTCTTATTCCGGGACATGCGATCGAATCATCTGTTCCGTGGTGGCCTGTTTTGTCATTTAACGGCGGCTTTGAGCTCTTGTGGATTCCGTATTTCATCGGCTTCGGCCAAAGGGTTCAAGGATCGCTTCCGATTGAAAGCATTAAAATTACAGCGAAGCGCATCAGCGTGCTTGGCATCATCATTCTGCTGATCGCGGCCGGAAGCATATGGTGGACTCCGCTTGCCGCCCTTGCCGCCGGAGCAGCGATCGCAGGAAGGGCCTTTTTATCCTGGAAGCAGCGGATGAACGACAATTCCGCCCCTTTCCATTTTTCAAAGAGAGACCAGGGGCTCGTGGTGCTCGGGATTATTCCGAACACTCCGGCAGCCGATCTCGGTCTCAAGATCGGCGAAATCATCACGAAGGTCAACGGGACTGCAGTGAAAAACGCGGCGGATTTCTACGAAGCGCTTCAGAAGAACCGTGCTTTCTTCAAACTTGAAGTCGTCGGTTTAAACAATGAAATTCGTTTTGAACAAAGAGCTTCATATGAAGGAGAGCATCATGAGCTTGGCATCATCTTTGTAAAAGAAGAGGATGCGGCGATGAAGCATGCCGAGGCAGCCGCCTCACAAGAAACAGAATAATTGATGTTAATAAAGCGCCGCTTTTTCGGGCGCTTTTGCTTTTCCTTTTGGGGAAACTTTTCGGTTGTCTTTTACAAAACGTTCCGCTAGGATGATGGATAGAACTGATTGAAGGAGAATGATTGATGAAAAAGGCTTTTCTCGCCGGTGCTTTTGTTTGTTTGATAGCTGTATTGATTTCGGCTGCGGCCGGGGATTGGACGTTGATTTTTAAAGTTTCGGGAGCCGCCGGACTAGGCGCGATTCTGCTGTCTGCTTTATGCTCCGGTGTATTTGTCAGCGGTGATCGGTTCAGGGGAAATCACGATTCGGAAACGAAGGAGCACAGGGAGTGGAACGGCAAACTGGCAAACGCACTCGCCGTTTTCGCCATGCCGAACCTCCTGGCCGCCGGAATCTCGTTCTTTTTCGCCTTTTAACGTCTGATTCCGAATAACGCGGCATGATAATGGACAAAATGAATGAGTGTCCATGTTTGTCCGTTTCTTTGTTCTTTAATATAATCGAATAAGATCAAGAAACGTGAGGAGGGTTTTTGTGTTTACAAAAGCCGTTTTTGCACTGATATTTCCTTTCTTGCTTGTCTTGTTTTTTACAAGGGTGACCTATAACCATTACGTCGGGATTGCGCTGACCGCAGCGCTGTTATTCGCTTCATATTTAAAAGGTTATACGGAAACCTTTTTTATTGTAGGACTTGATATCGTCTCGCTCGTGGCCGGTTCGCTCTATGCGGCGAAAAAGGCGGGCGAAAAGAAGGAAGACTCATAGAAACCGTAAGAATGATTACCGTGAAGCCCTGCTTTTGATGACAAAAAGGAGGGGTTTTTTGATAGATCAGGAAGGGCCGGCTTTTGTGGGAAAACACAGAAACCGAACTTTAGTTCGTATTTTTGCTTCGGGTGTGTTAAAATAATAAACAGGAAGATTTCGTAAAGAAACGGAGGCTTTTTTGTGAAAGACCGCTTTGAATTAGTCTCGAATTATCAGCCCCAGGGGGATCAGCCGAAAGCGATTGATCAGCTTGTCAAAGGGATCAATGAAGGCAGAAAGCATCAGACGCTTTTGGGGGCGACCGGTACAGGAAAGACGTTTACGATGTCAAACGTGATTAAAGAAGTCAACAAACCGACTCTCGTCATCGCCCACAACAAAACGCTCGCCGGACAGCTTTACAGCGAGTTTAAAGAATTTTTCCCCAACAACGCAGTCGAATATTTTGTCAGCTATTATGACTATTACCAGCCTGAGGCCTACGTGCCCCAGACTGATACATTTATCGAAAAAGATGCCAGCATTAACGATGAGATTGATAAATTAAGGCACTCTGCCACGTCTGCTCTTTTTGAACGCAAAGATGTCATCATTGTGGCGAGTGTCTCTTGTATTTACGGCTTGGGTTCTCCTGAGGAATACAGGGAAATGGTGCTCTCGCTCAGAACGGAAATGGAAATCGAGCGGAATGAGCTGCTCAGAAAGCTCGTTGACATCCAATATGCGCGGAATGACATCGATTTTCAGCGCGGAACATTCAGGGTGCGCGGCGATGTCGTCGAGATCTTTCCGGCTTCAAGGGATGAGCACTGCGTCCGAGTTGAATTTTTCGGGGACGAAATCGAACGGATCAGGGAAGTGGATGCCCTGACTGGCGAAATTTTAGGGGAGAGGGAACACGTCGCGATCTTCCCGGCTTCCCACTTCGTCACCCGGGAAGAAAAGATGAAGAAAGCGATCATAAACATTGAAGAGGAGCTGGAAGAGCGCCTCAAAGCGCTTCGTGAAGAAGGCAAGCTCCTTGAAGCGCAGCGTCTGGAACAGCGGACGAGATACGATTTGGAAATGATGCGCGAAATGGGCTTTTGCTCGGGCATCGAAAACTATTCAAGACATTTGACGCTTCGTCCGGCAGGTTCGACTCCATATACGCTGCTCGATTACTTTCCGGATGATTTCCTGATGGTCATAGATGAGTCGCATGTCACCATACCGCAGATCAGAGGAATGTACAACGGAGACCAGGCGAGAAAACAGGTTCTCGTCGATCACGGATTCAGGCTGCCTTCCGCTTTGGATAACCGTCCGCTCAGGTTTGAAGAGTTTGAAAAGCACATTCACAACATCGTGTATGTGTCGGCTACGCCGGGGCCTTATGAACTTGAGCATACGCCTGAAATGGTAGAGCAGATCATCCGGCCGACAGGGCTGCTCGATCCGATTATTGAGGTAAGGCCGATTGAAGGGCAGATCGATGATCTGATCGGTGAAATCCAGCAGAGAATCGAGCGGAATGAACGCGTCCTCGTCACGACGCTGACGAAAAAAATGTCCGAGGATTTGACGGATTATCTGAAGGAAATCGGTATCAAGGTCACGTACCTGCATTCAGAGATTAAAACGCTGGAGCGGATCGAGATCATACGCGACCTTCGCCTCGGCAAGCATGACGTTCTCGTCGGCATCAACCTGCTGAGGGAAGGACTCGATATTCCTGAGGTTTCACTCGTCGCCATTCTTGACGCAGACAAAGAAGGCTTTTTGCGGTCCGAACGCTCGCTCATCCAAACGATCGGCCGCGCCGCCAGAAATGCCGAAGGCCGCGTAATCATGTATGCCGACAAAATCACCAACTCGATGGAAATCGCAATCAATGAAACGAAGCGCCGCCGCGAACAGCAGGAGGCTTATAATGAGAAACACGGCATTACGCCGAAAACGATCAACAAAAAGATCAGGGACGTCATCCGGGCAACTCATGCTGCTGAAGACCAGGAAGAATATCAAGTGAAAGAGGAGCCGAAGCTTTCGAAGATGACGAAGAAAGAGCGGGAAAAAGTGATCGCTCAAATGGAAAGCGACATGAAGGAAGCGGCAAAAGCGCTTGACTTTGAACGCGCCGCCGAGCTTCGCGACTTGCTCCTAGAGTTAAAATCGGAAGGATGAATAGAAAATGGCAACGAAACGAATTGAGGTGAAAGGTGCAAGGGCCCATAACCTGAAAAATATCGATGTCTCTATTCCGAGGGATCAGCTTGTCGTTTTGACAGGTCTTTCGGGATCAGGGAAATCATCCCTTGCGTTCGATACGATATATGCAGAGGGGCAGCGGCGCTATGTCGAGTCTCTCTCCGCATATGCCCGCCAGTTTTTAGGACAGATGGACAAACCCGACGTCGATGCGATTGAAGGCCTGTCGCCGGCGATCAGCATCGATCAGAAAACAACGAGCCGGAACCCCCGGTCGACAGTCGGAACGGTGACGGAAATCTACGATTATCTCCGGCTGCTGTTTGCCAGAATCGGAAAGCCGGTTTGCCCTGTTCACGGCATTGAAATTACCTCGCAAACGATCGAACAGATGACGGACAGAATTTTGGATTATCCCGAGCGGACGAAGATCCAGGTGCTTGCGCCGATCGTCTCGGGAAGAAAAGGATCGCACGTGAAAGTGCTCGAACAAATCAGAAAACAAGGCTATGTGAGAGTCCGGATCGACGGCGAAATGAACGACCTCTCAGAGGACATCGAGCTCGAAAAGAATAAAAAGCATTCGATCGAAGTCGTCGTCGACCGCATCGTCATAAAAGAAGGCGTAACCGCCCGTCTCACAGACTCGCTCGAAACGGCGCTCCGCCTCGGCGAAGGCCGTGTGATCATCGACGTGATCGGGCAGGAAGAGCTGCTGTTCAGCGAGCACCATGCCTGTCCGCACTGCGGTTTTTCAATTGGGGAACTGGAGCCGAGGATGTTTTCTTTCAACAGCCCGTTCGGCGCATGTCCGAGCTGCGACGGCCTCGGGTCCAAGCTGGAAGTCGATGTAGAGCTCGTCATTCCAAACGATGAGCTGTCTCTAAAGGAGAATGCGATTGCACCTTGGGAACCGCAGAGCTCCCAATATTATCCGAAGCTGCTTGAAGCGGTATGCAGCCACTATGGAATCGATATGGATATTCCGGTCAGAGACCTGCCGAAGCACCACCTTGAGAAAATCCTCTACGGCAGCGGAGGCGAGCAGATTTATTTCAGATATGAAAACGACTTCGGACAAGTCCGGGAAAACTACATTGAGTTCGAAGGCGTCATCCGCAATATCGAAAGGCGCTATAAAGAAACCAGCTCGGATTACGTTCGTGAACTGATGGAAAAATATATGGCTAATCAGCCGTGCCCTTCATGCAAAGGCTACCGTCTGAAAAAGGAATCCCTCGCCGTGCTGATTAACGGCCTTCACATCGGTAAGATAACCGAAATGTCGGTAGCTAACGCCCTTCAATTTTTCCGTGAACTTGATCTTTCGGAAAAAGACATGAAGATCGCCAACCTCATTTTGCGGGAGATTGAAGAAAGGCTCGGATTCTTGAACAATGTCGGGCTTGACTATTTGACGCTCAGCCGCGCAGCCGGCACTCTGTCGGGGGGAGAAGCGCAGCGGATCAGGCTTGCAACGCAAATCGGCTCAAGGCTGACCGGTGTCCTTTACATCCTTGATGAGCCGTCAATCGGTCTTCATCAACGCGATAACGACCGCCTGATTGAGACGCTCAAAAACATGAGGGATATCGGAAACACATTGATCGTCGTCGAGCATGACGAGGATACAATGCTTGCCGCCGATTATTTAATCGATATCGGGCCCGGCGCGGGTGTACACGGGGGAGAAGTGATCTCCGCCGGAACGCCGGAAGAAGTGATGAACGATGATCAATCTCTGACAGGGCAATATCTTTCAGGGAAAAAATTCATTCCTCTTCCTGCCGAGAGAAGAAAGCCTGACAACCGCTTTATCGAGGTAAAAGGGGCAAAGGAAAACAACTTGAAAAATGTTTCCGTGAAATTTCCGCTCGGCGTGTTCACAGCTGTTACCGGGGTATCGGGATCAGGGAAAAGCACGCTCGTTAATGAAATTCTCCACAAAACGCTGGCTCAGAAGCTGCATCGGGCTAAGACGAAACCGGGAGAATACAAAGAAATAAAAGGAATCGAGCACCTCGATAAAGTGATCGATATTGACCAGTCTCCGATCGGCCGGACGCCGAGGTCAAATCCGGCCACATATACCGGCGTGTTCGATGACATCCGCGACGTGTTTGCCCAGACGAATGAAGCGAAAGTCAGAGGATACAAGAAAGGGCGCTTCAGCTTTAACGTCAAAGGCGGACGCTGTGAGGCCTGCAAAGGCGACGGAATCATTAAAATCGAGATGCACTTCCTGCCCGATGTATACGTTCCTTGTGAGGTTTGCCACGGAAAGAGATACAACCGTGAAACGCTTCAGGTTACGTACAAAGGCAAAAATATCTCTGACGTGCTTGAGATGACGGTCGAGAATGCCGTTCAATTTTTTGAGAACATCCCGAAAATCAAGCGCAAGCTGCAGACCCTCTATGATGTCGGTCTTGGCTATATTACGCTCGGACAGCCGGCTACAACGCTTTCCGGGGGAGAAGCGCAGCGGGTCAAATTGGCATCTGAACTTCACCGCCGTTCAACGGGAAGATCCCTTTATATTTTGGACGAGCCGACGACAGGACTGCACGTCGATGATATCGCAAGGCTTTTGGCCGTTCTGCAGCGCCTGGTCGACAATGGAGATACCGTGCTTGTAATCGAACACAATCTAGATATTATAAAAGCGGCTGATTATTTGATCGACTTGGGTCCTGAAGGCGGAGACGGCGGGGGAATGATCGTGGCTGCCGGACCTCCCGAAGAAGTCGTGAAAGTCGAAGGGTCATATACCGGCCGTTATTTAAAACCGATCATTGAACGCGACAAAAACAGAATGAAGAAGCGGCTTAAAGAAAAAGAAGCTGTCAGACCGTAAAGAAAAAGCTGCCGATGTCACGTCGGCAGCTTTTTCAATGGCCGAATGATCCGCGGCAAGCTTTGTTCAAAAAGATTTTCATTGCTCTTTTATTCAATAGCTGTTATAACGTAAAAAAACAAACAATAAAGGGGGATGGGGTGATGAAGATCGATCGCATGGATCATTTGGTACTGACTGTAAAAGACATTGATGCGACATGTGATTTTTACAGCCGTGTGCCGGGGTTGAATGCGGTCACTTTTCGAGAAGGAAGAAAAGCGCGACATTCGGCAGGCAAAAAATAAACCTCCACGAAGCCGGAAAATAGTTTGAGCCGAAGGCACAGCACCCGATGCCCGGCTCCGCAGACCTGTGTTTCATACAAATGCCGGCATTGATGATGTGATTCGTCATCTGGAGGGGCTGTCCATTAAAATTGAAGAAGGCCCCGCAGAGCGAATGGGCGCTGAAGGGCCGGTCGTTTCGGTTTATATCAGAGATCCCGACGGAAATCTGGTTGAAATATCATGAAAACGGTTAACGTTCAGTCCGGCTGATGTGTTTGGTCGCTTCACTCATACTGTTTAAAATATGGGTGCTGCTGCTGTTCAGCAGAACCTTTAAATAGCGGATTTCGCTGGAAAGCGGAGGAGCGGAATTGAACGATTCCAATCGGTTCACGATCTCCTGATTCATCCTTTTTTGTTCCTGAATCAGACTAAGAAGCTGGGAGGCGGATGAGGCGTATACTTCCGATTTCTGTTTCATAACGCTCGCTCCTTTTCATTGGCTTTGCCACATATTTTAAAGGGTTATAATAAAAGAATCTATTCATAAAATCTAAAAAAATCAATTTGCGAAGTTTGACGCACGCCGATCGAATGAAAATGTAACCTAAAGGCCATGATACACGTAAACTAAGTATAAGGTCACTGTACATTAGACTCACAAAGAACGGTTTACATCATAAGGAGTGTTATGTATGACGAGAAACAACGCGCTGATTTCTTCAATTTGTTATTTTAGTGTTTTTTTTGCCGCGCTTATTTTGCCAATCGCAGCGTATTTTATAACAGATGATCAAGAAACGAAAAAGCATGCGATGCGTTCGCTTATTTCGCATATTATTCCGTTTATAAGCGTAGTCATATTGGCAGCAGGCGCGATAAGCGGTACGCTTATCTTTGGTGACGGCGGTTATTTGGCGGTCATTTTCATGATCGGAGGTTTCGTTTTTTTCGGGATCATCAGTTTGATTATTGTGGTCTGGAACGTAGTTCAAGGGATTAAAATGCTGACTCAGGCCTAAAAGAAGGAGAACGGGGGAGCTTTTCATGAAGCATGAGAAAGAACGAATTTTAAAATTGGTCGAGGAAGGAAAGCTGTCTGCAAAAGAGGCGCTGATCCTGATCGAAAAACTTGAAGAAGACTACAAGGAAACCGAGAGCAAGGTGACAGCCCTGTCTGAGGATGTCATTGATTCGGAGGACTTCTACGGCGAAAAGAAAAAAGAACCGAAGCCTTCGATCGGTTCAAAACTGTTCGAATGGATTGATACCGCTGTAAAAAAAGTAAAAGAAGCAGACTTGGATTTGAATTTCGGGCACTCGTACGATGTCCAGCATATATTCCAGTTTAAAGACACTGATTTTTCGACTCTGGATATTCAGCTTGCCAACGGCAGCGTCAACCTTGTACCATGGAGCGATTCCGACATCAGAGTCGAATGCCAGGCAAAAGTGTACCGGGCTGAAAATCAGGATGAAGCAAGGCAGGCTTTTCTCCAGCATATCGACTGCGGTGTGGAAGGCGATAAGTTCATGATCCGTACCGAGAAAAAAACGATGAAGACCAACCTTACCGTCTATATACCGGACAAAGAGTACGGCAAAATCCGCTTTAAACTGTTTAACGGCCCGGTCAGAGGGGAACATTTAAACGTAAAAGAGCTGTCCGCCAAAACGACGAACGGCGTGCTGTCGTTCTCTGCTCTCACGGCAGGAAAAGCTTCATTGGAAACTGCAAATGGACAAATCAAACTAGCCGACCATACTTGCGGAGAGATTGAAGCGGAAACCATCAATGGATTGATCGACCTTAAAGGTTCATGCGAGGCGCTTGACCTGCAGAGCTTTAACGGCAATATCGCGGCAACAGTCAAAAATCCGCACTGCCGGACGGCATATGTGAAAACAACGACTGGAAGCGTAGAGTTGAATGTTCCCCGGGACTGCGCTGTTACAGCGGAGCTGAAAAGCAATCTCGGTTCTCTGTCTCATGATCTTTCAGATGCAGAAATTTTAAAGGAAAAAAACGAGACAATCCAGAAGGAAATGTACCTAAAAGCAAATCAAAATCATGATCATAGCATGACCGTGTTTTTGGAATCGAAGACAGGATCGATCCATTTAAACCATACACAGGAGTGATACAATGAAAAGGCTATTTCGATCCGAAACAGACAGAAAGATTGCCGGGGTCGTCGGAGGTCTTGCTGAATATTTAAATATGGATGCGTCATTGCTGAGAATCATTACGGTTCTATTATTTATATTTTCGACCGGAGTTCCCGTCCTGCTGATTTATATTGTCTGGGTATTCCTTGTGCCGAATGAAGGAGACGTCAACAGATGATGAGATGGATTATAAACGTTCTTGTCAATGCCTTATTATTAATTGTCATTGCCGGTTACTTTGATGCGGTTCACGTCAGAAGCATCGGAGCAGCCATTACGGCAAGCTTGATTTTATCGATCTTAAATATGTTTGTGAAGCCGGTGCTGGTGATTTTGACGCTGCCTGTCACGGTGATTACGTTAGGTTTATTTTTATTTATCATCAATGCGATTACTCTTTATATGACCGCATCCATTATGGGGGACAGTTTTGACCTGGACGGCTTTGGGACAGCCATTTTTGCGTCGATCGTCCTATCGGTTTTCCACTTGCTCATTCAAAAAGCAATTATCGAACCGATGTCCAAAAAATAAGTTGAAGTCTGATGAATCATCAGGCTTCTTTTTTTTGCACGGATGTCTCTTTCATAAAAATGATCTGTAAAGGCAAAATACGAAAGGGAGGTAGACGATGAAAAAGTACAGAAATCGCCAAACCCTTTTGTTTCTGGCCGCAGTTTTGCTTTTTGCCTTACAGATGCCGATTTCGTCCGCGGCGGGAAAAGAGCGCATTCAGCCTCGTTCACCGGCCATCAGGCATACTTCTGTTGAACAAGTAAAAAAAGGAGACGACTTGTATTTTTCCGCGGAGGCGGCCGCCGACACGGTCATTCTGTATTACAAGCAGCATGACGAATTGCCGTATCGGGCGATTCCGATGGAAGTGGAGCCGGGCAAACAGAACGGCTATATTGCCAAGTTGGAAAGCGAATCCATAGCATCCGACAAAGTCAAGTATTACATTGAGGCTCAAGCCGGTGGTTCCTCTGTGAAGACGGATGTGTATACTGTCGCCCTGAAAGGCGTACGTACGGATACACAAAAGTTTCCGGAGCTGTTGATCACGGAAATGGCTGTCGACACGTCAAACACCGGTGCAAAGGACGGCTATGAATTTATTGAAGTTTATAACAATACCAATAAAGCTGTTCATCTGAACAGTTACAAAATTAAATACAGACATCCTGAAAAGGGTAAGGAATCAGACACCGTCTGGCCTTTTGAACGCGATGATGTGACGATTCCTTCCGGTCAAACACACGTGTTTTGGGTAAAAAACCGCTCAAATGGGCATTTGACAGAAGATGACTTCAATCAGCATTACGGTGTTCACCTTCGTGAAGGGAAATCGCTATCTGTTCTCAAAGGGAGCGGCATGGCGAATACGGCGCCGAGGGAAGTGATCATCTGTACAAACAGCGGGGAAGAGGTCGCATCCGCCCGTTATCAAAACAAGCCGGATAAAACCGATGTCACTAAAAATAAAGCGCTTCTTTATCGATATCCGCTGGACGGAACGAAGCATATGAAAATGATATCGGCCGGGGAAGAAAAACCGTCTCCTGGTTCGCTCCTGAAGGCGCAGGTTCCTTCACAGACGGTGACGGTCATGCCTGACAGAGAAAAGCCGGCGATCCATGATATGACGGATCATCAAGCGGTAAAACCGGGTGAAACGATCCAGCTCTTAGCTGATATGAAAGACAATCGGCAAGTGAAACAGGCGCAGTTTTTCTACCGTATGAATGATGATGAGCCGTTTACTGAAGTCCGTGTTGAAAAAAGCCGCAATGACGGTTTGTACCGCCACAATATCTATTTTGCCGAGCTCATTGGCAAAGAAAAAGTGGAATACTATATGCGGGCCGGCGATGGATCAAACGTTACGGCGACTGAAAAGAAAACGATACCGCTTGAACAGCGGATTTTGAAGGGACTCAGGCTGAATGTAAACGAAGGCGGAACCGTTTCCGGAAAAATGCTGCTGAAAGCCACATCAGAAAAGCCGCCTTCTGAAATGACAATTCGGATTGACGGAATTGAACAAAAAAAAGGTGAATCAGCGCTTGAAAAAAAAGCCTACTTTGCCTTCGATGTCAATCAAACAAATCTGTATTTTAAAAATGCTGTAACGATCGGCAGGAGGGTTCAAAAAGTTTTTGACGATTCGCGCCGCCGGTATACGACCATTACGGTTCCCGTTTCTCCGGAGGAATTTAAAAAAGGAAAGCCGTTTGCGATTAAAGTTCGTTCAGGCACGAAGTCAACCCCATTTGAACAGTCTGCAGAAGAAAACAGGGATGATTTTGTCCTCAAGAACCCCCGCCTTATCTTAGCGGATGGAACCACCATCCGCGATGAGCGGTACGACGATCCGAAAGCCGAGCTTCCGGCCGGAGACGGTCCAGGGGCGCGCGAATGGTATGAATTCCGTTTTTCGATTCCGGAAGCCAAGTTTACATCGCTTGCCAGTCAATGGCATACACGCGCCTGGGATGAAGGGCCGCACATCGTTGAAGCGGAGAATGGCGAAGAAAGGCTCATCCGCAGGGTGACGATCGATAACACAGGCCCTGAGATCAAAACGTCATTAAAAGACGGCAGGACGTATAAAGGTTCGTTTGAGATCAATGCGGCCGCACACGATAAATGGAGCGGTGTGAAAAGCATAAAAGCCGTTCTTGACGGCAAAAAAATAGCGCTTCCCTATTTTATATCTTCTGCCGGCCTGGATGCGGGAAAGCACGAACTGAAAATAAAAGCGGAGGATAGCGCCGGCAACCTGTCAATCGTGAAAAAGGCATTTTATATTAAAGAGGAAAAGCCGGACAAGCCCGCCCAGGTCAAAAATGCCCCCGGCAGCACACAGGCTAAGCTGGCCGTCCGCGTCAAGGACCCGACAAAAGATAAGATGAAAGTGTCATTCCATCAAGGGTTTCAGTACACTGTAAAAGACGAAGAGCATGTTGACGTGTCAGCGAACGAAAGCGTGACGGAACCTCCGCAAAGCTTTGCGGTCAGCGGGGAAAAGGCGCTGACAAAAGAAGAGCGCAGCGGCATGTCCGCACCTGACGGAAAAGGTTTTGAAACGTCATCAACAACAAAGTTTCCGTACCATCGCTTTGATGTCAAAGTGGATGAAAATACGGGGCCGAACGACAAGGTGGAAGTGCTGTGGCGCGGGAGTTCGCTTCCCGGCAGAAAAGTCTCCATGTTCGTCTGGAATTGGTCCAGCAAGAGGTGGGAGACGCTGACATTCCATGTTGCAAAGGATGACAAACCTTTTACCCTCAAAGGAAGCATCAAAGCTGCCGATTATGTCCGACAATCCAAGGCGAGCATCATCATTCAGGATCAAATTCAGCTTTCGCAACATGACTATACATTTGTGTGGATGTCTGATACGCAATATTATTCGGAAAGCTATCCGCACATTTTTGAACGTCAGGTCAAGTGGATCGCCGAACAAAAGGACAAGCTGAACATTCAGTACGTCTTTCATACGGGGGATCTTGTGGATGAAGCGGATCAGCCGCTGCAATGGAAGCGTGCCGATCAGTTCATGAAAGTCCTCGACGACAATCAAGTTCCTTACGGCGTGCTGGCGGGCAATCACGATGTCAGCCATAAAGACCGGTCTTATTTGAAATTCGGCAAGTACTTCGGGGAAAGACGTTTTAAACAAAAACCGCATTACGGCGGGTCTTATCAGAATAACAAAGGGCATTACGACCTCATTTCCAGCGGAGGAAACGACTATATCATGGTGTCGATGGGGTGGGGAATCGGAAAAAAAGAACTGCAGTGGATAGATGATGTTCTGAAACGCCATCCCGACCGAAAAGCGATTTTGTCATTTCACGAGTTTTTGCTTGTCAGCGGAAGCAGAAGTCCAATCGGGGAGAAAATATTTGAACAGATCATCAAGCGGAATCCGAATGTGATCGCCGTGTTGAGCGGCCACTATCACAGTTCCAACTTAAAAGTCGACAGGCTTGATGATAACGGGGACGGCAAGCCGGATCGCAAGGTGTATCAAATGCTTGCCGACTATCAGGGCGGTCCTGAAGGAGGCCAAGGTTATTTAAGAATTCTTCATGTGGATCCGAAGCATGACACGATCCATGTCAAAACGTATTCGCCATATCTCGACGACTATAATTTTTATGATCCGCACCAATTCGGCCCGAAAGACGAGTTCAATATCAAAACGGATCTGAAACCGCGGAAGAAAAAGGTTAAAACCGATTATTTTGAGCTGAATGTCTTTTCGAACAAGGAAATTGGGAAAGCAAAAACGGTGAAAAGCGGAAAGACGGCCTCAGTGACATGGAAGGATTTACAGCCGAATACAACCTATTTCTGGTACGCCGCAGCTTCTGATCAATACGGCGGCAAAAGCAGGTCTCAGATGTGGAAATTGACGACAAAAGATGACGGCATGAAATCCTTTTTAATAGACCAAACAGCAGGGGCGGGCTCAGCCCGGCGGCAATTGTCGGAGAGCCTTCCGCCGGCCGGCATGATGTTAAAGCAAGCGACACTTGAGCCGTCATGTATAAAAAACCTCCCAATTGCTGTAATCGGCTTTTGGCTGGCGGCGGTATTCATTTGTGAACGTAAAAAGCATTTGTTTTCCTAAGGGGAGCAAATGCTTTTTAGTTTGTCACATCTTTTTTCAGACGGGTTGCCGTGTCGGTTTGTTTTTTTCTGTAAAGCGATAAAATGCTGACAGAAGCGATGACGGCAAGGGAAAGGACGGCGGCTGTGAAGTAGAGGTTAAAAAATCCCGTTCCCACACTTTCATGGATCGCTTCGCTTATGATGTCCTTTACTTTTGGGTCGGAAATCTGGCTGAGTGATTCGTTCAGATGCGATACGTCCGACTTACCGCCTGTAAACCCCTTGATCGGCATCCCTGCATCATTCAGCTTATGTTTGATATGTGTGCCGATATTTTCGTAGCCGGCCGTTATATATCCCGCATACAGCGCGGGCGCCAAGGTCATCCCCATCTGCCTGACGAGCGATAATGTGCCGAGCGCTGTCCCGTAATCCTGTTTTGCTGCCTCTGATACAAGCATATTTAACGGCGCGCCAAACAGAAAACCAAAACCGACCCCTGCGATAATGCTTGCCAAAACAAATTCCCACTTCTCTGTCACCCAGACGGATAAGAGTAAAAACCCGGCGAACGAAATGATTCCCGAGAGCCATGCCGCTTTTACCGGTCCTTTCCGATCGGCGAGCATTCCGCCGAGCCCTGCTCCTATTCCTGAAGCCAGCGCCAGAGGCGTCATCCAATACCCCGCTTTTTCAGGAGCGACATGCAAATATTGTTCCGCATATGCAGGAATGAAAATAACGGCTGCCAAGAGTCCGCCGGATAAAAATCCGATAAAAAGCGTCCATTGAAACACCTTGTTTTTTAATAAGCTGTAGGCAAGTATCGGGTCGCCGCCTTTCAGTTCTATGCGTTTTTCATAAAAGATGAGTCCTGCAAACAGCGCGCAGCCGATCAGAAGAAAACAGTAAACCTTTGGGTCGGACAGGACGGCAGACATGTGCTGTCCGTTTATATTCGTTATTCCGTACATCACAGCTAAAATCCCAAGAGACAACAGCACAGTTCCGGCCAGATCGAGCGGCTTCTGTGTTCCCCCTTTTGTTTCTTTCATCAATGGAACGCTGAGAATGATCAGCACTGCGGCAATCGGAAGGTTGATCAAAAACAGCCAGTGCCAGCTTCCGGTCATATCCAAAATAAAGCTGCCGATATTCGGACCGAGCACTGCCGCGATGCCGTTCATCGCACCTAAAAGCCCCAGTGCGGTTCCCTGTTTTTCTTTAGGCAGCGCAGTGAGAATATGCGAGCTTCCGATAATAAAGATTCCGCCGCCGCCAAGCGACTGAATCAGCCTTGCCAATAAAAACATCGGGAAGTTTTGGCTCAATGCAACCAGCAGCGAACCGGCGCCAAACAGCAAGACTTCGATGATAAACAGCTTTTTACGTCCATACCGGTCAGACAGCTTTCCGACGATCGGGACGCTGACTGCCAAACCGAGCGTATAAAGTGTGATGCCCCAAGCTCCCCATGAGGGGGATACTTGAAAAGAATCGTTGATTGTCGTCAGTGCGGCTGAAATGATGCCATTGTCTAAAGCAGCCATAAACACGCCGATCGTAAATAATAATACGGCCCACTTTTGGTTCACACCATATATCCTCCTTTTTTATTAATTTAAAATGAATAATTCACTTTGAGTGAACTATTTTAATCATCCTTAAAAAAACACATTTTGTCAAAAGAAATTTTTCAACAAAAAAAGCTGCGCCGTTTTCCGGGCAGCTTGTCTATTCATCGTCAGCTTTTAACGCTTTTTCAAGAATGGTAAGGCCTTCATTCACTTGGGTTTTTTCCTGTTCGTTCAGTTTCTGGAGCGCCTTTTTGAGCTTTTCGTGGCCCTTTTTGTAAAGGCTTCGAAAAATCC
This sequence comes from Bacillus sp. GM2, assembly GCF_056155945.1. Classification (NCBI taxonomy): domain Bacteria; kingdom Bacillati; phylum Bacillota; class Bacilli; order Caryophanales; family Bacillaceae; genus Bacillus; species Bacillus sp. GM2. The sequence goes on from NZ_JBRKSZ010000008.1 coordinate 1,609,616, forward strand.
CCTTTGCATCTTCGGTTAGTTCAACAACAATTGTTCTCCGGTCTTGCTCGGAATGTGTTCTTTTGATGAAGTTCGCTTGTTCAAGGCGGCTGAGCAGTCCGGTCATATTTGAAAGGGAAGCGCCCATTTTTTCAGCGATTTCAGAGACTTTCAGTGTGCCGTGGTTGTTCAGAAGCATTAAAACTTTCATTTGCGGCATGCTGAGATCGAGCTTCATCCATTCGGAGACATCCCCCAGGCCGGCAGCGGTCAGTACTTTCATATAAAGAACCCATGTCTCTTTTTCTTCCGGGGTCAAAATGTCTTCGTTCAGCACGGTGGTATCATGGATATTGTATTTCAACGGTTCTTCACTTCCTTTTCGCGTTCCTCTTTACATACTACTGATTTTTCGCTTTGAAAGAAAGCCCGGGAAAAGAAGACTTCACCGAAGTGTCAAGGGGGGCCATTTTCAAAAAATGTTTTAGGTTCATTTTGAAAGTGATAGAATAAAGCTGAATGTCTAGTTCTTCATCTGAGAAGAGGAGGGTGCATCAATCGTGCCGAAAGTTCGAACAAAAGATGTGATGGATAAATTTAAGCTTGAGCTCATCAGCGGAGAAGAAGGGATCAACCGCCCGATTACGATGAGCGATTTATCAAGACCGGGCCTTGAAATGGCTGGTTATTTTACATACTATCCAAAAGAGAGGGTTCAGCTGCTTGGGAAGACCGAGATTACCTTTTTTGAAAAGCTTCCAGAGGAAGAAAAAAAGCAGCGGATGCTGTCGTTATGCACGGGAATTACACCGGCGATCATCCTTTCCCGTGATTTGCCGATTCCGCCTGAACTCATCGAGGCTTCCGAAGAAAACGGCGTGCCTGTGCTTCGATCCCCGTTAAAGACGACGCGCCTGACAAGCCGTCTGACGAATTTTCTTGAAAGCCAGCTGGCTCCGACAACTGCGATTCACGGCGTCCTCGTCGATGTTTACGGCGTCGGGGTGCTCATTATCGGAAAGAGCGGCGTTGGAAAAAGCGAAACGGCTTTGGAGCTTGTCAAAAGAGGCCATCGCCTTGTAGCGGATGACTGCGTTGAGATCAGACAGGAAGACCAGGATACATTGATCGGAAGCGCGCCTGAATTAATTGAGCATCTCCTGGAAATCAGAGGCCTTGGTATTATCAATGTCATGACGTTATTTGGCGCGGGGGCGGTCAGAAGCTTTAAACGGATTACTCTTGTCATGAGCCTGGAGCTTTGGGAGCAAGGAAAGCAGTATGACCGCTTAGGGCTTGAAGAAGATACAATGAAAATTATTGATACAGACGTTCCGAAGCTGACAATTCCGGTTCGTCCGGGAAGAAATCTTGCCGTCATCATCGAAGTGGCCGCAATGAACTTCAGACTAAAGAGAATGGGTCTGAATGCCGCTGAGCAATTTACCCATAAGCTTGCGGATGTGATTGAAGATGGTGAGCTTGAAGAATAGGAGCTGACAATATGAATGAAACGATTGAACCTTTAAATCCGATTGCTTTTCACCTGGGGCCGATTGCTGTCCATTGGTACGGCATTATCATCGGCCTTGGCGCTTTGCTGGGCTTGTGGCTGGCGGTCAGGGAAGGCGAGCGGAGGGGGCTGCATAAGGACACCTTTGTCGATTTGGTGCTTTTTGCGATCCCGATTGCGATTTTATGTGCAAGGGCATACTATGTCATTTTTCAATGGGGCTATTACAGTGAACACCCGGACCAAATTATTCAAATATGGAACGGCGGCCTTGCGATCCACGGCGGACTGATCGGCGCCGTACTGACGGGAATCATTTATGCGAAGGTCAAAGGGCTTTCGTTTTGGAAGCTGGCTGATATTGCTGCTCCAAGCATCCTGCTCGGTCAGGCGATCGGCCGCTGGGGAAACTTTATGAACCAGGAAGCGCACGGTGAGGCGGTGTCAAGAGCGTTTTTAGAAAACCTCCACCTGCCTGATTTTATCATCAATCAAATGTACATCGACGGGCAGTACTACCAGCCTACCTTTTTGTATGAATCGCTGTGGAGCTTCACGGGAGTAGTCGTTCTGCTTCTTTTAAGAAAAGCGAATTTAAAGCGAGGCGAGCTGTTCTTAATCTATGTCATTTGGTATTCGATGGGACGCTACTATATCGAAGGCCTGAGAACGGACAGTCTGATGCTGACGGCGAACCTTCGCATCGCCCAGGTGATTTCAATCGTCCTGATCCTCAGTGCGGCTGCGCTGATAGCCTACAGACGTTTCAAAGGGCGAGAGATTAAACGGTATCAGGAGATGTAGCGATTTTACAAAGGGGAGACAGCAATGAAGGGAACTTTAAAAGCCGGAGCTGTGGCGGGGCTGAAAACGACGTGGACACTCGGAAAAGTGATTTTTCCTGTCACGCTGATTGTCAGCCTGCTTCAGCATACACCGGTGATGGACTGGTTGATCAAGCTGATCACGCCGGCGATGGGAATTTTCGGGTTGTCAGGGGAAGCGGCGATACCGCTTGTGCTCGGCAACATGCTGAACTTGTATGCCGGAATTGCGGGGATTTTAACGCTTGATTTGACAGTTAAAGAAGTGTTTATTTTAGCGGTGATGCTGTCGTTTTGCCACAATTTGATTATCGAATCGACCGTTGCATCAAGGGTCGGAATTAAAATATGGCTTATTTTGCTTGTGCGCATCGGCCTCGCCGTTTTTTCGGCCTTTATCATTAACCTTGTCTGGCACGGCGGTCAGGATGCGGCCCAATACGGCTTGATCTCTGCGAAAAGCGCCGCTCCTTCCGGCTGGCTTGAAATTGCGCTTGAAGCCGTCACCAAGGCGGGTCTTGGCGTCCTTCAGCTTGCAGCCATCGTGATACCGCTGATGATCATCATTCAATATATGAGAGACCTTGGCTGGCTGCATACTTTTTCAAAGTGGTTTGCACCGCTGACGAGAATGCTCGGCATGAAAGAGAACACCTCAATGACGATGGTTGCCGGGCTGACGATCGGCCTTGCATATGGGGCCGGCGTTATGATCAAAGCGGTCGAAGAAGACGGCGTCAGCAAAAGAGATGTAACGCTCGCGTTTATTTTTCTCGTTGCCTGTCACGCGGTTGTGGAAGACACATTGGTATTTATCCCGCTCGGCATTCCGGTCTGGCCTCTTTTGTTGATCAGGCTTGTAACCGCGATTCTGCTGACGATCGCGATTTCGCGCATCTGGAGAAAGCCGGGTTATTCCGTTCGCAGAAAGGAAGCTTTGTATGAAAGTTAATACGGTTTTATTTGATTTGGATGGAACGCTAATCAATACAAATGAGCTGATCATCGCCTCATTTTTGCACACGCTCGACCATTATGCACCGGGACGCTATAAACGGGAGGATGTCCTTGCTTTCATCGGACCTTCCCTTTATGAAACGTTCTCAAGCATTCAAAAGGATAAGGCTGAAGAAATGATCACCATGTACCGGACATTTAATCATCAGATGCATGATGAACTGGTAACCGAGTATGAGACGGTTTACGAGACGCTGGAACGTCTCGCGGAAGAAGGGTATAAGCTCGGGATTGTCACGACAAAGCTGCGGGACACCGTTATCATGGGGCTTAAACTGACGGGGCTTGATGCCTTTTTCGAGACGGTTGTGACGCTGGATGACGTCAAGCGGCCGAAGCCAGATCCCGAGCCTGTTTTGCTCGCCCTTTCCAAGCTTGGCAGCCGTCCGGAAGAAGCCATCATGATCGGTGATAATTACCACGATATATTAGCAGGGAAGAACGCCGGAACGAAAACAGCAGGCGTTGCGTGGACGATTAAAGGAGAAGAAAGCCTGGCTAAACACGAGCCTGATTTTATGCTCCAGCAAATGAGCGATCTCCTTCGCATTCTTGAGGTGGAGAAAGCTTGAGAAAAACGAAGCGCTATCCGGTGTCCGGCTCCAATTCCTTATGGCACATCTATCAGACGGTTCCATTTTTTAAAGTGGTCAAAAACTTTATCGTCATTCAGGCAGCGCGCTATACGCCGTTTCTTGGGATGAAAAATTGGATGTACCGGACGTTTTTGCGGATGAAAATCGGAGAGAAATGCTCATTTGCTTTAATGGTCATGCCGGATATCATGTTTCCTGAAAAGATCTCCGTCGGGCGTAACACCGTGATCGGCTACAATACGACCATTTTGGCGCACGAGTATTTAATAAAAGAATATCGGCTCGGCGAGGTTGTCATCGGCGATGAAGTCATGATCGGAGCCAATACGACGATCCTTCCAGGCGTCGAAATCGGAGACGGCGCCGTCATTTCCGCCGGTACGCTCGTTCATAAAGATGTGCCTCCGGGCGCTTTTGTCGGCGGCAATCCGATGCGGCTGATCTATACAAAAGAAGAAATGGAAAAAAGGTTGGAGCCCCCCGCTGAATAAAGAACGGGGGCCTTTATTTGCAATCAAAGTTAAAATTCATGATTGTTCCTTTCCGTAATATGCTTCACACCGATCCACTTCTTTCCGACTTTTGAGTACCTTGTATTTGTCATCGTAACGGAACTTGTACTGCTGTCGGTTCTGAAGATGGCCTCTTTCATGTTTGTAATCGTGCAGTTATCAATATTGACCACTGCCTTAAATGTCGAGCCTCCGAGCTGGCGAATGAATTTGCCTCCTTGATCCGCAGTGAAATTTTTCACGGTAAATGTACTCGCTTTATTAATCTGAAAGATTTTGTCCGCGGCAAGCCGGGCTGATCCTCCGTTAATCGTGACATTTCCTTCGCTTTTGACAGTCAGGGCATCTTCGCCGACATCTTCCCAAACAACATTGCTTATAGAAGCGTTACCATAAGTGTGAACACCGTCAGCAGCAGGAGCGCCAAGCACGACATTTTTGAGCGTTGCGCCATTCTCCACTTTGAAAATCGGTTTTTGATCTTCGCGCTGGCTTCCGTCCCCCAGCTCCGGACCTGCAATCAGCCGCTTGCCTTTCCCGTCATACGTTTGTCCTTGTTCGACTACGATCGTTTTGTGAACGACCTCGGCGGCCGAGGCTTTTTCGGGCAGAGCCTGTCCAAACCCGCAGACGAGCAAACCTGACAAAATAACCGTACCTGCTAATCTCTTCATCATTTTCATCCTCCTCATGAAATATTGTTCAAAACAGATTTGTCTCCCTTAGATGAAAGCAATTTCTAGACCTTTTGCAATAAGATGAGACACCTATTTCGGTACTATCATATATGCGAGCTTGCTGAAAAGTAAACAAATAATTTGAATATTATGAAAAAACAGTAAATTGAACACGTGCAATGAGGTTTTTTTCTGTATTTTGGATGTGATGAAAGGGTAAAGAGGCTTATTTTAATAGGGGTTGAAAGAACTAAAAAAGGCAGGGGTTAATCTGCCTTTTTAAGCGGCGATCACGATCGCCTGACTGCCCATTTGTGTCCATGATTTCTCAAAATTTTCTCTGTCTGTTTTTCTGTTTTTATATCCGTACGGATCATTCAAATAAACGTAATCCTCATCATAGCCTGTCACGGCAACACTGTGAACGCTGTACGTCACATCGATTTTACCTGACGGCGTATTCCATGTTTCCATATCGTTGACTGGACTGAAATGAACAGTGGTGATAACCCAAACCGGTCTTCCCTGATTCAGCTGTTCATATATTTTCTCCGGCTCACTTCCCGTCAAATCGACAGCTTTAGTACCTGCGTATGAATAGGCCAAATCGTAAATCGGGCCATGGTAGACACTCAGTCCGGGTCCGTTTTCCATATCTCCCACAAAGCCGTCGTTAGGATTTCCCTTTAAGCCGCTTTCATAGTGCAGAGGCACTCTTTTCACCTCATTGGCAAGCTCATTTTTTGTGACATGATATCCGCTGTAGTTTAAGATCATCGCCAGGCTGGCGACTTCGCAGCCGTTATAAAGCTTCGGCGAGTCCATTTGGTTGATCAGCGGGACGTCAAGCGGCTGATGTACTTCTTTATTGTCAGCTGCATTCTTATGGCTGCTGTGCAGCATTTCGGCTAACGGGCTTAACGCATCTTTAGAAAACAGTATAAGAACGGCGGTCATAAGAGCTGCTACGAAAAAAATAAAAAAAAGAGTTTTGAAAAATTTCATTCTGAGTCTCCTGTCTTCCCTTTGCTGGTTTGGTTAAGGCAAAGATTTGCGATCGTTTATATTATAACATCAAGATGTTCATTACATAAAAGTTATCATTTCCCATACAGTCCGGAGTCTATTTTAAGAACGGCTGTTGATTTTGATTCTTTTATCTGTTAGCATATTATCATATTAGCGAACTAAAGGATTCGGAATTTTCCTTCAAACGGTTATGGGGGTGCAAGTGCAGATGTTTATGTTTGAAAAACCGCATGGCATGCGGGATACGCTGCCTGTGCTTTACGAAACAAAGAAAAAGGTGCGCTCTTCATTAACAGAGGTGATGGCTTTGTGGGGGTATCAGTTCATGGAGACACCGGCCCTTGAATTTTATGATACGGTCGGTGTGCAGTCGGCCATATTGGATCAGCAGTTGTTTAAACTCCTTGATCAGGAGGGGCAGACGCTCGTGTTAAGACCTGATATGACGGCTCCGATCGCAAGGGTAGCGGCCTCAAAACTTCACAAAGATGATCACCCGCTCAGAGTGGGCTATGCTGCAAATGTGTTCAGGGCACAGGAGCGTGAAGGCGGACGTGCCGCCGAATTTGAGCAAGTCGGCGTCGAACTGATCGGCGATGGATCTACAAGCGCTGACGCAGAAGTGATTGCACTCGTCATTTTTTCGCTTAAAAATGCCGGCCTGACTTCATTTAAAATCTCGATCGGCCATGTCGGAATTTCAGACGCCCTGTTTGTGGAGGTTTTAGGAAATGAAGAAAGGGCTCATGTCCTGCGGCGCTATTTATACGAAAAGAACTATGTCGGCTACCGGGAGCATGTAAAATCCCTCAATTTATCCTCAATTGATAAAAGCAGGCTGCTCGAGCTTTTGGAGTTGAGAGGCGGTATTGAAACGTGCGGCAAGGCGGCATCGATCATCGATTCTGAAAAAGGAAAACACGCAGTTTCAGAACTAAAGACGCTTTGGGAGACACTCGGCGACTATGGTTGCACGGACGACATTAAGCTCGATTTAGGCATGGTCAGCCATATGAGCTACTATACCGGCGTTTTGTTTGAAATCTATGCTGAAAACGTCGGCTTTCCGATCGGAAACGGCGGCAGATATGACCAGCTTCTCGGCCGCTTCGACTCACCCGCTCCGGCAACCGGTTTCGGCATCAGGACTGACAGGCTGCTGGAAGCATTGAAGCCGGCGGAAGAGCAAGAAAAAATCGATGTCGTCATCTTCAGCACGGAACAGAGAAAAGAGGCGATCAAATTTGCCGAAGAAGAGCGAAGAAAAGGCAAAAAAGTCGTCATACAGGACTTAGCGGGAATCGGAGATATTGACCAAATGACAAAGTCTTTTCAAAACGTGACCTATTTTATCGGGGCCAGAAAGGAAGAGAAGCATGGGTAAGGAATTGACGATTGCGATGCCGAAAGGGCGGATATTTGAGGAAGCTGCCGATATGCTTCGAAAAGCAGGCTATCAGCTCCCTGAAGAATTCGACGATTCGAGAAAGCTGATCATTCAAGTGCCTGAAGAAAACCTTCGCTTTATCCTCGCCAAGCCGATGGATGTCACAACATATGTCGAGCACGGGGTGGCCGATGTCGGAATCGCCGGCAAAGATGTGCTGCTGGAAGAAGAACGCGATGTCTACGAGGTTCTTGATTTAAACATCAGCAAATGCCGTCTTGCCGTAGCCGGCCTGCCAGAGACGGCGGCCGACAGCGTTGCGCCCCGGGTTGCGACCAAGTATCCAAATGTCGCGTCAAGCTACTTCAGGGAGCAGGGAGAACAAGTGGAAATCATCAAGCTCAACGGTTCGATTGAACTCGCTCCCTTGATCGGGCTTGCCGGCCGAATCGTTGATATCGTATCAACAGGACAGACTTTAAGGGAAAACGGTCTGGTTGAAACCGAAAAAATTTGCGACATCACGTCGCGTTTCATCGTAAATCCTGTCAGCTACCGAATGAAAGACGCAGTCATCGATGAAATGGCTTCAAAACTTTCTCTTATTGTGGAAGGGGAAAAAGCAAAATGAAGATCAAATCCATCAGCGGAAATACGTCGGTTTCACTAAAGCGCACCATTGACGCCGGAACGGAAGAACAAAGAAAAGCAGTCCGCGGCATTATCGAAGAAGTGAAAAAGAACGGGAATTCAGCTGTTTCCGCATTCACAAGGCAATTTGACGGAGCGGATGTGGCCGACTTTCACGTTTCTGAAGAGGAAATCAAGGAAGCATACACCACGCTCAAAAAACGCGATCTCGAGATTATTCGGGCGGCGATTTTTAACATTAAAGAATATCATGAGCGGCAGCTCGCATCTTCATGGTTTTACCACCGCAAGGACGGAACGATGCTCGGCCAGAAAATCACGCCGCTTGATTCAGCGGGAGTGTACGTGCCCGGCGGAACGGCTGCTTACCCATCATCCGTCCTGATGAATGTTATTCCGGCGCTTGTTGCCGGCGTCGATCGCATTGTCCTTGCCTCACCTCCGGGAAAAGACGGCAAATTGTCGGCGGGAGTGCTGGCGGCTGCCGCCGAGCTTGGCGTCACAGAGATTTACAAAATGGGCGGTGCCCAAGCGATTGCCGCATTGGCTTACGGAACGGAAACGATTACCCCCGTCGATAAAATTACGGGACCCGGAAATATTTACGTCGCCTTGGCTAAACGGGAAGTATTCGGCCAGGTTGATATCGATATGATCGCGGGTCCAAGTGAAATCGCCATACTCGCTGACAGTACGGCAAACTACCGGGAAATCGCCGCAGATCTACTTTCACAGGCTGAACACGATGCGATGGCATCGAGCATTCTTGTCACCGATTCAGAGACGCTTGCCGAATCCGTTTTAAAAGAGGTTTACAGACAGCTCGAACATCTTCCGAGAAAAGAGATTGCACGGCAGTCGATTGACAACTATGGCCTGATCTATGTTACAGAGACGATGAATGAAGCAGTTTCCGTCATCAATGAGCTCGCTCCTGAACATTTGGAAATTTTAACAGTTCAACCCGATGCGCTGCTGGGACAGATCAAACATGCGGGCGCCATTTTCCTGGGCCGCTACAGTTCAGAGCCGGTGGGCGATTATTTTGCAGGCCCTAATCATGTCCTGCCGACTAACGGTACAGCCAGATTTTCAAGCCCGCTAAATGTGACAGACTTCCAAAAGCGCTCCAGCATCATTTCCTACAGCAGGGAAGCTTTCCGCGCGAATGCTGAGAAAATTGCGGCCTTTGCCAGATTGGAAGGGCTTGAAGCACATGCAAGAGCAATTGAATCCAGAAACCGGGAGGAAGACTGATGAGAAAAGCCGAACGGGCAAGAAAAACCAATGAAACTGATATTAAATTATCCTTTCATATTGACGGAGAAGGGAAAGCGGATATTCAAACGGATGTCCCGTTTATGACGCATATACTCGATTTATTTACAAAACACGGGCAGTTTGACCTTTCAGTTGAAGCGAAAGGCGATGTTGAAATCGACGACCACCATACGACGGAAGATATCGGTATTTGTCTCGGACAGGCGCTTTTGGAAGCGCTCGGAGATAAACAAGGAATCAAACGCTACGGTTCGAGCATGGTACCGATGGACGAAGCGCTCGCCCAGGTTGCGATTGATCTGAGCAACAGGCCGCACCTCGAGTTCAGAGCCGAATTCCCGAGCCGGAAAGTCGGAACATTTGATACAGAGCTTGTCCATGAATTTTTGTGGAAGTTTGCGCTGGAAGCGCGAATGAATCTTCATGTCATCGTTCATTACGGTACGAATACCCACCACATGATCGAGGCGGTTTTTAAAGCGCTGGGACGTGCGCTTGATGAAGCGACATTGATCGATCCGCGGGTCAAAGGAATTCCGTCAACGAAAGGAATGCTGTAAATGATCGGTGTCATAGATTACGGAATGGGAAACCTGTACAGCGTCTCTAAAGCGCTTGAACGGATCGATGCTCCTTATTTCGTATCCGAGCATCCGGATGAACTTATGAAAGCGGACAGCTATATCCTTCCGGGAGTCGGAGCTTTTCGGGATGCGATGGAGACTTTAAGCCAGACCGGCCTGAAAACATTTATTCAAGATACCGTAAGTGAAGGAAAACCTCTTCTCGGCATATGCCTCGGTATGCAGCTTTTATTTGAAGAAAGCGAAGAACGCGGGGCGTCAAAAGGACTCGGCCTTTTGAAAGGAAAAATCGTTAAACTGAAAGACCGTGATCAAGCGGGAAATCGCTTAAAAGTGCCTCACATGGGCTGGAATCTTCTCACGGTCCACCGCGACTCTCCGCTTTTGCCAAAGACGAAAGAAGGGTATGCGTATTTCGTTCATTCGTATTATGTCTGCGGAATCGAAGAGGAAGCTTTGCTTGCCAGCGCCGAATACGGTGTGCGTGTACCTGCTGTCGTCGGTTTCGGCAATGTATACGGCGCCCAGTTCCATCCGGAAAAAAGCAGTGCGGTCGGCATGTCGATCTTAAAGCGTTTCAAGCAGCTTACACAAGAACAGGAGGTGAAAAAATGAGCGAGTTTACTGTATACCCTGCCATTGACATGAGAAACGGCAAATGCGTCAGGCTCATCCAGGGAGATTACGAAAAAGAAACGATTTACGGTCATTCCCCTCTGGATATGGCCTCCCGGTTTGCTGAAGCGGGGGCAGACTGGATTCATCTTGTCGATTTGGACGGGGCAAGGGAAGGCAAAAAAGTGAACGACAGCCACGTCATAAGCATTGCTGATGAACTCAACGTTAAAGTGCAGATCGGCGGCGGCATCAGGACCGAAAAAGACGTGTATGACTACTTGTCGCAAGGTGTTGAAAGGGTGATCTTAGGCAGCTCGGCCGTATCAAATCCCGAGTTTGTCAAAAACATGCTGAAAGCTTACGGCCGGCATATCGCAATCGGTCTTGACGCAAGAGACGGATTTGTTTCAACTGAAGGATGGCTTGAGACCTCCTCCGTTAGAGCGGAAGAGCTTGGCCGCGAGCTTGCGAATGAAGGTGCGGAAGTTTTTATCTTTACCGACATTGCGACTGACGGAATGCTGTCAGGACCGAATATCAGCAGTACAGTGGAGCTTGCCAGAGCAACCGGCAAACAAGTCATTGCCTCCGGCGGTGTCAGCTCTCTCGACGATCTTGAGGCGCTCGCTTCCCGGACTGCGGAAGGCGTCTCTGGCGCTATTGTCGGAAAAGCTCTTTATACCAACCAATTTACCGTGGCTGAAGCGCTTGAAAGGGTGGCGGCAAAGTGATCACAAAACGAATCATCCCGTGTTTGGACGTAAAAGATGGACGCGTTGTCAAAGGTGTACAATTTGTTGAATTGAAAGATGCCGGCGACCCGGTTGAACTGGCTGAAGTATATGATCATGAAGGCGCAGATGAGCTTGTTTTTCTCGATATCTCGGCTTCCCACGAGGGGAGAAAAACGATGGTTGATGTCGTTGAAAGAGTGGCGGCCAAGCTGGCGATCCCGTTTACCGTCGGCGGCGGCATCAATCGGTTGGATGAGATGAAAACGATCCTGCGGGCCGGAGCCGACAAAGTTTCCGTTAATACGGCTGCCGTTCTCCGTCCGGAGCTGATAACGGAAGGCGCTGACTTTTTCGGCTCTCAATGCATTGTCGTCGCGATTGATGCAAAATTCGATCCGGAAGCTGATCAGTATTATGTTTATACACACGGCGGACGTAAAAAGACGGACCTTGAGGCCGTCTCATGGGCGAAGGAAGCCGTTCAGCGGGGAGCCGGTGAAATCCTGCTGACAAGCATGGATGCAGACGGAGAAAAGAACGGATTTGACTGCAGGCTCACAAAGCTTGTGTCAGAAGCTGTTTCAGTCCCCGTCATTGCATCCGGAGGCGCAGGTCATGCGGGCCACATGTATGATACATTTGCAGAAGGGCGGGCGGACGCGGCTCTTGCCGCATCTATCTTTCATTACAAAGAAACATCTGTAAAAGAAGTAAAAGCTTATTTAAAAGAGCGCGGGGTGAATGTAAGATGATCAAGGCAGACGAGTTGACATTTAATGAAGCCGGCTTGATCCCGGCGATTGTCCAGGATGCAGCGAGCAAGGAAGTGCTGACACTTGCTTATATGAACAAAGAATCGTTTGAAAAAACGCTGGAAACGAAGGAGACATGGTTTTTCAGCAGATCGCGAGGAGAGCTCTGGCATAAGGGAGCGACGTCAGGAAACATTCAGCGTGTGATAGACATCAGGCTTGACTGTGATCAGGATGCGCTCATCGTGCTGGTCGAACCGGCGGGACCGGCCTGTCATACAGGAAGCTATAGCTGTTTTTCGCCCGGCGAACATATCAGACAGACTGATGGCGGCCGCTTTGACATCATCAATGAACTTGAAACGGTGATTGCTAAACGGCAGGCTGAAATGCCTGAAGGCGCATATACGACATATTTGTTCCGTGAAGGCGTTGACAAGATTTTGAAGAAGGTTGGCGAAGAAGCGGCGGAAGTCATTATCGCTGCAAAAAACCGGGATTCTGAAGAGCTGAGATGGGAAGCGGCTGACCTTCTTTACCATCTGCTCGTTTTGTTGAGGGAGCAGTCCCTGCCGCTTGATGATGTGCTTGGCGTCCTGAAAGAGCGCTATGAAGGCTCTGAATCATAAGCGCATTGCTTACACCCAAAAAGCTAACTGCCTTTTGGGTGTTTTCCCGTGTTTAATTTCATTACGATTTGCTCTCCGATCGGCCCCATTTTTCTTTCCCCTGTGTCTGCAAATCCGGCTTTCACATACAGGTGCTGGGCCGCGGTGTTTTTCACGTTCACAACCAGCACGATTTCATGACAATGGGTGAACTCCTTGGCGACAAATGCAGGAAGCTTGAGCATTCCTTCTTTTGCAAAACCTTTTCCCTGGTGCTTTCTGTCGATGGATAGCGCCGTTAACAGCATGGCGTCCGGGTTGTCCGAATAGTCTTTTACCCTCTCGGTCGCATGCAGGATAAAAAATCCGACGGGTTCGCCTTCGTTTAAAATTACGATTGGAAACTGACCGTCCGTCTGTTTTAAAACCTCTTTCGGCAGCGCGGTAAATCGATGCTGTTCTTCAGGAAGCTCGAATTCGAGAAGCGCAGCTGAATGTTCTTCCGAGAAATGCTTCAATTGTATTAATCCGCTTTTTTTCACATGATGAACCCCCTTTCTATGATCATACAATGGGAACGTATATTCGTCACTATCTAGTGCTAAAAAAAGATTTTGCCCTGGTTAAAATAAGAAGCATACTTCCGATATAAAACCTACCTTGAACCTTCTGAAAGCCCTATGCGCTCCAGTGCTCCAAACGTCAGGAATAAAATGGTGAAAAAACCATATGTGGAAAATGAAGAGAATTTTCTCGAAACTTGTTTTTGGCCTATTAAGCCTGCTGGAAACTATGTTATACTACTCACGGTATATAGTTTGAAATGGAGGGTATCTGTGGGAAAGTACACTTCTGAACACCATAAAGATTCGAGAATTGTCCAACTGTTCCAAGATGGGCAATATTTTTATCATAAAGGGCTCAAAGCATATAGAGAACGCAATTTATCCCGCGCAAGCAAGCTCATTCAGAGAGCGATTTTTCTTGAACCGGAAAACACGGGAATGCTGTCCCAACTTGCTGTTATTTACACTGAAATGGGATTTTACCAGCAATCAAATGAACTTTTGGACTTTATCCTGACGAACATCAACGAAAAAATGACTGAATGTTATTATTTTAAAGCCAACAACTATGCGCACCTCGGCCTTTTTCACGAAGCCTATAAAGCAGCGGAGACTTATTTAAAAGAAGACCCGGACGGCGAGTTCAGCGAGGAAAATGCGGAGCTCCTTGATTTATTGGATATGGGAGAGGAAGATGAGGGCTATTCGCAGTTTGATCAGGACGACTTGATTCTGAAACAGGATCGGGCGAAATCACTGCTGGAAAATGGACAGCTTCAGGAATCGATCGTGATGCTTGAAGAAATCACTTCCGATTACCCCGAGTTTTGGTCAGCTTACAACAACCTTGCACTGGCATATTTTTATGCCGGAGACATTCAGAAAGCCAAAACGACGATTTTTTCGGTCTTGGAAAAAAGCCATGGAAACCTGCATGCGCTTTGCAATCTTCTTATTTTTTATCACTATGAACGACGGGACGATAAGGTCGAGGCGCTTTCCGAACAGCTTTCCAATGTTTATCCGATGCTGTTTGAGCAAAGGTATAAGCTCGGCGCCACGCTGTCCCTCGTCGGCAGATACGATCTCGGCTATAAATGGCTGAAATCACTCTACCGCATGGGATTTGAAGGGGATGAGACCTTTTATTACTGGCTCGCCTGCTCAGCTTACTACACCGGCCGCGCTCAATTTGCCCGGTCTGTATGGAAAAAGATGCAGGAAGAGTATCCGGATGACGCCCGCATGGAGCCGTGGAAAGAACGGAAGGAAAAGAAACCTGTCCAGCGGCCGCTTGAGGAGCGCCTTGCCGCGTACTATATCAGCGGAAGAAAAGGGGAAAAAGCCCAGCTGAAAGCGGTGCTTGATTCACAGATGGCAAAAACGCCGTTTGAAGATCAGTTTGTCAGACTTGTGCTTTACGGGGAAAGCGGTGCAGCCGTTGATTCAAAAGACGCGCTACTTGCTTACAGGACTGCAAAAGCGATTGAACAAGCGGATCAGTCGGCGATGGAGCAGGAGGCCATGTGCTTTTGGATTTTCCATGTCATTCAGCAGATCAGGGCTTACGGGCTTCAGCTGAAAAATGCCGGCGGGCTTGCGGCAGCGATCTATTACATTTGGAAGACGGAGCATCAGGAGCGTTTGACAAAAGCCGAAACCGCTAAAATTTTCCAAATATCGCCCAGAACGCTTTCAAAGTATGAACGTACATTAAAAGAGCATCTATAGAAACAGGTGTGAACTTCATTGTTCAGCCTGTTTTATTATGTGAGCAAAAAAATAGCGATTATTCATGATATTTTATAGGATATGGGTAAGGAAGTTATAAGAAGGGAATCTTATTTAACAGGAATGCACTGCTTGCAAGCATAAGATTCATGAAGGAGTGAACATTGTGTCAGAAGAAAAAATGTATGACGTCATTATTATAGGAGCAGGTCCTGCGGGAATGACGGCAGCCGTTTATACGTCAAGGGCGAACCTGTCGACTTTGATGGTTGAAAGAGGCGTTCCGGGCGGACAGATGGCCAATACGGAGGATGTTGAAAACTATCCGGGATTTGAAAGCATTCTGGGACCCGAGCTTTCAAATAAAATGTTTGAACATGCGAAAAAGTTCGGCGCTGAGTATGCGTACGGCGATATTAAAGAAGTCGTCGATGAAGGAGACTATAAGATCGTCAAAGCGGGATCAAAAGAATTTAAAGCGCGCGCGGTCATCATCACAGCAGGCGCCGAATATAAGAAGCTCGGCGTACCTGGCGAAAAAGAGCTTGGCGGCCGCGGCGTTTCTTATTGTGCGGTTTGTGACGGCGCCTTCTTTAAAAACAAAGAGCTGGTCGTTGTCGGAGGAGGAGACTCCGCTGTTGAAGAAGGCGTGTACTTAACCCGTTTCGCTTCGAAAGTAACAATCGTCCATCGCCGCGATAAGCTGAGAGCGCAAAGCATTCTTCAGGCGCGCGCGTTTGACAACGAAAAAGTCGACTTTCTCTGGAATAAGACGGTCAAGGAAATTCATGAAAAAGACGGAAAGGTCGGCAAAGTAACGCTGGTCGATACGGTCACGGGCGAAGAAGAAGAGTTCCGGACTGACGGCGTCTTTATCTACATCGGCATGCTCCCGCTTTCAGAGCCGTTCAAAAACCTCGGCATTACAAATGAAGAGGGCTACATCGTGACAAATGAACAGATGGAAACAAAAGTCGAAGGTATTTTTGCAGCGGGCGATATCCGCGAGAAAACCCTTCGCCAAATCGTAACGGCAACAGGCGACGGAAGCATTGCCGCACAGAGCGTTCAGCACTATATAGAAGAGCTGAAAGAGAAAGAAAAGGCTGTAAAATAACGTATTTTTATCGTCATCATGATTTAACCGCCCTGTAACACCAGTGAAACAATTATTCGTTATGATGGGTATAGTAATTGACCCCCTTTTATAATGAATTTTATTGGCACGGATGATCTTATCCGTGTCCTTTTTTTGTTTTATTTTTCCTTAAAGAGAAATTTTTACAAATTTCACAAGTTGTTCAAATTTCAATATTGAAACGTCCATTTTTGCTGTAAAATAGAATAAAAGAACGGTTTTCGCAAGCGCTTCCATTCGCTGAAAAAGCCGTTTCTTTAAGTTTTACCCGGAAAAAGCCTTAAAGCAGTCCGGAAAAAAGCGATTTTCGCGGCGGAACTGCATGTTCATTGTGAGCGGGGACAGGAAACGGTATAATAGAAAAAAGAATTGAAGGAATAAAAGGATGGGTGACAACTTTGCAAAGAGTGACGAATTGTGTGCTGACATCAGGTGATAAAGTCCTGTTGCTGCAAAAGCCCAGACGAGGCTGGTGGGTAGCCCCCGGCGGCAAAATGGAAAGCGGGGAAACCGTCAGGGACGCCGTCATCAGGGAATACCGCGAAGAGACGGGCCTGTATGTGCTGAACCCGCAGCTGAAAGGGATATTCACCTTTATCATAAAAGAAAATGATCAGGTCGTATCTGAATGGATGATGTTCACATTCGTCGCCGATCATTATACAGGTAAACATGTAGAAGAATCGGAAGAGGGCATCATCAGGTGGCATCAGGCGGGAGACGTCGGGAGCCTGCCGATGGCGCCGGGCGACGTCCATATTCTGGATTTTATGCTGAAAGGCAAAGGACTGCTTCACGGCACCTTTACGTATACGCCTGACTTTGAATTGCTGTCCTATCGCCTCGACCCGCAAGGCGAATAAACATAAGAGGGGGAGAGAAGCATGAATGCGAATGGAGGCCATGATATACAGCTTGTGATCATAACCGGAATGTCAGGGGCAGGAAAAACAGTGGCGATTCAAAGCTTTGAAGATCTCGGTTTTTTCTGTGTCGATAATCTGCCGCCATCTTTGCTGCCGAAATTTTTGGAGCTGATGAAGGAATCAAGTTCAAAAATGAGCAAAGTTGCCCTTGTTATGGATTTGCGCGGCCGCGAGTTTTTTGACAGCCTGATTGAAGCGCTTGACGAGATTGGGGAAACATCCTGGATTACCCCGCGAATTTTATTTTTAGATGCCAAGGATTTGGTTCTCGTTTCAAGATATAAAGAGACAAGAAGGTCCCATCCCCTTGCGACAACTGGCCTGCCGCTTGAGGGCATCCGAACGGAACGGGAGCTTCTCGAAGAGCTGAAAGGCCGTTCTCAAATCATCTATGATACATCCGATATGAAGCCGAAAGACCTGCGCGAAAAAATCGTCCAGCATTTTGCGGCAGATCACGGACATACCTTTACTGTGAATGTGATGTCATTCGGGTTTAAATACGGATTGCCGATCGACGCTGATCTAGTGTTCGACGTAAGGTTCCTTCCCAATCCGTACTATATCGACAGCATGAGGCCGCTGACGGGGAAAGACCAGGAAGTATCTTCATATGTGATGAAATGGAACGAAACGCAAAAGTTTCTTGAAAAATTGACCGAGCTGCTGAGCTTTATGCTTCCGTCATACAAGCGAGAAGGAAAAAGCCAGCTTGTCATCGCGATTGGCTGCACCGGCGGACAGCATCGTTCTGTGACGCTGGCTGAATACCTTGCCGATTATTTTAAAAAGGACTACTATACTCATGTTACTCACCGGGACATCGAGAAGAAAAGCAGAAAATAGCATGGCAGATCAGAAAAAAATCGCAATCTTTGGCGGAGGAACTGGCCTTTCGGTACTGCTCAGAGGATTGAAGCAGCAGCCGGTAGACATCACGGCGATTGTGACAGTCGCAGATGACGGCGGAAGCTCGGGGAGGCTGCGCGACGAGCTGAAAATTCCCCCGCCGGGGGACGTCAGAAATGTCCTCGCTGCACTGTCTGATGTCGAACCGCTTGTTGAAGACCTGTTCCAGCACCGCTTCTCTAAAGGCGGCGATTTAATCGGCCATTCATTGGGAAATTTGATTTTGGCGGCGATGACGAATATAACCGGTGATTTCTTTCACGCCGTCACTGAAATGAGCAAAGTCTTAAATGTGAGAGGAAGGGTTCTGCCCGCGGCCAATACCAGCGTTGTCCTTCATGCGGAAATGGATGACGGACAGATCATATCAGGGGAATCGACGATTCCGTCTTACGGGAAGCGGATTAAACGGGTGTTTTTAACCCCTGAAAAAATCGAACCCGTTCCGGAAACGATTGACGTGATCCGCGGCGCCGACCTGATTATTCTCGGCCCCGGAAGCCTGTATACGAGCATCTTGCCGAACCTTCTCGTTCCGAAGATAAGGGAAGAGATATTAAACGCCCCGGCAAAAAAAGTTTATATTTGCAATGTAATGACCCAGCCGGGAGAAACGCTGTACTACAGTGCGGCAGACCATGTAAAAGCGCTTAACCAGCATATGGGCGGTCCGTTTATCGATACGATCCTCGTCAACAATGAGGAAATCCCGGACGACATTCGGGAACGCTATGCGAAGGAGCAGGCACAGCCCGTCCAGTTTAATATTGATGATCTGTCTGCGATGGGGCTTGAGGTCATCAAAGATCAGATTGTGACATACGAGAATGGCGTGATCCGTCATGATACACATAAAGTCGCTTCGCTACTTGTTGATTTGTTAAAAGAATAGCAGGCCTTGGAATGGGGGTGTCTATAATATGTCATTTGCATCGGAAACGAAAAAAGAACTTACAAACCTTGAAGTAAAGGATTGCTGCGCGAAAGCAGAGCTCTCTGCCCTCATTCGGATGAACGGTTCATTGTCTTTCTCAAACCGAAAAGTGGTTCTCGACGTCCAGACCGAGAACGCGGCCATCGCCAGAAGAATTTACACATTGCTGAAGAAACAATACGATGTTTCCGTTGAACTGCTCGTTCGAAAGAAAATGAGACTGAAAAAAAACAATGTCTACATCGTACGCCTGATCGAAAATGCCAAGCCGATTCTCGAGGACTTGAAAATACTCGGAGACAACTTTGTCATTGCCAGAAACATCTCCGAAGACTTAGTCAAAAAACGATGCTGCAAACGGTCTTATATGAGAGGGGCATTTTTAGCCGGGGGTTCTGTCAACAATCCCGAGACATCTTCTTACCACCTCGAGATTTTTTCGCTGTACAAAGAGCATAATGATTCATTGTGCAGGCTCATGAATCAGTTCCATTTAAACAGCAAAACGCTTGAGCGGAAAAAGGGATACATCACGTATCTGAAGGAAGCCGAAAAAATCACCGAGTTTTTGAATGTGATCGGCGCGCATAATTCGCTGCTCCGCTTTGAAGACGTCCGGATCGTGCGCGATATGAGAAACTCGGTCAACCGGCTCGTCAATTGCGAGACCGCCAATTTAAACAAAACGATCGGCGCTTCTCTGCGGCAGGTGGAAAACATCAAGCTGATCGACGAAAGAATCGGGCTTGATGCGCTGCCGGAAAAGCTGAGGGAAATCGCTCAGCTCCGCATTGATTATCAGGAAGTAACATTAAAGGAACTCGGGGAAATGGTGTCGAGCGGAAAAATCAGCAAATCGGGCATCAACCACCGACTTAGGAAACTGGATGAAATAGCTGAGCAGCTGCGTTCAGGACAATCTGTCTCTTTAAAATAGGGAATGGGGGAGATCGTATGGTTCAACAAAAAGTGGAAGTTCTTTTAAAAACAGGGCTTCAAGCGCGCCCAGCGGCATTGTTTGTTCAAGAAGCCAACCGTTTTCAATCAGATATTTTTCTGGAAAAGGGAGATAAAAAAGTGAATGCCAAAAGCATCATGGGGCTGATGAGCCTTGCTGTCAGCTCCGGATCGGAAGTCACGCTGATCGCTGACGGATCCGATGAACAAGATGCCCTTGATGCACTGACTGCATATGTTCAAGAGAAAGAAGCTAAACCTTTATGAGGTTTGGCTTTTTCTCATTGATAAGCGGAAGGAGAATTACCGATGACGACGATGCTCGATTCGCTGTTTAAGAGGATTGGATACAAGCCAGGTCAGCAGGTGACATTTGCCGACTTGCCCGAGTTTTTATCGCTGCTGGCTTTGCAGTTTCCATTTGAAAATGGCGCGGTTTTAAGAAACGAACGGATTTCGATGACGAAAACAGAGCTGACGGAAGCCTTGCTGAACAATAAAAGGGGCGGTTTATGCTATGATTTGAACGCTTTTCTTTACTATGTGCTGACAGAGCTCGGCTTTTCCGTTCACATGGTCCGCGGAACGGTATTTAATGCAAAAGAGCAGGCGTGGGCGCTGACGGGAACGCATGTCGCCGTTATTCTGCGGGAAAGCGATGAAACCTATTTGCTTGATACTGGATTCGGCATCAACCTGCCGCTTGCCCCTGTTCCGTTCTCAGGTGAACCCATCACCTCAAAAACAGGAGCTTACCGTATCAGGAAAACAAAGACAGATAAAGGAGATTACCTTCTTGAAATGGATAAGGGAGAGGGGTGGCAGACCGGCTACGCATTTTCGCTGACGCCAATCGATGAAGCGGCGCTTGCGTGCGTGCGGGATGCGATTTTCGATGAGGAAGCGTCTCCCTTTAATAAAAACCCGCTCGCTTCCAAGCTGACAAAGGACGGAAAGTTAATTTTGTCGAAGGATCACTTCACAAAGCAAACCGGAAGCGGTTTGACGAAAGAAGATGTGAACGCCGGAGATTTCCAGAACATTTTCGTTCAAGCATTTTTTGACTGAAGCACCACTGCGCGCATCAATTAAATAAGCGGACGCCTGTCTGCAGCGCCCGCTCGTTTTCTGTTTTATCCTTCTGTTTTCAGCTGAAAGCCGTCCAGAGTTTCTTCGGCTTCGCGAAAAAGCTGCAAATATGCTTCGGCTTGATCGCCCAAGTAAATCCGGCTTTTTTCGATATTCTTCCACTCGATCAGCAAAGGCATGCCGACCCAGCCGGTCAGACAATCCCACAGCGCGTCAAGGTTCTCGCCATAGTAGTCCGGAAGCTCCAGCTGTTCTTTTAATGTTTGGTGAAGGTCTGATACACTCGTGATCTTGTCTCCGTTTAAAGTGACTTGTTTCATATGATCATCTCATTCTCGTAAACGTTTTATAGTGGTCAGTTGTTTTATAAACCAGTCTGTCGCTGGAATAGACGATCCGGTCTGACCCCCGGAATCCCGATGTATAGTTGATGTCGGCTTCTCTCCATACGCGTCCGGCCGCATCTGGAAGCAGCTTTTCTCTGTTTTGAAAGATATCGCCGCCGATGCTTTTTCCAGGCGCTACTTCTGCGAGATTGCCTTTTTGCGGGTCCCACCCTAATTTTGCCGCTTCTGCTTTTGTGATGAAGTTGTCAGGCAGCCTGCCGTATTTCACGATATAGTCTGCAACACCTTCAAACGTATTAATGACCTCATTTGACTGAACGGTGCTGCCTTTTTCTGCATGCGGCCCTTCAGCTGAGCTTGTAAAAAGGTTCCCCGCCAGAAAGCCGAGCGCGAGAACAATCCCAAGCGCAAGTGTGGATAATATTTTTTTCACGGATAAAGTCCTCCCCATCTTTAGACTTTATAGCATAAACATGAAGAATGTGCCTTCATGGGATTGAACAGCTGCATTTCCTCATTTCTATTCCGTCTGTAATCATATTGAATTGTACCTCAAAACATGCTCAGAAATCATTATAGTATTGTAAATTTTCCATGAAACCCGAGGACGGGAACGGATCGCCGCGGTTTCCTATTTGACTCCCGGAATGTCAGTCAAGATTTGAAGAAAAAACCAACTGCTTTTCATCAGTTCTTTTCAATGGAAATGTGAAATAGGCGGTAAAGTTCCTTTGCGCCCGCGGGCGTGACTGCAACGGCCCGTGTGCGCGGGCGCCGCTCGATCCAGCCCATGCGGATAAAAGCGTCGAGCAGTGCGGAGCCCAGGGCACCGGCAATGTGATGCCGCCTTTCACTCCAATCCAGGCATTTATGGCAAAAAGAGCGCCGTTTCTTTTTGACTTCCCCAACATCGATGCCAAGTTCCTTCAAAAATAATTCTCCTTCTTCAGTCACGGTAAAAGCCGTCTCTTCTTCTTTCAACACGCCCATCTCCACGAGCCGCTCCGCAAGTGTGACGCCGAGCGATCCAGCCAAGTGATCATAGCATGTCCGCGCTTTTCTGACCGCCCGATCTTCGGCTGACTGCCGGAAAGAGCGAATTTCAGCAGGGGGGGCTATGTTGAGCAGAGTTTCCAGCGATTGTGCAACTTTGCCATCTTTGAGCCGGTAATAGCGGTGCCGTCCTTGCTTCCGGCATGTCAGCATTTCGGCGTCAAGCAGTTTGGAAAGGTGAAAGCTTGCTGTCTGCTGTTTGATTCCCGCATATCCGGCCAGCTCGGTAGCTGTATAAAACCGGTCATCAAGCAATGCGGTTAAAATCGCGGCCCGCGACGGATCGGTGACAAGCTTGGCGACCTCGGCGATATTCGGATTCACGGTCATGACACTTCCTCCTAAAATGTAATCGATACTTCGATGTTAATTGAAATATTGGAGAATTACAATAAAAGCATAAAAGGAGGAGACCGATATGCATCTAAACAGCAAAATTATTCAGCCAAGCATTTTATACTACGGAACACCCGTCATTTTGCTCAGCACGCTGAACGAAGACGGTTCCACGAATCTCAGCCCGCTTTCCTCTTCTTGGGCGCTTGGGGATTCGATCGTACTCGGCGTCAGCACCTGCGGCAAAGCATTGGAGAATTTAGAGAGACAAGCCGGATGTGTCATCAATGTGCCGGATTCATCTTTATGGAGCAATGTAGAACGGCTCGCTTCCTATACCGGCAAACGATGCGTTCCGGAAGAAAAAAAGCGGCTCGGCTTTACATACCTTAAAGAAAAGTTTGCAGCCGGCGGATTTACGGCAGCAGATTCCCTGGCGGTGAAACCTGACAGAGTCGCCGATTGTCCGCTTCAAATTGAAGCGGAAGCCGTCAATATCCGCATTTCAGAACATTCACCGTATTTTGCCGTCATTGAAACAAAAGTGCTTCATGTGCACGCACATGAAGCGATTATAAAAGGGGAACACCACATCGATCCTCAAAAATGGGGGCCTTTAATTTATCTTTTTAGACACTATTTTGGTTTAGGACGCGAGCTCGGCAAAACATTCCGGGCCTGAATGTAAGAATGTGCGTCATCTCAGTTCTTTGACTATATCTTTTGGCTGTCTGCCCTGAAGACCGTCAATCAGGTTTTGGACGGCGCTTTTCAGCATGTTGACGTGTGTGACAAGAGTGGATGATCCAATGTGGGGAACGAGGGTCACATTGGAAAGGCTTAGGAGCGGATTGTCTTTTTCAATCGGCTCCTTTTCAAATACATCAAGTCCGGCTCCTTTAATCCATCCTTCTTTCAGCGCTTGAATCAACGCTTGTTCGTCAACGGTTTTGCCGCGGGAGATGTTGATGAAAATGGATGACGGTTTCATTTTTTTGAATTCAGCTTCGCCGATAAGGCGGTATGTCTCATCTGTGAGCGGTGTGATCAGAACAATGAAATCCGAGCGTTCCAACAATTCATGAAAGCCCGTATAAACCGCGCCGGTTTTTTTCTCTGTGTCGGGTTTGCGGCTGCGGCTGTAATAGAGCACTTCCATATCAAAACCCAAGGCCGCCCGTTTGGCGACTTGTTCTCCGATTCGTCCCATTCCGATGATGCCGAGCGTCCGGTGATGGACATCGCATCCGAACAAGCTTTCATCATCCTCTGATTTGGTCCATTTTCCATCGCGGATGTAGCGGTCGAGCTCGGCGATTCGCCGCGCTGAGGAAAGGATCAGACCGAAAGCGAGGTCTGCGACTGTGCCGTCAAGAATGTATGGTGTGTGAGTGCCGATAACCGATTTTTCTTTCATTGCTTCAATGTCAAAGTTGTCATAGCCGACGGAGTTGTTGCTGACGATTTTTAACTTCGGCGCATTGCATAATAATTCACGGTTGATTTTTGTCCCTGAGGTTAAAAGACCGTCTGCTTCCTTGATTTTTTCGAGCAGGGTCGATCTGGGAATGCGCTCGCGCGAAGTCCAAATTTCATATGTGCAGTGTTCGGCGAGCATCTCTTCGATTTCTTTTGGGACCGGTTTTGTGACATATACAAACGGTTTCATCTGCATTCTCCTTCCGCGTATCATCTGCTTCTATTATAGAGGAAAAACGGCTTCTATAAAAATCAAAGTCTGTTCCGAATAAACGCAGGACTATCAGCTCAATTATTGTTGTTTAGAAAATCATAGATACTTATTTCAGTTTTTTAATTTATTTTAATGCATTTTTATAACTATAAATCCAAATATTAGATGTTCTATTTTGCTTCCAGTTCTATTTTTATAGGTGAAGAACAGTGTAGATTTTATTATTTTAGAAAGATATAAAATTAGACTTTTTAAAATATTCAGTACATTTATAGTGAATTTTTTGATTCGAATCCAAATCGAAAAACCATGTGCTATAATTCGGCTGTAACAATATCAAGGTCATATGACTATGAAAAGGAGTGAGAGAGAAATGGCGATTTTAACTTCCATTTTGAAGCGAAATCAGTCTTTTGTAGAGGAAAAGGGGTACGAGTTTTATGAAACGACAAAATTTCCGGAGAAGAAACTTGTGATTTTGACATGTATGGACACGCGTTTATTAGAACTGCTCCATCATGCAATGGGGTTAAGAAATGGAGACGCAAAAATCATTAAGAATGCGGGGGCCGTTGTTTCTCACCCTTTTGGAAGCGTCATGCGCAGCATTCTTGTGGCTGTCTATGAGCTGCAGGCTGAAGAAGTCTGCGTGATCGGCCACCATGAGTGCGGTATGGCAAGCCTGAACGCTTCATCTATCCTTCAAAAGGCCAAACAGCGGGGGATTGATGATGGCTGTCTCGAACTCCTGCAGCATTCAGGCATCGACTTGGACACATGGATGACGGGCTTTGACAGCGTTGAAGACAGCGTCAGCCACAGCGTGAACATGGTTCGGAATCATCCGCTGATGCCTTCAGACGTTCCGGTGCACGGATTGGTGATTGATCCAAAGACCGGCCGTTTGGATGTTGTGGAAGATGGTTATTCACGTGAAGACGTTTTGCTTTCGGAAATGGGGAGGATAGATTGAATGTTACGTTTTTCAGGCAGATTTGAAGGATACAGCCTTAAACGGTTTCAAAAAGATATTGTAGCAGGAATGGTCGTTGGAGTCGTCGCAATTCCGCTTGGCATGGCTTTTGCCATAGCTTCGGGGGTGAAACCGGAACACGGTCTTTACACAGTGATTGTCGCCGGTATTTTGATTTCGCTTCTCGGCGGGTCGAAATACCAGATTGGCGGACCGACAGGCGCTTTTGTTCCGATCCTGTTCGCTATTGTGCTCCAATACGGATTTGAGAATCTGCTGATTGCCGGTTTTATGGCCGGAGTGATTCTCGTCATATTAGGGCTGCTAAAACTCGGCAAGATTATCAAGTTTATTCCGCGGCCGGTGATCATCGGGTTTACGGCCGGCATCGCAGTGATTATTTTCACCGGAGAAATCGCCAAGTTTTTAGGTTTGAGGAATGTTGAGAAGCATGAGAGTTTTTATATGAATATGCGAGAGGTTGTCATCAACCTGAACACGCTCAGCTTCTACAGCATTTTGACGGCTGTCGTATCGCTCTTCTTTGTGCTGTTTACGCCAAAGATTCTGCCGAAAGTGCCGGGAGCGCTTGCAGGCTTGCTTGTATCGACGGTCATGGCCACGATGATGTTTCCTGAACAGGTGGTAACGATCGGCTCAGCTTACGGCGAAATTCCGCGCAGCTTGCCGAGCTTTCAATTTCCTGAATTGTCATTGGAAAAAATCATTTACCTGCTGCCTCCCGCTCTTGCGATTGCGATGCTCGGCGGAATCGAATCGCTGCTTTCCGCGATGGTGGCAGACAATATGAAGGGAACAAGGCATGACAGCAATAAAGAGCTTGTCGGCCAGGGGGTTGCGAACATTGCCGCACCGCTGTTCGGCAGAATTCCGGCGACAGGCGCGATTGCCCGTACGGCAACCAATATTAAAACGGGTGCTGCTTCTCCGATTTCAGGGATCGTGCACGGCGTGTTTGTTTTATTGGTCCTGCTTTTGTTTGCGCCATACGCTTCCCTTATCCCGCTTGCAAGCATGTCGCCGATTTTAATGGTGGTCGCTTGGAATATGAGTGAGCGGAAAGAGTTTGTAAACATTTTGAAAATTAAGAATTCCGACTCTGCCGTGCTTGTCGTCACATTTCTTTTAACGGTTTGGCAGGACCTTGTATTTGGAGTGGCGGCCGGGATCCTGCTGGCGATCATCACCTTTATCGTCAGAATGAGCAAATCGTTCCGCATTAAAAAGGATGTGTCTGAATCGATCGTCCAGTCGGCTGCTGCAGCGGAAGAAAAGAAATTCCACCGCTCTGTCAGCATTTATTCTGTTGAAGGCCCGCTGTTTTTCGGCTCATCGAATTCATTGGAGGATTCAATTTTGGACAAAGGCCACCCGCCAAAACTCCTCATCCTGCTTATGAACAAAGTAGACTACATGGATTCTTCCGCAGAAGGCAGCTTGATGACGATCGTCAACCGTGTCCACCAGCAAAACGGCAAAGTGATGATTGTCGGGCTGCAGCAGCAGCCGCGTGAGCTTCTTCATAAAACAGGGCTGTTTCATAAAATCGGCAAAAAGCATTTTGTCGACAGGCCTGAACAAATATTTGACGTGACATAACTGAAGAAAACCGCCTGTTCCGGGCTGACCGAAGCAGGCGGTTGCTTTTATTCGGCGGCTTTTACATATGTGCCTTTTTTCATTGTGGCTATTGCCGTTTCTTTCATCAAAAGGACGTCTTTTGAAAGTGTGGAGGCGGGGACTTTTCTTCCGTTAACGGCGACTTTTGGATCGATCCATCTTACCTTTAAAGTTTGATGAAAAGTAAAATCGTCTTCGTCTCCTTGCTTAACGCTCTGGCTCGCTGTACTGAGCCTTTCAAGCGTTTCCCGGAAGCACGCTTTTTGCTTTAGCATCGCAAGCAGTTCCGTGTCGGTTTTGAAAAAATCGCGTCCCGTGATGATACGCATGTCAAGCGCCTTTTTCAGCATTTGGCTGAGTGTACAGAGCGCATATACATTGAGGGGATTCATAAAGAAGTCAATTACCTCTTGATAGTAAAGGCGGGTGAACCATTCGGCGTGCTCTGTCGAAGTGCAGCAGATTTCGCCTTCGACAACGGTCAGTCCGGTTTCTAAAAATCGTCGAATCTCTTCTTGGTCGCCAAACCCGTAGGCTAAAGAGTCGCGAAGCGTGTAATCGATGCGATCCGCACATAATGAAGGAGCCGGCTGCTCCAGCAGCGTCCATTTTTTTTCATCGTATAAGATATCTTCATCTTTGAATCCGTATGTATCCAGAATCCAGGGGATATCAGATTACTTGACCCATTGCCGAAACATCTGTTCATGGTAATCTTCGTTTTCCATGTTAAATACATCATCAGCCACATGGGAAAATGCCGTATGGGAAACATCGTGAAGCAAACCTGCAATTTGTTCTTCAAGGCTTCCGCCAAGCCTGCGGATCAAAAGCATAACCCCGATGCTGTGTTCGCAGCGGCTGATGTTCCATGCGGGATTGACGAGAAAGCATGCTCCGCCTTGGTGAATCCCATTTAGACGCTGAACGGCTTTTGAATGAATGAGGTCTGTCAGCACAGGCTCCAAATCTGCCTCGCCGTAAAGGCGGTCATTGATCTTCATGATGCTCTCCTGCAAATCTTTTCGTCAGTTTGCGGCGGTGGGCATCCATCATGTCTTCCAATGAAACATCGTATATGCCGGCAAGCATAATCAAATTCCCCATCACATCGCCCATTTCTTCGATCAGTTCCTTTTTCAGTTCAGCAGCCGGCCGTTTTGCTTCATCAGGACGGTCTCTTCCGATTTCGTATGCCCTGACCGCTCTCGCCAGTTCACCGGCCTCTTCCATTAAAAATCCCATCCGGATGAAAGGTCCGTATTCGCTCCATCCCCTTTTCCGATAAAATGTCTTTGTCCATTGCTCCGCGTCTGTGATTGTCATAAGTCTACACTCCCATTTAGAAATTCAATTATATTATCGCACATGGAACAAACAATATATAGTACAATGTTAATTGCTTTTATCAATATATGGAGTTGGAGTGAGCGAAAGTGAAAACGGTATGCGTATATTCAGGATCAAATATGGGGACGGACCCGGCGTACAAGAAGAAAGCTGCAGAGCTTGGTGTTTATATTGCCGAGAAGGGGCTTCGCCTTGTTTATGGAGGATCGAGAATGGGATTGATGGGCGTGATTGCGGATACCGTATTGAAAAACGGCGGGGAAGTTGTCGGCGTTATGCCGAAAGGACTTTTTACAGGGGAAATCGTTCATCAGCAGCTGACAGAGCTGATCGAAGTGAGCGGCATGCATGAGCGCAAAGCGAAAATGAGTGAATTAGCTGACGGCTTTATCGCGATGCCCGGAGGCTTCGGTACGTTTGAAGAGCTGTTTGAAGTGCTTTGCTGGGCCCAGATCGGCATTCATCAAAAGCCGATCGGACTTTACAATGTGAACGGCTATTTTGACCCACTTCTTAAAATGCTCGAATACAGCGTTCAAGAAGGCTTTTCGAATGAATCGCACCTTCAGCTGATTCATGCTTCGGCGAGCCCCGCGGAATTGATCGGGAACATGAATGATTATCACTACCCTGTCCTCGAGAAAAAGTGGAAGGATTTATAGAAACTCTTACATAATGAGCGGAGGTACGGTAACATAAAAAAGCTGCCGATGACTTCGGCAGCTTTTTTTGCTGTTTACTTCTGTGCGTCGATATTGCGTGTGAGCACTTTATCAATCAGGCCGTATTCTTTTGCTTCTTCAGCCGTTTTGAAGTTGTCACGGTCAGTATCGCGCTCGATCACTTCAAGCGGTTGTCCAGTGCGCTCTGCAAGAATTTTGTTCAGTTTGTCACGCAATGAAAGAATGCGCTTCGCGGCAATTTCGATTTCTGTTGCCTGACCTTGCGCTCCGCCAAGCGGCTGGTGGATCATGACTTCACTGTTTGGAAGAGCGTAGCGCTTCCCTTTCTCGCCGGCTGCGAGAAGGAACGCACCCATAGATGCCGCCATTCCCGTACAAATCGTAGAGACTTGAGGTTTAATGAACTGCATGGTGTCATAAATCGCCATGCCGGCTGTGATAGAGCCGCCAGGGCTGTTAATATAGATGCTGATATCTTTTTCTGGATCTTCGGCTTCAAGGAATAGAAGCTGAGATACGATGGAGTTCGCAACATTGTCATCGATTGCTGATCCCAGCATAATGATACGGTCTTTCAACAAGCGTGAGTAAATGTCATACGCTCTTTCCCCGCGGTTCGTCTGTTCAATGACTGTAGGTATTAAATTCATAATGCTCCTCCTTCACCTTAAAAGGTAAGTATGTAGTTTAATCATACATTTTTGGTCAATAAAGGTCAAACAAAAAGCCGCCTTCATTAAAAAGACATACTGGGGTTTATTTTTCCCATTTTAAAGGACATTCAAACAAAAGATCAACTTTACAGAGGAAAGTATAGAAAAATGGGGTCTAAGTCCATTGATCTTCAATTTAATTTATAGGAAAAAAGGAAGCCGGTTATATATGTGAACGCGGACAAGAGCGTTCAGGGTTCCAAAATAAGAAGAAACCAAAGCTGATCGTATTTCTTTTATGGTGGTTTCTCGGAGGTGTTGCCGCTCACAGATTTTATCTGGACGAGAGAAAAGACTGCGCTGTAGCCATGCTGCTTCTCTGCCTTGTCAAAACAACGGACGAAGTAAGAAATCGAGTATAATCTGAACCTGCATTGTTTCGAGCAAGAGATTGTGATTGACTTTTTAAAGAACAGCCCTTATAATATAAATTGCTGACGTTAAAAAATCATATTGTGCGCTCGTAGCTCAGCTGGATAGAGCGGTGGTTTCCGGTACCACGTCTGCCGGGGGTTCGAATCCCTCCGAGCGCGTTTTCACGTTTTAACCCCGTCATATCAACGTTTTCCGACGGTCCGTTAAAGCGAAAAGTGTAGCGGAAGGACACGGTCTAGGAAGAAACGGAATGACGTTTTTAGCGGATTTCGTGTCGCCTATATCGAACTGGTTCGAGTCTTCTACGAATGCCTTGCGGAATAATATTTCGGGAGGCTTTTTTGTATGGTGATAATTAGACGAAAGCAAGGCGTTAGGTACCGGCGCGATGTAAGTCAAACGGAGCTAAGACCGTCTTATATGACCGTTAAAGACGCTCTAGATGCGGTGGTTTTGGTGTTTACAACCGAGAACTACCGCGATCGAACGATTAATGACTATCGAAGATATTTCGACGAATTTACGGAAGTAACAGGGATTCGTATGACGGACCCTGTAACGTCTGTTAGCGAAGATCATTTTCGTAGTTATATCACGATAATGTTAAAGCAACGCAAGCTATCACCAGTTACGATTAATATTAGGCTTGGCGGCATCAAGTCGATATTTAGCCGAATGGTGGAGCGAGAAATCATAAACGAAAGCCCCGCCAAGAAAATTACGAAACTGCGTGTCGATCAAACGAAAATAAAGAGCCTGACCGATTCGCAAGTAAGGCGTTTCTTTGGTGTAATTGACAAGGATACTTATGCTGGTTTCCGCGATTACGTAGCGTTCTATGTATCGTTAAAATGCGGCCTTCGTTCGAATGAGTTGGAAGGTCTTAATCCAGATGATATCGACTTTGAAAATAAGGTACTCATGCTCCCGGGGGCGATTAATAAGAACCGAAAGAATCGAATGGTTCCCATGACGGACAAAGTTGCGGAGATTCTAAAACAGCTCCGCATAGAGACAACCGAATATTTTGGGGCCGTGAGAAAAGTCTTCGTTAATCAATACGGAGAGGAAGTATCTAAGGATCATCTAAGAAAGCGGGCAGATAAGTATGCTAAATTAGCGAATTTGAAAAACGAGTGCAGGGCGAGCATTCACAGTCTTCGTCATACTTTCGCAATCAATTACCTGCGCAACGGGGGCGATATTCGGTCGTTACAAAAAATACTAGGTCACGCCGACTTAGAATCAACGCAAGTATATCTTGACTACGTAGATGATGTAGTAATCGAACAGTTTAATAAAGCGAGTAAAAACGACAAGCTCGATGTGTAATGAATTAACCTCGTCTTTTAAGGCGGGGTTATTTTTTTTTGTCTAAAAACGATGTCCGATCTGAAAGGTTTCTACGCAACTAATAATGAACACAGAAAAACGTGTGCCAATCCGAAAGTGGTTTCGCAGTTATAAGTGAGGGCGGAAAAATTTCGAAAATGATGTCCCAAAATTGAGTGTGTCATACACGTTATAAAAGTGAAGGAAGAAAAAATTTAGAAATTATTGTGCGGTTTTAAAAAGTCGCGGGTATTATCCTGTGAAGGAGGTTTTGGAATGACGAACGAAATCGAAACGTTTAACTATGGAGATTTAGATATTAGCACAGCAGCATTTCTACGCAAGAAAGAAAATAACATGCGAGAAATTGTTGGAAAAGCTTACACAGAACTAGGCAGAGAATTAACGGAAGCGAGAGATGAACTTTCAGGAACAAATCAGTATGATGGCTTGTTTGATAAGTGGCTTCAGCACATAGGCATGAGTAGGGAGCAAGCCAATCGATTAATACGTCGGTTTGAG
>NZ_JBRKSZ010000009.1:0-13696 GCF_056155945.1 Bacillus sp. GM2
GGGATGACGTTAAAACGACGGAGAGGAGGCGAAAACGTGGCGGAGGATACGAGACGAATCTCGGAGCTCACCGACAAACAGCGTTTGAAATTAGCCGAGATTGCGGAGGAAAACACCAAACGAAGCGAGGAAGGTCTGACGGTTATCAAAAAAGACGATGAGTGGAGGCGTTAAAATGATCGTTCCAAAATTCGATATAGACCACATTATCAAGGTCGCAAAGGAACTCGGCATTGAGGTGCGGGAAGTTGCTCCGGGAGAGGGTGGTGTGTTTATCAAGGAGGAAGACGGATCAGAGCGTGAGTTGACGACGTTCGATCTGTTTCCGGAAACTAAAGAAATCGCAGACCTACGCTGCACTATTGCCGGATTGATTGCGGAAAACGAGCGGCTGAAGAAGGCGCTGAAATTAATCCAATCGAAGTCGGAGCTTCCCGAAGAACCAGTCGATTTAGTTCCGATTACTGAGCTATACGAAATAAATTTACACGCAAAGGAGGCGCTAAGATGACAGACGAAATCGCAGGCCTGCGCTGTACTGTAGCAAAATTAATTGCGGAAAACGAGCGGATGAAACACACGATTGAGGAAGCGGAGGAACTTACGGCCGACCTCTACGTCAGATCTGAGCGACAGCCATCAGAACCGGGCGTGATTCCGATGAAACTTCCGGAGAATCTTTCGGCTGATCAGCGTCATACCGTCACCACATTGCACGGACTACTAATGCGCGAATTAAAGGAGGGCGAACGATGAACGTTACAATCAGCCTTTTAGACGACGAAATCGAGAAGATTCTCCGAGACCACTTTGCACAAAAAGGATTTCACGTAAAGGGGTCGCAGATACAATCGGACGGAAGCGGCCTTGTCCGATTCGATATACAACTGTATGCGTACGATATTCTCGCGAAGGAGGACGAATAGATGAGCGAAATTAAAAGGCCGGTAATTACGAAGGAGCAGGCGAGGGCGATCGAAGAAGGCATCAAGTGTTATGTCCGTCAAGGGTTAGATTTAGGTCCGAAGCTATATAATCGCTTTCTAATTGACCATGCGAACGTTCTTACGGAAGTAGACGATCCTTGGGCGGATATGTTCTCGTGTTTGAATGACCTCGACCTAATGACGATCGCAGCCGCATTAATCAACGGATATGAAGTCGAAAAGACACCGGAGGAGAAGGTGCGGGAGTATTACGCGGCCAATTACCAGCGACATGAGCAATCCATGCCTCGCAGTAAGGACGATTTTTACACATCAGGCGTTGCGGAAGGAGTCCGAAATACACTCGACTGCCTCGGAATCAAAATCGAAGGAGTGAGTGCGTAATGACAAAAGATGAACTCGAAGCGATCCGTCAGCGTGTGGAAGCAACAACGGAGAGCTATTGGGCCGCAGATGATAGTGAGTGGCCGGGAAACGAAAATCTTCGCTATTGGGTAAAAACACATTGGGACGGCGTTGCGGCGGCAGTAACGAAAGAAGACGCAGATTTCATCGCAAACGCACGCCAAGACATTCCGGAGTTACTCGACTACGTTGCGGAGGTTGAACAAGAACTAAGAGAGGCAACGTTAATTATCGATCGAGTCGAGAATTTACTTAGCAAGATGCGATACGGAACGGAATACGAAGTGTACGGTGAAGTTTATCGATTCCTTTACGGAAAGGATGACGAAGATGACAACGTATGACTCAAAGCCGGTCGCCAAGTGGAACACGCGCGATTTCCAGGCGTACCTCAAAGCGGAGCACGAACGGCTTTACGGCGTCCCGTACGTACCTTTTCGCGGCTACCAAGCCGAAGCGGGAATGCTCGGTCATTGGGTCGGAACGAAGCGGAAGCCAGGCGAATACGGGCCGGAAATAACGAAGCGGTTCATCGATCTGTGCTTTGCGCAATATAGGCCTACGGCAGAATGGCCGGGTATCAGCTTCGGATTTATGCAGACGTATATGGGACGGAATTTGCAGCGGGCAGTGGCGGAAATCAGGGCCGAAGAAGCGGCGCAACAAAGGCGGAAGCAGCAGGCGGAAATCGGCGACGACTTTTATTAAACGGAGGGGTTATGATATGGAAAACGTTGAACAACGATATGACATTGCGGTAGAAACAGCGCGAGATGCGATCGAGGAATTGCGGCTAGCTGCATACGCAAAAGGATACGAAGATGCGAGGCGTGAATTAATGGCGCAGGCACCGGCTGAAAAGACCGCACAAGAACGCCGGGATGAAATCGTCGAGCAGGCGAAGGCGGACGTTGAACGCCTCAGGATGATTAATAGAATGTTACAGACTTTCGATATTACGTTCGATATCAACCGTGAAAGTCGAACCGTAGAGGCGGTCGCAAAGAAACCGAATAGCAGAACTGCGTTTTATGGAACGGCAATATGTGCGCCGGATGACTGCTTTAACATCCATATCGGAGAAGCCATCGCTCTCCATCGCGCACTTGGACTCGAAGTACCTGACGAATATCTTAACGCACCGCAGCCGACTGAGGTTCGTGTGGGGGATGTTGTCGGTAGTTTCGAAATTAATGAGGTCGCGGATTATTACGGAAAAATCGTGGATGTAAACGAGGATAAGGTTTTTTATGAGGATGGAGGATTCGATTATTTACCTACAGTAACGGAAGGGATTGATGAATACGGAGAAGAGTCGTTCTTAAAAATCGTCGATGACAGCCGGACGGGGGTGGGCGAATGACGTACGATCCAGCAAGAGTAACGACTGATCTCGATTTCGTCGAAGGTATGCTACACGTCGTAAAAGGGGATGAGTACACCGTATATCTCCTCGTAGACAAACACAACGGAAATATCCACGTAGTAAACGTAATCGAGAACTAACGAAAGGAGTGAACGCCATTGACTAACGAAAGAAACTGCGTCCTGGCTACCGGATGCAAAGCGGCCGGCACGTCCGCCTGTAACCGCCGATGCCCGCACTTCATCGCACTACACGGCGCGACAGGAAACGGCGGGCGGTCAGCGGCGGCAGGCTTACCGCGAGAATATCGACTGACAACGCTTGCCAATTCGCCAGCCAGAGCGGATCAGCCAGCGATATATAAATCGGTTGAAAACTACGTCAAGACGTTCGAGCGTCAGTTTGAGCAGACGGAAGGCTACATCGAACCGGCTGACCGTATCAAGTCGTTGTATCTCTTCAGCGCGAACTCTGGCACCGGAAAGACGACGACAGCGGCGGCAATCCTTAACGAATGGCTGCGCGTCTATTACAGCGGATCTTTGCGGAGAGGTTTAACGCCGTCACTGCGTCCGGCCTATTTCCTCGATGTGAACGAATGGCAGACGGAATTCAACCTCGCAACCATGACGAACGACGAGGACGGCATGACGGAATTCAAACGGAAGATGACGCTGGCGATGACGGCTCCCTTTGCAGTACTGGATGACGTAGGTGTGCGGGATTGTACGCCAGCATTTCGCGGATATCTTCACGCAATAGTTAACGCGAGAGTGACGAATCAACTTCCGACGATATACACGAGCAACATTGCGATCGAACGGCTGCCGGACGTTTTCGGAGAGCAACGTCTGACGGACCGGATTCGTGACCTATGCCGCGTAATTGAATTCGAAGGAGAATCGAAAAGGGGGCTGCGGAGATGAAAGCCGACATCACTTTCGGAGACCTAGTCGAAGTTGACGGATACCCGGACCGTATTTTCTACGTTGATGCGCGGCGGAAAGTCGAAGAGGAGGACGATACCGGCGTCTCCAATTACGTCGAGTTCGATCTGACGGACGCAATTCACGGCGAATGGATTCTCGCTGATTCGAACGACATCCGCCTAGTCTGCCGCAGTCAGTTTGTTGACGAATATCTTGACGGAGTTGATTACGAAAACTATCCGGAGCCGGAGGGAACGGCGTTTCACTTTGCGGAATTTCTTCCGGAATTACCGTATGCCGATACCGTAGCTAAGCTTAGCGAAGGAATTAAAAAGGCGTGGGATGATATGGCGAAAGACAAGGCGAAGAAAATTGATGATCTGCTCGACGAGTTAAACGATTACAAGCGTTTGGAAGCGATGTACGGCGATGAGGAATATAAGGCGAAGCAGGACGAGGCGAAGGCGAAATTAAAGCGGGAGGTCAAGCGGTGATGAACGAATTACAAAAAGTATTCAATTATCAAGATCAACAGGTGAGGACAGTCGTTAAGGACGGTGAACCTTGGTTTGTTGCAAAAGATGTCTGCGATGTTTTAGGGATTACAGACGCTCGAAAATCAGTGAATTTACTTGATGAAGATGAGCGGAATAGTATTCCGGTCACTGATTCATTAGGGCGAAATCAAGAAACATTCATTATCAACGAACCGGGTCTTTATTCTCTGATTTTAAGAAGCCGCAAACCAGAGGCCAAACAATTCAAAAGATGGATCACTCACGAAGTCATTCCGACAATCAGAAAAACGGGCGGCTATGTAGCGAATGACGATCTATTTATTCAAACGTATCTACCGTTTGCAGACGACCAAACAAAACTTTTATTTAGCGCAACTTTAGAGACTGTACGCAAGCAAAACGAAGTAATTTCCGAAATGAAACCGAAAGCGGAGGAACATGATCGTTTTATTTCCGCGACAAATGTGCAGACGTTAGAGCAAGTAGCCAAATCGATTGGAATTGGCCGAAACAAATTAACGACATTCTTACGGACAATCGGTGTATTTGTTCGGAAAGAAGGCTCGCCGGTTCCTTATCAGCGCTACATCAACGAAGGCTATTTTAAAGTTAAACAATCACCGTCTAGGTATTACGGAGTTAACTTTGTACAGACATATGTTACTGCGAAGGGCGTTTCTTTCATCGATAGGAAGCTGGAAGAGTACGGAGGAGCACGAGCGGTCAACGCATTGAGGATGAAGGAAATCGAACATATAGCGTAAGAAGAGGAGGGATCGCGGATGAACTACGGTGTTTTACTGCTATCGAAAGTGATCGAGCAGAACGATCCGAACGCGCTGCTGCGCTTTAATATTACCGCCGAGGACTTACCAACGGAAGGCGAACGCAAAGCACTCCGATACATCACGGAATATGCGGAGAAACACGGAGGCCAGGCGCCGACGGCCGAGATGGTTGCAAATGAGGTGCCGGACTTCAAGCCGGATTTTAATATCGAGGCCAATTACGATTACCTTGCGGAAAAACTACGGAAACAGGCTGCGTTGCGAGAGTTCGTCGATATTGCGGAAAAGGAGCTTCCGGAACGGTTTAGCCAAGCGCAAGATAATCCGGAAGAATTATTTTCATGGTTGACGGAAAAAGTCGAAAGTCTTAAAATAAGAACAAACGTTCGTAGTTCTATCGGTCGGACGTTGAGTGAAATTAAAGAATCGTTTAGAGACGAGTATAAAAAGCGTGAAGAAGGCAAGTCATTCCGGATTTATAAGACGCCTTTTCCTACTCTTGATAATGAGATATCGGGGTGGTTTACAGGTGATATTTATGGAATCATGGGTGAGTCAGGGCGCGGTAAAACATACCTAGTCTGTCGAATTCTTGATTCATTACTGCGCCAAGGTGCAAACTGTCTCGTTAAATCATTCGAAGTTAAGGAATACACGTTTATTTCCCGTCTTATTTCAATTGCAACAGCTGTCGACGAGGTATTGATAGACGAGCTCGGCCGGAAGGTAGGTATACCAAACAAAGCTATTTTATCGGGAAAACTGGATGATGTTGTTCGGGAAAAGTTCTTCGAAGTCTTAGAGTTACTCGATTCGTACTACCCCGGAACACTTTATTTCCAAGGGAAAAGCGGAAGAGAGTTGACACGGTCATTAGCGGATCTTGAGCGGGAGCTAAGTACAGGAAAAATTGACGCCGTTTTTCTTGATCCATTCTATGGACTTTCAGATGTTTACGGAAAGAACGTAAATAAAACAGCAGGGGGCGCAGCCGAGTACGCTGCAACACGTTTCGAAAATATAGTAGGTGATTATGACGTAGTTGGATTTTACACCGTTCAGGCGACCGTAGATAAAAAAGAGGTTAGCGAAGACGGCGTGAGGGAGCTACGAATTCCTACTCGCGAAAAGGTAAAAACCACCTCTCGCCTGTTAGATATCGCGACGAATTTGATCGGATTTGATTCGGTATCTAAAGAGGGAATAGCCGGAATTGGAATCGAGAAAGGCCGGAATGGTGGCGAAGATTTCATGCTCGAGCTCGTTGCGCTATTCGACTACGGTGTTTTGCGAGAATTTCCGAAAGGCGAATCTGCCGCAGAGCAGTTCGAGTTTTAGGGGGGTGTCTTCTTGAAAAAGATACCTCTTAGTAATAATAAGGTCGCTATAGTTGATGATAGTGATTATGAGTTGGTGAATCAGTACAAATGGCATTATAACCAAAATGGATACGCTGTTAGGAACCAACGGGTCGGAGTAAATAAGTACACAGCTGTTTATATGCATCGGTTCATTTGTGGCCTTGTACCTGGAGATGGGAAGATCGTGGATCATAAAAATGGAAACGGTCTAGATAACCGAAGAGGGAATTTAAGGGTGTGTACTAAGACTCAAAACCAACAAAATCAGAAGCCAAGACACACTAGAGTAAGCAAATACAAAGGTGTCGGGTTCTATAAAAGAGACCAAAAATGGAGAGCTAGGATTGTTGTTGATAAAACAGATATAGAACTCGGGAAGTTTGATACTGAAATTGAAGCGGCGAAAGCATACAATGAGGCAGCAAAAAAGTATCACGGAGAGTTTGCCTGGGTAAATAAAATTGAAATGGATGATGTTGGATAACATTGTCAACATTTACCGCGGTTCTTTCGACAAAATACGATGGAATTTTTCAAAACCAGGGCGTAATATATAGAACAATCCGGCCTAATTAGGACGAAAGGAGTGATACGAAAGTGCCGATTTTAACGTTAAATGGCCGTCAGGTCGACGTCGACATACGTTATGAGCTCGAACAGTTCGATTGGACGCGGCCGACCTGGACGGATGAGCGCTTGCTGGCCGCAAGCCCTTTCCGATATGACCGGTCGCCGAGCTTTTACGTTTATCTCGAAGACACGGCGACCGCAAAGGCCGGCTATTGGGGCGATAGCGGCTATTATGACGCAGAGTATGCACGGGGTGGCTTCGTTAAGTTGCTCGCCTTCTTGCGCGAAGAGACCGAAGAGGAGACTGTCGAATATTTAATCGATGCGTATGCGCCGGAATCAGACGACGGTAAATTAACGCTTAGGCTGCCGAAGCTGAAGCTCGCCAAGAATCGCGA
Source organism: Bacillus sp. GM2 (assembly GCF_056155945.1). Taxonomy (NCBI): domain Bacteria; kingdom Bacillati; phylum Bacillota; class Bacilli; order Caryophanales; family Bacillaceae; genus Bacillus; species Bacillus sp. GM2. Next base: position 7,283 of record NZ_JBRKSZ010000009.1, read on the forward strand.
ACCTTTACGTGAAACAATTCTCGGCGATGTGGCTGCGGGTCCTAACGATTATTTAAACAAGCGCGGAATCATGCCGGCGGTCCAGCGTCTAATGGGCGTAGGAATGGTTGGCGGTGCGGTTGCGTTGCCCTGGCGGTTGCCGAACGGGCGGCACGCTAACGTGAAGTACCGGTCAACGCGGGGCAAGGCGTTCTGGTACGTCAAAGGCGGCTGGCCGATACGGGATCTCGTTTACGGAATGAATGTCGTGTATGACCGGCGGCTGACACGCGTTGTCTTATGCGAGGCGGAGATCGATGCGCAATCGTGGATGACGGCGGGGGTGCCGGCGATCGGGACCGGCGGGTCTTCGTTCAACCAACGAAAGGCGGACATTATCGTCCAGTCCCCGATCGAACACGTAACCATCGTGACGGATAACGATAAGGCTGGCGAGAAGTTGCGGGCGGAGGTCGAGCGTTATTTATACGGGAAAGTCGGACTGGCACACGGATATATTACGGAAGGAAAGGATGCGAATGAACTATTGATTGCGAAGGGAAGAGCGGAGTTGAGGTCGGTTTATGATCGTGCGGAGGACGTCAAGAGCTGGCGAGTGCAGTTACCTAAACGGGTAAGTTTTTCGTTGACGGGCGACACTTAATCCCGTCAGCGACCGACTACCGGTTATTCTTCGACGATCCATTCGTACAGGTCGTCCATGCGGCAGTTTAGAATTACCGAAAAAGTTTTCGCGGTATCCAGGTTCATCCGTTTTGTTCCGTGTACATAACCGGATACATGCGATTCTTTAACGCCAGCCCTATCGGCGAGCTGCGCTTGGTTCATTCCAGCTTCACGGAGTCGGTCGCGAAGTAAACATTTACCTCGACGATACTTAACCGTAATAAACACCTCCGCAAAGCTTTTGCTTCACGGGGAAATTATAGCTTAAATATCGTTATTTTTCTACGTTATCAGGAAGTATTTTAACGACCTTCTCAATAGGGATTCCTAAATAAAGGCATATGGTTTCAATCGTTGCTAAACTAACATATTTATCGTCATTAATTTTAGTCACCAAGTTTCGATGGATTACCTTGTCTCTTAGTATTCCTGTAGTTTGTCCACGTTCTTTTAGGTATGACCTCAGAGGCTCATAACTAATCATAAAAAAATCTCCTTTTTCTAAAATTTTACGCACATAAAAGTGTGCATTTGTAGTATACTATAGATATAACAAAAACGTAAATCACATAAAAGGGGTGTCGGGGTTGCGTTCTATAAGAGATGAATTCACTTATCAAAGAGAGTCTCTGGGGTTAAGTATACCATGTATTTCCTTAGAAACAGGTATTAATCAAGATTGTTTATATGATTTAGAAAATGAAGATAGAATAGGGTTTAGACAACTTATTAAGTTAGCTAGGTATTTCTTTAAAGAAAAGTACCACGAAAAAATGCGCGACTGGTGTTTGAAATTAAATACAACGGAAGCTATAAAACAGGCCTTTGAATACTCAGCTATAAAAAGAGACGCAAATCTGTTGAGCCGTCTTATCTCGGAAAATAAAAAAGATCCTTATCTTAAATCTTATATAAGCGCCTATTCTATTATCCTCGATTTCATGACTGATGAAATTTCATTTAAAGAGATGATTTCGAAAATTGAGAATCTTAAGACCTCCGGGTGTAAAGAGATCTCCCTCTTGAAGCAAATATATCAGTGTGTCTCTATGTACTATACGAAGGATTATTTCGAGATTACCAAGGAAGCAGAACGAATTAGTTGTGAGTTATCAAGGATGAAAAGCGTTAGAAAGATGTTCTTTAAAGAGTGCTACGCTTATCGACTGTCTGAAGTTCTTGCACCTGCATACCTTCACCTTAATGAAATTGATCTTTGCCGCAACCATGCAGATGTTATGATAAAAACACAATTAAATGATAAACACGAATCCGATGGTTATTACTATCTCGGAATCTCCCATTTAGCCGAAAACCAAGAAGAGCATTGTTTACATTTTCTTAGAAAAAGTGTTGAGGCTGCACGAAAGACTGGAGAGAGCCTAATTATTAATGAGGCCGAACATAATTTAACACTCGCGGAGATTTATTTCCACTTTAAGAAGAGTGGGGATATTCCAAATACATCTTTATTAAGTAAACAGATGCTTTTAGGGGGTGATGACGATTTTATAGTATTCTTCGATTACGTGAAAGCCCAGTCTGTAGATAAGATATATAGGGGGTATGGTCACTTTTTAAAAAAAATGAACTTTTTCTTCGCATCACTCATAGCGGACGTATTACCTTCCCTCGGGATCGACAATAGGCAAGCATCAGAACTCAAATCATTTAAATTTGAAAAAAAAGGAGAGGTTTTATATGAAGAAAGTTTTATTGATGGGATTAGTTTTAGGGGCGATTCTTGCAGTTTTGCCTCATAATGCGGCGGCAACAGATAAACAACAGGTCAATGAAGACGTAAAAGTTGCAGGCATAAAAGTAGGAGGATAATGTGTATCCGCCGCCACCAAACGGTGGCTTTTTTTAGTTATAAAATTTATAAAATTGGGTAAAAAATAGTTTTTTTGAGTTCACCCAATTTCGAACATTAACAAAAATTAATATGCTAATATCTTCATATAGAGGACGATAAAACAAATTCAAGAAAAAATTCAAAAATAATGTCCCAAAAACAGACGTCACCTACACGTTGTATAAGTGTGAGAATAAGGAGGGGTTTTAAAAAGTGGATAATTTAATAGGTTTAAGTTAGTGGCAGAAAGTGGAGCGATCCCATTTGTTATCAACGAATCTAGGAAGATTGAGCATAGAGTATCTGATGTCACCTCTTTCGAGTATGAATGCTATCACTACATTGGAGCTGCTCTTGATAGGTATAAAGATAATGGCAGAGAAAAAAAAGCACTAATACAAAAGATAATTCGAGAAGTACGGAATAGATTTTTAACAAACAGGAAACCTCGGGATGAGGTTTCAATTGATTCCATAAAAGAAGGCGAAAACATTTGGGAACCTGAAGACGTTTCGGCGAACGTCGTAGGCGAGGTTTTATTAAAAGAAAAGATCGCCCTGTTGGCGCAGGACGATCCACGAAAAAAAACAATCTTGGAAATTTGGAACCGGGGATGCACTAACGATTCGGAAATTTCATCGCTTTTGGCGAAGCGATTTGGCGGAAATCCCGAGTCTCATCGTAAGTTCATCCGACGGTTCAGGATACACTGTCAGGACCAACTAACAGCATAAAGGTTTCTTTCTAAAACGTAACTAGCCTCGGGAGGCGTAGCCACATCCTCATGGTAACCGTTCTCATGTCAAAAGACAAGCGAACAGAATGCGAACACACCTTTCGGTCTAGTGCGTTTTACCTAAACAATATGGAGGCGAACGTACTATGAATATCCCCAAATTTATCGATTCCAATACGTATCCAGCGCTAGATCAGCGCAAACTTACCGAAATTTTATATCAAGGCGCATGGCCAGCCGACGAAGATCCGGCGGACTACTACCGTCCACTTTCGATCCAGGTGGTGCGTGTCGGATGAAAGTCACGCTATCTCACCACGCAAAGAAACGAATTACCAAGCGCTTTAAGATCGGCAACCAAACGCCGGAAGCATGGGCGTCTCAGATGTTATCTAAAGCGATTTACTGCGGCATCGGTCCGGACGACAACGGAAAAGATGCTCGGATGTATTCCCATCGTGGAGCAACGTTCATGCTTGCGCTAGATGTAGACGTTGTTAAAACCGTAATCCCACCGAATAAAAGCAGTATCAATCGTTTTCGCCACAAAGTAACGAAATTCATAACGGAAGAATTTGCGAAGATGTCGGAACAAATTAAGCAAGAGGTGGTTCGAATCGATAAGTTTCGCGATGAGCTCGAAGAAGAGATCGGATATTTAGAAGACCGCCTTTATCACGCCCGGTCACTATCGACTAAATTGGCGTTTCAGGCCCGAATTAATGCGGTTCGAATGCGCATCGACGAACTCCCGGCTGAATCTCACGAATTGAGACGCGAACTGACGCGTGCAGCGAGAGGAGTCGCCGCCCATGTCTGACGTATGGGTTTTCGAAATTGTTGGCGTCATTGCAGCGCTTGTAATTGGCGGACTTATTTACGAAGTTAACCGCGAAGAGAGCGAATGAGGGCGGCGATTGTGCGGCCCGGCGCTCGGAGAATGTCGGGGCGGCCGTTAAGTAACAGAGTCGCGTCGCTACGGCTTAGCGCTGGCGGCGTTTCGGACGCAGATACCGGCATTTTGCGAGGGCGAAAAGCCTCAAAATTAAAACGTAGGGGGAAATCGAATGAGTCTAAGAGATACTTTGAAGCAACGCGAGGAACAGCGCGAGGCAGCGCAATCAGGCGGTGAGTTCCCGGAAGGTGTTACTCGTTATGTGCGTATGGGTAAACATGGAGAAGTAAACGCGGAAGGACGTACATTCGTTATTCTCGCTGATCCAGACGACTGGTTTGCGTATTATGTGCATGAGCAAAGCACATTTAACGGTCAGAGGACGATCTATCACTTCCGTAAACATACGTGCCTGCATTCTCCGAAAGGAATTCGTGCTGATCAGAGCGCATTTAAGAAACCGAACCCTGACGCTTGCCCGTCTTGCTTAGTTGGTGCTCCTCGCAAGCTGTACGCGATGATTCCGGTTTATGATCTCGAATACAAAACATATCGCGTGATCGATACGAAAGAGTTCCACATTAACAACTTGATCGCGGACTATGACAAAGCCGAAAAGATGGGTCGCAAGTTTAATCCGGACTACACTCTCGTCGGTGAAGCCGTTCATATCAAACAAGTCGACAAGTCGTTCTCGTTAGAATCTGGCGATGCCTCTCCGGAACAGCTTGAGGAAGCGAAAAAGTTCATCGGAATCGACTACGAGTATGAAGAACTCGCTAACTTCCGTGAAGAGGCCGACATCGTTAAACTACTGCACGAAGCGGATGAGGAAGCGAAGATTGATCGCGCTAAACTGCCGCCATTGTCGGAATCAACTAACGAAAAGGATAACGAAGAAGTCGACGAAGAAACTTTACCGTTTTAATAAAACGAAGGAGGACGATTGAATGGCGCATCTCAAGGAAACTATCGGCAAGTATTCCGAACTGATCGCCCGCGCGGCTTTATTAGCCAGCGGGTGGCAGGCGGTATCAAAATCGGAGACAGAGGAATCCTTCGATATCAGCGCAAGAGATCCGGGCACTGGCGAATGGAAGACGTTCCAGGTTAAGACGATTCGTGATCGTCGGGAAGACCGCGGCTATTTAACGGTAGAAGGGCGCAAAGGAGACGGTCAGCCTTATACGACGGACGACGTCGACTTCTTCATCGGCGTGCTGATCGGTGAGGGAAAATTCCCTCGCGTTTGGATGTTCGATAATCGCGGCATTACCGACTATTGGGGGCCGTCAGTAAAGGAAGGCAAGCGCTGGGTCGAAATGGATCTGAATTTCATGCGGGAAGATTTTGCGGAAAATAACGAAGCGGAGGCGGTTTGACCTTACCGGGTCGGACGGTCAATAAAAGGAGGACGATTCGATGTCGAAACTTACTGGCGTTAAAACTCTCGATATGGTGAACGGTGAAATTACGAAGGTTGCGTATAACGGTGCGGAGTATGAGCGTGTGGAAGGAATTCCGAGAAGTGTCGGAAAATCCGGAGATTTGGTACTTAACGGACATAGGCATCCGGATCTTAAATTAGGCGGATTTTACCTACTAGTACGCGACGAGGGTACTTCGCGGTTATCTGTCCGAGATGAAATAGACGACTTTCACGGAAACGCCGTAACAGACGGGGATAGCATACTCTTCCGCAAAGTCTCCGCATCTCAACCGTCATTAGAAGATCGCGTCAGCACAAACGAAAAGGATATCGAATCCCTAAAATCCGACGTTGCTGCGCTAAAAGGCGAAGCCAAGACGGAATACGTACGGATTGACAAGAGCGAGGCGAAGGCGGGCGATTACGTTAAGTTTATCGAGACTTACGATGACGATATTACAATGGAAAAGATGTACGAAATTGACCAGGTCGATTGGCTAGGAGATATCTATTTTACTGACGATGTCGGTGACGAAAACTATGCCTCAGCGGATGATACTTACGCAGTCTATCGCAAAGTAAGCGCCGCAAGCGCTGAGGCCGAGCCGAAGCCTGAGCGGTTGAAAGTCGGTGATTATGCGAAGGTGGTCCGTGAGGAATTCGGCCACCTGTTTGATACCGATGACATAATCGAGTTAATTGAGGCGGGAAACAACCCGAATTTTAAAGCGCGACGTCTCTCAGACGGAGAAGTTTGGTTCGTCGATGCGTCGGAACTCGTCCGCGCCACTGACGAAGAAGTTGCCGAAGCAAAACGCGCAGCCGCCGAGCGT
>NZ_JBRKSZ010000010.1:0-11485 GCF_056155945.1 Bacillus sp. GM2
GGGTTGACGTTATGAGGTGAAAATACACGGAATGGGGGCGTTAAAATTGACGGACGAAATCGCAGACCTACGCTGTACTGTAGCCGAATTGATTGCGGAGAACGAGCGGCTGAAGAAGGCGCTGAAATTAATCGAATCGAAGTCGGAGATTCCCGAAGAACCAGTCGATTTAATACCGATTACTGAGCTATACGAAATAAACTTACACGCAAAGGAGGCGCTAAGATGACACGGCGTGATGACATTATCGAAGATATTCGGCTTTTACAGCACGAAATTTACGAATTGGAAGAAGAGATTCGCGAATTAGAAGAAGAACTCGAAGCGTTAGAGGAGGACGAATAGATGAGCGAAATTAAAAAGCCGGTAATTACGAAGGATCAGTCGGATTCGATAGAGGCGTTTTTAGAGGTGGGGACAAAAGAAGAACTGCTTACTGCTAAAGTGCACTGTTGTCATTTTGGAGATGAATATTCCGGAATTAATACTATTGACATCATGACGCTCGCGGCCGCATTAATCAACGGATATGAAGTCGAAAAGACGCCGGAGGAGAAGGTGCGGGAGTTTTACGAATCTCACGGAGGTTCACCTAGCGCAGAGGAACGGAAAGCGGCCATTCGCGAAACATTATACAAACTAGGAATCAAAATCGAAGGAGTGAATGCGTAATGACAAAAGACGATATCGAAGCGATCCGTCAGCGTGTAGAAGCGGCAACGGGGGGATATTGGGGCGCAGATGATCATGAATGGCCGGGAAACGAAAATCTTCGGTATTGGGTAAACACACATTGGGACGGCGTTGCGGCGGCAGTAACGAAAGAAGACGCAGAGTTCATCGCGCACGCCCGGCAAGATATTCCGGCTTTGCTCGACCACATTGCGGAGCTTACGTCAGAGATAGCGAGAATGTGTCCGATTGCCGACCGACCCGTTATTGAATCGTTGTTAGCGGAAAAGGATCACATGGCGAAGGAAATTTCGGACTTGCGTCGTAAAATCGACCTCTACGAATCCTATGCGCAAGAATACGATTATTATGCGATTCTTAACGAAATGGGTGACGAAAATGCCGACGACAGATAAACCGTTATCCAAGTGGAATGTGCGCGACTTCCAGGCGTATTTAAAAGCGGAGCATGAGCGGCTGTACGGCGTCCCTTACGTTCCGATGCCTACTCGCGAACCATGGAAGGCAGAAGCGGGGATGCTCGGGCGCTGGGTCGGAACGAAGCGGAAGCCGGGCGAATACGGACCGGAAGTGACGAAGCGCTTCATCGATCTGTGCTTTGCGGAATACAGGCCGACGGCAGAATGGCCGGGCGTCAGCTTCGGATTTATGCAGAAGTGGATGGGACGGAATTTACAGCGGGCAGTGGCGGAAATCAGGGCCGAAGAAGCGGCGCAACAAAGGCGGGAACAGCAGGCGGAAATCGGCGACGACTTTTATTAAACGGAGGGATTGCGAATGAGCATCGGACTTGAAATAAAACGACTTTTAGACGAAGGTTATACGGTGAAATCTGCGGCGGCTGGAAGAGTCGGAGAAATAACCAATGTATCAGACAGCGGACATCAGATTTATTTTCGTCCACGAAATAAGAAATGGATCGGTATTACGACATTTAATATCGGAGATAAAGTTCGTATCGAAAAACGTGACGATCATTATGTGATAGTAAACGTAATCGAGAACTAACGAAAGGAGTGAACGCCATTGACTAACGAAAGAAACTGCGTCCTGGCTAACGGATGCAAAGCGGCCGGCACGTCCGCCTGTAACCGCCAATGCCCGCACTTCATCGCACTACACGGCGCATCGGGCAACGGCGGCCGGTCTGCGGCGGCAGGATTACCGCGAGAATATCGTTTGACAACGCTCGCCAATTCGCCAGCCAGAGCGGGGCAGCCTGCGGTATATCAATCGGTTGAAAACTACGTCAAGACGTTCGAGCGCCAGTTCGAGCAAACGGAAGGCTATATCGAACCGGCTGACCGGATCAAGTCGTTGTATCTCTACAGCGCGAACTCCGGCACCGGAAAGACGACGACAGCGGCGGCAATCCTTAACGAATGGCTGCGCATCCATTACAGCGGGTCTTTGCGGAGAGGTTTAACGCCGTCACTGCGTCCGGCCTATTTCCTCGATGTGAACGAATGGCAGACGGAATTCAACCTCGCAACCATGACGAACGATGAGGACGGCCTGACGGAGTTCAAACGAAAGATGACGCTTGCGATGGCGGCTCCATTTGCGGTACTGGATGACGTTGGAGTACGAGATTGTACGCCTGCATTTCGCGGCTATCTTCACGCAATAGTTAACGCAAGAGTGACGAATCAGTTACCGACTGTCTACACGAGCAACATTGCGATCGAACGGCTGCCGGACGTTTTCGGAGAGCAACGTCTGACGGACCGTATTCGTGACCTATGCCGCGTAATTGAATTCGAGGGCGAATCGAAAAGGGGGCTGCGGAGATGAAAACGGAGATCACTTTCGGAGACCTGGTCGCAGTAGACGGATATCCTGACCGCATATTCTTCGTGGATGCGCGTCGAGACGTTAAGGAAGCGGATGATACCGGCGTTTCTAATTACGTTGAATTCGATCTGGCAGACGCAATTCACGGCGAATGGATTCTCGCTGATTCGAACGACATCCGCCTAGTCTGCCGCAGTCAGTTTGTTGACGAATATCTTGACGGAGTTGATTACGAAAACTATCCGGAGCCGGAGGGAACGGCGTTTCACTTTGCGGAATTTCTTCCGGAATTGCCGAGTGCCGATACCATGGCTAAGCTTAGCGAAGAACTAGAAAAGGCGGGGAGTGAAATGGCGAAAGACAAGACGAAGAAAATCGATGAGCTACTCGACGAGTTAAACGATTACAAGCGTCTGGAAGCGATGTATGGTGACGAAGAATACAAGGCGAAGCAGGACGAGGTAAAGGCGAAATTAAAGCGGGAGGTTGAGCGATGATGCACCGCCTACTCTATCCGTTAAAGTGGACGTTTGCTGCGCTTGGCTGGGCGTTTTATTACATCGGTGTCGCTGCGGATTCCGTTTCGGATATGCTCGGCAAGGTCGCCGACTATTTCCGTATTCGTATCGAAATCGCGGAGCAACTGAAGAGGGGCTCTAGAGTCATTTATATCGAGAAGAAAAAGAGGAGGAATCATTATGAATGAATTGAAAAAAGTGTTCAATTACCAAGATCAACAGGTCCGAACAGTCGTTAAGGATGGCGAACCTTGGTTTGTTGCAAAAGATGTTTGTGATGTTTTAGGAATTACGGACGCTCGAAAATCAGTGAATTTGCTAGATGAAGATGAGCGGAATAGTGTTCCGGTCACCGATTCATTAGGACGAAATCAAGAAACATTCATCATCAACGAGCCGGGCCTTTATTCTCTGATTTTAAGAAGCCGCAAACCAGAGGCCAAACAGTTCAAACGCTGGATCACTCACGAAGTCATCCCAACAATCAGGAAAACAGGCGGCTATGTAGCAAATGACGATTTATTCATACAAACGTATCTGCCGTTTGCAGACGAACAAACAAAACTTTTATTTAGCGCAACTTTAGAGACTGTACGCAAACAAAACGAAGTAATCTCCGAAATGAAACCGAAAGCGGAGGAACATGATCGTTTTATCGCCGCGACAAACGTTCAAACGTTGGAGCAGGCAGCCAAATCGATCGGCATTGGACGAAATAAATTAACGTCATTCTTACGAACAATCGGCGTATTTGTGCGGAAAGAAGGTTCACCGGTTCCTTATCAGCGCTACATCAACGAAGGATATTTTAAAGTCAAACAGTCGCCGTCTAGATATTACGGAGTTAACTTTGTGCAGACGTACGTTACTGCGAAGGGCGTCTCCTTCATCGATAGGAAGCTGGAAGAGTACGGAGGAGCACGAGCGGTCAACGCATTGAGGATGAAGGAAATCGAACATATAGCGTAAGAAGAGGAGGGATCGCGGATGAACTACGGTGTTTTAATGCTATCGAAGGTAATCGAACAGAACGATCCGAATGCGCTGTTGCGCTTTAATATTACCGCCGAGGATCTGCCGACGGAAGGCGAACGCAAGGCACTTCGATACATCACGGAATATGCGGAGAAACACGGAGGGCAGGCGCCGACGGCCGAAATGGTTGCGAATGAGGTGCCGGACTTCCAGCCGGATTTTAATATCGAGGCCAATTACGATTACCTTGCGGAAAAATTGAAGAATTACGCGTCCTTACGGGACTTTTCCGAAATTGTTAACGGTAGAGGAGACGGCGGAGAATCCGAATTTATGAAGCGGTGGGAGAGCGCGCAAGATAATCCGGAAGAATTTTTTTCTTGGTTGACGGAGCAAGCCGAAAGATTTAAAATTAGAACAAACGTTCGTAGTTCGGTTGGCACCGACATCAAAAAAGATATCGACAAATTCAAAGCCGAATATGAAAACCGAAAGGCTGGTGAGTCTTTCCGGATCTGGCGCAGCAAATTCGACTTCATAAACCGGGCGATGGGCGGCTATGTTTCGTCGAACGTATACGTTATTTATGGGAAGTCCGGCCGGGGAAAATCGGCCATAGCGTTGGAGGAAGCGATTAATTGCGCGATGCAGGGGGCGAACGTTCTGATTTGGTCGATGGAGATGGGATGGTATGAGGTTCTCGTCAGGCTTTACGTTTCCATTTCGGCAAGCATTGGCGTGACAAAAGCGAATCTTGATGGCGTCGATATTGAGGCCGGATTTAATTCGCGGGATGTTCGCCAGGGAAAGCTATCCGACGAATTCGAATCCGGCTTTATGGAGTTCCTCGATAAGATGAACGAATTGATTCCGGGCAACATCATTGTCCGCGCGGTAGACGACGAGGACTTCGACTCCCGGAAACTCCGCGATCTGAAGGCGGATATCCTTGAAACGAAAGCTGACGTCGTGCTAATCGATCCGTTTTACTATTTAGATTACGAAAAGAACACGTCAAAGACTGCGGGTGGAGACGCGGCCGAAACATCGAAGAAACTCCGTCGTCTAGCCGGTCAAACAAAAACGACTGTCTTTGCGTTGACGCAAGCAGAAGAAGGTGAAGGGAAAGACGCTGATTCCGAATTAAAGTTGCCGCAGCGTAAGGACGTCAAGAAAACGAAGGCGTTGCTCGAAGATGCTGCGTTATTGATTGCGGTGGATACGAACGCAGAGGAAGGGCGAGGCCTGATCGGTCTGAACAAAGGCCGTGATGGCGGCGAAGGGAAGAGCGCTGAGATCATTTATCTGCCGCAGTTCGGCGTCATTAAGCAGCTAGGGGGAGCGGATCAGTTCGATTTCTAAGACGAAAGGAGTGGGACTAAAGTGCCGACATTGACGTTAAACGGCCGTCCGGTCGACGTCGACATACGATATGAGCTCGAACAGTTCGAATGGACGCGGCCGACCTGGACGGACGAGCGACTCCTGTCCGCAAGCCCTTTCCGATATGACCGGTCGCCGAGCTTTTACGTTTATCTCGAAGACACGGCGACCGCGAAGGCCGGCTATTGGGGTGATAGCGGCTATTATGACGCAGAGTATGCACGGGGTGGCTTCGTTAAATTACTTGCGTTTTTACGCGAAGAAACCGAAGAGGAGACGGTCGAATACCTAATCGATTCGTACGCGCCGGAATCAGACGACGGTAAATTAACGCTGAGGCTGCCGAAGCTGAAGATCGCAAAGAATCGCGAACCGTTGAGCGAATCGATTCTCGACGACGTGACTGCGGGGCCTAACGATTATTTAAACAAGCGCGGAATCATGCCGGCTGTCCAGCGGCTAATGGGCGTCGGTATGGCTGGCGGTGCGGTTGCGTTGCCTTGGCGGTTGCCGAACGGGCGGCTTGCTAACGTAAAGTACCGGTCAACGCGGGGCAAGGCGTTCTGGTACGTCAAAGGCGGCTGGCCAATACGGGACCTTGTTTACGGAATGAATGTCGTGTATGACCGGCGGCTGAAGCGTGTTGTCTTATGCGAGGCGGAGATCGATGCGCAATCGTGGATGACGGCGGGAGTGCCGGCGATCGGAACCGGTGGGTCTTCGTTCAACCAACGGAAGGCGGACATTATCGTTCAGTCTCCGATCGAACACGTAACCATCGTGACGGATAACGATAAGGCCGGCGAGAAGTTGCGGGCGGAGGTCGAGCGTTATTTATACGGGAAAGTCGGACTGGCACACGGATATATTACGGAAGGAAAGGATGCGAATGAACTATTGATTGCGAAAGGGAGAACGGAGTTGATGGCGGTGTATGAGCGTGCGGAGGACGTCAAGAGCTGGCGTCTTAAGTTACCTAAACAGCCAAGTCTTGCGTTGACGGGCGACACTTAATCCCGTCAACGACCGACTACTGGTTATTCTTCGACGATCCATTCGTACAGGTCGTCCATACCTCCTTAAAAAGAATGTATGTTCGATTTTTAGGTTAAAAAGAATTGTCAATCCACTCTATTACACCAAGTGGTTCAAAACAAATGGTGTATCCACCGTAGTTAACAGTAGCACCGTATTTTTCTTTATAGCGCTTAATGGCGTCATCTAAAAATTCTTCTGTAATCTCAAGGTACTGAGCAAGCTCATACCTATTTTTTATAGCTTCTTTGTGGGCTTGAACAATTTTGGACAAAGGTACTAGCTTTTCGTAAGCCCACGTTCTCGCAATTTTTTCTTGTATTCGCTTTTCAATTGTATCTTGATCAACTATATCCCCACTCGATGTATAATAATGACCAAGTTCTTCGGCAAGTATACAAGTTTTTTCATAAGAGGTTTCCATGTTTTTATTAATCAAAATAACATTTTTTGAGTACAATCCCTTGAGTCTATGAGGCATTTGTTTTTCATAGGTGTCTATACCAAGGTGAGTAGCCTCCGAAAGTAATGTTTCGTACATCTCAACTACTCCTGTTGTTTTCTTTTTAAGCGGACAAACTCTTTGAAACGTTCGATCTCCCTTAACTCTTCTTCTGTCCAATCTTCACCATCGTGATGAGCGGCTATAGTATCTATGTCGTATTGGCCTTGTATTTTCGGATCATCGGTACGGCCAAGTAGGTAGTCAACAGATACATTGAAGTAGTCGGCTACTTTTTTGAGTTTGTCACTCGAAGGGTTATTCTGCTTCCATGAATAAATAGAGTTTTTTCCGAATCCTACATTTTCTTCTAGTCTTGAGAGGCTTATGCCTCGATCTTTACAAAGTTTTTTAACTCTTTCAAACGTAATCATATCAACCATCCTTAATGGCTCATGAAAACAAACTAAAGAAATCTTTAAAAAACAAGTTGACATTTAAAGAAATCTTTAATAAACTGTGTTCATAAGCTATTTATTCAGCTTCTTAGACACTACAAATTAAAGCCTTAAGCTACGTCTCCCAACGTTTCAGGCTGTTTTTGTAGGGTTTATTTAGATATGTCTATACTCTACAATATTCTTTAATTTATGTCAACAAAAAGCTAAATAATTAGCAAAAAAAATAAAGATAAGAAAAAATTCCGGAAACGATGTCCCAAAAGTAAATGCCAACTACGTGTTATATAGTGTAGGGCAAAGGAGGAAAAACATTTGAAAGAAAAACAATTGAATAGGATTAAAATTGCTTTGGAGAGCGGTGCCGTTCCATATGTCATAAGGGAGTCAGAAAGAATCGCTCATCTAATTCCAGATTTCACTTCTTTTGAGCAAGAATGCTATTGGCGAATCGGAAAAGCTTTGTTGGCATTCAGAGACAACGGGAGAGAGAAGAAAGCTCTCATTCAAAAAATAATCAGAAGTGTAAGAGCTGACTTTTTAACCGGGAAAAAGAGAAGAATCAGATACGACACCTCATTCGAAGGTGAGGATGGAACTGTATGGGAACCTGAAGACATTTCGGCGAACGTCGTAGGCGAGGTTTTATTAAAAGAAAAGATCGCCCTGTTGGCGCAGGACGACCCACGAAAAAAAACGATATTGGCAATTTGGAACCGAGGATGCACAAACGATTCGGAAATTTCATCGCTTTTGGCGAAGCGATTTGGAGGAAATCCCGAGTCTCACCGTAAGTTCATCCAACGGTTCAGGGCACACTGCCAATCCCAATTAACAGCGTAATTTTCTATACGTAACTAGCCCGGAAGGCATTCGTTACATCCTCATCATATACAATCTGTTGTCAAAAGACAAGCGAACAGTATGCGAACACACCTTTCGGTCTAGTGCGTTTTACCTAAACAATATGGAGGCGAACGTACTATGAATATCCCCAAATTTATCGATTTTAATACGTATCCAGCGCTAGATCAGCGCAAACTTACCGAAATTTTATATCAAGGCGCATGGCCGGTCGACGAAGATCCGGCGGACTACTACCGTCCACTTTCGATCCAGGTGGTGCGCGTCGGATGAAAGTAACGCTATCCCACCACGCAAAGAAACGAATTACCAAGCGCTTTAAGATCGGCAACCAAACGCCGGAAGCATGGGCGTCGCAGATGTTATCTAATGCGATTTACTGCGGCATCGGTCCGGACAACAACGGAAAAGATGCTCGGATGTATTCCCATCGTGGAGCAACGTTCATGCTTGCGGTAGATGCAGACGTTGTTAAGACCGTGATCCCACCGAATAAAAGCTACATCAATCGAATTCGGCGTAAAGTGACGAATTTCATTGCGGAAGAAATTACGAAAATGTCGCAACAAATTACGGAAGAGGTGGCTAGGATCGATAAGTTTCGCGATGAACTCGAAGAAGAGATCGCACATTTAGAAGACCGTTTGTCGCGCGCCCGGTCATTATCGACTAAATTGGCGTTGCAATCTCGAATTAATGCGGTTCGTATGCGTATTGACGAATTGCCGGCGGAATCGCACGAATTAAGACGCGAACTGACGCGTACAGCGAGAGGAGTTGCCGCCTATGTCTAACGCATGGTTGTTCGAAATATTTGCGGTGATTGCCGCGCTTGTACTTGGCCGACTTATTTACGAAGTTAATCGCGAAGAAGGCGAATGAGGGCGGCGGACATTGCGGCCCGGCGCTCGGAGAATGTCGGGGCGGCCGTTAAGTAACAGAGTCGCGTCGCTACTGCTTAGCGCTGGCGGCGTTTCGGACGCAGATACCGGCATTTTGCGAGGGCGAAAAGCCTCAAAATTAAAACGTAGGGGGAAATCGAATGGGCCAATTTCAAAAAGGCGTGGCGGCGCTCAATGCTTTAAACTCAACGAACGAAGGCGGAAGTGGAAACGGGATGGAATTTACGAGCTTTAAGTCGGGATCTTCCTTCAAGGTTCGCGTACTCGGTACCGAAGACCTTATTCGTTTCTACAGCTACGGTATCTACAAGAAAGTAAACTCGTTTGTTGCGCAGAATCCTAGCAAAATGAACGATAAAGGCTTTCCGGTTGCGGACTACACACCGTGGGATCTCGCTTGGAAGTATTATCAGGATTTAAAGAAGGAGGCTGCGGATAAGGGCGACTCAAAAGCGGAAGAGAAGTACAAGGAAGAAGCCGCCAAGTATCGTGTCAAAGAACGTTATGCACTCGGATTCATCGACTTAGAAACAGGCAATCCAATCATCATCGACCTTTCGAAAAAGCAAGCGCAGGCCGTTTACGCAGTTATCACGAAGTTCGAAAAGAAACTCGGAAAGGTTGCGTTTGAGCTTTCGAAAACGGGTTCCGGAACATCAACGACGGTCAGCTTAACGCCGTTTATCGATATGGAAGAGGATCTAACGGATAAGGAACGCGAGAACTTCAATAAATACGACGGAAAAGAATTCGATATGTCTTTGTTCGACGGCCTCCTTTTCGAAGCCGACGAGAAGACGCAGATTGAGAACCTAGTCGCAGCAGGATTCGATATTAGTCTGATCGGCTTATCACTGGGCGCCGGATCCAATAACGAAAAAGATGACGAAGAAACTTTACCGTTTTAATAAAACGAAGGGGGACGATTGAATGGCGCATCTAACCGAAGTTGTCGGAAAATACTCGGAGGTTGTCGCAGAGTTGGCGCTGTTAGCGAATGGGTACGCAGTATCGCGCCCCCAACTCGCGCAGCCTTACGATTTCAAGGCGGAAGACCCGCTGAATGGTCGCGAATACAAGGTTCAGGTCAAAACGTTTCGACGTAGGCCTGACCGCAAAAATGAACTCGTTCTATACGCAACGAACGGAAAAGGCGAGCCCTACGATCGGTCCGACGTTGATTATTTTATCGGCGTATTGGGTGATCCGGGCGAAATGCCTCGCGTTTGGATGTTTGAAAACGAAGGAAATCAGCGCGAATATTGGGCGAAATCAACTAATCGTGCGAGCAAGCGGTGGGTAGAACTGCCGCTGTCCCTTAATCGGGAACTTTACGAAGTTAAAAACGAAGCGGAGGCGGTTTGACCTTACCGGGTCGGACGGTCAATAAAAGGAGGACGATTCGATGTCGAAACTTACTGGCGTTAAGACTCTCGATATGGTGAACGGTGAAATTACGAAGGTTGCGTATAACGGTGCGGAGTATGAGCGTGTGGAAGGCGAGGGGAAGCTAGGTGATATTGGATTAAGAATTTCAGAACCAATGACATTCGTATCGCTCGGTCATTTCTATCCGGTTATCTACGATAGTGGATTAAGGTATATCGATGATGACGGAGATCTAATGGGCGTACAACCGGGAACCTTTTCATTCTTCCGCAAAGTCTCCGCATCTCAACCGTCATTAGAAGATCGCGTCAGCACAAACGAAAAGGATATCGAATCCCTAAAATCCGACGTTGCTGCGCTAAAAGGCGAAGCCAAGACGGAATACGTACGGATTGCCAAGAGCGAAGCGAAGGCGGGCGATTTCGTTAAGTTTGACGAAGCTCCAAACGAATATCTAACCGCAGATAAGTATTACGAAATCTATCGCGTAGATGGACATGGAGATCCGCGTATCATTGATGACGAAGGATGCGATTTTGATACCTACGAACATGTTTTCGAAGTCTACCGCAAAGTCAGCGCCGCCGAGCCGAAGCCTGAACGCCTGAAAGTCGGTGATTATGCGAAGGTTGTCGGGAACGAAAGCGGTCATTACGCGGAAATCGATGAAATCGTACTAATAAAAAGAGACGACAAAGATTTTGCGCCCTTCCATTGCGAAAAATTGAACGGAGATGAAGCCGGAATTTTTTACGAAGATGAACTCGTCCACGCAACTGACGAAGAAGTTGCCGAAGCAAAAGACGCGGCAGCTCGCGCAAAGTTTAAGAAAGGCGCTAAAGTTCGGCTGAAATCAGGCGGCGGCAAACTTCCTCTTTGCGGGTATGAGAACGGAAAAGTATATGAAGTCGAAAACCCCGAATACCCACACATACGTGGCAAGAGCATTAGTATTACCGGGGGTGAGTGCTTTCGCGGATACGCAACGCCTGATCAACTCGAACCCCTAACGGAAGAGGAGGCCGCAGAGAT
>NZ_JBRKSZ010000011.1:0-1416 GCF_056155945.1 Bacillus sp. GM2
GGTGGCACTGACGTATCTTATTCGCGAGAAGATTATAAAACTGAAGGAGGGTGAATAGGTGGGAATACTTATTCTATCGATTATCGTTGCAGTGATATTCGCTGGGGCCTTTATATCCGACATGTGGGGATTTGGGCCGATCGAATGTATACTAGGAATACTTTTCGGGTCGGCGGTCGGTGCTTTGGTTTTTGTAATCGGATTTATCCCTGCATTCTTTTTACAAGACGAACCGGTGAATCCGCATAAAACCGAGATTTATTCGATCAAGGATAACTCGAATACAAAGGGAAGCTTCATACTTGGCTCCGGAACAGTAGACGAAGAACAATACTTCTATTATGTCGTTGAGAAAGACAGTTTTAAATCCGTAGACAAAGCGAAGGTTAAAGATTCGAAAATGAAAGAGGGAGATATCGAACAGCCTTATGTAGTCACATACGAAATGCAATTTAAGTCGGCCATTGCGAGGTTCTTCTACGGAAAGTACACCGGGGAGAAGACATACGAATTCTATCTTCCGGAAAATACGATTACAACCGACTATAAAATCGATTTGGAGTGATTCGAATGGATAAAGCGATGGAGTATATCGATAAGCTGGCGGCAAAGCTCGGAGTCGCAGCCGAACATGTTTACGGGGTGCTTGTTAAGCAGCAGATGGTAAGCGGAGTTATCGGGATTTTCGGTATGATTGCAGCGATTATTTTCCTTGGGATCGTTTTTACTAAGCTATTGAAAAAAGGAATAGAGCACAATAAAGTGCTAGATTCTTTCGACACAAGCCCATATACGCTAGTTGCAATATTTTTCGGAGTAGTCTTAGGAATAACTGTTATTGTAAGCTTCTTCGTCATACCTATCGAAATAAATCAGATAATCAACCCGGAATACTACGCGATCAAGGAAATCCTCGACACGATCGGAGGGAAGTGATCGAATGTTTAAGCAGCGACTTATCGAAGCCCTAACGATCGTTGCGCTAATCGGTCTGAGTGTCGCGGGAGGATGTATCGGATATTTTGTCACTAATTTTCTACTCGCGATTCCGGTTATTGGTGTGATTGTTTGGGTCGTTATAAGTATCATAGCAGTCTTCATGGTGGCGGTAGTTATCTGTGGCAGCGCTGTCCGGCTACAAAACGCCTATCTCGAACACAAACACGTTCAAAAGGACGTAGAGGAGGAGACGAAATGAAAAACGGTTATTTCATTATTGCGGGTAAAGAGGAAGGCTTTTCGTATAAAGATGCGGAGATACTCCGTGTGGAGTCTGATACGGATGCAGAAGCGACGGTCAATTCGCTCAGGGGGTCCGGTTACAAGATCTTTTATATTACGAAAACGATCGGACACATTGACGATATTGTCGGAGTTGTTAACCGATGACCTACGAATGCTGCGGCGTCCCGGTCG